>NZ_JBIXJQ010000019.1:0-112459 GCF_052871255.1 Streptomyces sp. LARHCF249
GGAAACGCCCGGTTACATTCCGAACCCGGAAGCTAAGCCTTTCAGCGCCGATGGTACTGCAGGGGGGACCCTGTGGGAGAGTAGGACGCCGCCGAACAATCATTGCGGAAGCCCCGCACCAAACCCTCCGGGGTTCGGTGCGGGGCTTTTCTGCGTTTCGGGCGCCTGTCTGTGTTCGACCTCGACCGCTGGCCCGCTGGGGCCGGCGAGCTGAGGATCTTCCGATGTTCAGCCGATCACCAGCACGAGGCTGCCGGGAACTTGAACTGACGGCTCGTAGGGTTGGGGGATGGGCTATGACCTCGTCATCTTCGACAACGACGGCGTGCTGGTGGACAGTGAGCCGCTCGCCAACAGCATCCTGGCCGGGTACCTGAGCGAGATCGGGCACCCGACCTCGTACGAGGACTCGCTCCGCGACTACATGGGCGCCGCCGTGCACCGGGTGCACGACCTCGTGCTCGAACGGTCCGGGAAGCGGCTGCCGGACGAGTTCGACGAGACGCTGCACTCGCGGACCTTCGCCGCCTTCGAGCGGGAGCTGCGGCCCGTGCCCGGGGTGGAAGAGGTGCTCGGGGCGCTGACCGCGCACGGGATCGGGTACTGCGTGACCTCCTCCTGGAGTCCCGAGCGGATCCGCGTCGGGCATCGGGCGGCCGGGCTCGACGGGTGGTTCGAAGAGGAGTGGATCTTCAGCTCCGAGGACGTGGGCCAGGGGAAGCCGGCGCCCGATCTGTTCCTGCACGCGGCCCGGGCGATGGGCGTGGAGCCCGCGCGGTGTGTCGTCGTCGAGGACAGCCCGCCGGGCATCAAGGCCGCCGTGGCCGCGGGCATGGATGTGCTCGCGTTCACGGCGATGCTGCCTGCCGACCGGCTTCCCGGGGCCACCGCGTACTTCGGGGACATGAAGCAGCTCCCGGGGCTCCTGCAACTGCCCGTGTGATCTCTCTACCCACGGGTAGCCCCGGGCCCTACGCTGACCCGCCATGACGGTTGATGTGCGGCTGCGGCGCGGGCGCAGCGCCCTGGGGTTCAGCTTCTTCGCGCAGGGCGTGGCCTTCGCGCTGCTCGTGACGCGGATCCCGGCCATCCAGGACCGGTACGGGATATCCGACGGCCTGCTGCCCGCCTTCCTCGCCGCCGTGCCGATCCTCGCCGGGGTCGCCAGCGTCGCCACCGAGCACCTGGTGAAGCGGGTGGCGCCCAGCGCGGTGCTGAGGTGGGCGCAGCCCGTGGTGCTGCTCGCGCTGCTCGGTGTCGGAGCCGGCAGCGAGATGTGGCACGTGGCGGTGGCCCTGGGGGTGTTCGGGCTGTCGGTGGGGGCGCTGGACGCCTCGATGAACATGCTCGGCGTCAGCCTCCAGCGGGCGTACGGGCGCAGCATCATGCTCGGCTTCCACGCCGCGTACAGCCTCGGGGGGATCGCCGGGGCCTCGGCCGCATGGGCCGGGGCGCATTGGCATCTGGACCTGCTGCCGAGCTATCTGCCGGCCGTGGCGGTACTGGTGCCGCTGGTCCTGCTGGGCAGCCGCAGATACGTCGACGCGCCGTTCGAGGCGGCCGGGGAGAAGGGGCTGGGCGCCGGCGGCGCCAAGCTGCTGCTGCCGCTCTGCCTGGTGATGGCGTGCGCGTACATCGGGGACTCGACGGTGGCGAACTGGAGTGCCAAGTACCTCCAGGACGTGCTGGGGAGCTCCGAGCAGCTGGCGACCGTCCCGTACAACGTCTACATGGTCACCACCCTGATCGGGCGGGCCGTCGGGGACCTGGGGGTGCGGCGCTTCGGGGCCGCGGCAGTGGTGCGGGGCGGGACGGTGGTCGCGGCCGCCGGGTTCGCGGTCGTGGCGGCGGCGCCGGGGGCGTGGGTGGGGATGCTCGGGTTCACGCTGCTGGGGATCGGGCTGTGCGTGATCGTGCCGCAGACCTTCGCGGCCGCGGGCAGGTTGTTCCCGGGGAATTCGGACACGGCGATAGCCCGGCTGAACATCTTCAACTACGTCGGCTTCCTGATCGGGTCGCCGCTCGTCGGCGGGATCGGGGACGCGTGGAGCTACCGGGGCGCGATGCTCGTGCCGATGGTCCTCGTGCTGGTCACGCTGTTCCATGCCCGCTCGTTCGGGCCGCGGGACGCCCGATACGGTGTCGGGCATGAGCGGCCGCGGGTTGTTGATGTGGGACGAGGCGGTAACGAAGTATGACTTCGGGCCCGGCCATCCGATGGATCCGGTGCGTCTGGCGCTGACCATGGGCCTGGTGCGCGCCTTCGGGCTGGACCGGGCCATGGAGGTACGGGCGGGCCGGGCGGCCGGGGACTCGACGCTGAGGCTCGTGCACCGGGAGGACTACGTCGCCGCGGTGCACGAGGTGTCCGCCGATCCCGGGATCGCCGACGGCTCGTACGGGCTGGGGACCATGGACGATCCGGCGTTCCACGGCATGCACGAGGCGTCCGCGCTGATCGCCGGGCAGTCGGTGGCGGGGGCGGAGGCCGTTTGGCGGGGCGAGGCCGCGCACGCCGTCAACTTCGCGGGCGGGCTGCACCATGCGATGCCGGGCGGGGCGGCCGGTTTCTGCGTGTACAACGACGCGGCGCTGGCCGTGGCCCGGCTGCTGGAGCTGGGGGCCGAGCGGGTCGCGTACGTGGATGTGGACGTCCATCACGGGGACGGCGTACAGGCGGCATTCTGGGACGACCCGCGGGTGCTGACGATCTCCCTGCACGAGCACCCCCGGACGCTGTTCCCGCAGACCGGCTGGCCGGAGGAGACGGGCGGTGCGGCGGCCGAGGGGTCGGCGGTGAACGTCGCGCTGCCGGCGGGGACCGGGGACAAGGGCTGGCTGCGGGCCTTCCACGCCACGGTGCCGGAGCTGCTGGCGGACTTCCGTCCGCAGGTGCTGGTGACCCAGCACGGTGCCGACACGCACTTCGAGGACCCGCTGGCCCATCTGGCGGTGTCCCTGGACGCCCAGCGGGCCGTCCAGGAGTCCTGTCACCGGCTGGCGCACGAGTACGCGGACGGGCGGTGGCTGGCGCTCGGCGGCGGCGGGTACGCGGTGGTGGACGTCGTACCGCGGTCGTGGACGCACCTGGTGGCGATCGCCGCGCACCGGCCGATCGACCCGGCGACCGCGGTCCCGGCCTCCTGGCGGGACGAGGTGTACGCGCGGACGCGGCAGCTGGCGCCGGCCCGGATGACGGACGGGCGCGAGGTGGCGTGGCGGGAATGGGACGCGGGCTACGATCCGGCGGACCGCACGGATCAAGCCGTCCTCGCCGCCCGGCGCGCGGTGTTCCCGCTGCGCGGCATGCTGACCTGATGATGCATCGTTACGCCAACTGTGGGGCGGTTCTCCGGAATTGATGATCCGCCAGGTTCGGTGGGGCAGCATCGGAGGGTGTTGAGCTCCGGCGCGCTGCGTGCGCATCTGCTGGCCGCCCGGTTGGCCGGGCCCGTCGCGACGTCCCGGGAGGAGAGCCTGCGCAGCTACCGGCTGTTCGCGGCGCGCGATCCGCGGGTGCTGCTCGGGCTGGATCCGGAGTGGGCGTGGGGCGAGGGTGACCTGCTGAGGCTGATGGCGGACAAGTGCGGGGTGTCGGCGGACCCGGCGCACGTCAGCGGGCCGGACGTGATCGATCCCGAGCGGACGATGGCCGCGCTGGAGGCCTTTGCGGGGCGGCTGCGGGCGGCGGCCGGGGCGCGGTCGCCGGTGCTGTTCGGGACGGGGCATCCGCACCGGCTCCTGGGCTTCTACGCCGGATTGGCCGAGGCGATGTCGGCGGCGGGCTGTGTTGTCCTCACTCCGGCGCAGGGGGTGAGTGTCGACATGGCGACCCGGTTCGGCGTACGCACGTACAGCATCGATTACGTACGGGGGGTCGCACTGGTGCGGGACCCCGGCGTGCGGCCACCGGGGAGTGCGACCGGCGCGCACTCCCATTCGCCGCTGCCGGTCCGGCTCGCGCTGGGGGCCTTGGCGGACGCAGGCGGGCCGTTGCCGGAGTTGGTGGTGGGGGATCACGGGTGGGTCTGCGGTGCTGGTCAGCTGGGTGTGGAGGCGATCGGGCTGGCGGATACGGACGATCCCGCGCTCTTCGTGGGCGAGGCCGAGGGGCGCGTCTCGGTGGCCGTTCCGATCGATGACGCGGTGCGTGCGGACTACTACCGACCGCTTACGCGCTATGTGCTCAATCGGGCGAGTCTGACGGGGTGGCAGGAGTGGCTGTAGCTCCTCTTCCCCACTCGTATCACGCGCCCCTACTCTGGGGAGTGAGCGTGCGACGACGAGGAGTAACCGGAGGGGAAGCCGGTGCCCGTCATGCGCGGAAGGTCAAGGTGTGTCATGGCTGCTGGCGAGAGGCCTCTCAGTGAGGTTCAGTTCCTGACCGTGGCGGAGGTTGCCTCGGTGATGCGAGTGTCGAAGATGACCGTGTACCGGCTGGTGCACAACGGTCATCTGCCCGCAATCCGGGTGGGCCGGTCCTTCCGGGTCCCCGAGAATGCGGTCCACGAGTACCTCCGAGAGTCCTATGTGGGGGTGGAGTCGGCCTGAGACTGACCTCGGCATGCCCTCGGATTACAAGCTCGGAGCTCGGGACGGTAGGCTAGGCCGACGTAGGTCGTGTGGGCCCCGACGCCCCGCACCGAATGAAGAGAAGTGAGCGAGGGTAGTCGTGGGCTCTGTTATCAAGAAGCGGCGCAAGCGGATGGCTAAGAAGAAGCACCGCAAGCTGCTCAAGCGCACCCGCGTCCAGCGCCGTAACAAGAAGTAAACGGCAGCTGTACGTGTTTTCCGCAGCCCCTCCACCAGACTTTGGTGGAGGGGCTGCGGTGCAGCCGGGGGACTTCTTCTTCTAGGGAGGCGCTGAGCTCGTGGGGAAGGTCGTACTCGTCACCGGGGCTGCCCGGCAGCTGGGCGGCCGCTTCGTGCGCCGCATCCAGCGCGACCCGGATGTCGAGCGGGTGATCGCGGTCGACGCCGTGACTCCGCCACACCGGCTCGGATCGGCCGAGTTCGTCCGTACGGACATCAGGCAGTCGGCGATCGCCCGCGTGCTGGCCGAGCACGCCGTCGACACGGTGGTCCATCTGGCGGTCACCGGGGGCAGCGTGGGCACCGGCGGGGCGCACAGCACCGTCAAGGAAACGAACGTCATCGGGACGATGCAGCTCCTGGGGGCATGCCAGAAGTCCCCGACGGTACGGCGGCTCGTGGTGAAGTCCAGTACCAGTGTGTACGGGGGCACCTCGCGGGATCCGGCCGTCTTCACCGAGACCACGCAGCCGAAGTCGCTGCCGGCGGGCGGGTTCGCCAAGGACGCCGCCGAGGTCGAGGGCTACGTACGGGGCTTCGCGCGCAGGCGGCCGGACGTCGCGGTGTGCGTGCTGCGGTTCGCGAACATCCTGGGCCCCTTCGCCGATTCGGCCCTCGCCGAGTACTTCTCGATCCCCGTCATGCCGACCGTGCTGGGTTACGACCCGCGTTTGCAGTTCGTCCACGAGGACGACGTGCTCGACGTGCTGCGGCTGGCGGCGAAGGAGCCGCGCCGGGGCACGCTGAACAGCGGGACCTTCAACATCGCGGGGGACGGCGTACTGCTGTTGTCGCAGTGCTCGCGGCGGCTGGGGCGGCCGACGCTGCCGCTGCTGCTGCCCGCCGTGACGTGGGTGGGGTCGGCGCTGCGGGCGGTCGGGATCACCGACTTCTCTCCGGAGCAGATAAGGCTCCTCACGCACGGCCGGGTCGTGGAGACCTCGCAGATGCGGGACGTGCTCGGCTTCGAGCCGATGTACACGACCGCCGAGACCTTCGCGGACTTCGCGCGGAGCCGCGGGGGCGGCCTGCTGTCGCCGGAGCGGGCGGCGCGGGCCGTGGACCGGGTGGCGGCCGTGCTGAAGGTGGACGGCCTGGAGGCAGACGTGGACGCGGTTGAAGGAGCGAAGAGATAGTGGCGGACGCCAAGGTCATTCCGTTCGACGAGGACCGGCCGCGCCGGCGGGCGCCGCGCATGGTCCGGGCGGTGTCCGCTCCCGAGCCGGCTGTGGAGCCGGTGGAGGAGCCGCCTGCGGCGGTGCCGGAGCGGGCGCCCGCGGGCGGCGGCTGGGAGCGGAGGATCGCCGGCGGGCTGGCGTTCCTGCGGCGGCGGGTCACCGGGGAGTACGAGGTCGACGAGTTCGGCTACGACAAGGAGCTGACGGACCAGGTCCTGATGTCCCTGATGCGGCCGCTGTTCGACAAGTACTTCCGGGTCGAGGTCAAGGGCATCGAGAACATCCCGAAGGAGGGTGGTGCGCTGATCGTGGCGAACCACTCGGGGACGCTGCCGCTGGACGGGCTGATGCTGCAGGTGGCGGTGCACGACCACCACCCGGCGCAGCGGCACCTGCGGCTGCTCGCGGCGGATCTGGTGTTCATGCTGCCGGTGGTCAACGAGCTGGCGCGGAAGGCCGGTCACACCCTGGCGTGCGCGGAGGACGCGCAACGGCTGCTGGAGGCCGGGGAGCTGGTCGGGGTGATGCCCGAGGGCTTCAAGGGGATAGGGAAGCCGTTCGGAGACCGGTACAAGCTGCAGCGCTTCGGGCGGGGCGGGTTCGTGTCGACGGCGCTCCGTGCGGGGACGCCGATCGTGCCGTGCTCGATCGTGGGGGCGGAGGAGATCTACCCGATGGTCGGCAACGCGAAGACCCTCGCGCGGCTGTTGGGCATCCCGTACTTCCCGATCACGCCGACGTTCCCGTGGCTGGGGCCGCTCGGGGCGGTGCCCTTGCCGACGAAGTGGACGATCCAGTTCGGCGAGCCGATCGCGACCGCGGGGTATGCGGCCGAGGCGGCGGAGGATCCGATGCTGATGTTCAACCTGACGGACCAGGTGCGGGAGCAGATCCAGCACACGCTGTACAAGCTGCTGGTGCAGCGGCGGTCCGTGTTCTTCTGAGCGGACGCAGCGAGGAACGCCGGCGGGGCTGTGAGCAGCCTCGCCGGCGTTTTCGCGTACTACTCCGCGTCCTCCGCGTTGATGCCCAGGCCCGGGAGGAGGCCCGGGAGGAGGGGCGGGAGGGTGATGTCGGGCTTGGGCTGGTCCGGGGTGCCCGGGGAGGGCGGGGTCGACTGGCCTGCCGGCGGGTTCAGCAGGTCGCCCGTACCGCCCAGGAGGCCGCCCGGGGTCGGGGGCAGGCTGCTGCTGCCCGACGGGGACGGCGCGGGGCTGCCCGACGGGCTGCCGGAGGCCGGTGCGGACTGCTGCTTGCCGCTCGGGGTGCCCGGCTTGGCCGGGGTGCCGGAGGAGCTGGAGCCGCGGGTCTGCTCGGGTGGCTTCGGGAGCAGGCTCTGCAGCGGCGCCACGTCTTCGTCTATGGCCTGGAAGACCGACTCCACCTCGCCGCCCACGTCCGTGAGCTGCGCGGGAAGCTTCTCCCGGAGCTTGCCCCAGGCGTCGCGGTGGGAGCGGGAGAACGAGGACAGGGCCTGGATCGGGCCGAGCTCGCCGTTCCGTTCGTAGGCCGCCTGGAGGAGCCGGTGGCCCTCTCCCGCGTCGTGCTTCACCCCCGCCAGCGCGCGGCGGATCTCGCCCAGGACCTCGTGGTCCAGCACGCTTCCGCCCCGGCCGCGCTCCATCAGCCTGCGGGCTTCCGACAGGCGGTTCGAGGCCTGGTCGAGATAGAGCTCGCCCCGGTCCGAATCGTCGTCGGCCATCCCGAGCTTCAGGTCCTCCATGCCCCGCTTCACGGGGTAGAGGTGGTCACCGGGCAGGGCGTCGGTACTGGCAGCGGCCACTCCGCTGAAGGCCCCCGCGGCCACACCTACGGTGAGACCGCCTGCCGCGATGCCCTTGGACCAGCGGGAGCGGGGCCGCAATTTCCGGAGCGATGCCGCCCGGTGGGCGCCGCGGCCGGTCCGCTGTTCGGGCACCTGAGGGTCCGGGGCGGCACCGCCCCCGGCCCTCTCCTCCAGCACCATGGCCTCCATGGCGGCAACGAGCTGGGCTCGCTGCACCACTTTGACGTCTGGGTCCAGCACTGGGCGCGGCGTTCGTTCGCCGAGCACGCTCGCCAGGGCCAACAGCCGGTCGTGGTCGGCAGGTTCGGCAGGTGCCTCGGACTGCTCGGCCGCCGGGTCCGGTTCCGAAAGGTCGGACGGGGTCCGATCCTCCAGGGCCTGGGCGAAGGCGTTCGCCCGCCGGTGCGGAGTCACGTTCGCGATCACTGGCGGCACCTCCTCTCGTCATGACGATCGACTCCCCAGGGTGTCCGGAAGGTTGCCTTCCTTGAGCACATCCACACTTTCGAGTGAGCGGCTTCGGTCAGGGCGTGTCCACAGGGGGTCTGCATTCCGCACAACGAGCGTCGCGGCACTTGGGTTACGGACGAAGGATGATCGGACCACAGCGTCATCGAGGGGTCACCGGATGTATGTGAGTTTGTGTTGATGTGTGGAGGGGTCAGCGGGCGTCGTCCGGGAGGAGCCGGGCCAGCGTGCGCACCGCCCGGTACTGGAGCGTCTTGATGGCTCCCTCGTTCTTCCCCATGACCCGGGCCGTCTCGGCGACCGAGAGGCCTTGCAGGAAGCGCAGGGTCACGCACTCCTGCTGCTGCGGATTGAGTTTCCGTACGGCTTCCAGCAGGGCCGCGTTGGAGAGGGACTCCAGGACGGAGTCCTCGGGGCTGCGCTCGACCTCGTTGGCGTCGAGCATCTCGCCGGTGGTGACCTCCAGCCGGAAGCGGCTGGACTTGAAGTGGTCGGCCACCAGGTTGCGGGCGATCGTCACGAGCCAGGCCCCGAAGTCGCGGCCCTGCCAGGTGAAGGTGGAGATGCGGCGCAGCGCGCGCAGGAAGGTCTCGCTGGTGAGATCCTCCGCCGTCGCCTTGCCGCCGACGCGGTAGTAGATGTAGCGGTAGACCGTGTCGCTGTACTGGTCGTAGAGGCGGCCGAAGGCCTCGGCCTCGCCGGCCTGGGCGCGTTCGACCAGGTCCATCATGCGGGCCTGGTCGCTGTCCGCGGTGGGGCGGCGGGGGGCGGCCTGGGTGCTGGTGCCGGCGGCGCTGTTCGAGCCGCCGGCCGCGCGACCTCGTCTGCCCACCGTCGCTCCGCCGTCGGTCAGGGCATAGCAAGGACCGGCCGGGCCGAGCCCGGCAGGGACCGCGGCGGCGAAGGCGGGGACGGCGTACGCGGTGGGGACGAAGCCGCGCAGGTGGTCGAGGACCGTTGCGCGCAGCGTAGCCAGGCCCGAGGCGTCAACCCCGACAGGTGGGTACACGGGACTCCCAGAGGCAGAGCTTCCATCACGTGCAGTGCGGGACCGTTCACCCGTCGTGGCGACAGATGGCCGGTGGCATGCGTTTGAGGAGAATAACGCTTCGTACAGGCAGCGCTACACCCAGTTGCACAAATCACCGGTTCCGACACTTCCGTTGCGTGTCGAGGGCATATTCAGTCGCAGTTGGTGATCGGTTGGTGATCACTTGGGTGCGCGGAATGGACGCTTCCGTGGGGGCTCGCGACCGAGTCGGGCAGGCCGGAGTGCCCTGCCCCGTCCGGGGGTAGGGCTGGGGGAATGACCCTGGGGCGGCGGTCCGGGAGCCGGCTGTGCGCCGACCGCCCGGCGTGCGGGGGCTCCGGTGCTGGCGGCGGCCCCTCGACGGGCCCGGCGCGGCTAGCGGCGGCGGCGGTGCAGGGCGATGGCGGCGGCCGCGCCGCCCGCGATCGCGCCGACTCCGGCGGCCGCCGGGACGCCGACCTTCACCGCCTTGCGGCCGGTCCGATAGTCGCGCAGCCGCCAGTCGTTGGTACGGGCATGCTTGCGCAGTTTTGTGTCGGGATTGATCGCGTACGGATGCCCGACCAGCGACAGCATCGGGATGTCGTTGTGCGAATCGCTGTACGCGGCGCAGCGTTCGAGATCGAGGCCCTCGGCGGCGGCCAGGGCGCGAACCGCCTCCGCCTTGGCGGGGCCGTGCAGCGGTTCGCCGACCAGGCGGCCGGTGTAGATCCCGTCGACCGACTCGGCGACGGTGCCCAGCGCGCCGGTCAGCCCGAGCCTGCGGGCGATGATCGTGGCGGTCTCGACGGGGGCGGCGGTGACCAGCCACACCTTCTGGCCGGCGTCGAGGTGGGCCTGGGCCAGGGCGCGGGTGCCCGGCCAGATCCGCTCGGCCATGTACTCGTCGTAGATCTCCTCGCCGATGGCCATCAGCTCGGAGACCTTGTGGCCCTTGACGATGGACAGGGCGCTGTCGCGGGCGTCCTGCATGTGGTTCGGGTCCTCGACCCCGGCGAGCCGGAACCAGGCCTGCTGCCAGGCGAAGCGGGCCAGCTCGCGGCGGCGGAAGAACTCGCGCTTGTAGAGGCCGCGGCCGAAGTGGAAGATCGCGGCGCCCTGCATGACGGTGTTGTCGAGGTCGAAGAAGGCGGCGGCGAGGTCGTCGCCCGCGACGGGGAACTCCGGCTCCTCCCCTTCCTCCACGAGGGCCTCGAGGTCGGTGTCGAGGTCGGGTTCCGTGAGGTGTGGGGCTCCGGCCAGCGCGGTCTTCCGGGCGGCCTCGGCCGAGGCCTCGCCTGCCAGCACGCTCCGCGCGCTTGCGGAGCGTCTACGGGGGGTGAGCCATCCGAGAGCGGCCATGCGGCGAGCATAGCCACTGTGTTCGGGAGTTCTCGAACCGATGGGAAACGGAGGCGTTAACACTTCGGGAGAATGAGGCCATGAGCCCTTTGTTGCGACGCAAGGAAAAGAAGCGTCCCGCCGACCGGATGGTGACGCTCGTCGGGAAGCCGGGGTGCCATCTGTGCGATGACGCCCAGGAGGTCATCGAGAAGGTGTGCGCGCAGACCGGCGCGCAGTGGGAGAAGAAGGACATCTCGCAGGACGAGGAGCTCTACCGGCTGTACTGGGAGCAGATTCCGGTGGTGCTGGTGGATGGCGAACAGCACACCTTCTGGAGGGTGAACCCGGACCGGCTGCGGCGGGCGTTGGAGGGCTGACCCCCACCCGGTTACCATCATGGGCGATTTGTGGGGTCTGGGGGCGTATCTGTGAGGAGTGTGTGCAGTTTTGCCCCCTTTGGGATTTGAACGGGTTCGGCGTGCCGTTGGTTCCGCCCTTCCGTGTCGAGGCGGCGTGACCCCGGTCACTTTGGTCGGACAAATTGGACACAATCTTTGTGCACGCGTTCACAAAGGCATAGCCTGCTGTCGACGGGGCGGTCCTGGGACAAGTGGCCGCCTGCAGCCCCGCTCATCCCGCAGGAGCATCGTGGCAACTGGCCGAACTCACCGACCGGCGACCCGCAGCCGAGGTATTCCCGAGGCCACTGTCGCCCGGCTTCCGCTGTACTTGCGTGCCCTCACCGCGCTCTCCGAGCGATCGGTGCCCACGGTGTCCTCCGAGGAGCTCGCGGCCGCCGCCGGAGTCAACTCCGCGAAGCTGCGCAAGGACTTCTCCTACCTGGGCTCCTACGGCACCCGTGGCGTCGGCTACGACGTGGAGTACCTCGTCTACCAGATCTCCCGCGAACTCGGACTGACGCAGGACTGGCCGGTTGTCATCGTCGGCATCGGCAACCTCGGCGCCGCGCTCGCCAACTACGGCGGCTTCGCGTCGCGCGGTTTCCGCGTCGCCGCGCTGATCGACGCCGACCCGGCGATGGCCGGCAAGCCGGTGGCCGGGATCCCCGTGCAGCACACCGATGAGCTGGAGAAGATCATCGAGGAGAACGGGGTCTCGATCGGCGTCATCGCGACGCCGGCCGGTGCCGCGCAGCAGGTCAGCGAGCGGCTGATCGCCGCCGGTGTCACCTCGATCCTGAACTTCGCCCCGACCGTGCTCTCCGTGCCCGACGGCGTGGACGTGCGCAAGGTCGACCTCTCCATCGAGCTCCAGATCCTGGCGTTCCACGAGCAGCGCAAGGCCGGCGAGGAAGCCGCCGCCGCGGCCGCCGAGACGGGCTCATCCGTGGGCGGAGCGGCCCCCGCCGCGGCCGTGGTGCCGCCGGCCGGTCGGGTCGCCGCCGAGGCGCGCAAGGGCGGGCCCGAGGGTGACGTGCCGGCGGTGATGCCGGCATGAGTCTGCTCGTCGTAGGGCTGAGCCACCGCAGCGCCCCGGTGAGCGTGCTGGAGCGTGCCTCGCTGTCCGCGGACGCCAAGGTCAAGCTGCTGCACGACACCCTCGCCGCCGAGCCGGCGACGGAGGCGGCGGTGCTCGCCACGTGCAACCGGATCGAGCTGTACGCGGACGTGGACAAGTTCCACGCCGGTGTCGCCGAGCTGTCCACGCTGCTGGCCCAGCACAGCGGGGTGGCTCTGGAGGAGCTCACGCCGTACCTCTACGTGCACTACGAGGACCGGGCCGTGCACCACCTCTTCTCGGTGGCGTGCGGGCTGGACTCGATGGTCGTGGGCGAGGGGCAGATCCTCGGCCAGATCAAGGACGCGCTGGCGCTGGGGCAGGAGCTGCACACCGCCGGGCGGCTGATCAACGACCTGTTCCAGCAGGCGCTGCGGGTCGGCAAGCGGGCGCACTCGGAGACCGGGATCGACCGGGCCGGCCAGTCGCTGGTCACGTTCGGACTGGAGCAGCTCGCCGTTCACCTGCCGGTGGGCGAGTGGGCCGCCGGGAAGCGGGCGCTGGTCATCGGCGCCGGGTCGATGTCCTCGCTGGCCGCGGCGACGCTGGCGCGGGTCGGGGTCGCCGAGGTCGTGGTGGCGAACCGGACCGCCGAGCGGGCGGAGCGGCTGGTGGAGATTCTGGTTGCCTCAGGCACGGGTGTGCGGGCTTCGGCCATTTCGATGGCCGGTGTCGCCCAGGAGCTGACACGAGTCGATGTCGTGGTGTCCTGCACCGGTGCCACCGGGCTCGTGCTGACCGCCGATGACGTGCTCGCCGCCGTGTCCTGGGGCTCCGCTCCAGACCCCGCTCCTCAAACGCCGGAGGGGCTGGATTCGGCTCCCGCCGGACCTTCGGCTCACGCCGTGGGGCCGGATTCGGCCGACGTCGTGGCTCGGCTGGCCGCCGCCGCCATGACGCACGGGCGACTTGCGGATGCCGGGGCCGCGCGGACCATCAGCGCCGTCGAGGCCGACGGGTGTCCCGTGGGGCCCGACGGGCGGTCCGCGTTGACCGGGGTCGACGCCAACTCGCTCGAGCTGCACGGGACCTGGGCCGACCAGGGTGAGGCCGCCGCACAGCGCCAGCCCCGGCGCAGCACCCGTACGCAGGCCGACGGCTCCAGCGTGCGGCTCGCGCTGCTGGACCTGGCCATGCCCCGGGACATCGACGCCGCCGTGCACCGGATTCCCGGAGTGCGGCTGGTCGACATCGAGAGCCTGGCCGAGGCGTCCGCGGACGCCCCGATGGCCGCCGACGTCGACGCCGTGCGCGCGATAGTCGCCGCGGAAGTGGCGGCCTTCGGCGCGGCCCAGCGGGCCGCGCACATCACGCCCACCGTCGTCGCCCTGCGGGCCATGGCGGCCGAGGTCGTGGCCATGGAAGTGGCGCGGCTCGACGGGCGGGTTCCCGATCTCGACGAGCGGCAGCGGGCCGAGGTCACCCAGACCGTGCGCCGCGTCGTCGACAAGCTCCTGCACGCGCCGACCGTGCGCGTGAAGCAGCTCGCGAGCGAGCCCGGCGGCGCCGGGTACGCCGAGGCGCTGCGCGAACTCTTCGACCTCGACCCTCAGACGGTGGCTTCCGTCAGCCGGGCAGACGCGGCCGATCCCTTGAACGACGACGACCCAGGACGGGCATCATGAACACACGTCCCGACCAGCCGCTGCGGCTCGGTACGCGGCGGAGCAAGCTGGCCATGTCCCAGTCGGGCCACGTCGCCGAGGCGGTACGGGCGATCACCGGCCGGCCCGTCGAGCTCGTGGAGATCACGACGTACGGCGACGTGTCGCGCGAGCACCTCGCGCAGATCGGCGGGACGGGCGTGTTCGTCACGGCCCTGCGCGACGCGCTGCTGCGCCACGAGGTCGACTTCGCCGTGCACTCGCTGAAGGACCTGCCGACCGGGCAGCCCGACGACCTCGTGATCGCGGCCATGCCGCGTCGCGAGGACGCGCGGGACGCGCTCGTCGCCCGGGACGGTCTGACCTTCGAGCAGCTGCCCGACGGCGCCCGCATCGGCACCGGTTCGCCGCGGCGGATGGCCCAGCTGAACCACTACGCCCGCTCGCTCGGCAAGCGGATCGAGACCGTACCGATCCGCGGGAACGTCGACACCCGCATCGGGTTCGTACGGGACGGGGAGCTCGACGCCGTCGTGCTCGCCGCCGCCGGTCTGAACCGGATCGGGCGCAGTGACGAGGCCACCGACCTGCTGTCGGTCGACCACGTGCTGCCCGCTCCCGGCCAGGGAGCCCTGGCCGTGGAGTGCCTCGCGTCCGACACGGACCTCATCGCCGCGCTCGGCGAACTCGACGACCCGCACACCCGGGCCGCCGTGACCGCCGAGCGTTCCCTGCTCGCCGCCCTCGAGGCCGGCTGCAGCGCACCCGTGGGCGCGTTCGCCGATCTTTTGGCCGACGGACGGATTGTCAATGAAATGCGCCTGCGCGGCGTCGTCGGAACCCTCGACGGCTCGACGCTGGTGCAGCTGTCCACCACCGGTCCCGTGCCCCAGTCGTACGACGAGGCCATGTCTCTCGGCCGCGAACTCGCGGACGAGATGCTGGCCAAGGGCGCGGCCGGTCTGATGGGGGAGCGATCGCTTTGAACCCCTCAAGTCCGACCACCTCCGCTTTCCCGGCACTCGCCGCCCACGGACACGTCACCTTCCTCGGTGCCGGCCCCGGCGACCCGGGTCTGCTGACGCTGCGCGCCGTCGAGGCACTCGCCGCCGCGGACGTACTGATCGCGGAGCCCGAGGTGCTCGACGTCGTACGGACGCATGCGCGCGCGGGTGTCGACACGCCGCAGCTGACGGTCGCTGACGAAGTGTCAGCAGCCGCCGGGGTGCCGGTGATCCGGGACGCCGCCAATCTTGTCATGGAGGCCGCACGGTCCGGCAGGCGGGTCGTACGTGCCGTCACCGGTGACCCCGGTCTCGACGGGAACGCGGCCGAGGAGATGCTCGTCTGCGCCACCGCCGGCATCCCCTTCGAGGTGGTGCCGGGTGTCGCGACCGCCGTCGGCGTGCCCGCGTACGCCGGTGTGCCGCTCAGCGACAAGCAGGGCGCGGACGTGCGGTTCGTGGACGCGAAGCACGCGTCGGCGCGCTGCTGGAGCGAGGTGGGGGCGAGCGACGGGATCCTCGTGGTCTCCGCGACGCTGGAGACCGTGTCGAGCGCGGCCGCCGAGCTGGTGGGCGCCGGGCGCAAGCCCGACACCCCGCTGACGGTGACCGTCGCCGGCACCACCACGCGCCAGCGGACCTGGTCCGCGACGCTGGGCACCATCGCCCAGGTGTTCAAGCAGGGCAAGGTGCTCCCCTCGCCCGAGGGCGCCCGGCCGGTCATAGCCGTGGTCGGTGAGCACAGCGCCGCCGCGCGGCGCGAGGAGCTGGCCTGGTTCGAGTCGAAGCCGCTGTTCGGCTGGCGGGTGCTCGTACCGCGTACGAAGGAGCAGGCCGCCTCGCTCTCCGACCAGCTGCGTTCGTACGGCGCGGTGCCGCACGAGGTGCCGACCATCGCCGTGGAGCCGCCGCGGACCCCGCAGCAGATGGAGCGGGCCGTGAAGGGCCTGGTGACGGGCCGCTACGAGTGGATCGCCTTCACCTCGGTCAACGCCGTGAAGGCGGTGCGCGAGAAGTTCGAGGAGTACGGGCTCGACGCGCGGGCCTTCGCGGGCATCAAGGTCGCCGCGGTGGGCGAGCAGACCGCTGCCGCGCTGGTGGAGTTCGGCGTGAAGCCGGACCTGGTGCCGAGCGGGGAGCAGTCCGCGGCCGGGCTGCTTGAGGACTGGCCGCCGTACGACCCGGTCTTCGACCCGATCGACCGCGTGTTCCTGCCGCGTGCCGACATCGCGACCGAGACGCTGGTCGCCGGGCTGATCGAACTCGGGTGGGAGGTCGACGACGTCACCGCCTACCGGACGGTGCGCGCGTCGCCGCCGCCGGCGGACACCCGCGAGGCCATCAAGGGCGGCGGCTTCGACGCCGTTCTCTTCACGTCGTCGTCGACCGTGCGGAACCTGGTGGGCATCGCCGGGAAGCCGCACAACGTGACCGTCATCGCCTGCATCGGGCCGGCGACGGCCAAGACGGCGGAGGAGCACGGGCTGCGCGTGGACGTGCTGTCGCCGGAGCCGAGCGTGAGCAAGCTGGCGGAGGCGCTGGCCGAGTACGGCGCGGCGCGCCGCGAGGCGGCCAAGGAGGCCGGCGAGACGGTGTTCCGGCCGAGCGAGCGGCGGCCGGGGGCGCGGCGTCGTCGTACGACGTGAGACGTGACCTGATGTGAGTGGAGTGGGGCCCGGGTGCTGAGCGCCCGGGCCCTACCCTTGTCTGGACTGCTGTCGATGCTCGAAGAGGCGACTAGAAGATGAGCACGTACGGATCCTTCCCCGGCTCGCGGCCCCGGCGGCTGCGCACCACCCCGGCGATGCGGCGGATGGTCGCGGAGAACCGGCTGCACCCCTCGGACCTGATCCTTCCGGCGTTCGTGCGGGAGGGCATCAGCGAGCCCCTGGCGATCTCGGCGATGCCGGGCGTGGTCCAGCACACGCGGGACACGCTGCGCAAGGCCGCGGTGGAGGCGGTCGAGGCCGGGGTCGCGGGGATCATGCTGTTCGGGGTTCCGGCGGACGAGAACAAGGACGCGCTGGGCACGGCGGGCACCGAGCCGGACGGGATCCTGCAGGTCGCGATCCGCGACGTGAAGGCGGAGGTCGGCGACGACCTGGTGATCATGTCCGACCTGTGCCTGGACGAGTACACCGACCACGGCCACTGCGGTGTCCTCGACGAGCACGGCCGGGTCGACAACGACGCGACGCTGGAGCGGTACGCCGAGATGGCGCAGGTCCAGGCCGACGCGGGCGTCCACGTGGTGGGGCCGAGCGGGATGATGGACGGGCAGGTCGGCGTCATCCGCGACGCGCTGGACGAGACCGGCCACGAGGACGTCGCGATCCTCGCGTACACGGCGAAGTACTCCTCCGCCTTCTACGGCCCGTTCCGCGAGGCCGTCGCCTCCTCGCTCCAGGGCGACCGCAAGACGTACCAGCAGGACCCGGCGAACGCGCGGGAGTCCCTGCGCGAGCTGGCGCTGGACCTGGAGGAGGGCGCCGACATGGTGATGGTCAAGCCGGCCGGGCCCTACCTGGACATCCTGTACCGGGTGGCGCAGGCGGTGGACGTCCCGGTGGCGGCGTACCAGATCAGCGGTGAGTTCGCGATGATCGAGGCGGCCGCGGAGAAGGGCTGGATCGAGCGCGACCGGGCCATTGTGGAAACCCTGCTCGGCATCAAGCGGGCCGGCGCGGACACGATCCTGACGTACTGGGCGACGGAGGTCGCGGGCTGGCTGCGCGAGGCGCGCTGAGCGCTCGCGCTCCGTCCGCCGCGGGCGCACCCTGGAGGAAGGGTGAGCCCCTGGAGGTGATGCACCATGTCCACGCTCGTCGGGTGGCATGTGGAGCTCGAATTCACCGAGGAGGGCCACCGCACCAGTGCGGCGGCCCTGGTCAGACTCGGGGACGGCTCCGAGCTCAGGGCGCACGGCTATGCCATGCGCCACCCCTCCGACCCGGAGCAGCTGAGGGTCGGGGAAGAGATCGCGGGCGCTCGCGCGCTCATGGATCTCGCGTCGCAGATGCTGCAGAAGGCCCACTCCGAGATCGATGAGGTGACGGGCCGCCATTCCTATCCGATCAACAGCTGAGCGGCGGGCGAACCCGCTGACGCGTTCCGCCCGGAGCCCGTCAGCGGGTTCGCCGGTTGAAGAGGGCGGCCGTCAGGGCCACGGACCCGGCTGCGATCGCCGCGCACCAGGTCAGGGCCACCCAGGGGGCGTTGCCCGCGGGCTGGTCCAGGAGCAGGGCGCGGAGGGATTCGATCACCGGGGTCAGCGGCTGGTGGTCGGCGAAGCCGTGGAGCCAGCCGGGCATGGTGTCGATGGGGACGAACGCGCTGGACGGGTAGGGCAGGAACATCATCAGGAACGTGAATCCGCCCGCCGCCTCGGGGGACTTGGCGAGCAGTCCGAGCGCAGCGGCCAGCCAGGAGATCGCCGTGATGTACGTGACGAGGAGCCCCGCCGCGGCCAGGAAGGCGGGCGCGGAGGCCTGCGGGCGAAAGCCGATGGCGAGTGCGACGGCCAGTACCAGGGTGGTGGACACGAGGTTGCGCAGGACCGAGGCCGTCACGTGGCCGGCCAGGATCGGGATGCCGCCGATGTCCCGGGAGCGGAACCGGTCGATGACGCCGTTCTTCATGTCGTCGGCGACGCTGACGGCGGTGCTCGCCGCGCCGAAGCCCGCGCAGAGCAGCATGGCTCCCGGGACCACGTACGTCACGTACTGCGTCCCGGTGTCGATGGCCCCGCCGAAGAAGTAGACGAAGATCAGCATCAGCATGACCGGGAGCATCAGGGCGGTGATCAGCGCGTCCGGCTGGCGGCGGCTGATGCGCAGGCTGCGGCCGGCCAGGGCGAGGGCGGAGGTGCTCATGTCGCGGCTCCCGTCAGGGTGAGGAACACGTCGTCGAGGGTGGCGGTGCGGACGGCGAAGCGGTCCACGGTGGTGCGGTCCGGGTCGAGTTCGTCGAGCAGGGCCCGGACGTGGGCGGCGCTGCCGTCGGTGGGCAGGCCGACGGTGAGCTCGTCCGGGGCGAGGTGGACGGCCAGGCCGGCGAGCGCCTCGTAGGCGGCCCGGGTGGTCAGGGTCAGGTCGAGGCGGTGGCCCGCGACGCGGGACTTGAGGGCGGCGGGCGTGCCCTCGGCGGCGATCCGCCCCTCGGCCAGGACGGCGACGCGGTCGGCGAGCCGGTCGGCCTCCTCCAGGTACTGGGTGGTGAGCAGTACGGTCGCGCCGTCGGCGCGCAGTTCCCGTATGAGCTCCCACAGGTCCTGGCGGCCGCGCGGGTCGAGCCCGGTGGTCGGCTCGTCCAGGAAGATCACCTCGGGGCGGGAGACGAGGCCTGCGGCGAGGTCCAGGCGGCGGCGCATGCCGCCCGAGTACGTCTTCGCCGTGCGTCCGGCGGCCTCGGCGAGGCCGAAGCGGGCCAGCAGTTCGTCGGCGCGGGTACGGGATTCGCGTGCGGAGAGCCCGGACAGGCGGCCCATCGTGCGGAGCATCTCGGCGCCGGTCTGGAGGTCGTCGACGGCTGCGAACTGCCCGGTGAGGCTGATGCGTTCGCGGACCCGTGCGCGCTCGGCGGTGATGTCGTGCCCGGCCACGCGGGCGGTGCCGGAGTCGGGGGCGGTGAGGGTGGCGAGGAGGCGGACGGCGGTGGTCTTGCCGGCGCCGTTGGGGCCGAGCAGCGCCAGGACGCTGCCGCTCGGGACGGCCAGGTCTATGCCGTCGAGGACGCGGAGGCCGCCGTAGGACTTGGTCAGGCCGGTGGCGTGGATACCCAGCTCGTACGTGGTCATCGGGGACCAGGCTCCCTTCTGCGTATGGGTTACGCGCTTCTGTGTAAGTAATACACAGAACTAGGATGTGGGTCAACGACTCATGAGGGAGGGGGCGGCGATGGCGAAGGAACCGGCGGACGGAACGGCGGGTGACACGGCCGGTACCACCGGGCTTCCGGCGAGCCTGGAAATGGCCTGGGGCCTGCGCGAACGCCCCGGCAAGGGCCCGCGCCCCACGCTCACCCTCACCCGGATCGTGGACGCGGCCGTCGCGCTCGCCGCGGGGGAGGGGATGGACGCCGTCTCCATGGTCCGAGTGGCCAAGGAACTGGGCGTCTCGACGATGTCCCTCTACCGGTACGTCACGGCGAAGGAAGAGCTCTACATCCTGATGGCGGACGCGGGCGTCGGCCTCCCGCCGGCGCCTTCCGGCGAGCACGGGCTGGGCTGGCGGGAGCTGCTGTCGCAGTGGGCGTACGCGCAGCGGGCCGTCCTGATGGCCAACACCTGGATCCTGCGCATCCCGATCACCGCGGCCCCGGTCAGCCCGAACCAGCTCGCCTGGATGGAACGCGGGCTCGCCGCGCTGGCCGGCACCGGCCTGAGCGAGGGCGAGAAGCTCTCCGCGATCATCCTGATCGGCGGGCTCGTACGGAACGAGGCCACCATGGCCGCGGACATGATGGACGCCATGATGAAGTCCGGCGTCTCACCGGACGTTGCGATGGCCCAGTACCTGCGCACGCTGCGGCTGATGACCGGCCCGGACACCCACCCGGCGGTGACGCGGCTGCTGGACTCCGACGCGTTCGCCGGGGCCGACGGCCCGGACTTCCAGTTCACCTTCGGCCTGGGCCGCGTGCTGGACGGCCTGGCGGACCTGATCAGCTCGCGGAGCCGGCCCACTCCGTGAGGCCGGCCCAGGTCGCGGATGGCGGGGTGGCCGCCGGGGAGGGGGGCTGGCGATCACGGCGTCGCCGACGCCTGGGGTGTGGTGCCCCGGGCGCCGGGCAAGGTGGTGTGGTGCGAGTTGCGCTGGGCCGGGCAGCGGTCAGGCGGGCAGCTGCGGGGCCTTCGCCGTGATCACCGCGAACGGCGCGCCCTGCGGGTCGGCCAGGACGGCCAGGCGGCCCGCCACCATGTCGAAGGCGGGCATGAGGACCTTGGCGCCGGCCTCGGTGGCCGCGGCCTGGATGGTGTCCGCGTTGTCGACGTGGAAGTACGGCAGCCAGTTCGGGGGCGTGCCCGGCGGAAGGTTTCCGAGGCCCATCATCCCGGCCACCGCGCGGCCGCCGACCATGAACTCCCAGTAGGCCAGGTCGCCTTCCTCCTTGGACGCGCTCGTGGTGACCGGCAGGATGGCGGAGTAGAACGCGGCGGCCGCATCGGTGTCGCCGGTGCTGAGCTCGTTCCAGATCAGCGCGCCGTGCTCGTTGACGATGCCCGCGCCGTCGAAGCTGCCCGGCTCCCACAGGCCGAACGCCGCGCCGGTCGGGTCGATGGCGACGGCCATCCTGCCCAGGTCCATGACGTCCATCGGCCCCATGAGCACCTGGCCGCGCGCGTCGGTGAGGGTCTTGAGGGTGGCGTCGAGGCTGTCGGTGGACAGGTACGTCGTCCACACGGTCGGCGGCATCGGGTCGGGGATGCTGCCGTCCGGGTTCATCGCCTTCATGATCCCGGCCACCGGCTTGCCCTTGAGGGTGCAGACGGAGTACCCGCCCTGCTCGGGCGGGCCGATCTCGCCCTGCCAGCCGAAGAGTCCGCAGTAGAAGTCGAGGGCCGCCTGCTGGTCGGGGACCATCAGGTCGATCCAGCACGGGGTGCCGGGCTTGTAGGGGCCGTTCATGTCGGGCACGGGGGCCTCCGGTGGTGGGCGGGGGAGCGACGGGCCGTCCCCTACCCGGGCCGCATGAGCCGAATCGGGCCGTACGGGTGACGTTAGGCCCGCGTCACGTCGGCCGTTAGGGCCCTGCGGCAGCTTCGCGGCACCGGACCGGCAGACGGGGACACGTACGACTGCCGGGTGCCGAGCGGCTACTCGTGCCGGCTACGCGGTTGTCCGAGGGCCGCCGCCCGCGTCCGGCAGCGGCGGGCCTCCTCGCCGCGGCCGAGGGCACGCAGCGCCTCGCCGCAGGTCTCCAGGAGCAGCGCCTGGCGCTCCTCCGACTGCTCGCCGGAGGCCAGCTCCAGGCCCCGCCGGCCATGGGCCAGTGCCTCGTCCGGGCGCCCGGTGGCGAGGCAGTGGGCGGCGAGGTGGTAGAGGGCCAGGGCCTCGGTGTGGGGGTGATCGAGGCCCTGGGCCAAGCGCGCGGCCTGTTCGCGCCGGACCCCGGCGCCCGCCGTGTCGCCCGCGCGCTCCAGCGCGATGGCCCAGTTGACCAGGGCGATGACCTGGCCGGGCGGGTCCGCCGCCCGTAAGGCCAGGTCCGGCGCCCGGCTCAGGTGCTCCAGTGCCGCGGGGAGCTGTCCGTTCTCGGTGAGGACCCAGCCGAGCAGCGAGCGCAGGCGCGACTGCGCGTCCGGGTCGCCGAGTCCGGTGGCGGCGGTGAGGGCGTGCTGCAGGACCGGCTCCCAGCCGTCGTGCACTTGGCGCACGATGAGCGGCCACAGCTGTACGGCGATGCGCCAGGCCAGCTCAGGGTGCCCGGCGTCGGCCGCGGCCGCGACCGCCGCGGTGAGGTTGGCCCGCTCGGCGACCAGCCAGGCCATCGCTTCGGCGCGGTCGGCGAAGACGGGCGGCGGACTGGGCGTGGGCACACCGGCGGGCAGGGTGCAGCAGGGCTGGCTGCCGGGTTCGGCCGCTGCCACGGCGGCCCGGGCGGCGGACAGGTAGTGCACCAGCAGCCGGTGCAGCCCCCCGGCGTCGGCCCGGTCGGCGCAGGAACGGGCGTACAGGCGGGTCAGGTCGTGCATCAAGTACCGGTCGCTGGTCCGCTCCTCGACGAGGTGGGCCGTGGCCAGGTCCTCCAGGGCTCCGCGGGCCGCCAGGGGCGGCAGGCCGCTGAGGGCGGCCGCGGCGCCGGCGTCGAGTTCGGAGCCCACGTGCAGGGCGAGCTGGCGGAAGAGCAGCGCGGCGTCCGGTGGCAGCTGCTGCACGCTCATCCGCAGCGTCGCCCCGACGCCGAGGTCCTCGCCGCACAGCAGGGAGAGCCGCTGGTGTTCGTCGACCAGGCCGTCGGCCATGGCACGCAGCGGGAGCCGGGGCCGTGCGGCGAGCCGGGCGGCGGCCAGCCGCAGGGCCAGCGGAAGGCCGTCGCACAGGACGGACAGCTCCTCCGCGGCGGCGGGCTCCGCCTCCACCCGCCCGTCGCCGATGACGGTGCGCAGGACCCGCACCCCGTCGGCGGGCGCCAGCCGCCGGAGCGGCAGCAGCCGCGCGCAATCGGTGGCCACGAGCCCTTCCAGCCGGTTGCGGCTGGTGACCAGCACGGTGCAGCCGGGTGTCCCGGGCAGCAGGGGGCGGACCTGGACCGAGTCGCGGGCGTTGTCGAGCAGGACGAGGGCGCGGCGGCCGGCGAGCGTCGCGCGGTACAGGTTCTCCGCGGCGCGCGCCTCCGCGGGCAGGTGCTCCTCCGGGACCCCGAAGGCCTGCAGGAAGTCGTGCAGGACACCGGTCGTCTGGGGTCCGCTACCGTCCGGTTCCCCGGCGCGCAGGTCGGCGTAGAGGATGCCGTCGGGGAAGTCGGCGGCGTGCGCGTACGCCCAGTGCACGGCGAGCGAGGTCTTGCCGACCCCGGCAGGCCCGGTGACCACGCTCAACGGCGCCCGGTCCGTGCGCGCGGTGCCGGTGAGCCGCGCGAGGTCGTCCGTACGGCTGACGAAGCCGGCCGGAGCGCGCGGTAATAGGAACGGCGGCGCGGGCGAAGGGGGCGCCGGTGCTTCCCGCGCCCTGGCCGCCGGGGTGCGCGCGGCGGCGGCCGCACGCTGCGGGGATTGCCGGTACTGCGAGGCCTGCGGGGCCGACTGCGAGGGCTGCGGTGGCCTGCCGCGCAGCAGGGCCAGGTACGCCTCCGCCAGCGCGGTGCCCGGGTCGACGCCGAGTTCCCGGGCGAGCCGGCGCTGCGTACGGCGGTAGAGCGCGACGGCGTCGGCCTGGCGGTCCGCGTGGTGCAGCGCGCGGACGAGGGCCGCGATCAGGGACTCGCGCAGCGGGTGCAGCTCGGCGGCCGGCCACAGCAGCGCGAGGGCCTCCGCGCCCCGGCCACATGCATGCAGGGCGGCGGCGAACTGCTCCAGCGCCGCCAGGTGTTCTTCCACCAGCCGGTCGGCCGCCGCGGTGATCAGCGGGGTGTCGCCCACCCCGCCGAGCACCGGGCCGCGCCACAGCCCGAGGGCCTCCCGCAGCAGCTCCGCCGGCTGTTTCCCCGGGGGCGGGGCCGCGGACCGGCGCACCAGCTCGCGGAAGCGCCACAGGTCGGCCGAGCCCGGCGCGGCGCGCAGGGCGTACCCGCTGTCCCGCGTGACGACGTCGGTGTCCCGTTCGGCGCGCAACAGGCCGCGCAGGGCCGACACATGTCCGTACACGACGGTGCGGGCGTGCGTCGGCGGCCGGTCGTCCCACAAGGCCTCGGTGATCCGCTCGGCACCCACGGGAGCGCCGTCCGCCAGGACGAGCAGGGCCAGCAGGGCTCTGCGCTTGGGCGGCCCGAGCGGTATCTCGGCCTGTGCCGAGAAGGCCGACACCGGCCCGAGCAACCGGAAGTCCATCACGTGCCCCACCTGCCCCACGTCGTTCCTTGTCGCACCTTACGAGCCCATACGGGCCCACTCGCGGGCGAAGAGGGATAGAGGCGGGAAGTGGTTCACCAAGTACGCCAACTCAGCCGGAATCCGCGTTAGATCGCCGTTAGGCCCCGTCGGCAGGCTCATCGCTGCGAAAGCCGGAACGAGGAACAGGAGACGGGCATGTCGACCAACTCGCGATTCCACAGAGGAGCTCGGCGAACCGCCGTGGCGGTCATGGCGGCCGCCATGGCGCTCGCCCCGGCCGTCACGGCCGTCGCGGCGACCGGGAACGACACCTCACAGCAGTCCTCGGTGGTGGCGCAGTCGGCGCGCAGCACCAAAGTGACCGTCGTCAACGAGACCACGACGACGATGTACCGCAACTACACGTCGCTCTCGCACGGGGTCTGGGACGACGAGACACCGCCCGAGACGATCGAGGGCTACAAGTCCGCCACCTGGGGGTCACACTCCTCGGGGATGATGACGGGGACGGAAGGCGACGCCTGGTACGCCCTCGCGACCGGCGGCGAGGCCGCCATCCACTGGGACAACCCGTACGCGGGCAGCAACTACTACAGCTGCTTCGTGCCCGTCGGCTACACCTGTGCGCGCACGGGCGGCGGCGGCAACAACGCGACCGTGACGTTCACCATCGGCCGCGACGGCGCGAGGACGGCGGCCGCACCCGCCGGTGCGCAGGACGGGTCGTTCTCGGCGATGGCGGCCCGCAGTACGCAGGTCAAGCTGCAGAACCGCACCCCCAACACGATGGACCGCACGTCGTCGAGCCTGTCGCACGGCACGTGGAGCGAGAACATGATCCCGCCGGACCGGGTGTACCCGTTCGGTGACGGCACCTGGCGGTCGGAGTCGAACGGCTTCATGACCGGGACGGAAGGGGCGGCGGTGTACAGCATGCTCAACGTCGGCAACGTCAGCATCGGCTGGAACAACCCCTTCTCGGGCAGCAACAGCTACTACTGCACCGTTCCGGAGGGCTTCAGCTGCAGGCAGTACGACGGCAGTGGCGACAACGCCGCCGTCACCTTCACCGTGACGAAGGGCTGACGATGAACCGACGCATCGCAGCGGTGGCGTGCGCCGCCGCGCTGACCGTGACCGCCGCCGGGACCGCCTCGGCCGCCCCGGCCCCCGCACCCGTCGGCGTGACCGCTGGGCCGACGCCGGGACAGACGTACGTGATCGCGCCCCAGAACGCGCCCGACAAGTGGCTCGGCGACAACGACTACTTCGGTTCCGTCGTGTGCCAGGCCAGCCGGCTCTGGTACGGCTCCCGGCACGACAACGCCGTATGGCAGGTGACCGGGAACAACGACGGCACCATTTCGCTCGTGAACATGGACGCGGAGCAGAACCGCCAAAGCCTGGCGTCCACGGGCACCGGGATCCACATCGACGAGGGCCAGGGCGACGAGTTCCACTGGTACGTGACCGCCGGTCCCGGCGGGACGGTCGCACTGCAGAACAAGCGGACGCGCCAGTTCCTGACCCTCGCCGCAGCCGGGGTGGTGGGAGCCGCCCAGGCCTTCCACTGGTACATGGTCAACCAGCGCCCCTGACACGACGGTGGCCCCGCCTCCCGGGGAGGGAGGCGGGGCCACCGTGTCGAGCCGCCCTGCGTCAGAGCTTCTCGGGCGTCCGGATGCCGAGGAGCGACATGCCCTTGGTGAGCGTGCGGGCCGTCAGGTCGCACAGGAACAGGCGGTTCTCGACCTGCTCCGGGGTGTCCGCCTTGAGGACCGGGCACTCCGAGTAGAAGGTCGTGTAGAGCGAGGCCAGCTGGTAGAGGTACGCGGCCAGCTTGTGCGGCGCGTACTCCGACGCCGCCTCGGCGATGAGCTCGCCGAAGTGGTCCAGGTGCAGGCCCAGCGCACGCTCGGCCGGGGCCAGAGCCTGCTCCGGGTGGGCAGCGGGCGTCGCGTCCCCGGCCTTGCGCAGGATGGACTGGATGCGGGCGTACGCGTACTGGAGGTACACGGACGTGTCGCCGGTCAGCGAGACCATCTGGTCCAGGTCGAACTTGTAGTCGCGCGCGGCGGAGGTCGAGAGGTCCGCGTACTTCACGGCGCCGATGCCGACCTGAACCGCCCGCTCGCCGATCTCGGCCTCGGACAGGTCCTGCGCCTTCTCCCGTACGACGGCCGCCGCGCGGTCGATGGCCTCGTCCAGCAGGTCCACCAGACGGACCGTCTCGCCCTCGCGGGTCTTGAACGGCTTGCCGTCCTTGCCGAGGACCGTGCCGAAGGCCAGCTGGACGGCCTTGACCCCGTCGTGCAGCCAGCCCGCCCGGCGGGCGGTCTCGAAGACCATCTTGAAGTGCAGGGACTGCCGCGCGTCGACCACGTAGAGCAGGGTGGTCGCGTCCAGCTCGGCGACGCGGTTGCGGATCGCCGAGAGGTCGGTGGCCGCGTAGCCGAAGCCGCCGTCCGACTTCTGCACGATCAGCGGGGTCGGGTTGCCGTCCGGGCCCTTGACGTCGTCGAAGAACACGCACAGCGCGCCGTTGGAGCGGACGGCGACGCCCGACTCCTCCAGCAGCTTGCACGTCTCGACCAGCATGTCGTTGTACCCGGACTCGCCGACCACGTCGGGGTCCCGGATGTCCATGTCCAGCTTGTTGAAGACGGAGTAGAAGTAGATCTTCGACTCGTCCACGAACCGCTGCCACATCGCCAGGGTCTCGGGCTCGCCGGCCTGGAGCTCCACGACCCGGGCCCGGGCGCGCGTCTTGAACTCCTCGTCGGAGTCGAAGAGCGTGCGCGAGGCCTTGTACAGCCGGTTGAGGTTGGACATGGCCTCCTCGCCGGAGACCTCCTCCTCCGACTTGTGGTCCAGCTCGTGCGGGTGCTCCAGCAGGTACTGGATGAGCATGCCGAACTGGGTGCCCCAGTCGCCGATGTGGTGGCGACGGACCACCTTCTCGCCCGTGAACTCCAGGATCTCCACCATCGCCGCGCCGATCACGGCGGACCGCAGGTGGCCGACGTGCATCTCCTTGGCCACGTTCGGCTGCGCGTAGTCGATCACCGTGGTGCCCGGGTTCGCCGCGAGCGGTACGCCGAGCCGGTCGTCGAGCGCCCGCGCCGCGAGGGTCTCGATGATCGCCTTGTCGGTGATGGTGATGTTGAGGAAGCCCGGGCCCGAGACCTCGATCTCCTGGATCAGGTCACCGGTCGGGATGCCCTCGACCACGGTCGCCGCCAGCTCGCGCGGGTTCGCCTTCGCCTTCTTCGCGAGCGCCAGGATGCCGTTGGCCTGGAAGTCCGCCCGGTCGCTTCGTCGCAGCAGCGGGTCGGCGGCACCGGCCTCCGGCAGGGCGGAGGCGAGGGCGTCCGCGACGCGCTGATTGACGGAAGAAGCGAGGGAAGGGACCGAGGCCATGAGCTGCCGTTCCTGTGAGGTTGCACTTGGTTGTTCCGACAAGGGCCGAGTATCCCACGGCGGAGCCCCTCGTTTCTCGGGAGAATCCCGGGCGCCGAGCAACCTCGGAGTGGCCCATTCCGTCTGGGAGAATGGCTGAAGCCAGCATTCGAGATAGAAGGACGTGTCGTGGCTCAGAGCAGCACCGAGACCGACTGGGTCTCCCGTTTCGCGGACGAGGTCATCGCCGAGGCGGAGCGCCGAGCACCCGGCAAACCTGTCGTCGTCGCGTCCGGACTCTCCCCCTCCGGCCCGATCCACCTGGGCAACCTCCGCGAGGTCATGACCCCGCACCTGGTCGCGGACGAGATCCGCCGCCGTGGCTTCGAGGTCCGCCACCTCATCTCGTGGGACGACTACGACCGCTACCGCAAGGTGCCCAAGGGCATCCCCGGCGTGGACGAGGAGACCTACGGCCAGTACATCGGCCGCCCGCTGACGGCCGTCCCCGCCCCGGCGGGGTCGCAGTACGGCAGCTGGGCCGAGCACTTCAAGGCCGCCATGGTCGAGGCACTGGCCGAGCTGGGCGTCGAGTACGACGCGATCAGCCAGACCGAGCAGTACACCTCCGGCGCCTACCGCGAGCAGGTGCTGCACGCGATGAAGCACCGCGGCGACATCGACGCCGTCCTCGACCAGTACCGCACCAAGCAGAAGCCGGGCGGCAAGAAGCCCCAGCAGAAGCAGGTCGACGAGGCCGAGCTCGAGGCCGCCGAGGGCTCCGGCGCGGCCGCCGAGGACGACGGCAGCACCGGCGAGGGCGGGTACTTCCCGTACAAGCCCTACTGCGCCGAGTGCGGCAAGGACTTCACCAAGGTCACCTCGTACGACGACGAGACGACCGAGATGACCTACGTCTGCACCGAGGACGAGTTCACCGAGACGGTCAAGCTCAGCGAGTTCAACCGCGGCAAGCTCGTCTGGAAGGTCGACTGGCCGATGCGCTGGGCCTTCGAGGGCGTGGTCTTCGAGCCCTCCGGCGTCGACCACTCCTCGCCCGGCTCGTCCTTCCAGGTCGGCGGCCAGATCGTGCACATCTTCGGCGGCGAGCAGCCGATCGGTCCGATGTACGCGTTCGTCGGCATCAGCGGCATGGCGAAGATGTCCTCCAGCAAGGGCGGCGTCCCGACCCCGGCCGACGCGCTGAAGATCATGGAGCCGCAGCTGCTGCGCTGGCTGTACGCCCGCCGCCGCCCGAACCAGTCCTTCAAGATCGCCTTCGACCAGGAGATCCAGCGGCTCTACGACGAGTGGGACAAGCTGGAGTCCAAGGTCGCGGACGGCTCCGTGCTGCCCGCCGACGCGGCCGCGCACAGCCGCGCCGTACGCGTCGCCTCCCACGAGCTGCCCCGCACCCCGCGCCCGATGCCGTACCGGACGCTCGCCTCGGTCGTCGACATCACCGCCGGCCACGACGAGCAGACCCTGCGCATCCTCAGCGACCTGGAGCCGGAGAAGCCGCTCACCTCGCTCGACGAGGTACGGCCGCGCCTGGACCGCGCGGAGAACTGGATCACCACCCAGGTCCCCGCCGACCAGCGGACCCTCGTACGCGAGGAGCCCGACACCGAGCTGCTGTCGTCCCTGGACGACGACGGCCGCGAGTCGCTGCGCCTGCTGCTCGAGGGACTCGACTCGCACTGGTCCCTGGACGGACTGACCACGCTGGTCTACGGCGTTCCGAAGGTGATGGCCGGCCTCGAGCCGGACGCCAAGCCCACGCCCGAGCTCAAGGTCGCGCAGCGCACGTTCTTCGCGCTGCTGTACCGGCTCCTCGTGACCCGCGAGACCGGCCCGCGACTGCCCACGCTGCTGCTGGCGGTGGGCGCGGACCGGGTGCGCAAGCTGCTCGCCGTCTGATCCACACCGGCATGTGAAAGGGCCCGCACCCCGAGGGTGCGGGCCCTTCCGCTTGCCTGCCGCCGATCGCCTACGCGATGTGCTCGTTCTCCAGGTCCTTCTGGTAGCGCTGCTTGAACGCCGGGATCATCCGGCGCAGCAGCGAGCCGCTGCGCGGGTGCGTCACGCCGTACCCGTCCGAGAGGTGTATGTCGAGCGCCTCGGCCGTCGGGAAGTCGTTCTGCTCGTCGACCAGCGCACGGAACACCTTGTACGCGACCTCCGCGAACTCGGCCTCGTCCGGGGTGTCGGCGGCTTCCGGAGCGTCCTCGTGGCGGGGAGCCGGTATCGGCAGCTGCTCCTGCGGGGGCTCCGGCCGCGGCTGCGGCTGCGGATCCTCCGGGCCCGTCGGGCGCATGACCGGCGTCGGCTCCAGGCCCTCGACGTACTGGGGGTTGTAGCCGCCCTCGTACGCCGCCTGCGGAGCCAGCGGCGCCGCGAACCAGGCGCTGTTGTGCGCCGCGGGCATGGCCGTCGGCTCCACCGCGAACGGCGGCGGGGCGTGCGCGGCTGCGACGGCGGGGACGGGAGCCTGGCCCTGGGCCACGCCCTCCTGCCCGGGACCGGGCCCGGGCCCGGCGGCCGGGGCGGCCGCCGGCTCCAGGGCGGCGGCGGGGGCCGGGGCCGCGGGGGGCAGCAGCGCCGGCTCGATGCCCGCCGCCGCCAGCCCCTCCGGGGCCGTCTGCGACAGCGGCACGCCGATCCGGGCCAGCTTCAGCGGCATCAGCGCCTCCACCGGAGCCTTGCGCCGCCAGGAACGCCCGTACCGCGCCTGCAGCCGCGCCTGGTAGATCAGCCGGTCCTGCTCCATGCCGACCGCCTGCTCGTAGGAGCGCAGCTCCCACAGCTTCATCCGGCGCCACAGCTTGAACGTGGGCACCGGGGACAGCAGCCAGCGGGTGAGGCGCACGCCCTCCATGTGCCGGTCCGCGGTGATGTCCGCGATCCGGCCCACCGCGTGCCGGGCGGCCTCGACCGTCACCACGAACAGGATCGGGATCACGGCGTGCATGCCCACGCCCAGCGGGTCCGGCCAGGCCGCGGCGCCGTTGAAGGCGATCGTCGCGATCGTCAGCAGCCACGCCGTCTGGCGCAGCAGCGGGAAGGGGATCCGGATCCAGGTCAGCAGCAGGTCCAGCGCGAGCAGGACACAGATGCCCGCGTCGATGCCGATGGGGAACACCAGCGAGAAGCTGCCGAAGCCTTTCTGCAGGGCGAGCGCACGCACCGCGGAGTACGAGCCGGCGAAGCCGATGGCCGCGATGACGACGGCTCCGGCGACCACGACGCCGATGAGTATCCGGTGCGTACGAGTCAGCTGCATCGCGGCCACCCGCGATCCCCTCCCCTTGTCGAGCACACTTACCGAGCCTTTACCAAGCTTCGGCAGGCACAGCGTACGGGTGACCCGACGTCAACGCCTCGGGCGGGCCCGCCCCTACTGCGCGGGCTGCGGGGACTGCGGCTGCTCCGGCTGCTTGTTGGCGGCGTCGACCGAGGCCACGGCCTCCTTCACCGCCGCGATGGCGTCCTGGAGCAGCTTCGCGTGGTCCGGCGCACCGGCACCCTCGTACGCGGCGCCGTTGTAGTCGAGCGTGACCACCACGTTCTGCGCACGGGCCACGACCGTCGTGTTGAAGAAGTCCACGTCCTTCTTCACGCTGTACACGACCGAGGCCGCCTGGTCGCCGATGCCGCCGACCTCCTCCGCCTTCAGGTTCTGCGCGCCCTCGGACGCCTTCGACGCCTCGACCTGCTTGACGTACTGCTCCTCCGCGCGCTTGTTGGCGCTGCCGAGGGAGGCCTGCGAGTCGGAGCGGGAGAAGGAGATCGAGAGCCAGCGGTACTGCGAGCCCTTCAGACCGTCCTCGTCCAGACCGTTCCAGGAGCAGCTGGCCCGGCTCGCCAGGTCGTTCGACTTGGCCGCCGTACCGTTCTTGTCCTTCGCCTCCGGGACGAGCGTGTCGACCGTCGCCGTCTGGACGGACTTGCAGGGGTCCGGAAGCGTGGCGTACGCCGCCTTCTCCAGGGTGGGGGAAGGCTTCGCGCTCGGCTTGCCGGACGCGGAGGATTCGGACTTCTTGCCGCCGTCCGAGCCCGAGCCCTTGCCCGAATCGGACGAGCACCCGGCAACGGTGAGGATCACCGGGACGGCTGCGCAGGCGAGAACGCGGGTGAGGCGCGAGGCTGATCGGTGCATGGTTCCTTCACTACGTCGTGTGGGTCTTCTTCGGACACGCGGTCGGACGCGGGACCCGGGCAACGGTAGCCCGATCGGGGTGGCGGCGTGCTGTGCGCGCCGTCACCCCGGGCCGCGGCGGACCCCGCTCACTCGTTGAGGCGCTCCACCAGAGCCTGCGCCAACTGCCGTGCCCTGTCCTGGGTTTCGGCGCTGGACGGGACGATGCCGGGCAGTGCGGGCTGCACGCTGTACTCCAGCGTGACGATCACATTCGAGGTGCGGAACACAATCCGCACGGTGCGCGACTGCGCCGCGGCGGCACCGGCGGGGCTCAGCTTGTCCTCGATGAAGGCCTCGTTGCCGAGGCCGTCCAGGACGCGCGAGCCGAGCTCGACCGGGGCGGACGGGCTGCCGGACGGCGAGGGCGATCCGGCACCGCCGGGCAGCGGCGCGGCCGGGGCGGTGGGGGTGGGAGTGGCGGCGGGGGTCGGTGTGGGGCTCGCGGTCGGGCCGGGGAAGGGCAGCTTGGCGTCGGTGAGCTGGCGCACGTACACCTGGCGCGCCTTGTCGTCGTCGCTGGCGGCGGCCCGGTCGTACGAGACCACGCGCTCGAAGCCCACCGACAGCAGCCGCGTCTCCTCGGGCGTCTGCGCGCTCCAGCGGCATCCGACGCGCCGGTCGCCGTCGTACGAGGCGTCCGCGGTGCCCGCGTAGACCTGGTCGCGCTGCTCCGGGGTGAGCGACTCCGCGGTCGGGAGCATGGCCTTGAGGCGCTTGCTGTCGGCGCCGGCCTTGCAGGGCGCGGGCAGGATGCGGTACTTCCCGGGTTGTGCGGGCGCGGCCTGGTTGCCGCCGGCCTTCGAGTCGCTGGTGCTGTCGGTCCCGCTCCCGCCGGTGCACCCGGTCAGGCCGGCCGCGCCGGCCATGAGCGCGGTGAGCATCGCGATGCCCGGCAGGGCTCGCCGTACCGCCTTGCGCTGCACGTCCAATGGCTCCCTTCGACCGGCGGGCCCCCCGACGGTCAGGAAAATGCGTTGCCGCGGCTCGGGCGCGGATGGACACAATGTCTATCGCACACGCTGGTGCTGGCGCCGGTCCCCTGTCGCATTTGGGATCAAGAGCGAGGCTTTTTGCGTATTAAGATTTTTCTGTGGTTTTCGGGGGATTGATTCCGTATGTCGTATGTAGAGGTACCTGGGGCGAAGGTCCCGATCCGGATGTGGACCGACCCGGCGTCGGTCGAGGACCACGCGATGCAGCAGCTGCGCAACGTGGCCACCCTTCCGTGGATCAAGGGCCTGGCCGTCATGCCGGACGTCCACTACGGCAAGGGCGCCACGGTCGGCTCGGTGATCGCGATGAAGGACGCCGTCTGCCCTGCGGCGGTGGGCGTGGACATCGGCTGCGGCATGTCGGCGGTCAAGACCTCCCTGACGGCGAACGACCTCCCGGGGGACCTGTCGAAGCTGCGGTCGCGGATCGAGCAGGCGATTCCGGTGGGGGCGGGGCTGCACAAGGAGGCCGTGGACCCGTCGCGCCTGTACGGCTTCTCGGTGGACGGGTACGAGGACCTCTGGGAGCGCTTCGACTACATCACCGACGCGGTCAAGTTCCGTCAGGAACGTGCCACGAAGCAGATCGGAACGCTCGGAGGAGGGAACCACTTCATCGAATTCTGTCTCGATGAGTCGGGTTCGGTCTGGCTGATGCTGCACTCCGGCTCCCGGAACATCGGCAACGAGCTGGCCGACTTCCACATCAACGTGGCGCGCGGCCTGGACCACAACCAGGGCCTCGTCGACCGCGACCTGGCGGTGTTCCTGGCGGCGACCCCCGAGATGGAGGCGTACCGGAACGACCTCTTCTGGGCTCAGGAGTACGCGAAGTACAACCGTGCGGCCATGATGAGCCTCTTCAAGGAGGTCGTCCGCAGGGAGTTCCGCAAGGCGAAGGTCTCCTTCGACCGCGAGATCAGCTGCCACCACAACTACGTGGCGGAGGAGCGGTACGACGGCATGGACCTGCTGGTCACCCGCAAGGGCGCGATCCGGGCCGGCAGCGGCGACTACGGGATCATCCCGGGTTCCATGGGGACGGGCTCGTACATCGTGAAGGGGCTCGGCAACGAGAAGTCCTTCAATTCGGCTTCGCACGGCGCGGGCCGGAAGATGAGCCGGACGGCGGCGAAGAAGAAGTTCTCGGCGCGGGACCTGGCGGAGCAGACCAAGGGCGTCGAGTGCCGCAAGGACGCGGGCGTCGTGGACGAGATCCCGGGCGCGTACAAGTCGATCGAGCAGGTCATCGACCAGCAGACCGACCTGGTGCGGGTCGTGGCCAAGCTGAAGCAGGTCATCTGCGTCAAGGGCTGACGCCCCGGGGGCGAGGAGGCCCGGACCGTTGGCGGTCCGGGCCTCCTGCGTGGTGCACCAGGTCAGACTTGGGTCAGGAGAGCCACTTGCTCTTGTTCAGGCCCTTGTCGACAGGCCCTGGCTGGACGCCCTTGAGCTCATCGCGCGAGAACCTCTGGTTGAGGCTGGGCAGCACCGGGTCCACCTGTGTCCAGACGATGGGGCCAGGTCCCGGCGGGGGCACCTGGCCGTCGCCGAAGCCGGGGTTCTCCGGCACGGACGGGCAGTAGAGGAACCACTGCAGGTCACCCCCGCCGGAGGGCGAGAGTGCGATCGATTCGCACTGGGTCTCCCAGAGCTCCCCTCCCTCGGTCAGTACCTGGACGATGAGGAACTCGTCGTCACCGAGGCGGTTGACGGAGACGGCACAGGCGCCCTCGGGGTAGTCCTGCGCGGTGGGCCCGCTGAGGTCCACCCAGTAGAAGGCGCCGGGGTCCGTCCCCTGGTTGGCCGCCACGTCGCGGATGCCGATGAACGTCGAGCCGTCCCTGAGCACGGCCTTGACTTCGCTGGTTTCGTTGGGGTTGAAGGAGTCGACGTCAAGGCACTGCGCCGTTCCGGTGGCTCCGGTCGCACCCGTGGCTCCCGTGGCTCCGGTGGCTCCGGTCGCGCCCGTGGCGCCCGTGGCTCCGGTCGCGCCGGTGGCTCCGGTTGCGCCCGTGGCTCCGGTGTCGCCGGTCGCTCCCGTCGCTCCGGTGGCTCCCGTGGCTCCGGTCGCGCCGGTGGCACCCGTGGCTCCGGTCGCTCCGGTCGCTCCGCCGGTGGGGCCCGTGGCTCCGGTGGCTCCGGTCGCGCCGGTGGCTCCCGTCGCTCCGGTCGCACCCGTGGCTCCGGTCGCACCCGTGGCTCCGGTCGCGCCCGGCTTGCAGTTGTCCTCGCCGTGACGGTCGTCGCCGAGGCCCATGACGTGGGGACCGAAGTCGGGGCCGTCGTGGGGACCGCCGTTGGGACCGCCGTCGGGGCCGTCATGGCGACCGTCGTGGGGACCGCCGTCGGGGCCGTCATGGCGACCGTCGTGCGGACCACCGTCGGGACCGTTGTCGTCCCTGCACTCGTCGTCGCCCGCCGCGACGGCCGGCGCCACACCGGGCCGCAGCGGTCTCTCGGCGATGGCCAGCGCGGGGTTGGCGAAGCCGAGCATCACGATCGTCAGTGATGCCAACGCGCCGCCGGCGAGCCACCTGCTCTGCCGGGGAAGCGGGCCCAGACGGGACGGCGTCCTCTTGTCAGGACTCATGTGTGTTTTGCTCCTCGTGGAACCGGATGGGATTGACCCTGAAGCCTTGTGAGCCTCGCCCGGCATCATTCGGCAGTCCGTGCGATACAGCGGGAGGCGCGGCGTTGGATCATCACATCGGGGGCATGTGCGGAGCCGATCAGGCGAATGCCGAATTCCCCGTTCGTGGCCAGCCCCGGGTGGCGTCGTAACGGAGCTATGACTGTTCCGTGACGACTCTTACCCGTCCTGCTCAGAACACAGAGGCCCAGCCTGCAGGAAGGAGGCAAAGCCTTTCCGGAGCACGTTTCGGCCTGTGGTTGTGGCCGATGCTGGGCACCCTGGCTTTAGGGGTGTTCGGGATCAACAGCCCGCAACTGGGGACCGACGAGCTGGTCACCTGGAACGTGGCCGAACGCACCACCGATCAGATCCTGGCCCTGGTGCACAACGTCGACGCGGTGCACGCCACGTACTACCTCCTGATGCACGGGTGGACGGCCGTCTTCGGCGACTCGCAGACAGCCCTGCGCATGCCCTCGGCTCTGGCCATGGGCGGCGCGGCGGCCTGTGCGGCGCTGATCGGGGGACGGCTCTTCGGCCGGCGTGCCGGGCTGTGCGGCGGGCTGCTCTTCGCCCTGATCCCCGCCGTGAGCCGGTTCGCCCAGGAGGCCCGCAGCTACGCGCTGGTGGTCCTGGCCGCGACCTTGGCGACGTACCTGCTGCTCCGGGCGCTGGACAGGCCCCGGAGCCCGTGGCGTTGGGCGGGGTACGCCCTGTGCTTGGCGGTCGTGGGGCTGCTGCACCTGGTCGCGCTCACCGTGGTGCTGGGGCATGTGGCCCTGCTGGTGTTCCGCTTCGTCCGCCGTGAGCGCAGCGGCCTGTGGGGCTTCTGCCTCGCGGGTGCGGCCGGTGCCGCCTGTGTGGTTCCGGTGATCGTGCTGGGCAGATCGCAGGCCTCCCGCCAGCTGTTCTGGCTTCAGGCGCCGGACCTGTGGGGTCTCGTCGGCATCTGGCCCCAGGTGTTCGCCTCGGCCCTGTGCGCCGGAGCGGTGATCACGCTGGCCGCACTGGCGTGGAAGGAAGGCCGCGAGGGCCTCGTCCTGTGCCTCGCCGTTGCCGTGCTGCCGCCCCTGGTGCTGTGGGCGGCGTCCCACGGGGACGTCTCCTACTTCCGCTACCACTACGTCCTGTTCACCGTGCCCGCGTGGGCGGTACTGGCTGGCGCCGGACTGGCCGGAGTGACCCGGCCGTCCTGGCGGCCGGTCGTCGCGGGTCTGGCCGTACTGGCGCTGCTGGTGCTCCCCGACCAGCGCACGATGCGGGGGACGTTCCAGCACGACGTCCCGCACGGTGCGGACTACGCGGGAGCCGCGCGGACGATCGAGAAGTACTACCGCCCCGGGGACGCCGTGGTCTACGTCCGGGGTGCGCCGTGGATGCTCGACCAGGGCGTCCGCTACTACCTGCGGCGCGACCTGAAGCTGCCGGAGGTCTTCCTGGCGAAGACGGCGGCCGAGAACAACGAGCTCTACCCGGCCTATTGCACGCGGGCGGCCGCGTGCCTGAAGGGCGAGGGCAGGATCTGGGTGGTGGTCCCGGGCAACGGGCCGGATTCCCTGGATGCGGTTCCCGTGCACCAGGCGCGGGCGCTGCGTGCGAAGTACACCGCCTACGGGGCGGAACACCTCAGCGGCCTGACCGTCACGCTGCTGCAGCGCAAACCGTAGGTCTGGCGAGCACACGTGTGCCGTGCCCGGGAGGTTCCGAGCACGGCACACGTCATTCGGCTTTCAGCTGCGTCCTGACGGGGTCAGGGGCGCAGGGCGCTCTTCGAGAGGCCCTTGTCGGGTGCGGCTCCGTTGGCGCGGAGGGTCGTTCCCGGCGGCTGCGGGCTGGCCGGGGTCCAGACGCGGGGGGTGGGGCAGGAGAGCGTGTCCGGCTCACCCCGGACCACGTCGCAGGTGGTCTCGTAGACCTGTCCGGCCGTGGTGACCACCTCGACGATGATGTCGTTGCCGGTCTCCGCGATCGTGATGCCGCAGGGGTCGGCCGGGTAGGTCGGGGACGGCTCGCTGAGGTTGTACCAGGTGTAGGCCGGGACCGTCGGGTTGGGTGCGTTGAAGTCGAACACACCCGCCCACGCGGTGCCGTCGGGGGCCAGTACCGCCTTGTACTTGACCTCGGCCTCGTCCCATGAGGTGGAGATGTCGATGCAGCCGCCCGTGGCGCCCGTCGCACCCGTTGCACCCGTCGCACCCGTCGCGCCGGTGGCGCCCGTCGCACCCGTCGCACCCGTGGCGCCGGTGGCGCCGGTCGGGCCGACCTTGCACTTGTCCTTGTCCTTGTCGTCGCCGCCGAAGCCCCTGACGTCTTCGTCGTCTTCGTAATCCTCCTCGTCGTCGAGGCAGTCGTCGCCGCTCGCGATGCTGATGGGCAGCGGTCTTTCGGTGATCGCGAGTGCGGGGTTGGCGAAGCCGAGCATCATGATCGCCAGTGATGCCAGTGCGCCGCCGGCGACCCACTTGCCCTGCCGGGGAAGCGGGCCCATACGGGACGGTGTCCTCTTCTCAGGACTCATCTGTGTTTGCTCCTCGTGGAACCGGATGGATTGATCCTGAAGCGCTGGAGCCTCGTCCGGAATCTTTCGCACAATCCGGGCAAAATAACCGGAGGCGCGGGGTGTGATCATCACATCGGGGGCATGTGCGGAGCCGATCAGGCGAATGGTGACGTCACTGTCCGTGGCCAGCCCGGGGCGGCACCGCAGCGGCGATATGACTGTTCTTTCGGCACGGACATCACAGAGAGGGACGGGCTGTGACATCAACGGTCTGCCTGAACATGATCGTCAAGGACGAGGCCCCGGTCATCCGGCGCTGCCTCGAATCCGTACGTCCGCTGATCGACAGCTGGGTCATCCTGGACACGGGCTCGACGGACGGCACCCAGGACGTCATCCGCGAGGTGCTCGGGGATCTGCCCGGCGCCCTGCACGAGAGCCCGTTCAAGGGATTCGACGCGAGCCGCAGCGAGGCGATCGACCTCGCGATGGCCCGCGGCGACGCGGACTACCTGCTGTTCATCGACGCCGACGACCTGATGGCGGTGGAGCCGGGCTTCCGCATGCAGCAGCTGACCCACGACGCCTACCGGGTCGCGCTGCACGACGGGCCCATCATCCACTGGCGTCCGGCCCTGGTCTCGACGCGGCTGCCCTGGCGTTACGTCGGCATCCTGCACGAGTACATCGAGTGCGGGCAGCCGCACAGCCTCGGGACGCTGAACGGCGCCCACATCGTGTCTGTGGGGGGCGGGGCCCGCCTGCGGGAGGACGGCCAGCGCAAGAAGTACCTGCGCGATGCGGAGCTGCTCCAGCAGGGCCTGGTCAAGGAGCCCGACAACGCCCGTTACGTCTTCTACCTCGCGCAGAGCTGGCGGGACGCCGGGGAGCCGGAGAAGTCCCTCGAGGCCTACGACCGGCGGGCGGCCATGGGGGGCTTCGCCGAGGAGGTCTTCTGCGCCCAGCTGTACGCCGCGCGGCTCGCGGCGAATCTGAACCGGCCGCCGGGCGAGGTGATGGACCGCTTCCTGCGCGCGCACGAGAGCCGTCCCTCGCGTGCGGAGGCCCTGGGCGACCTGGCCCGGCTGTGCCGCGTGGCCGGGCAGCGCTGGCCGCTCGCGTACATGTTCGCGCGGCAGGCGGTGCGGATCCCGTACCCGGGCGACGTGCTGTTCGTGGAGTTCGACTGGTACGACTGGCGCGCGCTCGACGAGCTCGCGGTGGCCGCGTACTGGGTCGGCGAGTACGAGGAGTCGGCGCAGTGCGCGCAGCGCCTCCTCGAGGGCGGCAAGCTGCCTGCGGCCGAGCACGAGCGGGTGGCCCGCAACCTCGAGTTCGCGCGCCGCAAGCTCGGCAGGCTCGCCTCGAAGGACCTCGTGGACGCCTGATCGGCCTGGCCGGGCTCGTCCCGCAGGGATCAGAGCTCGCGGTGGACCTTCGTGTTCGAGGCCTGGGCGCGGGGGCGGACCACCAGGAGGTCGATGTTGACGTGGCTGGGACGGGTCACCGCCCAGGCGATGGTGTCGGCCACGTCGTCGGCGGAGAGGGGCTCGGCGACGCCCGCGTACACCTTGGCGGCCTTCTCGGTGTCGCCGCGGAAGCGGGTGGTCGCGAACTCCTCGGTCTTGACCATGCCCGGGGCGATCTCGATGACGCGCACGGGCTGGCCGACGATCTCCAGGCGGAGGGTCTCGGCGAGGACGCGGGCGCCGTTCTTGGCGGCGACGTAGCCGGCGCCGCCCTCGTACGTGGAGTGGCCGGCGGTCGAGGACAGGACGACGACCGTGCCGTCGCCGGAGGCGGTGAGCGCCGGGAGCAGGGCCTGGGTGACGTTGAGCGTGCCGATGACGTTGACCTCGTACATCGTGCGCCAGTCGGCGGGGTCGCCGGTGGCGACGGGCTCGGCGCCGATGGCGCCGCCCGCGTTGTTGACCAGTACGTCGACCGAGGGGTAGCTGCCCAGGGCGGCGGCGAAGGCGTCGACGGCGGGGCGGTCGGTGACGTCGAGGGCGTGGGCGGTGGCCTCGTGGCCGGCCGCGGTGAGCTCGGCGGCGAGGGCCTCGATGCGGTCCTTGCGGCGGGCGGTGAGGACGACGTGGTAGCCGGCCGCGGCGAGCTGCCGGGCGGTGGCGGCGCCGATGCCGCTGCTCGCTCCGGTGACGACGGCGGTTTTGGTGGCCGTGCTCATGTGCGGGGCTCCTCGTTCGTTCGTACGGGCGATCAACCGCCAGCATAGGTCGGGCTCAGCGGCCCCGCGGAACGTGCCGGGGTGGTGTGGGGGCGCGGGCGAATGGCGGGACGGCCCGCCCTCATTCGTGTGATGGTCCGACCGGCTGGGGCGGGTGGTGGCTAGCGTCCGCGCGTGGAGGTGGTGGCGATGCGCCGTGTTGCCGTACGGAGTGTGGTGCTGGCCGGGCTGATGGCGTTCGGTGGGGCGGTGCCCGCGGGGGCGGACCCCGGGTGGGCCGGGCCGGAGGCCGACCTGGCGTACCACGGGCGGGTGTCCCTGGCCCACGGCCAGTTGCGGATCTGGCTGGTCCCGCAGAACGAGGGGCCGTCGGCGCTGCCCAACGCGACGCTGCGGGTGCGGCTGTCGGCCGATCTCGCGGACCGGCAGGAGCTGTCGGAGGGCTGTGCGCGGGTCGGGCCGCGCGAGGTGGTGTGCGAGACCGGGCCGATGCCGTTGCACGGGCGGGGGCGGCACATCGGGCTGGTGCTGGAGCTGCGGGAGCCGACGCCGGAGGTGGTGGTGCGGGTCGACACGTGGTGGAACGGCGGGGCGGCGGACCGCAACCGCACCAACAACGAGCACGTGGTGCTGGCGCTGGACACCGGGGACGCCTACGCCTTCTGAGCGGGACCGGCCGTCCGGATGGTGGCGGGAGACAGCAGCGAGGCGGCCACGGCTGCCGCGAGTTCGGCGTCGGTGGGCTCGGGCGCGCTCCAGGCGACGTACCCGTCGGGGCGTACGAGGACGCAGGCGGTACGGGCGGCGGTACGCGGGCCCGTGCGCCAGTGGACGTGGGCGAGCGGGGCTCCGGGCGGGGTGGTCCGGCCGGGCGGGGTGACGAGGACGAAGCCGCCGGCGCGCAGGGCCTCGTAGAGCCGCTGCCCGTGCGGGCCGGGTGCGAGGGCGAGGTCGGGGGCGCGCCTCCCGGCGGGGCGGCGGGCGCCGGGCGGGGGCGGGTAGGAGATCCCGATGCCGGAGACCAGCCCGAGGGCGCGGTCCCGGGCGGGGCCGATCCGGGGGAGGACGGTAGCGCCGAGGCTGCGGGCGGTGCGGCGGACGGGGCCGGTGGCCATGACGGAGCGGACCAGGGCGCCGCTGATGCGCAGGACGAGGCGGCCGACCGGGTGGCGTTCGCGGTGGTAGCTGTCGAGGAGGGCCTCGGGGTCGGGGGCGTGGCCGTGGAGGACGGCGGCGAGTTTCCAGGAGAGGTTGGCGGCGTCCTGGAGGCCGGTGTTCATGCCGAGGCCGCCGGCGGGGGAGTGGACGTGCGCGGCGTCGCCGGCGAGGAAGACGCGGCCGCGGCGGTAGTGGGGGACCTGGCGTTCGTCGCTGTGGAAGCGGGAGATCCAGCGGGCGTCGTGCATGCCGTGGTCGGTGCCGAGGGCGGTGCGCAGGATGGTGCGCAGCTCGTCGAGGCCGACGGGGTCGGTGTCCTGGTCGCGGCCGTCGCGGTGCCAGCCGATGGCGCGGTACCAGCCGTCGCCGAAGGGGACGAGGAAGCCGAAGGCGTCGGCATTGCCGTTGACGGCGAGCAGGTCTTCGGGGGGCTCGGTCAGCCGGACGTCGGCGAGGATCATGGAGCGGACGACGGCCTGGCCGGGGAAGGGCAGGCCGAGGGCGGCGCGGACGGTGGAGCGGACGCCGTCGGCGCCGACTGCGTGGCGGGCGTGGAGCGTGGTGCGGGCGCCGTCCGTGGTGCGTCGCAGGTCGAGGGTGACGGTGTCCCGGTCCTGGGCCAGTCCGATGAGCTCACTGTCATATCGGATGTCCGTGCCTGTGGACAGCGCGCGGCGCTCCAGCAGTTTCTCTGTCTCATATTGAGGGGTGATGAGCACGAACGGGTAGCGGGTGCTCAGCCGTTGAAGGGAGAGGGGCATGCCTCCGAAGGGGCGTACGCGGTCGATCCGCTGGCCGGTGGAGAGGAGCGCGTCGGCGAGTCCGCGCGCGTCGAGCAGTTCGAGCGTGCGGGCGTGCACGGCGAAGGCTCGGGTGAGGTTGGCGGCGGTGCGGGGCCGGCGCTCGACGAGGGTGACGGAGAGTCCGGCGGCGGCGAGGTCACCGGCGAGGAGCAGGCCGGTGGGCCCGGCGCCGACCACGACGACGTCGATCGCGTCCTCTGCGTGCTCCGTGCCCTCTGCGTCGTCCAGTGCGGCGGTCATGCCCCGGCAGTCTGCCAGCCGCGGGCCACCGGGGCGTGGAGCTCGGCTCAGACGGTGCCCGAGTCGGCGGTGCCGAACTCGAGGAGCGCCTCGTCGACGATCCGCTCCAGGCGCGCGTGGTGGGCGCCGCGCCAGTAGACGCGCTCGCAGTCGGTGCACTGGGCGAAGACGTCGTAGGAGCGGTGCGTGCCGTGCTGCAGGCGGTCGCCCACGCTGTCCTTGTCGGCCTCGTGGAGCGGGCCGTTGCAGGCCGTGCAGCGGGTCCAGGGAGCGAGTACGGGGGCGAACCGGCCGAGGACGTCGCGTAGTTGGTCGTCGGGGTTGTCGCTGTAGACGTACGCGCCGGCGAAGATCTCGCGGCGGCGCAGCAGTCCGCGGTCGCGGGAGAGCAGCACGCGCTGTTCGGCGGCGGAGCGGGTGGCGAGGGCCGGGTCGCCGATGTCCTCGTTCTCGTAGGCGGCGTCGACGCCGAGCAGGCGCAGGCGGCGGGCGAGGGTGCCGAGGTGCACGTCGAGGAGGAAGCGGAGCGGTGCGCCCGGGACCTGCTGGGGGCGTTCGACTCCGAACACCTCGACGGACTCGCCGTCTTGGGGCACGTAGGAGACGGGCACCTCGCGGCCGTCGACGAGGAGGCGGCCGACTTCGGTGAGCGGGACGCCGGCCGATTCGACGACGTGGCCGAGGCTGGAGGCGCCGTCGGTCGCGGTCGGTACGCGTTCGGCGCGCCGGCTGGGCGCGGCGAACAAGCGCAGTTCGGGGGCGAGGGTGAGCTGAATGCCGGGTCCGTTCACCCTGTCAGCATGCCACTGCCGGGGTGGTGGATGCGGAGGAATTACGAGGTCGCGGTGGCCTGGTCGTAGCTCTCGCGGTGGGCGCTGACCTCGTCGAAGTGGTTCTCGGCCCAGAGTTTCACGGAGGAGAGGAGGCAGCCGAGGCTGCTGCCGAGGTCGGTCAGGCGGTAGTCGACGCGGACGGGGACGGTGGGGGTGACGGTGCGGGTGACCAGTCCGTCGCGTTCGAGGGAGCGCAGGGTCTGGGTGAGCATCTTCTGGCTGACGCCGGGGATCTTGCGGCCGAGGTCGCTGTAGCGCAGGGAGCGGTCCTCGGCCTGGCCGAGGGCGCTGACGACGAGTCCGACCCACTTGTCGCTGATGCGCGCCAGGAGCTGGCTGGTGGGGCACTCCTTGAGGAAGGCGTCGTAGGCGGAACGGGCCTCTTCGCGGAGGGCGGCGGCGGTGCGGGTGGCCATGGATGCCCACTTCCGGGTCGGGTACGCACCCCGAAGTGCGTACTTACGAAAAGAGAGTACCTCTCCCTAGGTTAGTGCTCGCGGTGAACGAACCGAACGAACCGAACGAACCGAACGAACGGACGGAGCAGACGACATGAGCGGCGAGCAGACGATGCCGGCGGTAGTGGTGAACGGGTTCGGCGGCCCGGAGCGGGTCGAGCTGGCCGAGGTGCCGGTGCCGCGACCGGCGGCGGGGCAGATACGGGTCCGGGTGCGGGCCGCCGGGCTGAACCCGGTGGACGGCGCCGTCCGCGCCGGGGTCTTCGGCGGGGCCGGGCAGCGGCTCGGACTCGGCTGGGACGTGGCGGGGGAGATAGCCGAGGTCGGCGCGGACGTGACGGGCTGGGGCGTCGGCGACCGGGTCGTCGGGCTGCACTACGGGCCGGTGAAGCCGCTCGGCACGCATGCGGAGTACGCGGTGCTCGACGCCTCCGCCGTGGCGGCCGCGCCGGCCACGGTGGACGCCGTGGCCGCGGCGGTGCTCCCGCTGAGCGGGCTGACCGCCGCACGCGCGGTGGAGCTGCTGGGCCTCGCCCCCGGGGCCAGTGTGCTGGTCACCGGCGCGGCGGGCGTGGTCGGCGGCCTCGCGGTCCAGCTCGCGGCGCGGGCCGGCCTCGTGGTGACGGCGCTGGCGGGTGCGGAGGACGAGGCACTCGTACGGTCGCTGGGCGCGGCCGCCTTCGTCCCGCGCGGCGAGGCTCCGGCCGGACCGGTGGACGGGGTCCTGGACACGGCCGTGCTGGGGGAGCCCGCGCTGGGCTTCGTCCGCGACGGCGGGGTCTACGTCGGCCTGATACCGGGCGCCGCCCCGGCGGCGGAGCGCGGGATCCGGGTCGAGGAGCAGGAGGTCGCCGCGGACGGGGAGCACCTGGCCCGCCTGGTCGCCCTGGTCGACGCGGGCTCCCTCACGCTGCGGGTCGCGGACGCCTTCCCGCTGGCGGACGCCGCGAAGGCGCACGCCCTCCTCGCGACCCCGGGCACGCGCGGCCGGATCATCCTGACCGCGTGACGGGGCCCGTCCCCCTGAGCCGGTAGCACCAGTCGAAGCTGGGGTGGGGGACGCCGGGCGGGTACTCGAAGGCGACCTCGCCCAGGCACGCGAAGCCCGCCCGGCGGCAGACCGCGTTGGAGGCCGCGTGGTCGGTGCCGGGGAAGGCGTGGACGGCGTCGCGGGAGCCGTGGGTCCGGGCGTAGGCCAGGAGCTCCGTCACCGCGGCCACGGCCAGCCCCCGCCCCTGGAACTCGGGCAGCACGCCCCAGCCGGTCTCGTAGACCGGCTCGCCCTGCCACTCCCGCTCCCAGAAGCCGATGCTGCCGACGCTCTCCCCGGAGGCCTCCAGCGCCACCCGGAACATCCGCCCGGCCGCGGGCTCCCGCGCGCTCAGGGCCTCGTACCGCCGCTGCCGGCCGGCGAGCTTGTCCGCCGGCTCCGGACCGCCCAGGTACCGGGTCATGGCGGGTTCGTTCTTGCGCTCCAACAGCCAGAAGTCGCCGGCGCTCCAGGCAGTCAGCACTACGGATTCCATGCGCCAAGGCTGCCAGACGCCGACGGCCCGGGGAGGGGGTGCGGCGTAGCATCGGAAGGGAGACGACCCACCACTCCGAGGAGGCGGCGTCCATGCCTGAGACCCTTGGCATCGGGCACCTCGCGCTGTCGGTGAGCGACGTGAAACGCAGCGCCGAGTTCTACAACCAGCTGCTGGATACGCAGACGGTTCTCGATGTGGAGGACGGCGTCGGCCCGTTCGTGGCCATCGCCTCCCCGGCCTTCGTCCTCGGCTTCCGCACCCACGCGACGTCGAACCAGGCGGACGTCTTCGACCCGGCACGGGTCGGACTCGACCACTGCGCCTTCCACGTCGCGGACCGCGCCGCGCTGGAGGCCTGGGAGTCCAGGCTGGACGAGCAGGGCGTCGCGCACTCCGGCATCGTCGAGGACCCGTCCGGGCTCCACCTCAACTTCAGGGACCCGGACAACATCGCCCTGGAGTTCTACCGCCCCGCCGCGCAGGGCTGACCCGCACGGTCAGGGCCAGACCAGGCAATAGGGCTGGTGGCCGGCCTCGTGGAGGCGGTGGGAGAAGTCCTGCCACTCGTGGAGCAGCTGGTAGACGTTGAACGCGTCGCGCGGGCCGCCGCGGTCCGGGACCGTGGACCAGATGAAGGCGGCCGCGCCCACCGATTCCTCGCCGATGCCGCGGAGCGGGTCGACCACCGTCATGGGGAGCTTGACCACCGCGTAGTCGGGGTGCAGCACGACCAGCTCCAGCGGCGGCACCTTGTGGAGGGGTATGCCCTCGATGCCGGTCAGGACCATCGCGGCCACCGTCTCCGGCTTGATCTTGGTGAAGAGTCCGCCCATGCCGAGTTCGTCGCCGCCGAGCTCCTCGGGGCGCATCGTGACCGGGACGCGGGCGGCCGTCGCGCCGTCGGGGGCGCCGAAGTACTTGTACGTCACCCCCATGCCGCGGCCCCTGGGGAGGCCGTCCGGCGCCTGGGTCGGACCCGGGACCGCGTCGGCCGCCTCGGTGGAGCGGCGGCGGTGCTTGCCCCGGCGGCGGGATTCGCGGGCTTCGCGGGCGCGCTGGGGGTCGAGGCCGTCCGTACCCTCGCCCGGTCCACCACCGCGTTGCATATCTCCACCCGACTGGTCTTGCTTGCCCCGGCCCCGTGGCCCCCGCCACGCAGCCTGATCATCATGGCAGTGACCTCCCCCGCGGCGGCGCGGTGAAACGCCCGTCCGCAAGTCTGTCGCGGCCTCTGAGACCATGGCTGGTGTGAGCTACCCGTACCCGTATGAAGCCCCAGTTTCGCAGACGCTCTTCGAGCGCGCCTCCCTCGTGACCCCCGGCGGCGTGAACTCTCCGGTGCGCGCCTTCCGCGCCGTGGGCGGTACGCCCCGGTTCATGGTGTCCGGCACCGGTCCGTACCTCACCGACGCCGATGGTCGCGAGTACGTCGACCTCGTGTGCTCGTGGGGACCGATGATCCTCGGCCACTCCCACCCCGAGGTGATCGAGGCGGTCCAGGCCGCCGTCGCCCGCGGAACGTCCTTCGGCACGCCCGGCGAGGGCGAGGTCGCCCTCGCCGAGGAGATCGTCGCCCGGATCGAACCCGTCGAGCAGGTCCGGCTGGTGTCGTCGGGGACCGAGGCGACCATGTCCGCGATCCGCCTGGCGCGCGGTTTCACGGGCCGGGCCAAGGTCGTGAAGTTCGCCGGCTGCTACCACGGCCACGTGGACGCGCTGCTGGCCGCCGCCGGTTCCGGGCTCGCGACCTTCGCACTGCCGGACACCCCCGGCGTGACGGGCGCGCAGGCGGGCGACACGATCGTGCTGCCCTACAACGACATCGACGCGGTCCGGGCGGCCTTCGCCGCGCACCCCGGCGAGATCGCCTGCGTGATCACCGAGGCCGCGCCCGGCAACATGGGCGTCGTGACCCCGGCCGAGGGCTTCAACCAGGGGCTCGCCGACCTTTGCCGCGAGAACGGCGCCCTGTACATCTCCGACGAGGTCATGACCGGTTTCCGGACCTCCCGCGCCGGCTGGTACGGGGTGGACGGGGTCAAGCCGGACCTGATGACCTTCGGCAAGGTCATGGGCGGCGGCTTCCCGGCCGCGGCCTTCGGCGGCCGGGCGGACGTGATGGGCCACCTGGCCCCGGCCGGGCCCGTCTACCAGGCCGGCACGCTCTCCGGCAACCCGATCGCCACCGCCGCCGGCCTCGCTCAGCTGCGCCTGCTGGACGCGGCCGCGTACGAGAAGGTCGACGCGGTGTCGGCCGAGATCCAGGGCCTGGTCACGGCGGCGCTGAGCAAGGAGGGCGTGGCGCACCGGCTGCAGACCGCGTCCAACATGTTCTCCGTGTTCTTCACCGAGGACGAGGTCAGGAACTACGACGACGCGAAGCAGCAGGAGAGCTTCCGCTTCAACGGGTTCTTCCACTCGATGCTGGCGCAGGGCGTCTACCTGCCGCCGTCCGCGTTCGAGTCCTGGTTCGTGTCCACCGCCCACGACGAGCGGGCGGTCGAGCGGATCGCGGCCGCCCTGCCGGCCGCCGCCCGGGCCGCCGCGGAGGCCACCGCATGAGCAGCAGCGAGATCACCGTCGTCCACCTGGTGCGTCACGGCGAGGTGCACAACCCGGACGGGGTCCTGTACGGGCGCCGCGATGGCTACCACCTGTCGGAGCTCGGCCGGCAGATGGCCGACCGGGTCGCCGAGCACCTGGAGAGCCGGGACATCACCTACGTGGTGTCCTCCCCGCTGGAGCGCGCCCAGGAGACGGCGGCGCCGATCGCCAAGAGCCACGGCCTGGACCTGGCCACGGACCGGCGCCTGCTGGAGGCGGAGAACGTCTTCGAGGGCAAGACCTTCGGCGTCGGCGACGGGGCGCTGCGCAAGCCCGGCAACTGGAAGCACCTGACGAACCCGTTCAAGCCCTCCTGGGGCGAGCCGTACGTCGAGCAGGTGGTCCGGATGACGAGCGCGCTGGAGGCCGCGCGCGACGCGGCCCGCGGCCACGAGGCGGTGGCGGTCAGCCACCAGCTGCCGATCTGGATCGTGCGCAGCTTCGCGGAGAAGCGCCGGCTGTGGCACGACCCGCGCCGCCGCCAGTGCACGCTCGCCTCGATGACGTCGTTCACGTACCAGGGCGACCAGCTGGTGTCGGTGGGCTACAGCGAGCCGGCCCGGGACCTGGTGCCGGCGCACCTGCTGGCCGGGGCGAAGCCGGTGAAGGGGAAGTCCAAGGCCTTCGGCGCCTGATCCGCAGCCTGTGTCCGCAGCCTGTGTCCGCAGCCTGTGCATCCACAGCCTGTGGATGCACGCACTGTGGATCCCCCGATCGCGTTGATCCACATTCTGTGACGATCCGTTACAGCTTTGCCTAAATAAATACAAGACGCGCGGGAATGACCGTGTCAGCGCACAAACTCAGGCTAATTGTCCGTTTATATGACGAGACGTGAGCCTTTGGGTCTGACGACGGGACGGTGACATGCGCGACTTCAGTCGAAGGGGAGTGCTCGGGCTCGGACTGGGTGCCGCTGCCGCGGGCATCACGGGATGCGGCGGCGGTGGATCCGGCCCGGGCAAACCGGGCCCGCTGGGTCCCGAGACCCCCGGTCAGCCCCCGGCCAAGCCGATCGGCGACGGCTCCACCGCCGACACCGGCCCGCAGCCCAACCAGCCCGACAAGCCCGTGCCCCTCCAGCCGGGCGAGACCCCGCCGCAGTTCGTCGTGTTCAGCTGGGACGGTGCCGGGGAGATCGGCAACGGCCTCTTCCCCCGCTTCCTCAAGCTCGCCAAGGACCACGGCGCGGGCATGACCTTCTTCCTCTCCGGCATCTACCTCCTGCCCGAGTCGAAGAAGAGCCTCTACCAGCCGCCCAACAACCCCGTCGGGGCCTCGGACATCGGCTACCTCAAGGACGAGAACGTCCGCGCCACCCTCACCCACGTCCGCGAGGCCTGGCTCGACGGGCACGAGATAGGCACCCACTTCAACGGCCACTTCTGCGGCGGCTCCGGCTCGGTCGGCAGGTGGACCCCGGACGACTGGCAGAGCGAGATCGACCAGGCCGTGTCCTTCGTCACCCACTGGCGCACGAACACCGGCTTCACCGACCTCGAACCCCTGCCCTTCGACTACCGCAAGGAACTGGCCGGCGCCCGCACCCCGTGCCTGCTCGGCCAGGACAACCTGCTGCCGACCGCCCGCGCACTGGGCTGGCGCTACGACTCCAGCTCGCCCGGCGGCCTCCAGGTCTGGCCGGTGAAGAAGGCGGGCGTCTGGGATCTGCCGCTGCAGTCGCTGCCCTTCCCCGGGCACTCCTTCGAGGTGCTGTCGATGGACTACAACATCCTCGCCAACCAGTCGAAGAACACCACCAGGGGCGTCCCCGCCAACTACCCGGGCTGGCGCACCCAGGCCACCGCCACCTACCTCGGCGGCTTCCGCCGGGCTTACGAGACCAACCGCGCACCGCTCTTCATCGGCAACCACTTCGAGGAGTGGAACGGCGGCATCTACATGGACGCCGTCGAGGAAGCCCTCAAGGGCATGGCGGACAAAAGGGATGTACGCCTCGTATCCTTCCGGCAGTTCACCGACTGGCTGGACGTCCAGGACCCCAAGGTGCTCGCCAAGCTCCGCGCGCTCGGCCCCGGCCAGTCGCCCGCCGTCGGCTGGGCCTCGTACCTCGCGGCCGCCTGACCGGTTGACCATCGCCTGACCAGGGCATTGACACCCGTGCGGGGGGTGCGGTAGATCGGCGAACCGCTCATGCGAAACTTTTCACATGAGCCTTAGCCGCGCCCGCGTCCGTCGAAGTAGCTGCCGCTCGACCAGCGGCCGCGCCCTCCTGCTGACCGCGGTGACCGTCGCGGGTGCCCTCACCCTCTCGGCGTGCACCGATGCGGACGGCGGCGGCAAGCCGACCGGCAGTTCCGGCGGCAACTACGTCACGGGCCCGAGCGGCATCGCCCGGGTGGCCAAGGGGGAGCGGGACGAGGCCCCGAAGCTCGACGGGGAGACCGTCGACGGCAAGGCCCTCGACACCACCACGCTCAAGGGCAAGGTCGTCGTCCTCAACGTGTGGGGCTCCTGGTGCCCGCCGTGCCGCCAGGAGGCCCCGTACTTCGCGAAGGTCTCCAAGGAGCTCGGCGAGGCCGGCAAGGACGTGGCCTTCGTCGGCATCAACACCCGCGACAACAGCAAGCAGAACGCGGCGTCCTTCGAGGCGGATTACGGGATCACCTACCCGAGCTTCTACGACCCCGACGGCAAGCTGATGCTCCGCTTCCCCAAGGGCACGCTCAACCCGCAGGCCATCCCCTCGACGATCGTCCTCGACAAGGAGGGCAGGATCGCCGCCCGCGCCCTGGTCGCGGTCAGCGAGGAGACCCTGCGCTCGATGATCGACCCGATCCTCGCGGAGAAGTGAGCAGGCCGGCGTGAACACGACGGTCCTCAGCGGCGCCCTGCTGCTCGCCCTGCCCATCTCGGTCCTCGCCGGGCTGGTCTCCTTCTTCTCGCCCTGCGTGCTCCCGCTCGTCCCCGGCTACCTCTCCTACGTGACCGGCGTGAGCGGCGCCGACCTCGCCGAGGCCCGGCGCGGGCGGATGCTGGCCGGCGCGAGCCTGTTCATCGCGGGCTTCACCGCCGTCTTCGTCTCCACCGGAGCCCTGTTCGGCTACTTCGGCGCCACCCTCCAGGACAACAAGGAGATCATTTCCCGGATCCTGGGCGGGGTGGTGATCCTCATGGGGCTCTTCTTCATGGGGGCGATCCCGGGGCTGACGATGCGGGAGTTCCGCTTCCACAAGAAGCCCACGGCCGGCCTTCTCGGCGCGCCCCTGCTGGGCGTCCTCTTCGGCGTCGGCTGGACCCCCTGCATGGGTCCGACCCTCGCTGCCGTCAACACCCTCTCCATCGACCAGGCGAGCGCCGGCCGCGGGGCGCTGCTGACCGTCGCCTACTGCCTCGGCCTCGGCCTGCCCTTCATCCTCGCCGCGATCGCCTTCCGCAAGGCGCTCGGCGCATTCGGCTGGGTGAAGAAGCACTATGCGTGGGTGATGCGCATAGGTGGCGGCATGCTGGTCCTCACCGGTCTGCTGCTCGTCACAGGTTTGTGGGACAGCATCGTCAGCGACATGCAGAGCTGGACCCAAGGCTTCACGGTGGGGATCTGAGGACTACACGGACATGAGTACGACAGACAACGCGTCCACCGAGGCGTCGCACGAGCCCGCCGAGCCCGCCGAGCCGGAACTCGGCGCGGCCGGCTCCCAGCTCTCCACCGCCCCCGTCGAGGACAGCGGTCCCGTCGGCATCGGCGTGACCGGCTGGGCCCGCTGGGTCTGGCGCCAGCTCACCTCCATGCGGGTGGCGCTGATCCTGCTCTTCATGCTGTCCCTCGGCGCGATCCCCGGATCCCTCATCCCGCAGAACTCCGTCGACCTGATGAAGGTCGCCGAGTGGAAGAAGACCCACGCGTCCTGGGTGAGCGTCGCCGAGAAGCTCCAGCTCTTCGACGTCTACACGTCGTTCTGGTTCTCCGCGATCTACATCCTGCTGTTCGTCTCGCTCATCGGCTGCATCCTGCCCCGCTCCTGGCAGTTCGTCGGTCAGCTCCGGGGCCGCCCGCCGGCCGCCCCCCGCCGGCTCGACCGGCTCCCCGCGCACACCACGTGGCGCACCGAGAAGTCCCCCGAGGAGGTCCTCGCGTACGCGAAGGCGCTGCTCGGCGCGCGCCGCTTCCGCACCGAGTCCGGCCGGGGCCACGTCGCGGCGGAGAAGGGCTACCTCCGCGAGGCCGGGAACCTGATCTTCCACATCGCGCTCATCGTGATGCTCGTGGCCTTCGCCTGGGGCAAGCTCTTCATGTCCGAGGGCGGCAAGCTCGTCCTGCGCGGCGGCGGCTTCTCGAACACGCTCACCCAGTACGACGACTTCAAGTCGGGCAGCATGTTCCACCCCGACGACCTGCCGCCCTTCAGCTTCACCCTCGACAAGTTCGACGCCACGTACGAGGCGAGCGGCCCGCAGAAGGGCACCCCGCGCGACTTCAAGGCGTACGTCACCTACAGCGAGGGCGCCCACGGCACGCCGAAGAAGGCCGAGATCGAGGTCAACAAGCCCCTCGAGATCGACGGCTCCAAGGTCTACCTGCTCGGCCACGGATACGCACCGGTCATCTCGGTGACCGATCCCACCGGCAAGGTGGTCTACAAGGACGCCGTGCCGATGCTGCCCCAGGACGCGAACCTCACCTCGGCCGGCGCCATCAAGGTCACCGACGGCTACCGGAACAAGAACGGCGAGAAGGAGCAGCTCGGCTTCTCCGCCCAGTTCGTGCCGACCTTCGCGGGCAAGGGCAAGGGCACGATGCTCTCCCAGTTCCCGGCCGCCGACTTCCCGGTGGTCGCCCTGAACGCCTACCACGGCAGCCTCGGCGTGGACTCGGGCCTGCCGCAGAACGTGTACCAGCTGAACACGTCCAAGATGCAGCAGTTCATGAAGGAGAACGGCGACCCGCTCGCCAAGATGCTGCTGCCCGGGGAGTCCATGGAGCTGCCCGACGGCGCCGGCACCGTGAAGTTCGAGAGCATCGAGCGCTGGGCCACCTTCTCCGTCACCCACCAGCCCGGCAGCGGCCTCGCCCTGGCGGGCGCGATCGCGGCCATCGCGGGCCTGGCCGGATCGCTGTTCATCCAGCGCCGCCGGATCTGGGTCCGCGCGGTGACCGGCGAGGACGGCGTCACCGTCGTCGAGATGGCGGGCCTCGGCCGCAGCGAGTCCGCCAGGCTCCCGGAGGAACTGGCGGGGATCGCCGCCACGCTGCACGAGCAGGCGCCGACCGCGACGCCCGCCGAACCCGTCGAACCCGTCGAAGAAACCCCCGAAGGAGAGCGCGGATGACGCCGCTCGCTGCCGCAGCCAACGAGAACCTGGCTCAGATCAGCAACTACCTGGTCTATTCGTCGATGGCGGTCTACATGCTCGCCTTCTTCGCGCACATCGCGGAGTGGACCTTCGGCAGCCGCAGCAAGGTGGCCCGTACGGCCGCCGCGCTGACCCCGGCCAAGGCCGCAGCCGCCCCCGCCGTCCAGGTCCGGGGCAAGGCGGGCGGCACGGCCGTCCTCGACAAGCCGAAGGTCGTCACCCGCTCCGCCGCGGGCACCCGTGACGTGCCCGACGGCCCGGGCGCCGCGGGCGGCACCGTGCAGGGCGACCTGTACGGGCGGATCGCGATCTCGCTGACCGCGCTCGCCTTCGTCCTGGAGGCGGCGGGCGTCGTCGCCCGCGCGATGTCGGTGCAGCGGGCCCCCTGGGGCAACATGTACGAGTTCTCGATCACCTTCTCCACGGTGGCCGTCGGCGCGTACCTGGTGCTGCTCGCGCTGAAGAAGAACGTCCGCTGGCTCGGCCTGATCCTGGTCACCACCGTCCTGCTCGACCTCGGCATCGCCGTGACCTGGCTCTACACCGAGAGCGACCAGCTGGTCCCGGCCCTGCACTCGTACTGGCTGTGGATCCACGTCTCCACCGCGATCTTCTGCGGCGCCGTCTTCTACATCGGCGCGGCCGGCGCGGTCCTCTACCTCTTCCGCGACGCGTACGAGAGCCAGCTGGAGGCCGGGCGCACGCCCGGCAGGTTCCGCTCCTCGGTACTGGAGCGGCTGCCCTCGGCGGCCTCGCTCGACAAGTTCTCGTACCGCATCAACGCGGCCGTGTTCCCGCTGTGGACCTTCACGATCATCGCGGGCGCGATCTGGGCGGGCGACGCCTGGGGCCGCTACTGGGGCTGGGACCCCAAGGAGGTCTGGTCCTTCGTGACCTGGGTGGCGTACGCCTGCTACCTGCACGCGCGGGCCACCGCGGGCTGGAAGGGCCGCAAGGCCGCCTACCTGGCGCTCTTCGCCTTCGCCTGCTGGATCTGGAACTACTACGGCGTGAACATCCTGCTCAGCGGCAAGCACTCGTACGCGGGCGTCTGACCGGCAGGAGTGGGACGCTGGTGTCATGCCTCCTGTGAGTCATGGCACCAGCGAGAGCCGCGGCGAGGACCGCTGGCGGATCCGGTTCGAGCTGCACCTGCCGTATGCCTACGAAGCGCTGTGGCCGGCCCTGACGACACCGGACGGACTGCGCGGCTGGCTGGCCGAGGCGGAGGTCCTGGAGCGCCGGCTCGGCGGGGCCGTCACCCTGCGCGCGCCGGCAGGGCTTTTTCACGGCATCGGGACGGTGGCCGACGGGCGGGTCACGGCCTGGGACGTCGAGCGGGTCGTGGAGTACACGGTGAGCGGGCACGAGCGGATCCGCTTCCACCTGGAGCCGGTGGGCACCGACTCGACGGTCATCCGCTTCGTGAACGAGCGGGGCGGAACCGACAGCGAGCGGCTGGACTGCCTGGCCGGCTGGCACGAGCACTTCGAGCTGCTGGAGTCCGCGCTGGCCGGACGGCCGGCGAACTGGGCCGCCTGGACCGACACCCGCCGGGCCGAGCTGCGCCAGGACTACGCGTCCCCCTCCAGGACGTAGGAGCTGCGCGCCCGCGGGGGCCGCTCGTCGCGGCGCAGCTCCCGGGTCGCCGGGCCGGAGATGCGCCGGCCCCGGATGCGGCGGACTCAGTCCGAGCCCTTGTCCTTGTCCGTGTCCCGGTTCTTGTCCTGGTCCTTCTCCTGCTCCTCGCGCAGGGACTTCAGGAACTCCGGGTTGTCGTCGGGGGCGACCCACTGGGCCCGGCGCGGCGCACGGCCGCCGCCGGTCGCGGCGGCCCGCTTCTTGCCCGCGGCCAGCCACACCACCGGCCCGACGATGGAGAAGAGCAGGATGATGATCACCCAGACCGGCTTGGGGAGGTGCTTGACCTCTTCCTCCGGCGTGTTCAGGCAGTCGATGAAGGCGTAGATGGTCAGCGCGAGGAGCAGCAGGAACGGCAGATAGCGCAGCACGGTGTGGGACCGACTCCCGGGCAGTGACGGCGGGCCCGCACAGGGCCCCGGTGACCCTTCAAGGGTAGTTGGTGACGGATACTTGCCCCTATGGCTTACGACGATCTCCGCTCGCTGCTCCGGGCTCTGGAGCGGGAGGGCGACCTCAAGCGCATCAAGGCCGAAGTCGACCCGCATCTCGAGGTGGGGGAGATCGTCGACAGAGTGAACAAGGCGGGGGGCCCGGCCCTCCTCTTCGAAAACGTCAAGGGCTCGGCGATGCCGCTGGCCATGAACGTCTTCGGCACCGACCGGCGCCTGCTGAAGGCGCTCGGCCTGAAGTCGTACGGCGAGATCAGCGAGAAGATCGGCGGCCTGCTCAAGCCCGAGCTGCCGCAGGGCTTCATCGGGGTCCGCGAGGCCTTCGGCAAGCTCGGCTCGATGGTGCACGTGCCGCCGAAGAAGGTGAAGGGCGATGCCGCGCCCGTCCAGGAGGTCGTCCTCACCGGCGACGACGTGGACCTCGACCAGCTCCCGGCCCTCTTCACCTGGCCCAAGGACGGCGGCTCCTTCTTCAACCTGGGGCTGACGCACACCAAGCACCCCGAGACCGGTGTCCGCAACCTCGGCCTCTACCGCCTGCAGCGCCACGACAAGCGCACCATCGGCATGCACTGGCAGATCCACAAGGACAGCCGCAACCACTACGCGGTGGCCGCCAAGCGCGGGGAGCGGCTGCCGGTCGCGATCGCCTTCGGCTGCCCGCCCGCGGTGACGTACGCGTCGACCGCGCCGCTGCCCGGCGACATCGACGAGTACCTCTTCGCCGGGTTCGTCGCCGGCAAGCGCATCGAGATGGTCGACTGCAAGACCGTGCCGCTGCAGGTCCCCGCCCACGCGGAGGTCGTCATCGAGGGCTGGCTCGAGCCGGGGGAGACGCTGCCGGAGGGGCCGTTCGGCGACCACACCGGCTTCTACACCCCGCAGGAGCCGTTCCCCGCGCTGAAGATCGACTGCGTGACCATGCGCAAGCGCCCGCTGCTCCAGTCGATCGTGGTGGGCCGCCCGCCGACCGAGGACGGCCCGCTGGGCCGCGCGACGGAGCGCTTCTTCCTGCCGCTCCTGAAGATCATCGTGCCGGACATCGTGGACTACCACCTGCCCGAGTCGGGCGGCTTCCACAACTGCGCGATCGTCTCGATCGACAAGAAGTACCCGAAGCACGCGCAGAAGGTCATGCACGCCATCTGGGGCGCGCACATGATGTCGCTGACCAAGCTGATCATCGTGGTGGACGCCGACTGCGACGTCCACGACCTGCACGAGGTGTCCTGGCGGGCGCTCGGCAACACGGACTACTCCCGCGACCTGACGGTGGTCGAGGGGCCGGTGGACCACCTGGACCATGCCTCGTACCAGCAGTTCTGGGGCGGCAAGGCGGGCATCGACGCCACCAAGAAGCTCCCCGAGGAGGGCTACACCCGGGACGGCGGCTGGCCCGACATGGTCGAGTCCGACCCGGCCACCGCCGCCCTCGTGGACCGCCGCTGGAAGGAGTACGGCCTGTGAGCCCGATCGCCATGGGCGGCCCCGCCCTCTTCCTCGGCGGCGAGACGTACGTGGCCCTCGTGCGCCCGGAGCTCGACCCGGCCGACCCGGGCGTCCGGCTGGCCGCCGAGCAGGCGGGGGTCTCAGCCGAGGAGTTCGCGGGCCCGGGGAACATCTGGGCGCTGATGCTGGACTGGGCGGACGGCGAGGGCGGTGAGGGCGGCGAGCACGGCGAGGGCGGCGGCTTCGAGCTGCCGGGCCTGCGCGACGCCGAGGCGGACGACTTCGCGGAGCGGCTGCAGGCCGCGCTCGGCGCCGGCGGGCGGTTCACCGTCGAGGCCGGGGCGGTACTGCGGCTCGACGGCCGCCCGGTCGGCGAGGACTACGCGTTCACGGCCCGGATCACCCCGCCCGAGGGTGACGCCGAGGCCTTCCTGATCCTGGAGACGGACCCGGTGCCCCTCGCCACGCTGCTGGCAGACCTCGAAGAATTCCGCGGGAGCCTCGCATGATGACCACCGCCGACGGAGTGGTCGGGCCCGGCCCCGCCCCCGAGGCCACCAACAAGATCAAGGCGTTCCTGCGGCTCGTGATGATCGAGCACTCGGTCTTCGCGCTGCCCTTCGCCTACATCGCCGCGCTCACCGCCATGTTCCGGCTCGACCGGAACGTGCACTGGGGCACGCTGCTGCTCGTCACCGTCTGCATGGTGGGCCTGCGGACCTTCGCGATGGCCGCCAACCGGATCATCGACCGCGAGATCGACGCCCGGAACCCGCGCACGGCCGGCCGTGAGCTCGTCACCGGAGCCGTGTCGGTGCGGTCCGCGTGGACCGGGGCCGGGATCGCGCTCCTGGTCTTCCTGGGCTCGGCGGCGCTGCTGAACCCGCTCTGCTTCGCGCTGGCGCCCGTCGCGGTGATACCGATGGTGGTGTACCCGTACGGCAAGCGGTTCACGAACTTCCCGCACGCCATCCTGGGCCTGGCGCAGGCGATCGGCCCGGTCGGGGCCTGGCTGGCGGTGACCGGTGAGTGGTCGTGGGACGCGGTGATCCTGGGTCTCGCGGTGGGTGTGTGGATCGGCGGCTTCGACCTGATCTTCGGCTCCCAGGACGTCGCGGCGGACCGCGCGGAGGGCGTCAAGTCCGTCCCGGCCCGCTTCGGCGTCCCGGCCGCGCTGTGGGGGGCCCGCGGCGCGCACGCCGTGACCACGGCCCTGCTGGTCTGGTACGCCCTCGCCACGGACGCGGGGATGTTCTTCTGGGCGGGTCTGCTGGTCGTCGTCTGCGCCTTCTTCTACGAGCACAGCATCGTGACGCCGCACGACCTGTCCCGTCTGAACCGCGCCTTCTTCACGGTCAACGGGTTCATCGGGATTGCCCTCTTCGTGTGCGCCTTGCTGGACCTGGCGGTCCGGGGCCTGACCTTCTAGGCGGCGGCCGACGGGTGGGCCGGAGGGGCCGGGCGGCGGAAGTACAGGGCCGTCAACACGCCGGCCACGAGGCCGATGAGGTGGGCGTACCAGCCGACCCCGGAGTCCGTGGGCAGGATGCCGAGGAAGGCCGTGCTGCCCCAGAGTGCGGCGATGACCAGGCCCACGGCCGCGTTCAGCGGCTTGCGTTCGACGAAGCCGCGCACCACGACGTAGCCGAAGAGGCCGAAGACCAGCCCCGAGGCGCCGGCCCCGACGGTGTTCGGCGGGGCGATCAGCCAGGCGCCGATCCCGACCGCGGCGATGTTCAGCGCGCTCACGGCCAGGAAGCGGCGTATGCCGCCGAGGGCGGCGATGAAGCCGAGGACCAGCAGCGGGAGGCTGTTGGACGCCACGTGGCCGAAACCGAAGTGCAGGAACGGGTGGGCCGCGATCCCGATCAGCCGGCCGGGATCGCGGGGGAAGATCCCGTACGCGTCCAGGGCGTGGCCGGTGGCGAAGTCGATCGCCTCGATCAGCCACAGCAGGGCCACCCAGCCGAGCACGAGCTTGGCCGCGGCCTTCGCGCGGTCGCCCTGTGTCCACGCCGGACCTGTCGTCGTGCCCATCGTCGTACGCATCCTCGCCCCCGTGTCGTCCCACCCTCTGGAACGTCCGGCCACCTTAGCGAGTGCCCGCCCGGGGTGGCCGGATAGTCTCGGAGGTATGACTGAGCGCAAGCGCACCCCGTGGGTGGTGGGGGTTTCCGGCGCCTCCGGGACCCCGTACGCGGCGGCGGTGCTCCGCGGGCTCCTCGCGGCCGGCGAAAGCGTCGACCTGGTGGTGAGCCGGGCCTCCCGGCTCACCCTGCTGGACGAGACCGGGATCGCCTTCCGCGACGCGCACTGGCGGGAGGACCTGGGGGAGTGGCTGGAGCGCGGGGCCGACGGGAAGCCCGCGACCTTCGCCCGGCCGGAACTGGCCGACGTCCGCTACTGGGGCGCGGGGGACCTGGCGGCCGGGCCGAGTTCGGGCTCGTACGCCGTCAAGGGGATGCTGATCGTGCCGGCGTCCACGGCCTGTGTGGCGGGGGTGGCGCTCGGGCTGTCGAAGGACCTGCTCCAGCGCGTCGCGAGCGTGACGCTCAAGGAGCGGCGCCGACTGGTGGTCGCGGTGCGGGAGACCCCGCTGAACGGGCAGACGCTGAAGCATCTGGTGACGCTGGACGAGGCGGGCGCGGTCGTGCTGCCCGCCTCTCCGGCGTTCTACGCGGGTGCGACGCACATCCAGGATCTGGTGGATTTCGTCGCGGGGCGGGTGCTCGACGCGGCAGGGGTGCCGCACCGGCTGTACCGCCGTTGGGAGGGGGAGCTCGGTGGCGCCCGTCCCGGTGAGCTGTGAGCAGCGCCGTGACTAGCGCTTCTTGGCGGTGCGCGGCTTGCGGGTCTTGTCGACACGGTGCGCGGCGGACGGCTGGTCGGTGCGGGATCGGTTGGCCAGCTCCTGGAGCTGTCGCATGTGTGCGTAGGCCATCTCGATCGTGTACACGGTGAACCACTCCTGAAGATCGTCATTGATCTGTTGAAAAGATTCACAGGGTGTTGACCCTGTGTGCCTTAGATTCTATACCTAAACTTGCAGGATCGCCGAATAATGGAAGGCTCCACGTAATGGACACGGTGGACAGGCAGCTCATCCAGGCACTTCGCGAGAACGGTCGTGCCTCGTACGCGGAGCTGGGCCGTCTCGTGGGTCTCTCCGGCCCCAGCGTCACCGACCGCATCAACCGGCTGGAGTCGGCCGGCGTCATCACCGGCTACCGCGCGACCGTGGACTCGCGTTCGCTCGGTCTCGGCGTCACGGCCCTGATCGGGCTCTCCATGTCCGACGCCGCGGACCACGAGGACGTCGCCCGCAGGCTGCGCGACCTCGCCGAGATCGAGGACTGCTGGTTCATCGCGGGCGACGACTCCTTCATGCTGAAGGTGCGCGCCAACGACGTGGACGGCCTGGAGAAGATCATCCGCAGGCTCTCCGGCACCAAGGGCGTCTCCCGTACGCGTACGACCATCGTGCTCTCCACGAAGTGGGAGAACCGGGTCGGGGAACTGCCCGAGGAGAGCTGAGAGTACGGTGGGGTCGGGTTGCAGGACAGGCATCTAGAGGAGGCGACCACCGCATGGACGCTGGGCTCAAGCGCGAGCTGGAGGAGAAGGTCCGCTCCGGCGAGCGGCTGACCCGTGAGGACGGCATCGCCCTCTACGAGTCGGACGACCTGGCCTGGCTCGGCGGCCTCGCCCACGAGGTGCGCACGCGCAAGAACGGCGACGTCGTCCACTTCAACGTCAACCGCCACCTCAACATGACGAACGTGTGCACCGCTTCGTGCGCGTACTGCTCGTTCCAGCGCAAGCCGGGTGAGAAGGACGCGTACACGATGCGCATCGAGGAGGCCGTGCGCCTGGCCAAGGCCATGGAGAACGACAACCTCACCGAGCTGCACATCGTCAACGGCCTGCACCCGAACCTGCCGTGGCGCTACTACCCGCGCTCGCTGTCGGAGCTGAAGAAGGCGCTGCCGAACGTCTCGCTGAAGGCGTTCACGGCGACGGAGATCCACCACTTCGAGACGATCTCCGGCATGTCCGCCTCGGACATCCTGGACGAGCTGATCGAGGCCGGCCTGGAGTCGCTCACCGGCGGCGGCGCGGAGATCTTCGACTGGGAGGTCCGCCAGCACATCGTGGACCACCGCACCCACTGGGAAGACTGGTCGCGCATCCACCGCCTCGCGCACTCGAAGGGCCTCAAGACCCCCTCGACGATGCTGTACGGGCACATCGAGGAGCCGCGCCACCGCGTGGACCACGTGCTGCGGCTGCGCGAGCTCCAGGACGAGACCGGCGGCTTCCAGGTCTTCATCCCGCTGCGCTACCAGCACGACTTCGTGGACATGCAGGACGGCAAGGTCCGCAACAAGCTCCAGGCGCGGACGACGATGGCGACGGGCGCCGAGGCCCTGAAGACCTTCGCGGTCTCCCGGCTGCTCTTCGACAACGTGCCGCACGTCAAGGTCTTCTGGGTGATGCACGGGGTGCAGACCGCCCAGCTCGCGCTCCAGCACGGCGCGGACGACATGGACGGCTCGGTCGTCGAGTACAAGATCACGCACGACGCGGACAACTACGGCACCCCGAACAAGCTGGGCCGCGAGGACCTGCTCGAGCTGATCCGCGAGGCGGGCTTCCGCCCGGTCGAGCGCAACACGCGCTACGAGATCATCCGCGAGTACCCCGGACCGGACGCCGGCCTGCGCGAGACGCCGCAGGCGATGCGCGTCTGACGCCCCGCCACGTGGGGAGCCCCGGTCCGCTGTGCGGGCCGGGGCTTCTTCGTTGCCAGGGGCGGGCGTAATAGATAATCTTCATTTGTGACCCTTACTTTTACCCTGGATCCGGTCATCGACCCCGCCCTGCACGAGGGCATCCTGTCGCTGTGGGCCGACGTCTCCAATGCGGGCGGCGCCGTGGGCTTCGTACCCCCGGTCACCGCCGACGACATCCGCCCGGCGCTGATCAAGCAGCTCGCGGCGGTCGCCGACGGGGCAAGCCGGCTCCTCGTCGGGCACGACGGGGCGGGCGAGGTCGCCGCGACCGCGTTCCTGACCCACAACACGCACCGCCTGCAGCTGCACTGGCTGTGGGCGTACACGGTGATGGTCCACCCGCGCCACCAGGGCAAGGGCTACGGCCGCGACCTGATGGCCGCGGCGGCGGACGCGGCCCGCTCCCTCGAGGGCATCGACGCGATCCGCCTCGGCTGCCGCGGCGGCATGGGCCTGGAGCGCTTCTACGAGGCCTGCGGCTACAAGGAGGTCGGGCGCGTCCCCGACGCCATCCGCGTCGCCCCCGGCGACGACCGCGACGACATCACGATGCTGCTGCCGCTGTACTGACCGGCCCGGGCGCCGACCCCAGCGGGCGGGAGCGGGGGACCGGCGTGCTTCACTGGACGGGCACGTGCCGCCGTACGAAGACGAGAAGGAAGGGGTCACCGTGTCCCTCAAGCCGAGCGCGACGATCCGCTACACCGCGATGCGTCTGGGCATCTTCGTCGGATGCCTCGTCGTCGCCGCCGTCCTGGTCCGCCTCGGCTGGGTGCCCGCCGGGCTCGGGGACGCCAACTTCGCCTGGATCGTGCTGCTGGCCCTCGTCCTCTCCGCTCCGCTCTCCTTCGTGCTCCTGCGCAAGCAGCGCGACGAGATGTCCGAGCAGATCTCCGGCCGGGTCGCGGGCGCGAAGCAGAAGCTCGCCGCCAACCGCAGCCAGGAGGACGCGGCCGACGACGCGGCGCGCGTGACCTCCTAGGGAGGCCTCGGCCGCCCGTTAGCTTCCTCACACACCGAACCGCCCCAGCGCCGGGTAAACCGCCCGCAGCGCTGGGGCGGTGGTGTTTTCCGGTCCCAAAGAAGCCCTTTGAGATTCTCAAAGGAGAAGTGTTAGCGTGTTCAACATGTCGACCACAGCCGCGCAGCCGATCACCGTGAGCGTCCCGCTCGTGGCGCGCCTGTACGTCGACCTCTGCCGCCGCGCGACCGCGGCCTGTTGCTGTTGATCCGCCCCGTGCGCTGAATCGATACAGCAGCGGTCCCGGCCGGCCGCCCTCCCTGGCTGCTGCCGCACCGCAATGGCCCCACCCCCCTCTGTCTTCGTGCGTCACCCCAGGAGCGTGTCCGTGTCCGCGTCCCCCCAGGCCCAGGCTCCCGCCAAGGCCTCGTTCAAGTTCCCGTTCTGGGCCCAGATCATCACCGGTCTGGTCCTCGGCGTCCTCTTCGGCTGGATCGCCCGCAGCCAGGACGTCAGTTGGCTGGCCACCACCCTGGAGAAGACCGGCGACATCTTCGTCCAGCTGCTGAAGCTGGCCATCGCCCCGCTCGTCTTCTTCGCGATCCTGGTGTCCATCACCAACCTGCGGAAGGTCAACAACGCCGCGCGGCTCGCCTCGCGCACGCTGCTCTGGTTCATGATCACCTCGCTGATCGCGGTCGGCATAGGCATCGCCATCGGCCTGCTGACCGACCCGGGCTCGGGCACCGGACTCACCGCGGCCGACGGCAAGGAGCCGAAGAAGACCGGCTCCTGGATCGACTTCCTGACCGGGATCGTGCCGACGGACATCGTCACGCCGTTCACCGAGCTGAAGGTCCTTCAGATCGTCTTCCTGGCCGTCGTCGCCGGCATCGCCGCGCTCCAGCTCGGCGGCAAGGCGCAGCCCGTCCTCGACCTCGCCGAGTCCGTGCTCGAGCTGCTCCAGAAGGCCCTGTGGTGGGTCATCCGCCTCGCCCCCATCGGCACCGTCGGCCTGATCGGCACCGCGATCGCCACGTACGGCTGGGAGCTCATCGGCAAGTACGCGACCTTCACCGCCGACGTCTACATCGGCTGCGCCCTGGTGATGTTCGGCGTGTACCCGCTGCTGCTCGCCACGGTCGCCAAGGTGAGCCCGCTGCAGTTCTTCAAGGGCGCCTGGCCCGCCATCCAGCTGGCCTTCGTCTCCCGCTCCTCGGTCGGCACCATGCCGGTCACCCAGAAGGTCACCGAGCGCCTCGGCGTCCCGAAGGAGTACGCCTCCTTCGCCGTCCCGTTCGGCGCCACCACGAAGATGGACGGCTGCGCCGCGATCTACCCGGCGCTCGCCGCCATCTTCATCGCGCAGATCTTCGACGTGCAGCTGGGCATCAAGGAGTACCTGCTCATCGCCTTCGTCTCGGTCATCGGCTCGGCCGCGACGGCCGGTCTGACCGGCGCCACGGTCATGCTGACGCTGACCCTGTCCACGCTGGGCCTGCCGCTGGCGGGCGTCGGCCTGCTGATGGCGATCGACCCGATCCTGGACATGATGCGCACCGCCACCAACGTGGCCGGCCAGGCGCTGGTCCCGGTCATCGTCTCGGCCCGCGAGGGAATCCTGGACAAGGAGGCCTACGCCTCCGCCTCGGCCTCCGCGCTGGACGAGCCCGCCCCGGCGACCCCGGCCGCGAAGTCGGACCCGGTCCCCGTGCCCGCCTGATCCTTCCGCACTCGCCGCAGCCCCCGCCCCCGTCCGGGCGGGGGCTGCGGCGTTGTCCTCGGTCCTCGGGCAGGTCGATGGTCTCGCGGGGGTACTTCATTGCACTCACGCCATCCAGCTGCGGAGGAGTGCCGTCCCGGCCAGCAGCAGCGGAAGCACGTACCACCACAGGCCCATGGTCCGTCGGAACACCGGGGCGAGGGTGATCAGCAGTCCGATGCCGCACAGCGTCGCGGAGGCGTAGGCGAGCGACTGGACGTCCGCACGCCATGGATGGTCGCGCTCGCTCGGCCACGCGGACCAGGCGAGGAAACAGAAGTAGGCGGCGGGCGCGTACAGGAGTGCGAGCGGGACACCCAGCACCCACCGCAGACATCCCTGGTCCTCGGGCAGGTCGATGTTCTCGCGGCGCGAACTCAACGCATTGCCTCTTTCACCTTGCCGAGGTTGTCGACGAATTCATTGCCGTAGTCCTGGCCCTTCTTCGACTCCCAGTACGGGCCGCCGTTGTAGCGGGCGGCGATCTCCTGCATCTGGGCCTGGGTCAGCTGATCGGCCGGGACGTCGGCGTAGCCGGTCTCGGCTTTGATCTGGGCCAGGAAGCCGGCTGCGATGAACGCGTTCTGCTTCGGGTCCTGGAGCGCTCCCTGCACCACGTGCTGCTGCCGCTCCGTGAGGTGCTCCGGATCGTAGCCGAGTACCTCGGCGCCGCGCCGGAGCTGGATGGCGATGGGCCCGAACGAGGTCTCGTCCACCTGTCCGCCGAACCGCCACGGCAGATTCTCCGCGGTGATCGGACTCAGTCCCCACGGGGTCTCGTCGGCCGACCTGCGGAGGAAGTCAGCACCGTTGTCGAAGAAGCCGGGCTGCCCGGCGATCTCCTTCCAGGCGATGCCCGCGACGAGCTCTTCGGGCAGTCCTGCGTGCCGGGCCGCGGCCCGCAGTATCTCCTTGTTCTTGGAGATCCATTCGGTCTTGTCCGCATCGTTGTCCGGAGCGTTCCAGAAGGTGTCGGCCGGGTCGTCCGGCAGCCCCGCCGTCTTCATCCGGATGTCCCGCAGCGCAGGCGATATCAGGGTGTCCGGGCCGACCGGGCCGGTCATCTCCCGCTTGGGGCCGCTGCCCGGGAGGTGGGTCAGCGGGCTCGTGCGTGCCTCTTCCGCCTCACGGCGGATGTCCGCCATCGCCGCGTACAGGTCGGGCCGGCTGTCGCTGCCCTTGACCTTGAACTCCGGCAGCAGCTCGTACGCCTGCTTCAGCGCGTGCACGCACGTGCTCCGCGCCTCCTGCTCCGTGGTCTTCGCCAGCCGGAAGTTGCCGCCCGCGTCGTCGTGGAGGCGGTTCGCCGCGTCGCGGATGTCGTCCACGTCCATGGTCAGCTCGGCGAGGCCGTCGAGGAATCCGGTGGTCGCCCGCATGTCCTCCCACTGGCGCATCGGCTCCGCCTCCTGTGCCGTGCGGGTGATCGCGGTGCCCTTGGTACCGATGAGCGCGGCGAGGGCCCGCTCGGAGCGCTTGCCGTTGCCGTAATGGGTCTTGGCGGTGGCCAGGGCCAGGGCGTAGGCGTGCAGGGCGCTCGCCGCCTTGTCGTAGCCCTCGGCCATGTGCGCCACCAGCTGGCGGGCCTCCTTGAGGCGCGAGGTGTACGTGTGGCTGCCGTCGCTCTGCCACTGCGTACGGGTCTCCGCCCGCCGGGCGGGCTCCTCGACCTGGACGAGGAGGTCGCGCAGCCGGCGGAACTCGGCGGCGTTGCGCTCGACGAGTGCCGGGTTGCACTCCTCCAGGAACTCGACGTCCTCGCGATGTGCCAGCCCGCTCACTTGGCCTCGGGCTTCACGTACGTGCCTTCGTCGACGATCCGGCTCAGGAAGGCGGCGGCCGTGCCGTCGTCCACCCGGGCGAAGCTGGTACCAGTGGTCTTCAGGCGGGTGGCCAGGCCGGCGAACAGGGCGATCGTGTCCTTGAACTGGTCGTCGGTGAACCGGGCGAAGCGCAGGGCTTCCTTCGAGACCTCGGCGTGCGCCCGGGGCGCACGGGCCATGGTGGAGGCGTCGCCGTCCGGGCGGCCCTCGTGCAGGAGCGCGGCAATCTCGATCAGGAGGTTGGCGTTGCCGTTGATGGACCGGGCCCCGGCCAGCAGGCCGCCCGCCGGGCTGCCGCCCGCCTCCGGCGCCACCTGGTTGAGCCGCATGGCGGGCGACTGCTGCCCGGCCAGGACGGCAGCCTTGTGCTGAGCCCATTCCGCGTCGAACGACATATGGTTCCCCCCGACTTGACCCGGAAAATGATGGATCATGTTCATGCTAATACGGGGGAAACGGGATCACTGCCGTCAAGTGAGCGTCCACAGGCGGATGGTGGAGTCGTTGCTTCCGCTGGCGAGCGTCTTGCCGTCGGGGCTGAAGGCCACCGAGTCCACGTCGCTGGTGTGGCCGGTGAGGGTGGCGATGCTGGTGCGCGAGGCGATGTCCCACAGCCGGACGGTGCGGTCGCTGCTGCCGCTGGCAAGGGTCTTGCCGTCAGGGCTGAACGCCACCGAGTCCACTTCACTGGTGTGGCCGGCGAAGTTGTAGATGCTGCTGCGCCTGGTGACGTCCCAGAGCCGGACGGTCTGGTCGCGGCTGCCGCTGGCGAGGGTCTTGCCGTCGGGGCTGAAGGCCACCGAATCCACCGTAGCGGTGTGGCGGGTGAGAGTGGCGGTGCTGGTGCGCGAGGCGATGTCCCAGAACTGGACGGAGTTGTGGCTGCTGCCGGCGAGCAACTTGCCGTCCGGGCTGAAGGCCACCGACTGCGTGGCATCGGCTTCCCTGGTGGCCTTCCTGGCCAGGGTGTTGGTGCCCGAGGCGAGGTCCCACAGCCGGACGGTGTTGTCCCAGCCCGCGGTGGCAAGGGTCTTGCCGTCGGGGCTGAAGGCCACCGAGACCACGGAACTGGTGTGGTCGGTCAAGGTGGCCGTGGTGGTGCGGGAGGCGAGGTCCCAGAGCCGGACGGTGTTGTCGGCGCTGCCGCTGGCGAGGGTTGAGCCGTCGGGGCTGAAGGCCACCGACCACACGCTACTGGTGTGGCCCGTGAGGGTGTCGGTGCTGGTGCGCGAGGCGGGGTCCCACAGCCGGACGGTGTTGTCGAGGCTGCCGCTGGCGAGGGTTTTGCCGTCCGGGCTGAACGCCACCGACACCACGGAATGGGTGTGGCCCGTGAGGACGGACCAGGGGCCGGCGGCGCCCGCGCCGGCATTGCCCCGCAGGGCCGCGTACGTGCCTCCCGACGCCGCGGCCAGTGCGGCGAGGCCGCCGAGGACGACGGTGCGGCGGCGGGGGCCGCGGGCGGGGGTGCGCGGCGGCACCGGTTCGCGGCCCGGCGGCGGCAGTGCGGGCTCGGTGGGGGCGGAGTGCAGGCCGGGGGCGGCGGGGGCCGGGGTCAGGGCCGTGCGCAGGCGGGCGGCGGTGGTGGGCGCGTCCGGCCGTTCGGCCGGGTCCTTGGCCAGCAGCGAAGCGACCAGTTCCGCGATGTCGGCCGGCACGTCCGCCCGTACGGTGCGCAGGTCCGCCGGTGTCTCGTCCAGGTGCCGGCGCATCAGCACCCACGGCTGGTCGGTGGCGGGGAACGGCGGGGTGCCGGTCAGCAGGGCCTGGAGCACGCACCCCAGGGCGTACAGATCGCACCGCGCGTCGACGTGTTCGCCGCGCCACTGTTCGGGGGCCATGTAGGGCGGAGTGCCGAACGGCCGGCCCATGACCGTCAGCCCGTCCGTGGCGTCGGCGGTACGGGCGATGCCGAAGTCGCAGATCTTCAGGCGTCCGTCGGCCAGCAGGAAGAGGTTGGCGGGCTTGAGGTCGCGGTGCACCACCTTCTGGGCGTGCGCGGCGGCCAGCGCCTCCGCGGCCTGGAGGGCGAGACCGATCGCCTCGGCCACAGGGAGGCCGGCCGGGGACCGGCTCAGCAGCCGGGCGAGGTCCTCCCCCTCCAGCAGCTCCATCACGAGGAACAGCCGGTTCTCGTGCCGCCCGATGTCGTGGACGACCGTGATCCCCGGGTGCTGGAGCCGCGCCCCGATGGCCGCCTCGCGGCGGAACCGCCGCAGCAGCTCCTCCGCCGCGTCGAACTCCAGCAGCACCTTCACGGCGACCGGCCGGCCGAGCTCGACGTCGTACGCCTGCCACACCTCGCCGATGCCGCCGTGCCCGAGCCGGGCGTCCAACCGGTACCGCCCGGAAAAGTGCTCTCCCGCCCGCATGGGTCCCCCCCCCCGCGCTGTACGTCAACTCACGCTCTGGCACCGGCCATTGTGTAAGGGAAGCGCCGGTCCCGTCCAAGGTGGTGCGGGCGGAAGTCCCGCCGGCCGCCGGATCCCGGTTCTCCGCGACCCGGCGTGCTGAGACGCATAAGTACACATCCACGGGTGAAAGAACCGACCAACCCACCCGCCCATCCCACGCCCGCCCTGTGGCCGGGCGCCGCCATCCCTCGGATGGGTGAATTATGCCAACTCAGCTGGATTTGGCGCCGGTTGCCGGGTATATGCTCGGCCCGACAACAGCAGACATGAGACGGCCCCCGGCGGGACTGGCATCCCGGTCGAGGGCCTGACCAAGCAGGAAGTAAAGGGCTTCCCTATGGCTCCCCAGCACCTTAGCGCGCCCCCGCGCGCCTCGTCCCGTGTTCCCGCCGGGACCCCCCGATCAGGTGTCGTTCACGTCAACATCCGGCACGCCAGTCACTTCACCGTGGTGGGCAACGGCCTCGCCCAGCACCGCGAACTGTCCTTCACCGCGCGGGGCATCGCCCTGTACATCCAGTCGCTGCCCGCCGGATCCCCCATCGGCGTCAAGACCCTCGCCGGGCTGTCCACGGAGGGCGAGATCCGGGTCGCCTCAGCACTGCGGGAGCTGGAGGAGCACGGGTACCTGCAGCGGCGGCGCGAGCGGCTGGCGACCGGGCAGATGGTGACCCGTACGTACTCGTACAACAGCCCGGGGGCTGCGCTGCGGCAGCCGCCGTTGCCTCCGCCGCCGGACGAGAAGCCCGTACGCAGGCCGGAGCCGCTGCCCGAGGCGAAGCCCGAGCCGCTGCCCGAGCCGAAGCCCGTACCGGCCCCCGCGCCGGAGCCGGTGGCCGAGCCCGCGCCCGTACTCGCGCCCGTACCCGCGCCGGAGGCGGCCGGTCCGGCCGCGCCGGTTCGCCAGGAGGCCGTGGACCTGCTCGCGCGGCTGCGGAGCGAAGACCCCAGGCTCTTGCTCGCCGACCGCGACGTGAGGAAGCTCGCGCCCGGGGTCTCGGCCTGGCTGGAGCGCGGGGCTTCCCCCGAGGCCGTACGCCATGTCCTGGCCGCGGACCTTCCCGCCGACCTGCGCCACTCGGCGGCCCTGATCGCGTACCGCCTCAGGACGCAGCTCCCGCCCCACCTCCCGGCGGCCCGGGCCGCCCGGCCCGCCAGACGGCCGGACCCGCTCCAGAACTGCGACGGCTGCGAGCGCGCCTTCCGCGCTCCTGAACCGGGCCGCTGCCGAGACTGTCCGCCGGACGCCGAAACAGCCGCCGCCTAAGGGTTGTCCCGTAACTGATCTTTGGCAGCACGAGAGTGGCTGGCCGGGATCGGATCCCAGGTTCCCATGGGGAAAGCACTGGCCTCGGTTCACCCCTGCGACCGCACGACACAGCAACGGGTAGCAGGTGCCTCCTCCCGACAACGTGCGGACCTACCGACCCGGGGAGAGGAGCAGGGCCCCTGCTAGTGTGCGCCGATGTCAATGATCAAACAGTTCCAAGTGACCTTCGACTGCGCGGAACCTGCGCGCCTCGCCGCCTTCTGGTGCGAGGTGCTGGGGTACGTCATACCGACTGTCCCGGAGGGCTTTGCCACGTGGGGGGAGTACCACCGCTCGCTGCCGCCCGAGGACGAGGTCTACTTCGCGTGTACTGATCCCTCGGGTGTGGCCCCGCGCCTGCTCTTCCAGCGAGTTCCCGAAGGCAAGGTCGTCAAGAACCGGGTGCATCTCTGCGTGCGGGCCGGCGCCGGGCTCGTGGGTGACGAGCGCCTGGCCACACTCGAGGCCGAATGCGCACGGCTGATGGCGCTCGGCGCGAAGCACGTGCTGACGCAGCGCGCCGATGGCGTCAACGAGTCGTGCATCACGATGCAGGACATCGAGGGCAACGAGTTCTGCCTCGGCTGATTCTCCTCCGGGACTACGAGGTGGGGAGCCGTCTCCCGGGGACCTCGCAGGTCCCGCATGCGGCGGGAGTCATCCCGTGAGAGCGAGGTTGTGCAGGCGGGCAACGCCGTGCATCGCGTGGCGCACACCGTCGCCTCTCAGGGGCAGTCGCGCAGGTCGTTGCGGTTGCCGGGCAGGGGCCGGCCGACCACCACGACCAGGCGGGTGTCGGCGTCGATGACCACCTGGTGGTTCGTCGAGCAGCGATAGTTCTTCGACTGCTCGGCGACCTGGTGGTCGCGGGTGGGTACCAGTGTCCCGTCCACGATCAGCACCGCGTCCTCGGCGAATCGCCTACGCGGGGCAAGCGCGAGCCTGGGGCCGAGATGGTCGATGGCGCGATCGGCGGTGGACTTCGACACTCCGAAGCGCGGGGCGAGTTGGCGCAGAGTCACGTCGGTGTGCCAGTACGCGGCCACCAGTAGCACCCGGTACTCCAGGGAAAGCTTCCACGGCCGGCCACGGCCCGGCGCGTCGCCGCCCTCGCGGCGCAGCTGCCTCATCAACTTGCCGAAGGCGCGCGGGCTCGGTCCGGCGAACGGGGCTGTCCAGGACCGCTCCGACGCCGTGATCACACCGGCCACGGCCGAGATCACCCCACCGCAAGATCACTTACGGGACAACCCTTAGGCGGGGGGCGTGTGCGAGGCGAATTTCGCTGTGCTGCATGTCAAGCGGAATGAGTAATTGATCATCACTAAGTCGAAGTTGTCCGATCCCTACTTGGCTGATCGAGATCGTCCTACACTGCGTGCCGAGAACTCAAAAAACCAGCCAAGGGGGGCGAGATATGGCGCGTAGCCAATCAACCGTTGAAGTCCGGGTGCAGGAAGGCGTGCTGTGGGTCGACGGTGAGGCCTATCCGTTGCGCAACATCTCCCACGTCGGACAGCGCATTCTGGAGGTCGACAAAGGCGCGGCCTGGAGAAAGTTCATCGCCCGCGCTCTCGTCACCCTCATCGTCGGCGGCATCGTGGCCGCCGCCGCCGGTGAACTGGGGGTGATCCTGCTGCTCGTCGTGCTGGGTCTGCTGATCTGGCAGCTCGTCACGGTGATCGGCAAACCCCCGCTGTACGGCCTGGTCCTCAACACCTCCGGCACCCAGCGCGATGCCGTGTGGTCCACGGAGCGCAGCGAGATCCAGGCCCTGGTCATGGAGATCACCAAGGCGATCGGCCGCCCGGACACCGCGCAGGTGGTCTACAACGTGAAGCACGCCGTCATGGGGGACCACATCCAGCAGTACGGGGCCGGCAGCATCGGCAGGGCGCAGCACAGCGGCTCCGGCAACATCGGGGGCCGGTGATGGGCGGCGACCAGTACACGCAGTACGGGGCCGGCAGCATCGGCAAGGCGGAGCACACGGGCTCCGGGGACATCGTGGCCGGCGGAAAGCGCGTGGGCGGCCCGGAGGACGAGGCGTCGGCCCTGCAGACGCTTCTCGAGGAAGTCCGGGCGATGCGGCAGCACCTGGATGCCGACGACCGGGCGGAGGTGGACGCGGCAATCGAGGAGATCAGTTCGAATCCGCCCGAGGATCGCTTCAAGAAATTGCTCCGGACGTTCTCCGGAATCGCGACGCTCGTCGGAGAAGCCGGAGTTCCCGTGATCACCGCGGTCAAGGCGCTGCTCGCCTGAATCGCAAGCGGAATGAGGGGGCCACATCCAGTGGCCCTCTTTTCTTTCGCGTAGATAAATGCATGGAATTTCCGTGCGCAGGACCTGGACCCGCCGGGCTGCCCGCCGCGCAGGGCGGCGGCTGCGTGGGGCGGTGGCGTGGAGCGTCCGTGAAGAAGGCGGGCGGAGGGTGGTCGGCCGGGGTTCCGATGCGTACATTACCGGCGGTAACTCGCTACCCCAGCCGAGGAGAGTGCGCCGTGGAAGCCGAGCTGAGGCTGGCCAGGCCCCTGGAGCCCGTCGAGCCCGTCAAGACCACCGTCGACGGGGTGGTGCGCGAGGTGCGGGTGCCCGCGCTGGCGGGCGTGCCGGAGAGCGGGTCGCTCGGGGACATCCCGTTCGACAACGCCCGGCAGGCACCCGGCGAGGCGGTGCTCGCGCGCAAGGACCGGGACGGGGTCTGGCGGGACGTGACAGCGGCGCAGTTCGCCGCCGAAGTGATGGCCGTCGCGAAAGGCCTGATCGCCGAGGGGCTGCGGGAGGGCGACCGGCTCGCCATCATGGCCCGTACGACCTACGAGTGGACCCTGCTCGACTTCGCCGGATGGGCCGCCGGGCTGGTCACCGTACCGATCTACCCCACCTCCTCCGCCCTCCAGGCGCGCTGGATCATCCACGACTCCGGCGCCGTGGCCTGCGCCGTCGAGGACACCGCGCAGGCGCGGATCATCAGCTCCGAGCGGGCCAACCTGCCCTGGCTGGCCCACCTGTGGGAGTTCGACACCGGGGCCGTCGCCCGCCTGGTCAAGGCCGGGGAGCAGCTGCCCGACGCGGTGGTGCACGGGCGGCGGGCCGCCCGTACGCCGGACTCCGTCGCCACCCTGATCTACACCTCGGGCACGACCGGGCAGCCCAAGGGCTGCGTCATCACGCACGGCAACTTCTTCGCCGAGGTGGACAACGCGGTGGAGCTGCTGCACCCCGTCTTCAAGTCGGTCAGCAAGGACCCGGCCTCCACCCTGCTCTTCCTGCCGCTGTCCCACGTCTTCGGGCGGATGGTCGCGGTCGGCTGCCTGCGGGCCCGGGTCAAGCTCGGGCACGCGCCGAGCATCGCCACCGAGGAACTGCTGGCGGATCTCGCCGGCTTCCGGCCGACCTTCCTCCTCGCCATCCCGTACGTCCTGGAGAAGGTCTACAACACCGCCCGCGCCACCGCCGAGAAAATGGGCCGGGCCGCCTCCTTCGACCGGGCCGCCCGTCTCGCGCAGCGCCTGGGCGAGGCGGCCGTCGCGGGCAAGAACCCCGGGCTCGGGCTGCGGGCCGCGCGGGCGCTGTACGACCCGCTCGTCTACCGGCGGATCCGGGCCGCGCTCGGCGGCCGCGTCCGCTACGTCCTCAGCGGCGGATCCCCCCTCGGACGGCGCCTCGCCGCGTTCTACACCGGCGCCGGCATCGAGGTCTTCGAGGGCTACGGGCTCACGGAGACGACCGGCGCCTCGACGGTGACCCCGCCGCTGCGCCCGAGGCTCGGCACGGTCGGCTGGCCGCTGCCCGGCACGGCCGTACGGATCGCGGACGACGGCGAGGTGCTGCTCGGCGGGCGCCACGTCTTCGCCGGGTACTGGAACAGCGGCCAGGGCGTCCCGTACGGGAGCTGGCTGCCGACCGGCGACATCGGCGAGCTCGACGCCGACGGGTACCTCACCATCACCGGCCGCAAGAAGGACCTGATCATCACCTCCGGCGGCAAGAACGTGGCCCCCGCGCCCCTGGAGGACTGCCTGCGGGCCCACCCGCTGGTCGGCCAGTGCATGGTGATCGGCGACAACCGGCCGTACATCACCGCCCTGATCACCCTGGAGCCGGACGGCCTGCTGCACTGGCGCCAGATGCACAAGAAGCAGACCGTGCCGATCTACGAGCTGGTACGGGACGAGGAACTGCGGGCGGACCTCCAGCGTGCGGTCGACGAGGCGAACCGGCTGGTGTCGCGCGCCGAGTCGATCCGCCGCTTCACCGTCCTCCAGGGCGATTTCACGGAGGCGCGCGGCCATCTGACCCCCTCGCTGAAGCTGAAGCGGGGCGCCGTCGCCCGCGACTACGCGCGCGAGATCGACGAGCTGTACCGGGGGCCCCGCGAGGGCTGAGCCCGGCCGAGGGGCGGGGGTGCGCGGGCGCGCTTATGGTGGGCTGACCGGTCCAGAGGTCCGGGGGGATGCCCGAGGAGGGTGCCGTGCACCGTTCCCGCCCCCGCAGCCGTACCCGCGCCCGTGGCGGTCTGTGTGTCGGCGCCGCCTGTGCGCTGGTCCTGGCCTGCCTCGCAGCGACCCCCGGCCCGGGCTCCGCGGCCGGATCAGGAGCCCCCGCCATCCGGTGGGGCGACTGCCCCGAGCGGCCCGTACCCGCCGGGATGCGGTGCGGGACCGTCGAGGTGCCCCTCGACCACGCCGCCCCCGGCAAGGGCACGGTCGAGATCGCCCTGGCCCGGATACCGGCCTCCGACCGCAAGAAGCGCCTCGGCTCGCTCCTGCTGAACTACGGCGGCCCCGGCGCCCCGGGCATCGAGAACCTGGCCGCCGACCCGGACGCCTTCGCCGACCTCGGCGAGCGCTACGACCTCGTCACCTTCGACCCGCGCGGGGTCGGCCACAGCGAGCCCGTCTCCTGCGGCGGCTCCCAGCAGGCCGACGAGGAGGAAGGCGCCGACGCCGCCGCGCAACTGGCCGCCCTGCGCGCCGTGGCCAGGCGCTGCGAGCTCGCCTCGGGCCCCGTCCTGCCGTACGTCGGGACCGTGCACGTCGCCCGCGACATGGACGTGATCCGCCGGGCCCTGGGCGACAGGAAGCTCAACTACCTCGGCTTCTCCTACGGGACGCGGCTCGGTGCCGTGTACGCGGCGCAGTTCCCCGGCAGCACCGGCCGCATGGTCCTCGACGGCGTCGACACCCTCACCGAGCCCCTCGCCGAGCAGGCCCTCGTCTCGGCGCGCGGCCAGCAGCGGGCCCTGGAGCACTTCCTGTCCTGGTGCGCCCACCAGCGGGAGTGCGTCTACGGGACCAACACCCGCACCGCCAAGGAGAAGGTCGCCGCCCTGGTCACGCGCCTCGACGAGGAGCCGCTGGTCGGCCACGACGGCTCGTACACGACCGGGCAGGACCTCGTCGGCGCGATCGGCACCGCCCTGTACTCGCCGCTGATGTGGCCCGCGCTCGCCGACGCGCTGGCGACGGCCGAACGGGGCGGCGACCCGGCGGAGCTGCTCCAGCTCGGCGGGCCGATGGACCCGCCCGGCGAGGAGGCGCAGGACGCCGGCCCCGGGACGGTGCCCGCCGACAACACCGAGGCCGCGCTCGTCGCCGTGAGCTGCGCGGACGATCCGGACCGGTCGAACGACACGACCGGACCGGCGGCCATCGAGAGGGAACTGGCGGACTTGAAAGGCGAGTTCCTCAAGACCTCGGCGATCTTCGGGCCGCACCAGCTGATGACGGTGCTCTCCTGCTACGGGCGCCCCGCCGGCACCGACTTCATCCGGCGGATCGACCGCCCGGGCGCCCCGCGGATGCTGCTGGTCGGCACCCGCGGGGACCCGGCGACCCCGTACGAGTGGACGGAGGAGACGGCGGAGCGGCTCGGCTCGGCGGTGGTCGTGGACTACAAGGGGGAGGGGCACACCGGTTATGGGTCCTCGCGCTGCGTCCGGGAGTACGCGGACCGCTTCCTGCTCGACGGTCGGCTGCCGTCCGGGACGCGGTCCTGCCCCGCCGCAGGATGACCGGCGGGGCAGGGCAGGGCAGGGCGGGGCGGGGCGGAGCGGTGCGTCAGCAGTTGGCGCGCGTGGCCCGCCCGGCGAAGCGGTCCGCGAGCCAGTTGCCGACCGCGAGCGACTGGGTGATCACGCCGCTGACGTGCTCACCGATCACGATGGTGTCGAACTCGAGGTTCGCGCCCTTCGCGCACCAGTCGGAGCGCAGCGCGCGGCCCACCCCGTACGGGATCAACTCGTCGCCCAGCGCGTGGTACTGGTACACCGGCGCGGCGGGGGCGGTGCGCCCGAGCTTGCTCTGGTTCAGCCGGGCCTGCCAGTCCGGCTGGTCGAGGGGGTTGCGCGTGGTCAGGTCGGAGATCCGCTTGAAGGAGCCGGCGATCGCGTCGATCGCCACGCAGTTCTCCTTCATGCCGGCGACCAGCAGTTTGCCGACGGGGTTGAGGTAGGAGTCCAGCTTGAGCTCGGGGAAGGCCGCGTCCTGGCCGGCCGCCGCCATGAAGATCAGCCCGGAGCCGAAGGAGCCGTTGTTGAAGTCGGCCACCTTCAGCAGGTCGGCCGGGACGCCGCCGGTCGCCGTGCCCTTGACCTTCAGCTCCGGGGCGTACGAACCCTGCAGCTCGGCGGCCCAGCTGCTGGCCTGGCCGCCCTGGGAGTAGCCCATGATGCCGATCGGGGTGTCGGCCGGGAGGCCGGCCTCCGGGAGCCGGGTGGCGGCGCGGGCGGCGTCGAGCATGGCGCGCCCGGCCGAGGGGCCCACGGTGTAGGTGTGCACGCCCGGGGTGCCGAGGCCCTCGTAGTCGGTGACGACCACGGCCCAGCCGCGCAGGGTGAGCTGCTGGATGAGGTTGGCCTCCATGGCCGTGCCGTGCGGGAGGTTGTTGCTCGGCGCGCAGGAGTCGCCCATGCCGACGGTGCCGACGGCGTACGTGATGAGCGGGCGCGGGCCGGTGCGGCCGTCCTGCGGGACGATGACGGTGCCGGAGACGGTGTTCGGGGCGCCGTCGGCGGTGGTGGAGCGGTAGTGGATCTTCCAGGCCTTGGTCTGGGTGGGCTGGCCGGGGAGCGGGTGGAAGGCGGACGGGGCGCTGCTGACGAGGTCTCCGGGGCGGGCGCTCTCGGCGGCGGCCGCGTCGGTCGCGGGGATGGCGGCCGAGAGGGCCAGGGCGGCGACGGCGGCCAGGGCGGTGCTTCGGAATCGCATGGGCGGCTCTCCCAGGGGTCCGTGTGGGGGTAGTGGGTGAGGCGAAGGTAGTGACCGACCGGTAGGGAGGTCGCTGACCGCGCAGCTCAGCTTTCCTGGCCGGGAGTCGCAGGCCTTGTCCCGCGGGGCGCGGGTGCGGTACAAACGCGCGACAAGCCGGGGCGGGAATCAGCCATCCGGGTGGCCGTATGTCATCGATTTGACGTGAACACACCATCTTGGGGGATTCCGTGGCAGGACGCGGCGAGAAGTTCAAGCAGCGGGCGACGCTCTGCCTGGTCCTCACCGGCATAGCGGTCGGCGTCTTCTTCTTCGTGGGCAGCGCCTCCCAGAAGCCGACGGGCTGGGGCGCGGCCTACGCCTTCGGCTCCCCGGCCACCGTCGAACTGCCCTCGCGCTGCGGCACGGAGACCTTCGTCCGGGGCGGCAGCGGGAGCCGGGGCACCGCCAGGTGCGAGGGCACCCGATGGACGGCCGACGGTGCCCCGCGCACCGGCACGCTGTACACGTACGCGGACGAGATCACGAAGGACGGCAGCGGGAAGCTGGCCTTCACGGGCGAGGCGCGAGCCCTCGGCGACCGGGCCTACGGCAAGCCGGAGACCTGGGAGACCGCGCTCCACCTCGGCACGCTGGGCGTCGCCGCCCTCGGCGTCCTCGGCCTCCTGCTCTCCGTCGTGGCCGCCGCCTTCGGCCCCCGGCGCCGCTGACTGCGCCCCCGTACGGGTGTGCGACGATCACTCGTCGCACATCACCCTGGGGGGTTCATGCCAACGACTTCGGTGTCAGCGAGACGCCCGATTTCCACCGCTGTGACGTGCCTGCTCGCCGTCCTCGCCGCACTCCTCCTGCCGGTGGGCGCCGCTCGGGCCGCACCGGCCGCCGAGGACTGTGCCGTCGTCGCCGAGGGCCGGTACGCAGGCAACTTCACCGATGCCGGACAGACGCACTGCCTGCAGCTGCCGAGCCCGCAGGGCGCGCGGATCGCCGCCCTCACCTCGCGCGGCGGCGCCGGCGTGAGCGTCCAGGTCGATGTGGTCGACCGGAACGGCGCCGCACAGTGCGAGGCCGGCGACCTCGTCCGGGGCGAATGCGCCCTGACCGGAACGGCGCCGTTCCGTGCGCTGGTGCACGCCGACGACCTCGGCGCGACCGGTCCGTACGGCGTCCACTTCGTCCGTACGGACGTGCTCCAGGCAGGCTGTCAGGTCCTGCCGGCCGGGAGCTTCGCCGACGACGCGGCGGCCGTGCGGCTGGAGACCGGCAACGGCGTCTTCTCCCACTGCCTGACCATTCCGGCCGACGCGCACTCCACCGCCGAGCTCCTCCGTATCCGCTACGGCCTCCCGGACGACACGGAGCTGTACCCGGACTACGCGATCACCATGATCGACACCGATGGCAACGGGCCCTCCTGCTACGACCACCCCGTCCCGGGCCAGCAGCTCCGGACGGACGGCCTCAGCAGCTGCTCCTTCACCGCGGGCAAGGCGTACACCGTGCTCCTGGAGGGCCAGGACGCTGCGCGCAGCCACACCCTGGTCCGCCGGGACGTCACCGCCACGGCCAAGGGCTGCGCCGCCTCCGCCGCGACGGCGGTCGGCGCCCCGGCCACGACCGGCACGTCCGGCCAGAACGGCACCCTGCGCTGCCACCGGATCACCACGGCCGCCGCCGCGGACCGGCTGCTCGTCAACCCCCGGGACGCCCACGACAGCACGCACATGCTGGTCATGGACAACACCGGTGGCATCTCCTGCCACCAGAAGACCTGGGCGTGCACGCCCACCGGCTCCACCGGCTACCAGGTCGTCACCCACGTCCCGGAGAACTGGTCCCTGCCCGCCTCCTACCGCCTCGACGCCTGGCGGATCGCCACGGCCGCCGGGCACGCGCCCGAGTGCACGCGCGCCGGGTCGATCGCGTACGGGTACGGCCCGCTGACCGGCACGCTCTCCGCGGAGCGCACCGGCGTGTGCGCCGTCCTGCCGAGCGTTTCGGGTGACCGGTTCAGGGTCGGCATCACCGCCACGGACGGCGGGACGTCCACTCCGGAGCCCGCGCTCTACAGCAGTGCCGGTACCAATCTCTGCATGGGCAGCTCGTCCCCGTACACCTGCCAGGGCACCGACCAGAGCCTGTTCGTCCTCGCACTGCCGGACGAGGCGGAGCGCACGGCGTACCGCGCCGAGGTCGTCTGCACCACCGCGCCCTGCGGCGGCGAGGAGCTGTCCGTCGGGACGGTCACGCCGAACACCGCGCAGAGCGGTACGGTCGCGACCCTCACCGTGCAGGGCACGGCGCTGGGCATGAGCAACACCATCCAGCTGACCGGCGGCCCGGCGCCGCTGACGGCCAAGACCGTCTCGGTCTCCGAGGACGCCCGGACGCTGAAGGCGACCGTGGACCTGCGCACCGCCCCCGCCGGCAACTGGAACATCAGCGTCATCGCGCTCGGCAGCGAGTACCCGCGCGGCACGCTGACGGTGACGCCGCCCGCGGGCTCCGGCCAGGGCACGTACAAGCCGATCACGCCGACGCGGTTGATGGATACCCGTGAGGGTCTGGGTGTGCCGAAGGCCAAGGTGGGCCAGGGCGGGACGGTGACCTTGCAGGTCACCGGCACGGCGGGGATCCCGGCGACGGGAGTCACGGCCGTCGTCCTGAACGTCACGGCCACCGACCCGAACACCGCCAGCTATGTCTCGGTGTACCCGAACGGCACGACGCGCACGAGTGCGTCGAACCTCAACTTCACCGCCGGGCAGACGATTCCGAACCTGGTGGTCGTGCCTGTGGTGAACGGGAAGGTGAGTTTCTATAACAACGCGGGGTCGGTGGATCTGATCGCGGATGTGGCCGGTTACTACACGACCGACGGTTCGGGTTCCACGTACAAGCCGATCACGCCGACGCGGTTGATGGACACCCGTGAGGGTCTGGGTGTGCCGAGGGCGAAGGTGGGTCAGGGCGGGACGGTGACCTTGCAGGTCACCGGGACGGCGGGGATCCCGGCATCCGGGGTCACGGCCGTGGTCCTCAACGTCACGGCCACCGAGCCCACCACGAGCAGCCATGTGTCGGTGTACCCGAACGGCACGGCCCGCACGAGTGCGTCGAACCTCAACTTCACTGCCGGGCTGACGATTCCGAACCTGGTCGTCGTCCCTGTGGTGAACGGGAAGGTGAGTTTCTACAACAACGCGGGGTCGGTGGATCTGATCGCCGATGTGGCCGGTTACTACACGACCGACGGTTCGGGTTCCACGTACAAGCCGATCACGCCGACGCGGTTGATGGACACCCGTGAGGGTCTGGGTGTGCCGAGGGCGAAGGTGGGTCAGGGCGGGACGGTGACCTTGCAGGTCACCGGTACGGCGGGGATCCCGGCGACCGGGGTCACGGCCGTGGTCTTGAACGTCACGGCCACCGACCCCAACACCGCCAGCTACGTCTCGGTGTACCCGAACGGCACGACCCGCACGAGTGCGTCGAACCTCAACTTCACTGCCGGGCTGACGATTCCGAACCTGGTCGTCGTCCCTGTGGTGAACGGGAAGGTGAGCTTCTACAACAACGCGGGGTCGGTGGACCTGATCGCCGACGTGGCCGGCTACTACACCTCGTAACGCCGGAGCGACCCCGGGCCCTAGCCGCCGGAAGTGAGGCGGTAGGCGCCCGGGGTCGTGCCCGTCCAGCGGCGGAAGGCGCGGTGGAACGCCGTGTCCTCCGAGAAGCCCAGCCGGGCCGCGAGTTCCGCGATCGGCTCGCCGCTCTCCGCCAGGCCCGCGATCGCCGCGTCCCGCCGGACGTGGTCCTTCAGCTGCTGGAACGAGGTCCCCTCCTGCTGCAGCCGGCGCCGCAGCGTCGCCGGGGACACGGCGAGGCGCGCCGCCACCTCCCCGAGCGCCGGCAGCCGCGGCGAAGTGCGCAGCTGCCGGGTCAGGGCCCGGCGGACCTGCTCCGCGACCGTGGTCCCGTACTCCGGCCGCGACAGCAGGTCGAAGGGGGCGCGGCGCAGCATCGCGTCCAGCGCGGGCTCGTCCCGTACCAGCGGCGCGGTCAGCCAGTGCGCGTCGAAGGCGGCGCCCGTACGGCTCTGCCCGAAGCGGACCGGGCAGTCGAAGAGGATCTCGTACTCGTCCTTGTGCGGCGGCGGGGGATACGCGAACGCCGCGTACGCGAGCGGGATGCGCCGGCCGATCAGCCAACTGCTCAGCCGGTGCCAGATGGCCAGCACGCACTCGGTGAGGAAGCGCTCCTCGTCCCGGACGAAGTCGTTGCGCACCGTGAACCGCGCCTCGGCGCCGACGACTTCGAGCGCCAGCTCCGGCCCGCCCGGGAACAGCCCGTAGAACGCGGCCGCCCGCTCCATGGCCGCGCCCAGATCCCGGCAGCCGAGCGAGGCGTAGCACATCATCGCGAAGGTGCCGGGGCGGCTGGGCACCGCACTCAGGCCGAGGAACTCGTCCTGCGTGGTCCTGTACAGCGCGCGGAACAGGCGGGCGAACTGCGCGGGCGTGATCCGTGCCCGGTCGTCGCCCAGCAGCAGCGGCGGGATCTGCGCCTCCTGGAGCAGCGGCACGGTGTCGATGCCGCTGCCGCGGGCCCCCGCGAGCACGGCCCGGACGTGGTGCACGGTGATCGTCCGCCTCCCCATGGTCCGACGGTAGCTCTCCGCGCCGCCGTGCGATACGGAAGCGGCGGCGCGGAGAGGGACCCGATCAGCCCGTCTTGGCGTCCCGGCGGCAGTACGCCCAGCAGCCCGCCGCCGCGATCGCGGCGGTGTACAGGCAGAACACCAGTGTGGCCGTGCCCGAGGACAGGTGGGATCCGACCAGCGCCTGCGCGAAGGGCCGGTCGTCGGCCGGGTAGGCGGAGACGTCCGTCAGCATGGCGCGGCCGGCCGCGAACGGCATCCAGTCGCCCACCCCGTCCAGCCCCGGCAGGTAGCCCAGCGCCCCGCCCACGAGCCGCTCGACGATCAGCGGCCACATGCACAGGAGCAGCACCGGGATGATCCGGCTGCGGACCAGGGACACCAGCGCCAGGCAGAGCAGCGCCCAGCAGCCCATCCACAGCGTGAAGCGCAGGGCGGGCACCAGCACGCCGCCCCACTCGGGCTGCGGGGCGCCCTTCACGGCCAGGACGGTCGCGGAGGAGAAGGCGCCGAGCAGGGCGCTGCCGGCGGCCGTCGCGGCCGCGATCAGGAAGCCGACCAGGCACTTCGCGGTGTAGGCGGTGAAGCGACCGTTCACCGCGAGCCACGTCGTGCGGGCGCCTCCGCGCACCAGCTCGGTCGAAACGGGCCCGGTGCCCAGGACGAGCAGGAAGAAGCACAGGGCCGGAACCTGCGTCGCCAGCGGGGTCCACGCGATGACGTCGGCCATGGTGGCCGGAGTGACCGGCCGGTCCTTGTCGAGGTCGAGCAGGACGGTGATGCCCGTCAGCAGGCTCAGTACCGCCACGACACCGAGCAGGATCCACGTCGAGCGCAGTCCCGCCAGATGCCGCCACTCGTAACGGCAGGCCCGGAGGAAGGCTTCGGTGGGCGCGACGGCCACGGGGGCCGGCAGGGCGGGGGGAGCGGCGGCCTCGGGGGCCGCCGGTGCCGATGACCTCACGAGATCTTGAACTCCTCTTCCGCGATGCCCAGGTAGAACTCCTCCAGCGACGGGCCCGCCTCGTGCAGCCAGTACAGCGGCAGGGCGTTCTCGGCCGCGAGCGTGCCGATCCGTACCCGGTCCAGGCCGGTGATGCGCGCGCCCGCGCCACCCGTGGGGGTCAGCCGGCCGCCGAGGGCCTCGACGAGCCCGGCCAGCCTCGGCAGATCGGGCGACTCCACGGTCACCACCCGCCGGTCGGCCGCACGGGCCAGGAGCTCCGCCATCGGAGTGGAGGCCACGAGCCGGCCGCGCGACAGGACGACCACGCGGTCGGCCAACTGCTCCATCTCGCCGAGGAAATGGCTGGAGACCAGGACCGCCCGGCCCTGGTCCGCCTGCGCGCGGAGGAACTCCCGCAGCCAGCGGATGGAATGGGGGTCGAGGCCGTTCGCGGGCTCGTCGAGGATGAGCACCGGCGGATCGCCCAGCAGGGCCTGGGCGATGGCGACGCGCTGGGCCATGCCGAGTGACAGCTGCTCCAGGCGCAGCCCGCCCGCCTCCGTCAGGCCGACGGTGTCCAGGAGTTCGCCGACGCGGCGGTCCGGTACGGCGGAGCCGGCGGCCACCATCCGCAGATGGGTGCGGACGCGGTGCTTCGAGTGGCCCGCGACTCCGCCCAGGACCGCGCCGACGACCGTGCCGGGCGCGCCCCAGGCGCGCAGGGGGCGGCCGAGGTAGCTGGTGCGGCCCTCACCGTGCAACAGGCCCAGCATCAGCTGGATGGTGGTGGACTTCCCGGCCCCGTTCGCGCCGACGAAGCCGGTCACCTCGCCGGAGCGGAGGGTCATAGAGACGTCGTCCAGGACCCGCTTGGGGCCGAAGGAGCGGCCGAGGCCTTTCGCCTCCACCAGTACTCCGCCCGGCTCCGTATGGAGGGAGCGGCGATTCATGTAGGGTCTCCCTGCGTTATCGCAAGGGGGAGGAAGCCCGCACCAGGCGACCTGAACAGGCGTGGAAACCGAAGGGTTGTCACCCGCGGGTTTCTTCCCCCGATTGACTTGCTCAATTTGCGGATCCAATTCGGAATTCTGTTACGGCCTCAGGTGTGCATCGCGTGTGCCTCAGGACAGGATGAGTCGCATCGCCTGCGCCACCAGAACCGCGTGCGCGAGAATGCACATCACCCAGGATCCGATACCGCGCATTCCGTGCCGGAATACGGTCGACCAGCCGGCCGCCAGCAATACCGCGGACAGGGCGCAGCACACCCAGGAGATCACGAGCCACGGCGTGGACCGGTCGGTGAACTGGTTGATGGCCGCCGCGGGCGCGAGCGCGAGCAGGGGCAGGGCCCACGTGCTCCCGCCGGACGCGCGGGTACGGGCTGTGGAATTGGTGTCGGTCATCCCGGACGCTCCGTCTCTGCGTGTCTCCGCAGCAGGGCAGGTCTGCTACGGGTAGCGGGCCGGGCCCGCCCGGGAAGAATCCCGGACGGACCCGGCCCACGCCACTCGATCAGTGGAGGGCGTTGTAGATCTCAAGCAGGGTCAGGCCGGGGGAGACGGCCGCGAGAGGGGCCCGCACCCACCAGGACAGGCCGTCGTACCACTTCTTGAAGTCGCTGAACTTGCCGCCGATGGCCTTGGCGAAGCCGGCGACCTTGCTGAAGGCCGCCTTGATGGCCTTCCACTTGCTGGCAGCGGAGAGCTCGCCGTTGACGATCTGCTGCATCTCGGTCCGCTCGGCGGCGGTGAGCTCGGCGGCCAGCGGGCTGGCCAGCAGGGCGCGCGCCGCCTGCTGGGCCTCGGCCTGCTGGGTGGCCGAGACGCTCTGGGGCGCTGCCACGGACGCGGTGGAGGCCTGGGCCAGACCGGCGCCGCCCCCGATGGCGATGGCGGCGACGGCCGAAACGGCCGCCATCCGCAGGGTGTTGCGATTCATTTGATTCCCTTGCGTTGTCGCAAGGGGGAGGAAGCCCGATGGGCAACCTGAACAGGCGTGGAAACCGAATGGTCCCCCCGGACTTCTTTCCCCCGATTAATTGGTCGCTGCCGAACCGCTCTTGGTCAGAGAGAAGTCCGACGGTGTGCTCGGCGTCTTGTCCTTCGAACGCCGGGCACACATGAACGTTACCTACAAGACGATCAGTTGGCCACTGGTGAATTGGCCAACAGGCGTGGTGTGGTGCGGTGTTCCGGGCGTGGACCTGCACATTCCCGGCTTGGGGCGCGCTTTACCAAGCATGGCTTGGCCGGAAACAGACTCTCGTGGCCGACAAAGACCGGTCGATGGCCACTCGACGCTCACTGGACGATCACGCCTTCCGCACATGACGTGCGCTGCCGAGGCGGTTGAGCGCTGAGGCCAGTGCGGGTGACGCTTCCGGTCATGCCGCCGGGCCGCGCCGGATGCCTAGCGTCGGGGGTCACCAACTCCCGGGAGGGCACGCGATGGACAGGTGCATCGACGTCGACGGCCGGCCGAGCACGCTGGCGCGGTTCACCCAGTGGACCGAGGCGCGGTACGGGCCGGAGACGGCCCTCAGGTTCCGGGCACCGGGAGACGGCGGCTGGCAGACCCGGACGTACGGGGAGCTGGGCGCGGAGGTGCGGGCCGTCGGGCGGGCGCTGCTCGGCCTGGGGGTGGCCGCGGGCGAGCGGGTGGCCGTACTGGCGGAGACCCGGCCGCAGTGGACGTACACCCACTTCGGGGTGCTGGCGGCGGGCGCGGTCCTCGTCCCCGTCTATCCGACGGCGGGGGAGGAGGAGCTCGCCTGGGTGCTGTCGGACTCCGAGGCGGTGGTCGTGGTCTGCGACGACGCGGCGCAGGCGGCCCGGGTCGAGGCGCTGCGGGCCCAACTGCCGGCGCTGCGCGCGGTGGTGGGGATGGACGCGCTGCCGGGCCTGCCGCAGGCCCCGGAGGCGGAACTCCTCGCCCGCGCGGCGGCCGTCGTGCCCGGGGCGGACGCGTCGATCGTCTACACCTCGGGCACCACCGGCCTGCCGAAGGGCTGCCGCCTCACCCACGGCAACCTGGGCGCGATCCAGGACGCCACCCTCCCGCTGGTCAAGGGCGGCCCGGGGGACTCCACTTACCTCTACCTGCCGCTCGCCCACCTGCTGGCGCAGCTGATCCAGTTCACGACGCTGCTGGAGGGCGGGGAGCTCTGCTACTTCGGCGGCAGGATCGAGGACGTGCTGGCGGAGCTGTCGGAGGTCCGCCCCACCCACCTGCCCTCCGTACCCCGGCTGTTCGAGAAGCTCCACTCGGTGGTGCTGTCGCTGGCGGAGACCGAGGAGGGCGGCCGCGAACGCCTCGAGGAGGCGGTGCGGCTGGGCGTCCTGGCGGCGGAGGGGCGGCTGCCGCACGAGCGGCGGGAGGAGTACGAGGCGGCGGAGAAGTCGCTCTACTCCCTGGTCCGGGCCGCGTTCGGAGGCCGTCTGAAGTGGGCGCTCACCGGCGGCGCCCCGATCGCCCCGGCGACCCTGGACCTCCTGCGGGCCTGCGGGATCGCGGTGTACGAGGGCTACGGGATGACGGAGTCGGGCGGTGTCATCTCCCTCAACCACCCGGACGCGGTGCGGTACGGGACGGTGGGGCGCCCGATCGCGGGCTGCGAGGTGCGCATCGCGCAGGACGGGGAGGTGCTGGCGCGCGGGGCGATGGTCTTCCCGGGCTACCACGCGAACGGGCCGGCGACGGCGGAGGCGCTGGACCCGGAGGGCTGGCTGCACACCGGCGACCTGGGCGAACTGGACGCCGACGGGTACCTGCGGATCACCGGCCGCAAGAAGGAGATCGTCATCACCTCGGCGGGGAAGAACCTCACCCCCACGGAGGTCGAGTTCGCCATCCAGCGCTCGCGCTACGTCTCCCGCGCGGTGATGATCGGCGACCGCCGCCCGCACCCGGTGGCCCTGATCACCCTGGACGCGGAGGAGATCGCGGCCTGGGCGGCCCGCGAGGGCCATGACCTGGGCGGTGCCCCGGCCGCGCACCCGGCGGTCCGCGCCCTGATCGAGGCGGCGGTGGCGGAGGCCAACGCCGCGGTCTCCCGCCCCGCCCGCGTACGCGCGTTCCACGTCCTGTCCGAGGACTTCACGATCGCGGCGGGCACCCTGACGCCGACGCTGAAGCTCCGGCGGAGGGCGGTGGCGGAGCGGTACGCGGCCCAGATCGAGGGGTTGTACGCAGGGTTGTGAGGGGGCTGGGTGCGTGGGGGGGGGGCGGACGGCCGGCGGGATTTCGTGCCCCTTGCACCCGGCCCTGCCCGCGGGGCATGCTTCGCCGGGGCGCAGCGGAAGGATCATCATGTCGGTGGACAAGCGGACCGTCGTGACCGTGGTGCTGTGCGCCGCGGCTGCCCTGGGGGCCTCCGCCGCGATGGCCGAGCTGGTGCCGCCGCCGGAGGCGGGCGCGCCCGCGCGGGCGAAGGCCGGGCCCACGGCGTCGGCGACGTCTCCGTCGCGTGCGCAAGCGGCGAAGCCGCAGCTGTCCACCCCGCCCAAGAGCCCCCTGCCGCCCGCCGTCACCCCGCAGCCCGGCGGGCCCGCGGCCTTCACCGGGGCCCTGTTCACGGACGGCCTGGACAGCGACCACTTCTGCACCGCCACCGTGGTGCAGAGCCCCGGCCGGAACCTGATCGTCACCGCTGGGCACTGCCTGCTCGACGGGGACCAGGGCGGCGGCACCGCCGTCTTCGCACCCGCGTACGCCAACGGGTTCGCCCCGTACGGCACGTGGAAGCTCGAGGAAGTCTTCGAGGACGACCGCTGGGCGCAGGGTACGGACGACAGCTACGACCTCGCCTTCGCCCGGCTGGCCCCCGACGCCTCGGGCCGCACCATCGAGGACGTGACCGGCGGGGCGGTACTGGACACCAGCGGCCGCTCGGGCGAGGAGGTCACCGTCACCGGCTACCCCGCCGACCGCAAGGTGCCCCGCACGTGCACGTCGGTCACCGTCCGCGAGAGTGCGACCGAACAGCGCTTCGACTGCGCCGACTTCCCCGGCGGCACCAGCGGCAGCGCCTGGATCGCCCGCGACGGGAAGATCATCGGCATCCTGACGGGCGGCGACACGGACGACGTGTCGACCAGCACCATCCTGGGCGACTACGCCGCCTCGCTGTACGCCAAGGCCACGGGCGCGGGCAAGAACTAGGCCAGCAGCCCCAAGTGCACCGGCTCGGCCGGTGCGTTCGCCAGGAGTTCCGGCAGGCGCGGCGGCCACAGGGGCTCGCCCAGGGTGGCCAGGCGCTGCCGGGGGAGCCACTGCCAGTGGATGCCCGGCTCCTCCAGCACCGGCTCGCGGTGCGGGCCCGTCGTCAGGTAGATGTGCTCGTGCTGGCGGACGGGGATCCCCTGGTGCGTGAAGTCGTGCTCCCAGGTGCACAGCAGCCGGCCGGGCTCCAGGTCGGTCCAGCCGGTCTCCTCGCGCAGTTCGCGCCGTACGGCCTCCTCGGGGCTCTCGCCCGGGTCGATGCCCCCGCCGGGCGGCAGCCAGTGGATGCCGACCTCCACGTTGTCCTCGCGGAAGAGGAACACCGAACCGGCGGGGGACAGGATGACAACGCGCGCTGCGTGACGTGGAGTTCGCATCGGATCAGCGTACGCCGGTGATCCGCTGAGGCGTCCGCATCACCCCGCCGCCAGCGCCAGCGTCGGGGACAGCCGGGCCGCCCGGACCGCCGGGTAGAGGCCGGCCAGCGTGCCGATCGCCAGGGTGGCCGCGAAGCCGCCGGTGACCGCCCACAGGGGGACCACCCAGGGCAGGTCGCCGGCCCAGGCGTAGACGGCCGTGGCCGCCGCGCCGAGCGCGATGCCCGCCAGGCCGCCGAGGCCGGACAGCAGCAGGGACTCCGTCACGAACTGGATCCGGATCTGGCCCTTGGTGGCGCCCAGCGAGCGGCGCAGGCCGATCTCGTGGCGGCGTTCCAGCACCGAGATGATCATGGTGTTGGCAACGCCGACCCCGCCCACCAGCAGGGCGATCCCGCCCAGCCCCAGCAGCAGGGTGCTGAAGGCGCCCTTCGTGGCCGCCTTCGCCTGGAGCGCCGCCGACGGGTCGCTGACCGCGACCGCGCTCGGCGTCTGCGGATTGGCCGTCGGGGCGATCAGGCTGCGGACCTGCGCCACCCGGTCGTCCGCCGACCGTTCGTACACGGCCGTCGGGTGCCCGTCGAAGCCCAGCAGCCGCTCGGCCGCGTCCCAGCCGATCAGCGCCGAGCGCTCGATCTCCGGAGCCAGCGGTACCGGCGCCAGGATGCCGATCACCGTGAAGTACCGGCCGCCGATGAACACCTGCTGCCCGGGCTCGGTGATGCCCAGGCGCCGCGCCGAGACGTCGCCGAGCACCACCGACGGATAGCGGCCGGTGGCCTCGTTGAGCCAGGTGCCGCGGCCCATCTCGGCGCGCAGCGTGCCCAGCAGATCGTCCTTGGCCGCCTTCAGCACGATCCCGCCCGTCTCCTCTTCCGGGATGTTCTCCGAGCGGCGTACGGACTCGGCCACGTCACCGGTGGTGCCGACCGACTCGACGCCCTGGATGCGGGAGATCATGCCCGGGGCCTCTTTGGGGAGGGTGGTGTCCTGCCCGGTGAACATCCCCTGCCCGGGCGTCGCGACCAGCATGTTCGTGCCGAGCCGGTCGAGCTCGCGCAGCAGTTTGGCCTGGCTGGAGGAGGAGATCCCGACCACCGCGATCATCGTCGCGATGCCGATGGCGATGCCGAGCGCGGACAGGAACACCCGCATCGGGCGCGAGCGCAGACCGGCCGATCCGACGTGCAGGACGTCGCGGGGGGACAGCCTCGGCGGGACCGGCCGCCCGGTACGGGAACGCGTACGACGGCTCGTACGGTTCGCACGGCTCGTACGGTTCGTACGGCTCATCCCGTCACCCCCGCCCCGGCCGCCGCGCTGCGGACGTCCGCAACGATCTCGCCGTCCCGGATGCGCACCTGGCGCGGCAGGCTCGCCGCGATCTCCTGATCGTGGGTGATCACGGCGATGGTGGCCCCGTCCGCGTTGAGCTCGTGCAGCAGTTCCATCACCGACTCCCCGGACGCCGTGTCCAGGGCGCCCGTCGGCTCGTCGGCCAGCAGCAGGTCCGGGGCGCCCGCCACCGCGCGGGCGATCGCCACGCGCTGCTTCTGCCCGCCGGACAGCTCGTGCGGCCGGTGTTCCAGCCGGTCGCCGAGGCCGACCCGCTCCAGGGCCCGTTCCGCCCGGCGGCCGCGCTCGGCCCGCGAGAGGCCGCAGTACAGCAGCCCCTCGGCGACGTTCGCCAGTGCGCTGACGCCGGGCACGAGGTGGAAGGACTGGAAGACGAAGCCGACGTGCCGGGACCGCAGCGCCGACAGCGCGCGGTCCGAGAGGGCCGCGACGTCGTGACCGGCGATCCGCACGCCGCCCGCCGTCGGCCGGTCCAGGGTGCCGACGATGTGCAGCAGGGTGGACTTACCGGATCCGGACGGGCCGACGATGGCGAGCAGTTCGCCGCTGGCGACGGTCAGGTCGACCCCGCGCAGGGCCGAGACCCCGCCCGGATACTCCTTGGCGACCCCGGCCAGTTCGACCACGGGTGCGGGTGCGGGTGCGGGATCGGGATGCGTGTGCGTCACAGCCTCGGGATCCCCACCTGCATGCCCTCCTTGAGGGCGTCGCCGGTCACCTCGACCCGGCCGTTGCCGAACATGCCCGGCTCCACCTTGACCTCGCGCGCCCTGCCGTCCTCGACGACCTGCACGCCGAAGCCGCCGCCGGCCAGCGCCAGCAGCGCGTTGACCGGTACGGAGAGCACGCCCTTGCGGGTCTCGCCGGTCAGGCCGACCGACACCGGGGACTGGTCGGGGGCGCCCACCTCGGCGGGTTTGTCCAGCGCGACGACCACCTCGACCTTGGCCTTCTTGTCACCGCCGCCGGGGCCGCCGCCGTCGCCCTTCTCGTCCGGACCGGCCGCGCCGCCCACCGAGTCGATCTTCCCGGTGACCGTGGCTCCGCCGGGCAGCCGCACACTGACCTGCTCGCCGGTCTTGGCCGCGCCCGCCTTCGCCGCGTCCATCTGGAAGCGGACGATCCGCTCGGTGCCGGTCAGGGTCATCACCGGCTTGCCGGGTCCCGGCTCGTCACCGACCGCCGAGTCGTTCCTCCGAACCCGCTGCGGCCCCGGGGCGAAGGCGATGTCCTCCTTGGCGACCTCGCCCGTCTGCGGCATCTTGTGCGCCTTCTGCCACCGCTTGACCGCCGTCGCCGTACCGGCCGTGAAGGTGCCGTCCTCGGGGTCCAGCCCGGTGCCGTGGCCGAGCGCCTGGAGGTTGCGCTTGAGCTGCTTGACGTCCTCGCCCTTGTCCCCGGCCTTCAGCGGCCGGTACACGGGCGTGGACCCGTACATGAGCCGCACCGCCCTGCCGTTGACCTCGTACAGCCTCCCGTCCCGCTCGACCGCCGTGCCCTCGCCCGCGACCCAGGTCAGCACGCCCGGCCCGGCCGCGCCGACCTTGCGCTCGTGCGCGTAGCCGAGGGTGCCCTCCACCCGCAGGCCCGAGCCGAGGTCGCCGCGCTGCACCGGCGCGGTGGCCGGCGGCAGGCCGGCGCCGTGCTGCCCGCTCTTGCCCGCGCCCTCCTGCTGCGGCTGGGCCGTGACCGCGTACCCGCCACCCGAGGCGGCGAGCACGACGGCCAGCGACCCCAGCAGCCACTTCGCCCGCGCCCTCACGACCGGGCCGCCTCGCACTTCTTCCGGGCGTCCTCGAAGGCCTTCTCCTGGCCCTGGGGGACCTCGATGCCGGTCCGCATGCCGCCGCTGTACTCGGGGTCCTTCAGCTGGACCCCGTTCTCGCGCATGCAGCGGATCCACGCGAGCTCCTTGTCCTTCTCCTCCTGGGTGGGCTCCTTGCCCGAGCCCGGGCCGCCCATCCCGCAGGCCTTCATGGCCTCCTGCATCTTCTCCGGGTCGGCGCCGCCGCCCACCGTCATCCCGCGCGGGTCCTGGCCGGGCTTGGGGTCGGGCGCGTCTATGCCGTGCTCGCGCAGGCACTGGCGCATCTTCACGGCGTTGTCCGCGTCCGTACCCGAACCGGACCCGGAGCCGCCGCCCGATGCGGAGTCCTGCTTCCCGCCGGTCGGGCCGTTCGCGCAGCCGGTGACGGCGAGGGCGAGGCCGGTGACGGCCGCGGCCGTGGTCATGATGAGGGATCGCTTCATGGGCCCGACCCTGCGGCACAGGGCCCTTTCGCTTCCCTCTCCCCCCGTGCTTACAACGCCGAAATACCGATCTCCGGTAGAGAGGACGGCATGCGCGTACTGGTGGTGGAGGACGAGGAATTCCTCCGGGAGATGATCGCCGAGGGGCTGCGCCGCGACGCGCTGGCCGTCGACGAGGCCGGCGACGGCCTCGAGGCCCTGGAGCGCCTGCGCCTGGGCGCGTACGACGTCCTCGTCCTGGACCGCGACCTGCCCGGCCTGCACGGCGACGAGGTCTGCCGCCAGGTGGTGCGCGAGCGGCTGCTGACCCGCGTCCTGATGCTGACCGCGTCCGGGACCGTCCGGGACCGCGTCGAGGGCCTGGGCCTGGGCGCCGACGACTACCTCACCAAGCCCTTCGCCTACGACGAGCTCCTCGCCCGCGTCCTCGCCCTGGGCCGGCGCGCCCGCCCCGCCCTGCCGCCCGTACTCGAGCGCGCCGGGGTGGCCGTCGACACCGCCCGCCGCGACGCCACCCGCGACGGACGCCGACTGGCCCTGTCGCGGAAGGAGTTCGCCGTCCTGGAGGCGCTGCTGCGCGCCGAGGGCGCGGTGGTCGGCAACGACGACCTCATCGAGGAGGTCTGGGAGGAGGACACCAGCTACTCCACCAACGCCGTCCGGGTCACGCTCAGCAAGCTCCGCGCCAAGCTGGGGGAGCCGCCGCTCATCGAGACCGTGCCGGGCGCGGGCTACCGGATCGCTCCGTGAGGGGGGTCCTGACCGCCCTGCGCACCGAGCGCGGGCGCCTCACCACCCTGTACGGGGCGCTGCTGCTCCTGGCGGGCGGCGGGCTGGTGGCGCTGGTGTACGTGCTGGTCGGGCAGGGGCTGTACGCGAGCGTCAGCGGGGCCGTCAGTACGGTGAGCCCCGCGTTCCGCCTGCAGGAGGGGGACAAGGCGGACGTGGGCCGCCGCCCGGAGCCCGCCCGGACCACGGCACCGGGCGAGTCGCCCACCACGGAGGAGCCGGCGTCGTACGCCGTCACCCGCAACCTGACGAACGCCGTCACGGAGGCCGCCCAGCACCGCCTGCTGACCGTCTCCCTCATCGCACTCGCCGCCTTCGCCGTCCTGTCGATCTGGCTGGCCTGGTGGATGGCCGGCCGGGTACTGCGACCCGTCGCCGTGATCACCGGGACCGCGCGGCGGCTGTCCGGCGAGAACCTGGACGAGCGGATCGCCCTCGACGCCCCGCCCGGCGAACTCAAGGAGCTCGCCGACACCTTCGACGCGATGCTGGGGCGGATGGAGCATCTGGTCTCCGCGCAACGGCGGTTCGCGGCGAACGCGGCGCACGAGCTGCGCACCCCGCTCGCCGTGCAGCGCGCGGCGGCCGAGATCGGGCTGGCCGGGGACCCCTCGCCGGAGCGGGTCGCCCGGATCCGCGAGCGGCTCATCGGCGTCGCCGACTCCAGCGAGCACCTCATCGAGTCGCTGCTGCTGCTCGCGGTGTCGCAGGAGGGGCTGGAGTCCACCGGGCGGGTGGACCTCGCGGCGCTGGCCGCCGCCGAGCTGGCGGCCTGCCCGCAGCAGGACCTCGCGGTCGAACGGACCCTGGCCCCGCTGACCGTGACGGGCGACCGGATCCTGCTCGGACACCTCGTCCGCAACCTGCTGGCCAATGCCGTACGTCACAACCGCGCGGGCGGCCGGCTCGGCCTGGCCACCTCCACCGAGGGGGAACTGACGGTGTCGAACACCGGCCCGGTGATCGATCCGGCCGATGTGCCGCGGCTCCTGGAGCCGTTCCGGCGGCGCGCGGAACGGCAGCACACCGCAGGTGAGGGCGTCGGTCTGGGGCTCTCGATCGCCGCCTCGATCGCGCGGGCGCACGGGGCGGAACTGGCGGCGCGGGCCAACCCGGCGCCGGACGGCGGGCTGACCGTCTCGGTCCGCTTCCCGGAGGCAGACCTTCCGGCGGCAGGGCAGCGTTCAGCCGGAGCGAAGGGCGGCTGATGTACGGTCGGTTCAATGAGCAAGCACCGCCGAGCCCGCTCCCGCACGCTCCGTACGTCGCGTACGCCCCGTGCGGGACGTCCTCGTACGTCCTCGCCCACGTCCCGTCGCGTGGCCCTCGCGGCCACCTTCGGCCTGCTGACCTTCGCGGCGGGCTGGGTGTACGCCCTCGACGACAAGGCCGTCGGCACCTCGTCGCAGGCGAGCGCCGACTCCCGTCCCCCGGCCGCGGACCGCGCGGCGCGCGACGCCCGCCGGGACGCACCCAAGGACGCTCCGAAGGACGCTCCCCGGGCCCCGCTCCAGGGGCTGACCGGCATCAGCGCGCAGACCCTCGCGAAGATCCCGGCCGAGTCGCGCCAGCTCGTCCTGGTCACCGGCAAGGCCGGGGACTCCTCGGAGTCCACCGCCGCGCTCTACACCCGTCCCGAGGCCGGCGCCGACTGGGTGCGGGGCGAGAGCTGGCCGGCCCGCAACGGGGCGAAGGGCTGGTCCACGGAGCGCACGTACGGGGACCTGACCTCCCCCATGGGCGTCTTCGCGCTCACGGATGCGGGAGGGCTGCTGCCGGCGCCGCCCGGCACCCGGCTCCCGTACGACAAGGACCGCTCCTTCGTCGCCACGGGGCGCGGAGTGAACGGCGAGTCCCTGTCGGGCTCGTTCGACTACGTCGTCGCCATCGACTTCAACCGCAGGCCGGGGAAGTCGCCGCTCGACCCGGTCAAGCCGGAGGGCGAGCGCAAGGGCGGCAACATCTGGCTCCACGTGGACCACGACGGCCCCTCGCAGGGCTGCGTCGGCATCCCGAAGCAGGCGATGAAGAAGGTCCTGGAAACCCTCGACCCGGCAGCGAAGCCGGTCATCGTGATGGGCCCCGAGGGCTTCTGACGGCGTCTGCCGTCTCGCGGCGCAGGATGGCCCGCTTCGCCTCGACAGCCGCCGGGTCGGCCGGACCGGGCGCGGTCACGGATTGAGGTCCAGGATCCGGACCGGCTCGCCGTCCCACCGCTTGGGGAACGTGGTGGCGACGACCGCTCCGTCCGGGCGGTCGGGCGTGGGCTGGGCTGCGTACTGGCTGTGGGCAGCGGCCCAGGTCTCCTGGCGTGCGACAGCCAGGGCGGCGGGCAGGTCCAGGTCGAGGATGGTGATGCCGGGCAGTGAGGCGAGGTGCTCCGCCGTACCCGGCCGCGCCCGGTCGGCCTCGACCAGCGCGCACGAGGGGGCGTACAGAAACCAGTCGGCCTCGGCGTGCGCGCGGTGGATGAGGCGGGAGGCGAGGACGTTCCCCTGGCCCGCGGCCAGCATCGCCGTCTCATCCAGCACGATGTGCATCTCCGTCACAGGCCCCTCGCCTCGGCCAGGCGGCGGTCCAGCTCGCGGTCCAGATCTCCCTGCTCGGCGGCCGTCGGTGCGTAACCGTTCCAGTCGTACAGTGCGACGCGGGCGCGTTCGGCGCGTTCGGCGCGCTCGGCCGGAGTGAGCAGCGTCTCGGCGAGACGGGCCAGGTAGGCGCGCAGCGACAAGCCCTCGGCAGCGGCTATGGCGGCGAGTCTGTCTTTGGCTTCCTCGGGGATACGGATATTGGCGTCGGCCATCGGCGTGCTCCTCTCCATGACCCAAGGGTACGGGTACGCACCCGTACCCACAACTGTCGCCCCGGGCGGGATCCGCGCCGCGCCCCTTGCCTGACGGACCGTCAGCTACGACGATGGCCCGGCACCGATATGACGAATCGGCAGACGAAGGCGAGGCGGGCCCGGCATGGCGCGCGTGTTTCCGCAAGGTCGGCTGGTCTACGGGATGCAGCTCCCGGTCCAGTCGCAGAGCACCATCTACGCCGAGCCCTGGGAGGCGACGGCCACCGCCGCCGATCTCGCCGAGGTGGCGCGGGCCGCCGACCGGGCCGGCTTCGGGTACCTGGCCACCTGCGACCACGTGGCCATCCCGCGACGGCTCGCCGGCCCCATGAGCACCATCTGGTACGACCCGGTGGCCACCCTGTCCTTCCTCGCCGGCATCACCGAGCACGTGCGCCTGCTCAGCCACGTCGCCATCCTCGGCCTGCGCCACCCGCTGATCAGCGCCAAGCAGTACGCCACCCTCGACCACCTCTCCGGCGGCCGGCTGATCCTCGGCGTCGGCGCCGGGCACGTCCAGGAGGAGTTCGAGGTCCTCGGGGTGGACTTCGCCCGCCGCGGGGCCGTCCTCGACGAGACCCTCGACGCGCTGCGGGCCGCACTCGGCCCCGAGGAGTACCCGGAGTTCGAGGGCGCGCTGTTCTCCTTCAAGGACCTCGGCCAGCTGCCCCGCCCCGCCCAGGAGCGGATCCCCGTCTGGGTCGGCGGCTCCTCGCCCGCCGCCCTCCGCCGGGCCGCGCTGCGCGGGGACGGCTGGCTCCCGCAGGGCGACCCGCGCGAGAGGCTCCCGGCGCAGATCGCCCGTATCAAGGAGCTGCGCGACGGGGCGGGGGTCGCCGGCCCCGTCGAGTTCGGCGCGATCACCGAGGCGCTGTACGTCGGCGAGCCCGGCTGGGACACCGGCCGCCGGACCCTCACGGGCAAGGCCGAGGTGCTCGCCGAGTCCCTGCGGGAGTACAAGGCGCTCGGCGTGGACCAGATCCAGGTCCGCTTCCGCAGCCGCGACCGGGCCGAACTCGTCGACCAGATCACCGCTTTCGGCGCCGATGTCGCGCCGCACCTCAACGACCGGGAGTCGTGACCATGGGAAAGCTGGACGGGCGCGTCGTCATCATCACCGGCGCCGCACGGGGGCAGGGCGAGCAGGAGGCCCGCCTCTTCGCCGCCGAGGGCGCCAGGGTGCTCCTCGGCGACGTACTGGACGAGCAGGGCGCCGCCGTGGCCAAGGAGATCGGCGAGGACCGGGCCCGCTACGTACGGCTCGACGTGAGCCGGGAAGAGGACTGGGCGGGCGCGATAGCCGCCGCGAAGGAGGCCTTCGGCCCGGTCGACGGCCTGGTCAACAACGCGGGCATCCTGCGCTTCAACGAGCTGACCGCGACCCCGCTGGAGGAGTTCCAGCAGGTGGTCCAGGTCAACCAGGTGGGCGCCTTCCTCGGCATCAAGTCGGTCGCCCCCGAGATCGAGGCGGCGGGCGGCGGCACGATCGTCAACACCTCCTCGTACACGGGCCTGACGGGCATGGCGTACGTCGGCACGTACGCCGCCACCAAGGCGGCCATCCTCGGGCTGACCCGGGTGGCCGCGCTGGAGCTCGCCGGCAAGGGGATCCGGGTCAACGCGATGTGCCCGGGGGCCGTGGACACCCCGATGGCCAACCCCGGGCTACTGGATCCGGCGGGGATGACGGACGAGGCGCGCGAGGCGATGGCGGAGCTGTACAAGCGGGTCGTGCCGATGGGGCGGGTCGGGCAGCCGGAGGAGATCGCGCAGCTGGCCCTCTTCCTGACCAGCCAGGACTCCTCGTACATCACCGGCCAGCCGTTCGTCATCGACGGCGGCTGGATGGCGGGTGTGAGCATCCTCTAGGCGTATCTGATGGAGCGTCAGGTATTGACGCTCCCGCCCCGGCGGTGGAACAGTCGTGACATCAAATCTGACGCAACGTCAGAAACAAAAGGACGGTGAACCCCCTTGGAATTCGGGCTCTTCGTGCAGGGATACGTGGCCGAGTCACGGTCCAAGGTCGACCCCGAGGCGGAGCACAAGGCGCTGATCGAGGAGACCGAGTACGTCATCCAGGCGGACAAGGCGGGCTTCAAGTACGCCTGGGCCTCCGAGCACCACTTCCTGGAGGAGTACTCGCACCTGTCGGCGAACGAGGTGTTCCTCGGGTACCTCGCCCACGCCACCGAGCGGATCCACCTCGGCTCCGGCATCTTCAACCCGCTCGCCCCGGTGAACCACCCGGTCAAGGTGGCCGAGAAGGTCGCCATGCTCGACCACCTCTCCAAGGGCCGCTTCGAGTTCGGCACCGGCCGCGGCGCCGGAAGCCACGAGATCCTCGGCTTCCTGCCCGGCATCGAGGACATGAACGGCACGAAGGAGATCTGGGAGGAGACCATCGCGGAGTTCCCCAAGATGTTCCTCCAGGAGGAGTACGAGGGGTTCCAGGGCAAGCACTGGTCGCTGCCGCCGCGGAAGGTCTTCCCCAAGCCGTACGGCAAGGCCCACCCGGCCATGTGGTACGCCGCCGGCTCCCCCTCCTCGTACGCGATGGCGGCGAAGAAGGGCCTGGGCGTGCTGGGCTTCAGCGTGCAGAAGGTCTCCGACATGGAGTGGGTCCTCGACCAGTACAAGACGGCCATCCAGGAGGCCAAGGCCATCGGGGCCTTCGTCAACGACAACGTCATGGTCACCTCGACCGCGATCTGCGCCGAGACCCACGACAAGGCCGTCGAGATCGCGGTCAACGCCAACATGAACCGCTTCCAGTCGCTGGTCTTCCGCTACCACGACACCTTCCCGCGGCCCGAGGCCATTCCGCAGTGGCCCGAGCTGCTGCCGGAGTACAACGCGGAGATCATCGAGCTGCTGATCGCCGAGGAGCTGCTGATCTGCGGCGACCCGTCGGAGGTCCTCCAGCAGTGCAAGCGCTGGGAGCAGGCCGGCGCGGACCAGCTGTCCTTCGGCCTGCCGACCGGGGTGTCGTACGAGGACACGATGACCACCATCAAGCTCATCGGCGAACACGTCATCCCGGAGATCGACACCGACCCGGTCCACCGCACGACGCGGTTCCGCGAGGCCGTCTGACCCGGTCGGGCTGAACGGGGACGGCGTCTTCCCGGACCGCCGTCCCTCACCGGCCCCGGCCGGAGCGGCCTCCGGCCGGGGCCCACAGGCGCGGCGCCACTGCGGGGGCTCCGCCCCCGAACCCCCGCGCCTCAAACGCCGGCGGGGCTGGGTTGTGCAGGCTGCGGCAGGCATCAGCCACATCCAGCCCCGCCGGCGTTTGAGGCGCGGGGTCTGGGGCGGAGCCCCAGCAGCGGCGCCGCACGCGCGACCGCGTAGCCCAACGCACCGCAGAAGGGACGTCATGCTCGACCACCTGATCAAGGGCGCGACCGTCGTGGACGGCACCGGCGCCCCCGCCCGCGTCGCAGACGTCGGCCTGCGCGACGGCCGCATCGTCGCCATCGCAGATCCCGGCACGGTAGGAGAAGACGCGCGGACCACCGAGGACGCCACCGGCCTCGTCCTGACCCCCGGCTTCATCGACCCCCACACGCACTACGACGCCCAGCTGTTCTGGGACCCGTACGCCACCCCCTCCATGAACCACGGCGTCACCACCGTCGCCGGCGGCAACTGCGGCTTCACGCTGGCCCCGCTCCACCCGGACCGCCCCGAAGACGCCGACTACACCCGCCGCATGATGAGCAAGGTCGAGGGCATGGCCCTCAAGGCCCTGGAGCAAGGCGTCGACTGGACCTGGTCCAGCTTCGGCGAGTACCTAGACGCCCTCGAGGGCCGGATCGCCGTCAACGCCGGCTTCATGGTGGGCCACTGCGCCCTGCGCCGCCACGTCATGGGCGAGGACGCCGTCGGCGGACAGCCCACCCCCGAGCAGATGCAGCAGATGCTCGACCTCTTCCACGACGCCATGAACGCCGGCGCCTGGGGCCTGTCCACCACGCAGTCCTCCACCCACTCCGACGGCTCCGGCGCCCCCGTCGCCTCCCGGCACGCCAGGCCCGCCGAACTCCTCGCCCTCTCCAAGGCGGTCGCCGAACACGAGGGCACCCAGCTCGAAGCCATCGTCGCGGGCTGCCTCGACCAGTTCTCCGACGCCGAGATCGACCTCTTCGTCGAGATGAGCGCCGCGGCCGGCCGGCCCCTGAACTGGAACGTCCTCACCATCGACGCCTCCGTCCCGGAGCGGGTCCCGCGCCAGCTGATCCCGAGCGCGCGCGCCCGCGAGGCCGGCGGCCGGATCGTCGCGCTGACGATGCCGATCCTCACCCCCATGAACATGTCGCTGGGCACCTTCTGCGCGCTCAACCTCATCCCCGGCTGGGGCGAGATCCTCGGCCTGCCCGTCCCCGAGCGGATCGAGAAGCTGCGCGACCCGGCCGTGCGCGCCGAGATGCTGAAGCGGGCCGACTCCAAGGAGGCCGGGGTCTTCCGCCGCCTCGCCCACTTCGGCCGCTACGTCATCGGCGACACGTACAGCAAGGAGAACGAAGGCCTCTCCGGCCGCGTCGTCGACGACATCGCGGCCGAGCGCGGTCAGGACGCCTTCCACTGCCTGGTGGAGATCTGCGCCAACGACGACCTGCGTACGGTGCTCTGGCCGATGCCCACCGACAACGACCCGGCGAGCTGGGCCCTGCGCGCCGAGACCTGGCAGCACGAGGACGTCATGCTGGGCGGCTCCGACGCGGGCGCGCACCTGGACCGCATGTGCGGGGCCCCGTACACGACCCGCTTCCTCGGCGACTGCCTGCGCGGCCGCAAGCTGGTCCCGCTGGAGCAGGCGGTACGGATGCTCACCGACGACCCGGCCCGGCTGTTCGGGCTGCGCGAGCGCGGCCGGATCGCCGAGGGCTTCCACGCGGACCTGGTGCTCTTCGACCCGGAGCGCATCGAGGCCGGCCCGGCGACGCTGGTCCACGACCTGCCCGGGGACAGCCCGCGGCTGGACGCGCGGGCCGTCGGGATCGTCTCGGTACGGGTCAACGGCGTGGAGACCATCCGCGACGACGAAGTGACGGGCGCGATCCCGGGCATCGTGCTCCGGTCCGGCCGGGACACGAGGACGGTGAGCACGCGGTGACCGAGGCACAGAAGCTGTACATCGGCGGCGAGTGGGTGGAGCCGCAGGGCGGCCACTACGAGGTGGTCAATCCGGCGGACGAGTCGGTCGTCGGGCTCGCTCCCGAGGCGTCACCCGCGCAGGTCGCCGAGGCGGCGCGCGCCGCGGCCGAGGCCTTCGGCGCGTGGTCCCGTACGAGGCCGGAGGAGCGGGCCGCGATCCTGGACCGGGCCGCCGACATCATCCAGCGCGCGTACGAGCCGTGGACCGCACTCGCCCAGGCCGAAACCGGCGCGCCGACCGGCATCGCCCGCGGCATGCAGGTGGGGGTGGGCGTGGCCCGGTTCCGGCGCTACGCGCGCGGAGCCCTCGAACCCGTGGAGAAGGGCCTCCCCCCGCAGGTGACGGAGGCCGGCCCGATGGGGAAGGCGGGCATCCTCGGTGCGCTGGAGGTGCGCCAGCCGGTCGGCGTGGTCACCTGCATCACCTCGTACAACAACCCGTGGGCGAACCCGGCCGGCAAGGTCGCCCCGGCCCTGGCCATGGGCAACACGGTGGTGGTCAAACCCGCCCCGCAGGACCCGCTGTCGGTGTTCAAGATGGCGGAGGCACTCGCGGAGGCGGGCGTTCCGGCCGGTGTGGTGAACGTCGTCAACGGGCAGTCCGTGGCGGTCGGCGAAGCGGCCGTGGACTCCCCGGACGTGGACATGGTGTCCTTCACCGGCTCCACGGCGGTCGGGCAGCGCATCGCCGAGGTGTGCGGGCGGTCCATGAAGCGGCAGCTGATGGAGCTGGGCGGCAAGGGCGCGGCGATCGTCTTCGAGGACGCCGACCTGGACGCGGCGATGATGGGCATCGGCACCACCTTCTCCTTCTACTCCGGCCAGATCTGCACCGCCCCGACCCGGGTGATCGTGCACCGGTCCGTCCACGACGCGCTGGTGGAGAAACTGACCGGCTACCTGGCCTTCATGAAGGTCGGCGAACCGGCGGCGCAGGGCACGGTGGTCGGCCCGGTCATCTCGGCGGCCCACCGCGACCGGGTGGAGTCGTACATCGAGCTGGGGAAGAAGGAGGGCGCCCGGATCGCGGTGGGCGGCGACCGCCCGGCGGTCCGCACGGACGGCAAGGGGTTCTACGTGGCCCCGACCCTGCTGGTGGACTGCACCAACGACATGCGGGTGGTCCGCGAGGAGATCTTCGGCCCCGTCGTCGTGGTCGTCCCCTTCGACACCGAGGAGGAGGCCGTGGCCCTGGCCAACGACTCCGACTTCGGGCTGATCAGCTACGTCTGGTCGGGGAACGCGGCGCGTGCCTTCGGGGTGGCCCGCCGGCTGCGCTCGGGCGGGGTGGGCGTGAACACCATCGGCCGGAACATGGAGGCGCCGTTCGGCGGCTTCAAGCGGTCGGGCGTGGGGCGCGACGTCGGCTCGTACGCGCTCCACGCCTACAGCGAGATCCAGTCGATCGTCTGGACGACGTAGTCGAGAAAGGGGGGTGGGAACCCCACCCCCCTTTTTCGGTTAGCGGCCCTCCGCGAGGGTCTTCGGGTCGGCGGTCTCGAGCCGCTCCAGCGCGGCGGCGGCCTGGACCCCGGGCGGACGGCCGTCGTCGTTCCGGGCGGGCGGGCACCAGGAGCGGTCCCGCTCGGCGCGCCCGACCTCGGCGTCGTAGGCGGCCGCGTCGAAGCGGTACTCGGGCGGTGTCGGCCCGACCGCCCCGCGCCACTCGCCCCACACCACCTCGGCGCCCTCACGGCGGATGGTCACGTACAGCGCCCCGCAGCAGGCCTCGGTGCAGTACGCCCCCGCCAGCTGCACCTCCCGCGGCTCGGCCCCGGCCCGCAGCTCGCCGGTGTCGAGCAGGTACTCGGGGGCGTTGGCGGGGCCCTTCCCGAACAGCGCGGGCACCAGGGGGCGCCCGTCGACCAGGATCCGGGTCTCGACGGCGGGGGAGTCGGCGGGATCGCCGACGACCACCTCGATCCGGAACCGCTGCCCGGCCGCGGCGCGGACGAACGGCTGCCGCCCGGTCCGCCGGATCCACGCGGCCCGGAGCCGGCCATCGGGCCCGCCGTCCGGGACGGGGCCCTCCAGCAGCCGCCCCAGCACGTCGAGCAGCGCCTCGCGCTGCCCGGGCCGCCAGTCCAGCAGGACGCAGGGGCCGCTGTGCAGGTCGAAGGCGACCGACAGCAGCAGCGCGCGGTGGTCCAGGGTCGGGGCCAGCCGGTCCGCGTGTCCGACCAGGGCTTCGTACACGGCCACGGCCGGCCGGTAGTCGAGGATCGCGGCCCGGTGGTCGTGCTGGCTCGCCATCCGGTGCAGCAGCCGGCCGGCCCGGTCGAGCACCTCGCCGTCCTCCGGATGAGCGCGCAGCAGCCCTTCGAGATCCGCGGCCTCGGCGATCCGCCGGGCGAGCCAGAGCAGCTCCGAATCGGGTGGCAGCGCGACCAGAGCGGCCCGCGCGGCTTCGGAGTCGCCGGTGGCGAGTGCACCGGTCAGCTCGAGCATGTCCGCGGATCGGCTGCACTGGGCGAGCAGGAGCAGCGCCGCGGCCTGCCGGTCGAGCGGGTCGAGTGCGGCGGCCGCCGCCCGGCCGAAGCCGCGCAGGAGGCCGAGGGCCTTGAGGCAGGGCACGTCCTCGGGTTCGCCGAGACGGATCAGCAGCGCGAGGCCGACACCGACGGCGGCCGTGCTGGTGCCGGTACGGGCCAGCCGCCGGGCGGTCCGCCGGGCGGCGGCCTCGTCCGCCAGCGGCAGCCGCCCGACGTGCGAGCGGAGGTTTGCGTTCCGCATCCGTAGCGCATCGGCGGCGACGTGGACGGCTTCGGCCGCCCGGACGGGATCCGGGTCGGCCAGCAGCGGGGTGAGGGCGGCGGCGACTGCGTCCCCGGCCTGGTCCCAGGTGAGATCGCTGCTGCTGGGCTCCGGCGGTTGGCCGGGCACGGGGTGGCCCCGGCGCGGGACCGGGCCGTCTGGGGCGATGCCCCGCAGGAACAGGGCGTAGTCGTACAGGGAGGTTCCGGGAGTGAGCGCCATGCGCTCGTCGCGGACGCTCACCGGGCGGGGTGGGACTCGATTCCGTAGGTCATGGGCGGAGCCTGCCAGGCCGGGTCAGGGCGCGTCCAATGAAAATCCGGCCTCGCCCCGCACCCGTCCGTTGACCTGCAGCTGCACCAGGTGCTCGCCGGAGTGGTAGCGGCGGGTGGTGATCGGCTTGAAGGAGTGGCGCTTGGTGCCGGTGAGGGTTTCGCCGGCGGCCAGTGTGCGGGTGGTGAGCTTGAAGACCTTCGGGGTGCGGCCGCCGTTCGCCTTCGTGTGGTGGATGACGTAGTCCACCACCAGCCCGGCCGGGAGGGCGCCGGTGTTGGTGACCGCGTAGTCGAAGACGAGGTACTCGCCCACGGCGATCCGCGGGGCGGCGACCACCGGCCCCGTCACCGTGACCGGCGCGTCGGGGGAGTGCCCGAGCAGGGTCAGTGCCTCGGGCCGGCCGGCCTTGATCAGGGTGCGCAGGCCGTGCCGTACGACGCGATCCGTCGTGTCCGGGCCCGTGCCCGTGTTCCTGCCCTCGGCGAGCCAGCGGGCGGCGGTCTCCACCGCCGGCCCGGGGTGGTCCCGGCTGATGTCGTTGAGGTGGTTGGAGACGGACCGGCGTACGTACGGAGACTCGTCGCGGTACAGCGCGTCGAGCACCGGCAGCACCGGGCGCGGGTCGGCGACGAAGGCGGGCAGCTGCGGAGCCCACGGCAGCCGCGGCCGGGTCCCCTCGCTGGCGAGGCGCCGTACGTGCGGGTCGGGGTCGGCGGTCCAGCCCCGCATGACGGCCAGGGCGCGGGCCGGGTCGGCGCGCAGGAAGGGCCGTACGGCGGATTCGGCGGTCAGCCGGGGGGTGAGGTCGTGCAGCAGCGCGAGACCGGGCTCGAACACCTCCAACCCGCGGACGGCAACGGCCTCGTTGACGGGGAAGGTCATCCAGCCCTCGAAGCCGGGGTCGGCGAGGGCGGTGCGTACGACGGCCTCGAAGGCGGCCCAGTCGCCGGGGAGGTCGGCGAGCACGGCGTCGCGGACGGCGGCGACGCGGGCGCTGTATCCGAGGCCGCCGAGCGCGCCGGCGCGGGCGAGCAGGGCGGGCGAGGTCCGGCGGCCGGCCGCGCGGGCGAGCCGCCGGGCCAGGTCGCCGACGGTGTCAGCGCTGAGGAGTTCGTCGGCCGTGGGCATGGGGTCAGTCTGGCGGACGGCGCACCTGTTCGGGGGCGGCCGAGGTGGGTTACCGGTGGTCACCACAAAGTCACGAGGGAAAGTTTAGAAACGCCCAAAACGGACACGGCTGCGGTTTCCGTATGGCGAAAGGCCGGGCCTGATGCCTGGTGAATCACGGATGCACAGCCGAGTGAACCTTGTATTTCGTGATCGTGAACGGACTCGATCTCGGAATTCAAAGGCGTCCGAGGGCTCTTCAGGCCCGGACTAACGCCCTCCGTATGTGGAAAACGCAGCATCTAACGTCCTGACCCATGACTCAGCTGGAAGCCCGGCCTCAGGTCGGAGACACGGTAAGCGGCGTCGCCGAGGGCGTACGCGGCAAGGGACTCGGCGGCAATTCCGTCGGGCTCATAGGCAACGCCGTCATCGGCGTATCGACGGTCGCCCCCGTCTACTGCCTGACGGCCACGCTCGGTCCCACGGTCAGCGAGGTCGGCGTCCAGATGCCGGCCATCTTCCTGGCCGGATTCATTCCCATGCTGCTGGTGGCCTTCGCCTACCGCGCCCTGAACAAGGCAGTCCCGGACTGCGGCACCTCCTTCACCTGGTCGGTCAAGGCCTTCGGCCCCCGCGTCGGCTGGATGTGCGGCTGGGGCCTGCTGGTCGCCACGGTCGTCGTGCTCTCCAATCTCGCCGGAGTGGCCACCAACTTCTTCTATCTCCTCGTGGGTGAACTGAGCGGCAGCGCGGACCTTGCCGCGCTGGACGACAACAAGTTCGTCCACATCCTCACCACCCTGGTCTTCATCGCGATCGCCACGGCGATCAGCTACCGCGGCATCACCGCCACCAAGTGGGTCCAGTACGTCCTGGTCGGCCTTCAGCTCACGGTGCTGGCGATGTTCGCCTACATGGCCATCACCAAGTCAGACGAGGTCGCGGGCTCGCTCGCCTTCTCCTGGTCCTGGATGAACCCCTTCGCCGTCGACTCGCTCGCCGCCTTCACGGCCGGCCTCTCCCTTTCGATCTTCATCTACTGGGGCTGGGACGCCTGTCTGTCGGTCAACGAGGAGAGCATCGGCAGCGCCAAGACGCCCGGCCGCGCCGCGATGCTCGCCATGGTCGTCATCGTCGCCTCGTACCTGGTCGTCGCCATCGCCGCCCAGATGTACGCCGGTGTCGGCACCGAGGGCAACGGTCTCGGCAACGAGGAGACCGCGGACAACGTCTTCGCCACCCTCGCCGAGCCGATCATGGGGTCCGGTCTCGGGGTCCTGCTCTTCGTCGCGGTCCTGGCCTCCGCCGCCGCGAGCCTGCAGACCACCTTCATCCCGGTGGCCCGCACGGTCCTGTCGATGAGCACCTACGAAGCCCTGCCGACCTCCTTGGCCAAGGTCCACCCCCGCTTCAAGACCCCGGGCCGCGCCACCGTCATGGCGGGCGTCGCCACCGGCCTCTTCTACGCGGTGATGACGCTGATCAGCGAGAACGTCCTGATCGACACGATCTACGCCCTCGGCCTCATGATCTGCTTCTACTACTCGATCACGGCCTTCGCCTGCGTCTGGTTCTTCCGCGGGGAACTGCGCTCCTCGGTGCGCAACCTCTTCGTGAAGGGCGTCCTGCCGGGCATCGGCGGCCTCATGCTCGCCGCGGTCTTCTTCCAGACGATGTACGACATGTGGGACCCGGCCTACGGCTCCGGCTCCTCGCTCTTCGGCGTGGGCAGCGTCTTCATCATCGGAGTGGGCCTGCTCCTCCTGGGCGTGGTCATCATGGTGATCACCCAGCGCCGCAGCCCGGCCTTCTTCCGCGGCGAGGTCCTGACGAAGTCCACCCCGGCCCTCGTGGTCGAGGACTGACCGTCCCCCTTCCCTCCCGCCCCGCCTCCCGCTGAGTCATCCCGCGGCCCCGGATCGATCCCCCCGATCCGGGGCCGCGGCGCGTGGTGCGGGGCGAGGCGGCGGCGCGGCCGGGCGAAGCGGGGGCCGAGTCATCCGACCCGTCCGACTCATCCGATCCGCCGAACGGCCGGGACGAGCGGTGACCCGGGGAGCGGCGGGGTCGTTGGGCGGGGCATGAATGCCATGAAGCGCACCCTTTCCGCCCTGGTCCTCTCCGGCGGGGCCGCCCTCGCACTCACCCCCGTCGCCGCCCACGCCGACGCGCCGACCCCCCAGGCGCCCCCGCTCGCCGGGCGCGTCATCGACATCGTCGACCACCCCGGCCAGACCGTCCAGGACACCAAGACCGCGCTGGGCGTGACCGCCGCGGCCGCCGGATCCGCCACCGAGGCCACCAACTCCTCCCTGTCGGGCGCCGGCACTGCCCTGTCGGGCCTCCCCGACGCCCCGAAGATCGACTGACCTCCCGGTGCCCCCTGGTCCCCCCCGGTTCCCTCGTTCCCTCGTTCCCCTCAGCCGGTACGGGTGACCAGGACGAGCGGGATCTCGCGGTCCGTCGCCTCCCGGTAGCCCGCGTACGAGGGCATCGCGGCCACCACCACCGGCCACAGGCGCTCCGCCTCGGCCGGGGTGGCCCGGCGGGCGGTCGCCGCGAAGGTCCCGGCGCCGACCTGGAGGGTGACGGCGGGGTCGGCGGCCACGTTCAGGTACCAGGCCGGGTGGCGGTCCGCACCGGCGTTGGAGGCCGTCAGCACGTACGCCTCCCCGCCCGGGTCCCGCACGTACACCAGCGCCGTGCGGCGCAGCGCCCCCGAGCGGCGGCCCCGTGTGGTCAGCAGGAGGTCCGAGATCCCCGGCCGCGGCTGCCCGGCGGTCTCCTCGAAGCGGCGGATGTGGTCGGCGACCCAGGGGTCGGGGCTGTCGGCGACTGGTTCGGGGGTCGTCACGCCGGACCCACCCCCGCGTGCACCGCGTGCAGGGTCGGGGCCGTGACCGCCTCGTCCACCACGGCCATGGCGAAGGCCGCGTGGGTGATCCGGCTGGCGGCATCGGCGGGGGCGGGGAGGACGTAGCCGCCCGGAGCCCCGGCCGACGCCGCCGCCGGCGCCGGCGCCTCGGCGAAGTCCCCCGCAGGGCTCAGCACGGCCCAGTCCAGCCCCGTCGGCGCCGCCGCCCGCAGCGCGTCGGTCCCGGCACCGTGGCCGGCGTAGAACTCCCGCCACTCCTGCGGATACCCCGGCGTGTCCATCAGCGCCGCACCCGACTCCGTCGGCAGTACGGACGCCAGCCCGACCGACACCAGCCGCGCGACCCCGGCCTCCGCGAGGCCCGCCGCCACCGCCCCGGCCGCCGCCGGGAAGAACACGCCGGGGACCGCCTGGGCGTCGTACACCGCGACCACCGCCGCGTCGTGCCCGGCCGCCAGCCGCGCCACGTCCGCCGCCGAGGTCACGTCCGCGTCGGCCCGCCCGGCTTCCGTGACCGCGTACCCGCGCGCCCGCGCCTCGGCGGCGACGGCCCGGCCGACCCGGCCGCGGGCCCCGAACACGATGAGCTTCTTCGCGGTCGTCTCGTCCTGCTCGCTGTGCTTCGTCATGCGGGCGAGCGTAGGAGGAGGCCTGGTTACCGATCGGATACCGGCCTACCGTGTGGATCATGAGCGAGCCGCAACCGGTCCCACTGGACCCGGAGATGTTCGACCCCGTCTGCCCGTCGCCGCTGGTCCCGTTCAGGATCGGCGACAAGTGGGCGACGCTGATCCTGCGCTGCCTGGAGGGCGGCCCGCGACGGTTCTCGGAGCTCAAGGTGCCGCTGCGCGGCATCACTTCCAAGTCCCTGACGCAGTCGCTGCGCGGACTGGAACGCGACGGTTTCGTCGTGCGGGAGGAGTACGAGGGCCCCGTGCGCCGGGTCGAGTACGCCCTCACCCCCCTCGGCCGCGGCCTCCTGGGGCCGCTGGACGCGGCCTGCGCGTGGACGCGCGAACACTGGGACGAGCTCATCGACGCCCGGGAGGCAGGGCTTTCGGGGTAGGGCGCTCGTTGAGCAGCACATGATCCTCTGGTTGCTCAACCACGTCAGCACGTTCGTCATCGCCGTCCTCCTCGTCGGAGGCCTCACCGGCCTCGCCGTGGCCGGCAGCCTGGCCGCCCGCCGCCGCTTCCCGCACCTAGCGAAGGGCGAGCACAACGAGATGGTCGGGGTCGCGCTCGGCATGTTCGGCGCGATCTACGGCATCATCCTGGCCTTCGTCGTCGTCACCCTCTGGACGCAGCTCGAGACCACCCAGAACATCGTCGCCACCGAGGCCACCGACCTGGCCCTGGTCGTGCGCAGCGCCGACACCTTCCCGCCGGCGGACCGCGCGCGCGTGCAGCAGGCGGTGGGCGCGTACGCGCACGCCGTCGTCGAGGTGCAGTGGCCGCTGATGCGCCAGGGCCAGCCGAGTTACGAGGCGACCGCGCCGCAGACCCAGGCCCTGTACCGGGCCCTCCAGGCGTACGAGCCGACCGGCACCCGTGCCGAGACCTTCTACGCCGAGGCGGTCACCCACCTCAACGACGTCGCCGCGCAGCGCCGCGCCCGCGTCTCGATGGCCGAGACCTCACTGCCGATCCTGCTGCAGGTGCTCGTGTACGGCGGCGCGTTGGTGATCCTCCCGCTCACGTTCCTGTTCGGGCTGCGGAGCCTGAAGATGCAGCTGCTGTTCGTATCGGCGGTCGCGGCACTGATCGGCTTCAGCCTGCTGCTGGTCGTCGCCCTGGACCGCCCCTTCGCGGGCGACCTGAGCGTGAGCCCGCAGCCCTACAAGGAGGCGGCGCTGGCGCAGTTCTGGGCTGCGGGGTCCTGACGGTCCGTGACGGTCCGGGCGGTCCGGATGGTCCGGACCGTCAGGACGTTCCTGACGCCCTTGCCGGCTCAGCCCCAGGTGCGGGAGCACAGCACGAGGCGGTAGCCGTCGGGGTCGGTGACGGTGACACCCCACTCGTCCCAGTACGGATTGTGGGCGGCGACCCGGGTCCCGCCGTGCTCGACGAGCCGCTGGACGAGGGCTTCGTCGGGGGCTTCGCCCAGGTAGACGACGAAGAGGTCGTCGACGGTGGGGGAGGGTACGACCGGGGCTCCGGCGTCATGCGTCAGCTCGAAGTGCCAACCGCCCCCGCCGGGCCCGACCATCAGCAGATCGTGCTCGCCGGGCGCCCGTTCGCCGGAGCTGCGCCACAGGACGTCGAGCCCGAGCCCGTCGACGTAGAACCGCTCGGCTGCCGCCAGATCGAGGGAGGGACGGGCGACGCGGATGTGTGTCATGGAGTTGATCATGAAGGGGAGGGTACGGGGAGGGCGGAGTGGTTTGGGGGCTGGTTGGCCGGGGGCTTCGGGGGGCCTGATTCCGCACACTGCTCATCAGGGAGGGTTTGGGGGTTTCCCGCCAGTCCCACTGTCTCTCCGGGTCGGGCCGCCCTGTCAAGGGCGCTCCTCCTTCGTCGTCGCGTCGCTTCGCGATGGCCTTCGGCCACCCTTGACAGACCGACCCGCCCCGGAAAGACAAGGACCGGCGGGAAGCCCCCAAAAGAACGGTCCACTGGTTCATGAGCAGGGTCAGGGGGCATCAGGGACCGGATCCTTGGTTCCCGTGGCCGTGCCCTCGCCCGGGCCAGTAGCGAGGCATCCGGGGTCGGCGGGTGCGCGCCAGATCGCTACGCGCTTCTCACGTCTCGGCGTCCGGCGGCCGTCCGGGGCTGGGAACAGGCCGCCACGGAGCGCTACACGGCTGATGTGATGGGCCAGTCCGTCTGGGCGTCCTGACGAGTGAACCTGCGCGTGTCCTGAGGGGCTCGGACGGTCGTGCCGCACAACGTGGGTGGAATGCCCGAATCGGTGTGAGGACGCGACGAGATGACGACCGTAGTGGTGACTGGCGCGACCGGGAACGTCGGACGACACGTTGTGAGCGAATTGCGCCGACGGGGCATCCCGCACCGCGCACTCACCCGCAACCCGGAAGGAGCCACTGCCGTACTCGGCCCCGGCGCCGACCTTGCGCAAGGGGACTTCACCGATCCCGAATCGCTCCGTGCCGCCTTCGCGGGCGCCGAGCAGGCCTTCCTGATCTGCGCCAACGACCCGCGGCAGGTCGAGAACGCGGCACACGCGATCGAGGCCGCAGCCACGGCCGGTGTCCGGCAAATCGTCCTGCTGTCCACGGTCGGAGCCGAGGCCGGAGCCGAGAAGACGTTCGCGGATCAGCACGGCCGCATGGAGCACCGCCTGCGCTCGGCGGGGATCCCTTTCGTGATCCTCCGGTCCAGCTTCCTGATGTCGAACCTCTTCGGTTCACTGCCGACGATCGGGCAGGCCGGGCGGATCTTCCTGCCCGCGGACGACGTCAGCGTCGCCATGATCGACCCCCGTGACGTGGCCGCCTGCGCGGTCGCGGTGCTCTCCGGGCAGAGCAGTGACGGAGAGACCCATCTGATCACCGGCCCCGAGGCCATCACCTTCACCGAGGTCGCCCACCAGCTCTCCACCGCCCTCGGACGGACGGTGGAGTATGTCGCCGTACCCGACGAGGCAGCCCTGGCCGGCATGCTCGGGGCGGGCATGCCGCCGTGGCTCGCCGAGGGGGTGGTAGGCATCTTCCAGATGCTCCGGGAAGGCGCCAATGCCGACACCACCGACTCCGTGCGCCAGCTGACCGGGCACGAACCACGCCCCGTCGCCGAGTTCGCCCGCGACTTCATGGCACCGCTCCTGACCCGCTGACCACGCCGGTGCCGTAGCCCTTGCCTCGAGCGGACGGCAGCAGTCCAAGGCCAAAAGGCAATCCGCCAGGGACTGCGGTGCGGAAAACCAGTGGAACAGCGCCGCTGGACGCCCTTACCGTGCTGCCGAACCACGTCGTCTAGGCAAGGACATGCCGTTGTACACCCTGTGAGACCCCCCCGAGAGCTGATGTGTCGCGCGTCGCGCATGTGCGCCGCGCTGCTTTTTGCTGCGGACTTCTCACTGGAACCGGTGTACTTCTGTGCTCAACGACTGGGTGGTCACGCCCACCTGCCTGCCGACCGTTCTCCGCCGTTGCCACGCCTGCGCGTCCGAGCGCTTCCGTGCCAACGGCAAATTTCGTGTCAACGCCCACCACAAGCTCCTCGACGCCTGGCTCCTCGTGCTCTGTACCGGTTGCGGGGACACGGCGAAGCTCACGGTCCTGGAGCGGATGAATGTGCGCTCCGTACGACCTGAACTGCTGGACCGGATGCATGACAACGACCCCGGCCTGGCAGCTGAACTGCTCCAGGATCCGGTCCTGCGGCGGCGCAATCGCATCGCCCTCGACTGGGACAACGCCTGGCGCCTCGACACCGGCGGATCGGATCACCTGGACCGCGAGGTGATCGACATCTCGGTCCGCTTCGAGGCGCGGATCCCTGTCCGGCCGGTGCGACTGATCGCCGAAGGCTGCGGCCTTTCACGGACCGAGGTCGAGAGACTGATCGCGGAGGGGAATCTCGTTTCGGCCGTCCGGCTGAGCGGCAAGCTCTCCGGCGACTTCACCTTCACGCTCAAGCGCTGAGCCCTCCCGGGACGAGGGCCCCAGAGGGGGCAGCCCCGTGGCTGCCCCCTCTGGGGACAGCCCAGCCCCGGACGGCCGCCGGACGCTGAGACGTGAGGAGCGCGTAGCGATTTGGTGCGCCCCCACCGACCCCGGGTCACTTCTCATACGGGCCCGGGCGGGGGCATGGCTGCGGGAACCAAGGGGCCGGTCCCTGATGCCCCCTGGCCCTGCTCGTGAACCAGTGGACCGTTCTTTTGGGGGCTTCCCGCCGGTCCTTGTCTTTCCGGGGCGGGTCGGTCTGTCAAGGGTGGCCGAAGGCCATCGCGAAGCGACGCGACGAAGGAGCGCCCTTGACAGGGCGG
>NZ_JBIXJQ010000020.1:0-103615 GCF_052871255.1 Streptomyces sp. LARHCF249
GAGTACACCTCCACCGTCCGCGAGCCGGACTCACCCGGACCACCCACCGCGACCTGGACACGCACCCCGCCCTGCTCGGGCACCACCAGCGGCGACTCGATCACCAGCTCTTCCAGCACGCCGCATCCGGCCTCGTCACCGGCCCGAACCGCCAGTTCCACGAGGGCGGTGCCCGGCAGGAGGACCACGCCGCCGACCCTGTGATCGGCCAGCCAGGGGTGCGTGCGCAGCGACAGCCGCGAGGTGAAGACCAGCCCGTCCGACTGCGGCAGCTGCACCACAGCGCCCAGCAGCGGGTGGTCGGCCGTCATCTGCCCCAGCGAGGCGGCATCGGTGGCCGACTCGGCCAACTGCAGCCAGTAGGGCTGGTGGTCGAAGGCGTAGGTCGGCAGGTCCACACGTGCCGACGTCCGCGGCAGTACGCGGTTCCAGTCGAGCGCGATACCCCGGACGAACAGCTCGGCCATCGAGGCCATCAGCCGTCGCAGGCCACCGTCCTCGCGCCGCAGCGAACCCGTCACCACGACATCGGCATCGGTGCTGTCGACGGTCTCGGTGATCGGCTGGACCAGCACCGGGTGGGCACTGACCTCGACGAACACGCCGTGGCCCTGACCCAGCAGCTCCGCCACGGCCGGACCGAAGCCCACCTGCGCACGGAGGTTCCGGTACCAGTACCCGCCGTCCAGCACCCCGGCGTCAGCCACCCAGCCGCCCGTTACGGTCGAGTAGAACGGCACCTTGGGCGCCTGCGCCTCGATTCCGGCGAGCGTCTCGGCGAGGGCCTCGCGGATGTCCTCCACGTGCCGGGTGTGCGAGGCATAGTCGACCGCAACGCGACGGACCCGGACACCTTCGCCGGACAGGGCCTCCAGGGCCTCGTCCAGCGCCTCGGCGTCACCGGCGATGACCACGGAGGACGGCCCGTTGACCGCGGCAACCTCCACACGATCCGCCCACGGCTGGATCCGCGCGACCGCGTCAGCCTCGCTCAGCGCAACCGACGCCATACCGCCACGCCCGGCCAAGTCCTTGGCAATCGCCTGGCTGCGCAGCGCCACCACCCGCGCCGCATCCTCCAGCGACAGCGCACCCGAGACGCACGCGGCCGCGATCTCACCCTGCGAGTGACCCAGCACCGCATCGGCCCTGACCCCGACCGATTCCCACACCGCCGCCAGACCCACCATCACCGCAAAGCTCGCCGGCTGCAGGACATCGACCCGCTCCATCAGCTCGGGCTCGGTCTCACCCCGCAGCACGGCCATCAGCGACCAGTCCACCCACGGCTCCAGAGCAGCCGCGCACTCCGCGATCCGCTCCGCGAACACCGGTGAGGAGTCGAGCAGTTCACGGCCCATGCCCGCCCACTGCGAGCCCTGACCCGGGAACACCCACACCACCTTGCCGGGCGCACCAGAACCCGTGCTGCCGGATACGACACCGGGCGCGCTCTCGCCCCGGGCCAGTGCCTGCAGCCCGGCCAGCGCCTCGTCGCTCGAACCGGCGACGACCACCGCGCGCTCGTTGAAGACCGCGCGGGCCGACAGCAGCGTCCCGGCCACGTCCGCCAGCGGCACCCCGTCGGCGGCGTTCTCGACGAACGCCGCCAGCCGCTCGGCCTGACCCGCCAGGGAGGCGGCGCTGCGCGCCGACACCACCAGCGGCACGACACCCGCAGGCGCCTGCTCCTCGGAGACGTTCTCGGCCGCCTCCGGCGGCGCCTCCTCCAGGATCAGGTGCGCGTTCGTCCCGCTGATGCCGAACGAGGACACACCGGCCCGGCGCGGGCGGCCGCCCCGCTGCCACTCCCGGGCCTCGGTGAGCAGCTCGATGGCGCCCTCCGACCAGTCCACCTTCGTCGAGGGCTCGTCCGCGTGCAGGGTGGCGGGCATGACGCCGTGTCGCAGTGCCTGCACCATCTTGATGACACCGGCCGCGCCTGCCGCGGCCTGCGTGTGACCGATGTTCGACTTCAGGGAGCCGAGCCACAGCGGCTGCTCCGGGTCCCGGTCCCGCCCGTACGTGGCGAGCAGGGCCTGCGCCTCGATCGGGTCGCCCAGAGCCGTACCGGTTCCGTGACCCTCGACCACGTCCACATCGGACGGGGTGAGGCCCGCGCTGTCCAGCGCCCTGCGGATCACCCGCTGCTGCGAAGGACCGTTCGGCGCCGTCAGACCGTTCGACGCGCCGTCCTGGTTCACGGCGCTGCCGCGCAGCACCGCGAGGACCCGGTGACCGCGCTCACGCGCCACCGACAGCCGCTCGAGCACCACCAGGGCGACGCCCTCGGACAGCACCGTGCCGTCCGCGCCGTCCCCGTACGCCTTGACCCGCCCGTCGGTGGCCAGGCCCCGCTGCCGCGACATGCCGAGGACGCCGATCGGCGATCCCATCACGGCGACACCGCCGGCGAGAGCCATCGAGCACTCGCCCTGCCGCAGCGCCTGCGCGGCCAGGTGCATCGCCACGAGGGACGAGGAACACGCCGTGTCCACCGTGACCGCCGGGCCCTCGAAGCCGAAGGTGTACGAGACACGGCCCGAGGCCACGCTTCCCGCCGTGGCGGTGGTGACGAAGCCTTCGAGTTCCGCCGGCATGTCGGTGAGGGACTCGAGGTAGTCGTGGATGGAGACGCCGGAGAAGACGCCGATGTTGCCGCCCTGGGCCGTGGTCGGGTCGATGCCCGCCCGCTCCAGCGCCTCCCAGGAGGCTTCCAGCAGCAGCCGCTGCTGCGGGTCCATGGCGAGGGCCTCGTTCGGCGAGATGCCGAAGAACCCGGCGTCGAACTGCGCCGCCTCGTGGAGGAAGCCGCCCTTGCTGGTGTACGAGGTGCCCGCGCTGTCCGGGTTCGGGTCGTACAGGCCCTCCAGGTCCCAGCCGCGGTCATCGGGGAAGGTCGTCATGCCCTCGCGGCGCTCCTGCACCAGCCGCCACAGGTCCTCGGGACCCGCGACACCGCCGGGCAGCCGGCAGGCCATCCCGACGATGGCGATCGGCTCGTCGGGGTCCGCGACGACGGCGACAGCCGCGGCGGGGCTGCCGTCGGCCGCCTCACCGAGCTCCTCGCGCAGGTGTCGGGCGAGGACCACCGGGGTGGGGTAGTCGAAGATCAGCGTGGCGGGCAGCTTCACGCCGGTCGCCGCGCTCAGCCGGTTCCGCAGCTCGACCGCGGTCAAGGAGTCGAACCCGATGTCGCTGAAGCCGCGCGTGCCCTGCGCCAGTTCGGGTCCGCTGAAGCCCAGTACGGCGCTCGCCTCGTCCTGGACGATGGTCAGCAGGATGCTCTCCTGCTCGGCCGGAGCCAGCCCGGCGAGGCGGCGGACCAGTCCGCTGCTGTCGCCGGCCGCCGCCCGCGCCAGTCGCCGGCCCGCGCGGACCAGACCGCGCAGCAGGTGCGGGACTCCCCCGCCGGCCGCGGCCTGGCTCCGCATGGTCTTCAGGTCCAGCTTGATCGGCACCAGCAGCGCCTGGTCGGCGTGCAGGCCGATGTCGAGGATGTGCAGGCCTTCGGACGGCGTCATGGCCAGTACGCCACCACGGCTCATTCGGGCCTGGTCGACGGCGCTGAGGTGGGCGGTCAGGCCGTTGGTCTGCTCCCACAGGCCCCAGGCGAGCGAGAGACCCGGCAGGCCCGCCGCCCGGCGGCCGGCCATCAGTCCGTCGAGGAAGGCGTTCGCCGCCGCGTAGTTGCCCTGGCCGGCCGACCCCATGAGCGAGGCGGCGGACGAGAACACGACGAACGCGTCGAGGTCCAGGCCGCGGGTCAGCTCGTCGAGGTGGCGTACGGCGTCCACCTTCGGCGCGAACACCCCGGCGAGCCGCTCCGGGGTGAGGGTCGCGATCACTCCGTCGTCCAGCACGCCGGCCATGTGCACCACACCGGTCAGGCGGTGCTCGGCCGGGACCGAGGCCAGCATGGCCTCGACCTGGCCGCGGTCGGACACGTCGCAGGCGACGACCGACACCGCGGCACCCTGCTCGGTCAGGTCGGCGACGAGTTCCGCCACGCCCTCGGCGTCCGAACCCCGGCGGCTGGCCAGCATCAGGTGCCGGACCCCGTGCCGGGTGACCAGGTGGCGGGCCACCAGACCGCCCAGGGCGCCGGTGCCACCCGTGACCAGGACGGTCCCTTCGGCGTCGAACACCGCGGGTACCTCCGGGACCTCGCCGCCGGCCCGGACGAGCCGGGGGGCGGAGAGGGCCGTTCCGCGCACGGCGACCTGCGGCTCACCGCCGGCCAGGACCGGACCCAGCACCGTACGCAGTACGGATTCCGCCGCGTCGCCGGAGGCGGGGTCGGTGTCGATGAGGACGATCCGGTCGGGGTTCTCGGCCTGGGCGGCACGGACCAGACCCCACACGGCCGATCCGGCCGGGTCGGTCACGGTGCCGTCGCCGGCGGGGACCGCGCCCCGGGTCAGCACGACGAGCCGCGACTCCTCCAGTCCGGTCCCGGACAGCCAGGCCTGGACGACCTCCAGCACGCGGGAGGTGGCAGCCAGTACGGCGTCCTCGCCGTCGGCACCGCCCACCGCCTGCAGGACGGCCACCGCCGGGACTCCAGCGCTTCCGGCCAGAGCCACCACGTCGTCGGCGCCGGAGACCGGAACCCACGCGGGCGCCGGCTCCGCGCCCTGCGGCGCGGACAGTTCGGTCCACTCGACCCCGAACAGCGAGTCGCGGCTCTCGTCGCCCGCCGCGGCGCCCAACTGGTCGGTGGATACGGGCAGGGAGACCAGGGAGTCCATGGTCAGGACCATGTCGCCGGTCTCGTCGGCGGCCTGGAACGACAGCGCGTCCGGACCGCACGGGGCGACCCGTACCCGCAGTGCCGAGGCACCCACGGCGTGCAGGACGAGCCCGTTCCACGCGAACGGCAGCACCTGGCGGTCGTCGTCCGGGTTGGCGAAGGCGTTGGTGTGGAGGGCGGCGTCCAGGAGTGCCGGGTGCATGCCGTACTTGCCGGCCTCGTCCCGCTGTTCGTCGGGCAGGACGGCCTCGGCGAAGACCTCGTCACCGCGCCGCCACACCGCCCGCAGGCCCTGGAACGCCGAACCGTACGCGTAGCCCCGCTCGAGCAGGTCGGTGTAGAAGGTCCCGACCTCGATCGGCTCGGCACCCTGCGGCGGCCACGCGGCGAAGTCGAATCGCTGTCCCGTTCCGCGTGTCGCCGACGACTCCGCCAGGAGTCCGGTGGCGTGCCGCGTCCATTCGCTCGTGCCGCCCTCGCCGTCGGCGTCCTCGCGCTGGGAGTACACGTCCACCGAGCGCGAGCCGGTCGCGTTGGGTGCGCCGACCGCGACCTGCAGCCGCACGCCGCCCTGCTCGGGCAGCACCAGCGGCGCCTCGATCACGAGTTCTTCCAGGACGCCGTAGCCGAACTCGTCGCCGGCCCGCACCGCGAGGTCGACGTACATCGTGCCGGGGATGATCACCACGCCGCCGATGGCGTGACCGGCCAGCCAGGGGTGCGTGCGCAGCGACAGCCGCGAGGTGAAGACCAGCCCGTCGGACTGCGGCAGCTGCACCACCGCGCCCAGCAGCGGGTGATCGGCCCCGGTCAGGCCCAACGACGCCGCGTCCGTGGCCGATCCGGCCATCTCGATCCAGTAGTGCTGGTGGTCGAAGGCGTAGGTCGGCAGGTCCACGCGCGCGGCCGCCGCTCCGGCGGGCAGCACCTCGGCCCAGTCCAGGGCAACGCCGCGGACGAACAGCTCGGCCATCGAGGCCATCAGCCGTCGCAGTCCGCCGTCGCCTCGCCGCAGCGAGCCGGTCACGACCACGTCGGTGTCGGTCGTGTCGACGGTCTCGGTGATCGGCTGGACCAGCACCGGGTGGGCGCTGACCTCGACGAACACGCCGTGGCCCTGCTCGAGCAGGTCGGCGACGGCCGGGCCGAAGCCGACCTGGCCGCGCAGGTTGCGGTACCAGTACCCGGCGTCGAGTACGTCGGCGTCCTCGACCCAGCTGCCGGTGACGGTGGAGTAGAACGGCACCTTCGGGGCCTGCGCGCCGACTCCGGCCAGCGCCTCGGCGAGGGCGTCGCGGATGTCCTCCACGTGCCGGGTGTGCGAGGCGTAGTCCACGGCCACCCGCCGGATCCGGACGCCCTGGTCCTCCAGCGCGTCCAGCGCGTCGTCCAGCGCCTCGGCGTCACCGGCGATGACCACGGAGGACGGCCCGTTGACCGCGGCGACCTCCACGCGGTCCGCCCAGCGCTCGAGTCGTGCGACGGCCTCGGCCTCGCTCAGCGCGACGGACGCCATGCCGCCGCGCCCGGCCAGCTGCTTGGCGATGGCCTGGCTGCGCAGCGCCACCACGCGCGCCGCGTCCTCCAGGGACAGCGCCCCGGCCACACACGCGGCGGCTATCTCACCCTGCGAGTGGCCGAGCACCGCGTCGGGCTCGACGCCCACGGACTGCCACACCGCGGCCAGACCGACCATCACGGCGAAGCTGGCCGGCTGCAGGACGTCGACCCGCTCCATGAGCCCGGGCTCGGCATCGCCGCGCAGGACGTCGATCAGCGACCAGTCCACCCACCGCTCGAGCGCGGCAGCACACTCCGCGATCCGCTCGGCGAAGACCGGGGAGGAGTCCAGGAGTTCACGGCCCATGCCCGCCCACTGCGAGCCCTGGCCCGGGAACACCCACACGACCTTGCCCGGCGTGCCCGAACCGGTCACCACACCGGCCGCGTTGTCGCCGCGCGCGAGCGCCTGCAGCCCGGCCAGTGCCTCTTCGTTCGAGCCCGCGAGCACCACCGCGCGCTCGGCGAGCACGGCACGGCCCGACACCAGCGTTCCGGCCACGTCCGCGAGCGGCACCTCGTCGGCACCCGCGACGAACTCCGCGAGCCGCCCGGCCTGGGCCGCCAGCGAAGCGGCGGTCCCCGCCGACACCACCAGCGGCACCACTGCGGCAGGCTGCGCCTCGTCCGCGGCGGGCTGCGCCTCCTCGGCGGGCGCCTCCTCCAGGATCATGTGCGCGTTCGTACCGCTGGCTCCGAAAGCGGAGACACCGGCGCGGCGCGGACGGCCGTTCTCCGGCCACTCCCGCGCCTCGGTGAGCAGCTCCACGGCGCCCGCGGACCAGTCGACCTGGGGCGTGGGCGCGTCCATGTTCCGGGTCGCCGGGAGGGTCTTGTGCCGCAGCGCCTGGACCATGTTGATCACGGCGGCCACGCCGGACGCCGCCTGGGTGTGCCCGATGACGGACTTGACCGATCCGAGCCACAGCGGCTGCTGCGGGTCGCGGCCCTGGCCGTACGTGGCGAGCAGCGCCTGCGCCTCGATCGGGTCACCGAGCACGGTGCCCGTGCCGTGGCCCTCGACCGCGTCCACATCGGCCGGGGAGAGGCCCGCGCTGTCCAGGGCCTTGCGGATCACCCGCTGCTGCGCGGGACCGTTCGGCGCGGTCAGACCGTTCGACGCACCGTCCTGGTTCACCGCGCTGCCGCGGATGACGGCCAGCACCTGGTGGCCGCGCTCCTGCGCCACCGACAGGCGCTCCAGCAGGACCACGCCCACGCCCTCGGCCCAACCGGAGCCGTCGGCGCCGGCGGCGTAGGACTTGCAGCGCCCGTCGAAGGCGAGGGCGCGCTGACGTGCGAAGCCGACGAAGCCGCCCGGCGTTGCCATCACCGTCGAGCCGCCCGCGAGCGCCATCGAGCACTCGCCCCGGCGCAGCGCCTGAGCGGCGAGGTGGATCGCGACGAGCGAGGAGGAGCACATGGTGTCGACCGTCACCGCGGGGCCCTCGAGCCCGAGGGTGTAGGAGACGCGCCCGGAGGCGACACCGCCCGCGGTGCCCAGGGCCCGCTCCAGGCTGAGGTAGCCCTCGAAACCGCTGAGGTCCGGCGCGTAGTCCTGGTGCACGACTCCGGCGAACACGCCGATGTCGCTGCCCCGCACGGAGTGGGGGTCGATGCCGGCCCGCTCGAAGGTCTCCCAGGACACCTCGAGCAGCTGTCGCTGCTGGGGGTCCATGGCCAGGGCCTCGCGCGGCGAGATCCCGAAGAACCCGGCGTCGAACTGGGCCGCGTCGTGCAGGAACGCGCCCTCCCGGACGTACGTCGTACCGGGGTTGTCGGGGTCCGGGTGGTAGAGGCCCTCGACGTCCCAGCCGCGGTCCTCGGGGAACGTGGAGTAGACGTCGGTGCCCTCGGACACCACCCGCCAGAAGTCCTCCGGTCCGCGGATCCCGCCGGCGTACCGGCAGGCCATGGACACGATCGCGATGGGCTCCGAGGCAGCCGCGACGAGTGTGCTGTTCTCCTGCTGAAGCCGGGCGTTCTCCTTCAGCGAGGCACGCAGTGCCTCAACGACCTGCTGGTCGGGCGCCGACATATCCATCCTCCACGATTCGTTCACAGGCGATCAGCTCGTCTTGCCCAGGGCCCGTTGCACCAGATCGGCAACGTCCATGGCATCGATCAGTTCCACGTCGGCGGCGGCCGCCGACGGTTCCGCTTCCAGGGCGTCCGCATCCGCGTCCGCGTCGGCCTCGGCGAGGCCGAGGAGGGTGTCCAGTACGCCGGCCTCCTTGAACCGGGCGAACGGCACGGACGCCAGGACGTTCCGGAGTTCGTCCTCCCGCTCGTCCAGGCCGTCGTCGGTCTCCCGGAGAAGCTCGGAGCGCAGGTAGCCGACCAGCGCTTCCGGCGTGGGGTAGTCGAAGATCAGCGTCGCGGGCAGGCGCAGTCCGGTGGCCGCGTTCAGGCTGTTGCGCAGGTTGACGGCGGCGAGCGAGTCGAAGCCGACCTCCTGGAACGCCTGGCGCGGGCCGATGCCGTCCGCCCCGCTGTGGCCGAGGACCGTCGAGGCGTGGCCGCGGACCAGGCGGAGCAGGATGCGGTTCTGCTCGGTTTCCGCGACCGCCCGCAGGGAGTCCGCCAGGGACGAGGCGGCCTCGCTGTTCTCGCCGTCGCCCTGCAGGGCCTGAAGGGCTTGCTTCGCCTCGGGCAGGTCGGCGAACAGCGGGCTGGTACGGACCGAGGTGAACGCGGGAATGAACGCGCCCCAGTCCATGTCGGCCACGGCCACGAACTTCTCGTTGCCCTGTACCGCCTGCACCATCGCGGTCACCGCCAGCTGGGGGCCCATCGGCAGGACACCGCGGCGGCGGAGCTGGGCGAGGGCTGCCTCGTCCATGCCCACGCCGATCTGGTCCAGTGCTCCCCAGGCGATCGACGTCGCCCGCAGTCCGCGGGCGCGGCGCCACTCGATCAGGGCGTCGAGGACGGCGTTCGCCGCTCCCGACGGGCCCTGGCCGCCGCCGCCCCACACGCCGGCGATCGAGGAGAACACGACGAACGCGTCGAGCGGTGTGCTCTCGAACAGCTCGTCCAGCCATACGGCCGTGTCCACCTTGGCCGCGAACACCTCGGCGAGGTCGTCCGCGCCGGTGTCGTCGATGGAACTGGTCTGCTGGATGTCGGCGGCGTGCACCACGGCCGTGAGCGGCTGCTCCGGGTCCGTCGCGGAGACCAGCCGCGCGATCGCGTCCCGGTCGGCGTCCTCGCAGGACTCCACCGTGGTGGCGAGGCCCAGCCCGGCCAGTTCGGCACGCAGTTCCGACACGCTCCGGTCGGGTGCGTGCGCGGTGGTCGTGATGACGAGGCGGTCGGCGCCGGCCTGGGCGAGCCAGACCGAGACGTGCTTGCCGAGTCCTTCGGCGCCGCCGGTCACCAGGACCGTGCCGCGGGGATGCCAGCCGGTGTCCCCAGTGGATTCGGGCACGGGCTTGCGCACCAGCCGTCGGGTGTACACGCCCGATCGCCGGACCGCGAGCTGGTCCTCACCGGCGGCGGAGTTGAGCACTCCGAGCAGGTACTGGGCCGTGCGCGGGTCGGTCACGCCGGGCAGGTCGACCAGACCGCCCCAGCGGTCGAGCCGTTCCAGCGCGGCGGCGCGGCCGAGGCCCCACAGCGACGCCTGCGCCGGTGAGGTGAGGGTGTCGTGGATGCCGATGTTCACGGCTCCCCTGGTCAGGCACCACAGGGGCTGCGTGGCGTTGTTGTCGCCCAGGGCCTGGATCAGCGCGAGCGTCGGCGCCGTGGCCGCGGTCGGGTCCTGGGGACCGCTGCCCGTCTGCTGGTCCACGGCGAGCAGGGACAGCACGCCGGTCAGGTCGTGTTCGGACAGGATTGCGGCCAGCCGCTCGGCGAGCTGCTTGCGGGTGCGCTCGCTCTCGCCGACCTCCATCAGGACGGTGCCCAGTCCGAGACCGGTCAGCTCCTCCAGGAGGGCGTCGGTCGCGCTGCCGTCCGGGCGTCCGGACGGTACGACGACCAGCCAGCGGCCGCCGGGTACGCCGGCCGCTTCGCGTTCGAGCGGCTGCCAGGTGACGTGGTAGCGCAGCTTCTCCGCCGTCGACCGCTCGCGGCGCTTCCCCCGCCATTGCGCCAGCACGGGCACGACGGTGCCGAGGGCGCTGCGCTCGTCGGCCGAGGCCGTCTCGAGCAGCGCGCCGAGGGAGTCCAGGTCGGCCTGCTCGACCGCGGCCCAGAAGTCGGAGTCCGCGCCTTCGGCCGCGTCGGCGGCTTCGGCGGCACCTTCCGCCTCCTGCAGCCAGTAGCGCTGGTGGTCGAAGGCGTAGGTCGGCAGGTCCACGCGCCGCGACGGCGCCGTCTGCGGCAGCATCCCGTTCCAGTCGAGCGCGACACCGCGGACGAACAGCTCGCCCATCGAGGCCAGCAGCCGTCGCAGGCCGCCGTCCTGGCGCCGCAGCGACCCGGTCACCACCGCATCGGTCTCGGTGTCGTCGGCGGTCTCGGTGATCGGCTGGACCAGCACCGGGTGGGCGCTGACCTCCACGAACACCCCGTGGCCCTGGCCCATCAGCTCGGCCACGGCGGGACCGAAGCCCACCTGGCCGCGCAGGTTCCGGTACCAGTAGTCGCCGTCGAGGACGCCGGCGTCCGCCACCCAGCCGCCGGTCGCGGTGGAGTAGAACGGCACCTTCGGCGCCTGCGCGTCGATCCCGGCCAGCGCCTCGGCCAGGGTGTCGCGCACGTCCTCCACGTGCCGGGTGTGCGAGGCGTAGTCCACCGCGACCCGCCGGACCCGGACGCCCTGACCCGAAAGCGCGTCCAACGCCTCGTCCAGTGCCCGGGCGTCGCCGGCGACGACCACCGACGAGGGGCCGTTGACCGCGGCGACCTCGACCCGGTCCGCCCACGGCTCGAGCCGCGCGACCGCTTCGTCCGCGCTCAGCGCGACCGACGCCATCCCGCCCCGCCCGGCCAGGTCCTTCGCGATGACCTGGCTGCGCAGTGCCACCACGCGCGCCGCGTCGTCCAGGGACAGCGCCCCCGCGACACAGGCGGCGGCGATCTCGCCCTGCGAGTGGCCGAGCACCGCGTCCGGCTTGACACCGGCCGAGGCCCAGACGGCCGCCAGGCCCACCATCACGGCGAAGCTCGCCGGCTGCAGGACGTCGACCCGTTCGATGAGCTCGGGTTCGGTCTCGCCGCGCAGGACGTCGATCAGCGACCAGTCCACCCACCGCTCGAGCGCGGCAGCACACTCCGCGATCCGCTCGGCGAAGACCGGGGAGGAGTCGAGCAGTTCACGGCCCATACCGGCCCACTGGGAGCCCTGGCCGGGGAACACCCACACGACCTTGCCCGGCTTGCTCGATGCGGCACTGCCGGACACCACGCCGGGCGCGCTCTCGCCCCGGGCCAGCGCCTGCAGTCCGGAGAGGGCCTCCTCGGCCGTGCCGGCCACCACGACCGCACGCTCGGCCAGCACCGCACGGCTCGACACCAGCGATCCGGCCACGTCCGCCAGCGGCACCGCGTCGGCGCCTTCGACGAACGCCGCCAGCCGCCCGGCCTGACCGGCCAGGGAACCGGCGCTGCGCGCCGACACCACCAGCGGCACCACACCGGCGGGCGCCGCCGCCTCGGAGACGGGGTCCGCCTCCTCGGCGGGCGCTTCCTCCAGGATCAGGTGCGCGTTCGTCCCGCTGGCTCCGAACGAGGAGACGGCGGCCCGGCGCGGACGGCCGCCCCGCGCCCACTCCCGGGCCTCGGTCAGCAACTCCACCGCACCGGCCGACCAGTCGACCTGGCTCGTGGGCTCGTCCACATGGAGCGTGGCGGGCATGATGCCGTGCTGCATGGCCATGACCATCTTGATCACACCGGCCACGCCGGCTGCCGCCTGCGTGTGACCGATGTTGGACTTCAACGAACCGAGCCACAGCGGCTGCTGCGGGTCGCGGCCCTGGCCGTACGTGGCCAGCAGCGCCTGGGCTTCGATCGGGTCGCCCAGGGCCGTACCGGTCCCGTGGGCCTCCACGACGTCGACGTCCGCCGGAGTGAGGCCCGCCGTGTCCAGCGCCCTGCGGATCACCCGCTGCTGCGAGGGGCCGTTCGGCGCGGTCAGGCCGTTGGAAGCGCCGTCCTGGTTGACCGCGCTGCCGCGCAGCACCGCGAGGACCCGGTGGCCGCGTTCCCGCGCCACCGACAGCCGCTCCAGCACCACCACGCCGACGCCCTCGGCCCAGCCGGTGCCGTCCGCCGCCGAGGAGAACGCCTTGCAGCGCCCGTCGGCGGACAGGCCCCGCTGCCGCGAGAACTCCATGAAGGCGTCCGGGCTGGCCATGACCGTCGCGCCGCCGGCGAGTGCCATGGAGCACTCGCCCTGCCGCAGCGCCTGCGCCGCCAGGTGCATCGCCACCAGGGACGAGGAGCACGCCGTGTCCACGGTGACCGCCGGGCCCTCGAAACCGAACACGTACGACACACGGCCCGAGGCCACGCTGGCCGCCGTACCGGTCATGAGGTAGCCCTGGACGTCTTCGGGTACCTGCCGGAGGCGGGTCACGTAGTCGTGGTGGACGATTCCGGTGAAGACGCCGATGTCACGGCCCCTGACGGACAGCGGGTCGATGCCGGCCCGTTCCAGCGCCTCCCAGGAGGTCTCCAGCAGCAGCCGCTGCTGGGGGTCCATGGCGAGGGCCTCGCGCGGGGAGATGCCGAAGAGTCCGGCGTCGAACTGCGCGGCCTCGTGGAGGAACCCGCCCGAGCGGGTGTAGCTGGTACCCGGGTGAGCCGGGTCCGGGTGGTAGAGCCCTTCGAGGTCCCAGTCGCGGTCGAGCGGGAACCCGGACACCGCGTCCCGCTGCTCCACCACCAGCTTCCACAGTTCCTCGGGACTGTCCGCTCCGCCCGGCAGGCGCGTGCTCATCGCGACGATCGCGATGGGCTCGTCGGAGACCGACGCCGCCGCCGTGGCCCGGGCGGGCAGCGTGACGCCCTCGCCGAGCAGTTCGGCCCGCAGGTGGTCCGCGAGGACGGCCGGTGTCGGGTAGTCGAAGACCAGCGTGCTGGGCAGGTTCGCCCCGGTGAGGTCGCGCAGGCGGTTGCAGAACTTGACCGCGCTGAGGGAGTCGAAGCCGAGGCTCTTGAAGGACTGCTCCGAGTCGAAGCCGTCCGCGTCGCGGTGGCCGAGTACGACCGCCGTGCTCTCCTGGACCATGTCCATCAGCACCTGGTGCTGCTCCGCGGCCGACAGCCCGGCCAGCCGGCCGGCGATCGCCTCGCCCGCTCCTTCGCTGCGCGACACCACGCGCCGGGTGAGGGCGCCGGTCTGCGTCTGCGCGTCGGCAGCGGGGCCGACGGGCTCGGCGGGAGCGTCGACGGTCCCGTCGGCGCCGTCTCCGGGGAGGGCGGCCAGGGTCAACGGGCCGAGGACCGCGACGGGTTCGCCGGCCGCGTCCGCGAGCTCGAGCAGGTGGCCCCCGCCCTCGGCCGGCGTGATCCGCAGCCGCAGCGAGGCGGCGCCTTCCGCGTACACGGCCAAGCCGGTGCACGCGGACAGGTCGCGGTCAGGGGCACGGTCTTCGGCGGTCGGCAGGTCCGCGGCGGTACGGGCGTCCAGGACGCGCAGTGCGGTGTCGACGAGTGCCGGGTGGAGGGTGAACTCCGCTGCGTGGTCCGCCAGTTCGTCCGGAAGCGCGATCTCCGCGAAGATCTGTCCGTCCTGCTGCCACACGCGGTGCGCCCCCGGGAGGAGTGCGTCACCGTCCGCGGGCGGCGACCAGGTCCGCAGGTCGAAGGCCGGCTGGGGCATTCCGGGAACCAGCACGGCTCGTGCGTGGCAGGTCCAGGATCCCTGCTCGGGGTCGATGGCCCGCGAGTAGACGGCGGCCCGGCGGCGCCCGTCGGGGCCGGGGCCGTCCACCGACACCCGCACCTGGGAGTTTCCGTGCTCCGGCACCGTCAAAGGCGCCTCGACGACGATCTGTTCGAAGCTTCCGCAGCCCACCTCGTCGGCGGCCCGGCCGATCATCTCCAGGAGCGCGGCGGCCGGGATCCCGGTCGTGCCGTCCGTTGTCACCCGGCCGGGGAACCGGCCCAGGCTGCGCGGCGACAGCTGCCCGGTGAGCACGACGCCGTGGTCGCCGTCGTCGCCCGGCATGTCGATGACGGTGCCGAGCAGCGGGTGCCGGGCGCTGGTGGCGCCGAGCGCTTCGGCGCCGCCGGCCGGGGTCTCGTCGGACTCGACCCAGTACCGCTGGTGCTGGAACGCGTAGGTGGGCAGGTCGGTTCCGGCCGCCGTGACCGGGCGGTCGAGGACGGTCGCCCAGTCCAGGGCCACACCGCGTACGTGCAGTTCCGCGAGCGCGGTCACGACGTCGGTGGCCTCGGCGCCGTTCTTGCGCAGGGTGGCGATGCAGCTCTGCTCCGGCGCGCCGAGCGTGCCGAGCGCCATCGCGGCGAGGGCGCCTCCTGGGCCGATCTCGAGGAACGTCGTCGCTCCCTGGCCGCTCAGCGAGGTGACGGCGTCGCTGAACCGCACCGCGTTGCGTACCTGGTCGACCCAGTACGCGGGGCTGCTCAGCTGCCCGTCCCGGACGAGTTCGCCCGTCAGGGTCGAGACGACCGGAAGGGCGCCCGGCCCGTAGGAGAGGCTCTCCGCGACCGTGCGGAACTCGTCGAGCATGGGCTCCATGAGCTGGGAGTGGAAGGCGTGGCTGACCTGCAGCCTGCGCGTCTTGCGCCCCTGGCTCGCCAGTTCCCCGGCGAGGGCGAGCACGGCGTCCTCGACTCCGGAGAGCACCAGCGAGTCGGGGCCGTTCACGGCGGCGACGCACACCGCGCCTTCCGCCCGCGCCAGCAGGGGCGCGACGTCGGTCTCGGTCGCCTGGACGGCCACCATGGCGCCGCCTTCGGGAAGGGCCTGCATCAGCCGGCCGCGCGCGGCGACCAGCCTGCCCGCCTCGGCGAGTCCGAGCACGCCGGAGACGTGCGCGGCAGTGATCTCGCCGATCGAGTGACCGGCGAGGAGGTCGGGTCGGACCCCCCAGGACTCGAAGAGCCGGAACAGCGCGGTCTCCAGGGCGAACAGGGCGCCCTGCGTGTACATCGTCCGGTCGAGCAGTTCGCTGTCGGGCGACCCGGGGGCGGCGAAGACCACCTCGCGCAGCGGGCGCGCCGCGTGGTCGCGCAGGTGCTCCTCGACGGCGGCGCAGGCTGCGGTGAAGGCCTCGCGGAAGACCGGGAAGGTCTCGGCGAGTTCGCGGCCCATGCCGGCCCACTGGCTGCCCTGCCCGGTGAAGAGGAGGGCCAGCTTGCCCGTGGCCGGGGTTCCGGTGACGACCGCGGGGCTCGCGTCACCGCGCCCGAAGGCGCTCAGGTCCGCGCAGAGCCGGTCCCGGTCGGACGCCAGGACGACGGCACGGTGGTCGAGCTGGGCACGCGTGGTGGCCAGGGCATGGGCGGCGTCGGTGAGGCTCAGGCCGGGCCGGTCGTCGAGGAAGCGGGCGAGCCGCTCGGCCTGGCCGCGCAGTCCGGCCGGGGTCCGCGCCGATACGGGTACCGGTACGGGGACGCCCGTGGGCCCGGGTTCCGGCACGGGCTCCGACGCGACCGGCTGCTCGGGGGCCTCTTCGAGGACGACGTGCGCGTTGGTGCCGCCGATGCCGAAGGAGGACACGCCGGCCCGACGGGGCCGGCCGTTCTTCGGCCAGTCGCGGGCCTCGGTCAGCAGTTCCACGGCGCCCGCGGACCAGTCGACGTGGGTCGACGGACGGTCCACGTGCAGCGTCTTGGGGAGGACGCTGTGCCGCATGGCCATGACCATCTTGATCACGCCCGCGACACCCGCCGCACCCTGGGTGTGACCGATGTTGGACTTCACGGATCCGAGCCACAGCGGCTCGTCGCCCTGCCGGTCCTGGCCGTAGGTCGCCAGGAGCGCCTCCGCCTCGATCGGGTCGCCGAGGGTGGTGCCCGTGCCGTGCGCCTCCACCACGTCCACGTCGGACGGGGAGAGCCCGGCACCGGCCAGGGCCTTGCGGATCACCCGCTGCTGCGCGGGACCGTTCGGCGCGGTCAGACCGTTCGACGCGCCGTCCTGGTTCACGGCCGAGCCGCGGACCACGGCGAGCACCTGGTGGCCCCGGCGGCGGGCGTCGGACAGCCGCTCCACCAGGAGCAGCCCCGCGCCCTCGGACCAGCCGGTGCCGTCCGCGCCGTCCGCGAACGCCTTGCACCGGCCGTCGGGGGCCAGTCCGCGCTGCCGGGAGAACTCGACGAACGTCTCCACGGTGCCCATCACCATCACACCGCCGGCCAGCGCCATCGTGCACTCGCCCCGGTTCAGCGCCTGCGCCGCGAGGTGCAGGGCCACCAGCGAGGAGGAGCAGGCCGTGTCGACCGTGAGGGCGGGACCCTCGAAGCCGAGGTGGTAGGCGATACGGCCGGAGGTGACGCTGCCCGAACCGCCGGTGAGGCGGAATCCCTCGACGCCGGACGCCTGGTGCATCCGCATGCTGTAGTCGTGGCTGTTGACGCCGACGAAGACGCCGACGTCCTCTCCGGCCAGCGTGGTCGGGTCGATCGCGGCCCGTTCGAACGCTTCCCAGGACGTCTCCAGCAGCAGTCGCTGCTGCGGGTCCATGGCGAGCGCCTCGTTCGGCGAGATGCCGAAGAACGCGGCGTCGAACCCGGCGGCGTCATCGAGGAAGGCGCCGTGGCGTACGTACGTGGTGCCGGCGTGGTCGGGGTCGGCGTGGAAGAGCCGGTCGATGTCCCAGCCGCGGTCGTCGGGGAACTCGGTGACGGCGTCGATCCCGTCGGCCACCACGCGCCAGAGGTCCTCCGGGCTGTTCACGCCCGCGGGGAAGCGGCACGCCATCGCCACGATCGCGATCGGCTCGTCCTCCGTGCCGACGGGGGCGGCGGGCTCGGACGGACGCTGCGGCGTGCCGCCGAAGAGCTTGGTGCGCAGGTGCTCGGCGAGCGTCGTCGGCTTCGGATAGTCGAAGATCATCACCGGGGAGAGGGTGAGGCCCGTCGCGGCGGCGAGCCGGTTGCGCAGCTCCACCGCCATCAGCGAGTCGAATCCGGCCTCCTTGAAGGTCCGGTCGGCGTGGACGGCGTCGGCAGTGGCGTGTCCCAGCACCTCGGCGGCATTGCGCCGTACCAGCTCGACCAGGGTCTCGGTCTGCTCGGCATCGCCCAGGCCGGCGATGCGCTCCCGCAGGGACGCGGGCCCCGACGGAGCGGCAGCCCGCGCCGCCGGCCGCGGCGACGGGGCCAGACCCCGCAGCAGCGGCGGGACCGGGGCGTCGGCCGCGGCCGCCCGCAGAGCGGACACGTCGAACTTCGCGGCCACCAGGGCGCCGGCCGTGCCCGCGCCGCCCAGGGCGGCGTCCAGGAGGGCCATTCCCTCGGTGCCGGAGAGGCCGCTCATCCCGATGCGCTTGTTGCGTCGCAGGTCGGCGGCGCTCAGGTGCTCGGTCATGGAGCTGACCGTCGCCCAGTAGCCCCAGGCGAGGGAGACGGCCGGCAGACCGAGAGCGTGCCGCCGGCGTGCCAGCGCGTCGAGCCAGGCGTTCGCCGCGGCGTAGTTGGCCTGACCGGGGTTGCCCAGCACGCCCGCCGCCGAGGAGAACAGCACGAACGCGGCGAGGTCCAGGTCGCGGGTCAGCTCGTGCAGGTGCAGCGCCGCGTCCGCCTTCGGGCGCAGCACGGTGTCGACACGTTCCGGGGTCAGCTCGGTGAGCACCCCGTCGTCCAGGACACCGGCGGAGTGCACCACGGCGGTGAGCGGGTGCTCGGCCGGTATCTCCCTCAGGAGCGCCTCGAGTTGGGCCCGGTCCGCCGTGTCGCACGCGGCGATGGTGACGGACGCGCCCAGCGCGGTCAGCTCGTCGTGGAGCTCCGGGGCATGGCCGCGGCGGCCGGCGAGGACCAGGTGCCTGATGCCGTACTCGGTGACCAGGTGCCGCGCTGTCATCGCACCCAGCGTTCCGGTGCCACCGGTGATCAGTACGGTGCCTTCGGCGTCGAGCGGACGCGGGTGCTGCCCGGCGTCGGGAAGCGGTCCGCCCGGCGAGACGGGCACGCGGACCAGCCGGGGCACCTCCGCCACGCCGCCGCGCACCCTCATCTGCGGTTCGCCGCTCAGCACCACGGCCGACAGGGCGGACCGGGAGGCGTCGTCGAGGTCGGCCAGCACGATCCGGTCCGGGTGCTCCGACTGCGCCGAGCGCACCAGGCCCCATACCGCGGCCGCGTCGAGGTCGGCGTCGCAGTCCCCGGTGACCACGGCCAACCGGGTCTCCGCCAGAGCGGGTTCCGCCAGCCAGGCCTGGAGTACGGCCAGCGCCGCGTTGACCGAGGCACGGGGGTCGGCGTCGGCCGGTGCGCTGCCGGCCTTGGCCTCGTACCGCAGGACGTCCGGGGTCGAGGCGGCCGTACGGGCCGAAGCGGCGACATCCGCGGCGGTCGCGACGGTCACGATGTCGAGAGGGCGCTCCACGGCCGGAAGCGCACACTCCGTCCAGTCGACGCGGAACAGGACGTCGTGCGTCAACGCGCCGGTGATCCCGGCCTGTTCGGGGGAGAACGGAGTTCCGAGCACCGTTTCGACGGTCATGACGGGCTGCCCCGTCGGGTCGGTCAGCTGCAGACCGGTGCCCTCCGCCGACGTTCCGTCCGCTCGCACGTGCAGTGCGGTGGCGCCGGATGCCAGCAGGGAGACCCCGGTCCACACGGACGGGAGCATGCCGTCGGAGAGGACCGTGCGGACGGCGGCGTCCAGCAGGGCGGGGTGCACCCCGTAGCGGCCCGCGTCACGGAGGGCGGCGCCGTCCAGGGCGACTTCGGTGGCGGGCCCGGTGCCCGGGGGCATCACCCTGGTGGCGGTGGGCGCCAGCGCGCCGTGCGCGTGGCGCGTCCACGGCGCGTCCAGCGGGGCGTCCGCGGCGCGGGAGTAGATCTCCACCGAACGCCGCCGCGCCGCGTCGGGCTCGCCGACGACCACCTGGATGCTGCGGCTGCCGCGCTGCGGCATGACCACGGGCGCGTCGACGGTCAGTTCGTCGAGTACGGGGGTGGCGGCCAGGTCACCGAGCCGGATGGACAACTCGACCAGAGCCGCGTTGGGGACCACGACGGAATCGGCCACCTGGTGGTCCGCGAGCCAGGGGTGCGACCGGAGGGACCAGCTCGACGTGGCCATGAGGCCGGCCGAGTTCGGCATGCTGACGACCGCGCCCAGCAGCGGGTGACCGGCCGCGGCCAGTCCCAGCGAGGCCGCGTCGGTGGCCGAGTCGGCCGCCTGCAGCCAGTAGTGCTGGTGCTCGAAGGCGTAGGTCGGCAGATCCACGCGCGCGGCCGCCGCTCCGGCGGGCAGCACCTGGGCCCAGTCCAGGGCCACACCGCGGACGAACAGCTCGGCCATCGAGGCCATCAGCCGTCGCAGGCCACCGTCCTCGCGCCGCAGCGAGCCCGTCACCAGGGCATCGGTGCCGGTGGTGTCGACGGTCTCGGTGATCGGCTGGACCAGCACCGGATGGGCACTGACCTCCACGAACACGCCATGGCCCTGGGCCAGAAGGTCCGCGACGCCCGGGCCGAAGCCGACCTGGCCGCGCAGGTTCCGGTACCAGTAATCGCCGTCGAGGACGCCTGCGTCCTTCACCCAGCTGCCGGTGACGGTCGAGTAGAACGGAACCTTGGGCGCCTGCGCGCCGATTCCGGCGAGCGTCTCGGCGAGGGCGTCTCGGATGTCCTCCACGTGCCGGGTGTGCGAGGCGTAGTCCACCGCAACGCGTCGCACGCGGACGCCTTCGCCGGACAGCGCCTCCAGCGCCTCGTCCAGCGCCTCCGCGTCACCCGCGATCACCACCGACGACGGCCCGTTGACCGCGGCAACCTCCACACGATCCGCCCACGGCTGGATCCGCGCGACCGCCTCGGCCTCGCTCAGCGCGACCGACGCCATACCGCCACGCCCGGCCAAGTCCTCGGCAATCGCCTGGCTGCGCAGCGCCACCACCCGCGCCGCGTCCTCCAGGGACAGCGCACCCGAGACGCACGCGGCGGCGATCTCACCCTGCGAGTGACCGAGCACCGCGTCCGGCTTGACACCGACCGAGGCCCAGACGGCCGCCAGACCGACCATCACGGCGAAGCTCGCCGGCTGGAGTACGTCGACCCGCTCCATCAGCTCGGGCTCGGTCTCACCCCGCAGCACCGCCATCAGCGACCAGTCCGTCCACGGCTCCAGAGCAGCCGCGCACTCCGCGATCCGCTCCGCGAACACCGGCGAGGAGTCGAGCAGTTCACGGCCCATGCCCGCCCACTGCGAGCCCTGACCCGGGAACACCCACACGACCTTGCCCGGGGAACCGGCACTGCCGGACACCACACCGGGCGCGCTCTCGCCCCGGGCCAGCGCCCCGAGCCCCGTCAGCGCTTCCTCAGCCGAGTCGGCCACGACCACCGCACGCTCACCGAGGACCGCACGGCTCGACACCAGTGCCCCGGCCACAGCCGCCAGCGACACCCCGTCGGCAGCGGACTCCAGGTACGAAGCCAGGCGACCGGCCTGACCGGCCAAGGAACCGGCGGTCCCCGCCGACACGACCAGCGGCACCGCCCCAGCGGACTGCACCGGCTGCTGCGCCTCTTCGGCGGGCGCCTCTTCCAGGATCAGGTGTGCGTTCGTCCCGCTGACGCCGAACGAGGACACACCGGCCCGGCGCGGACGCCCGTTGCGCGGCCACTCCCGCGCCTCGGTCAGCAGCTCCACCGCACCCGCGGACCACTCCACCTGCGTGGTGGGCGCATCCACGTGCAGCGTCGCCGGGAGCACCCCGTGCCGCAGCGCCTGCACCATCTTGATCACGCCGGCCACACCCGCGGCGGCCTGCGTGTGACCGATGTTCGACTTCAGGGAGCCCAGCCACAGCGGCTGCTCCGGCTCCCGGCCCTGGCCGTACGTGGCCAGCAGCGCCTGCGCCTCGATCGGGTCGCCCAGGGACGTACCGGTCCCGTGGGCCTCCACCACATCCACGTCCGCCGGCCCCAGCCCGGCGCCGGCCAGCGCCCTGCGGATCACCCGCTGCTGCGACAGCCCGTTCGGCGCGGTCAGGCCGTTCGACGCGCCGTCCTGGTTCACGGCGCTGCCGCGCAGCACCGCCAGCACCCGGTGGCCGCGCTCGCGCGCCACCGACAGCCGCTCCAGCACCACGACGCCGACGCCCTCGGCCCAGCCGGTGCCGTCCGCGCCGTCGGCGAAGGCCTTGCAGCGCCCGTCAGCGGCCAGAGCCCGCTGCCGGGAGAACTCCACGAAGTGGCCCGGCGTGGCCATCACCGACACGCCGCCGGCCAGCGCCATCGAGCACTCGCCCTGGCGCAGCGCCTGCGCCGCCAGGTGCATCGCCACCAGCGAGGAGGAACAGGCCGTGTCCACCGACACCGCCGGTCCCTCGAGGCCGAGCACGTACGACACCCGGCCGGACGCCACGCTCGGCGCCAGTCCGGTGGTCGTGAAGCCTTCCAGCTCCGGCGCGGCCGCGGCGGCGCCGGTCCCGTATCCCTGGCCGAAGAGCCCGGAGAACACCCCGACGTCGGTGCCCTTCAGCGCGACCGGGTCGATGCCCGCCCGTTCCAGCGCTTCCCAGGAGGTCTCCAGCAGCAGCCGCTGCTGGGGGTCCATGGCGAGGGCCTCGCGCGGCGAGATCCCGAAGAAGCCGGCGTCGAAGAGCCCCGCCTCGTGGAGGAACCCGCCCTGATCGGTGTAGGACGTGCCCACCCGGTCCGGATCCGGGTCGAAGAGACCCTCCAGGTCCCAGCCGCGGTCCTCGGGGAAGGACGACAGGGCGTCCCGGCCCTCGGAGACCAACCGCCACAGGTCCTCCGGCCCGGCCACGCCGCCCGGCAGCCGGCACGCCATGCCCACGATCGCGAGGGGCTCATCGGGGTCGGCCGCCATGACGGATTCCGATACGGCTCGGGTGATGCCGAGGACCTCGGCCCGCAGGCAGGCCGCCAGCGCCGCCGGAGTGGGGTGGTCGAAGACGACGGTGGTGGCCAGGCGCAGTCCGGTGCCCTCCGACAGCCGGTTGCGCAACTGGACGATCGCCATCGAGGTGAAGCCCATGTCACGGAACGCACGGTCGGACGGGACCAGTTCGGGCCCCGTCTGCTGCAGCACGGCGGCGGCCTGCGTACGGACCAGGTCTTCCAGCAGCGCCAGCTGCGCCCGCTCGTCCAGGCCGGACAGCCGGTCGCGCAGGACTGCCGTGACGGCCGTGTCGGGCGTGCTCTGCCGCGCCGGGTCCTCGACCAAGGCGCTCAGGAGCGCGGGAACTTCGGTGGTACCGGCAGTCGGCGCGGCCACCTTCACCGCCAGCAGCGAGGGGCGGTCCGTCGTCATGACGAGGTCGAAGGCGGAGAGGAGCAGCTGGCGCAGCCGGCCGCTCTCGTCGTCCGCCGCGTCGCGGCCGCCGGGCCATGCGCCCCAGGCGAGGAAGGAGCCGGGCAGGTTCCGCAGCCGGCGGTTGCGCACCACCGCATCGGCCAGGACGCCGTCGACGGCCTCGCCCGGGTTGTCGGACGCACCCAGCAGCCCGGCGACGTCGGAGACCACGACGAAGGAGGCGAGCGCGTCCTCGGCGGTCATGTCGTCAAGCCGCAGGGCCAGTTCGAGATCATCGGCCGCGTGGACCACGGCGGTCACCGGGCGCGGCAGGCCGGCCAGCGCGTTCCGCAGCGGCTCCGGGTCCGCTCCGTCCGCCGTCACCCGGATGACGCCGGTCTCGGGGAGACCCAGGTCGGCACCGGATACGGCCGAGCCCGTGCCGCTGGGGGACGTGACGAGCAGCAGGCTGTCCACGCCGTGGGCCGTGACCAGCCGGTGCGCGATCGCCGCGCCGTGCGCGGTGTCCGCTCCGGTGACCACCACGGTGCCCGTGGCGCCCGGCGAGGATTCCGCCTGCGGCGCGTCGACGACGGGCAGGCGGTGCAGGCGGGGGGCCAGCAGGGCGCCCGACCGCACCGCGATCTGCGGCTCGCCGGACGCGATCGCGGCCTGGAGGGCGTCCAGGCCGAGGTCGCCGGTGTCGAGGTCGAGGACGGTGAGCGCTGCCGGACGGGCCTCCTGGAAGGACCGGACGACAGCCCAGACCGGAGCGTCGGCCAGCTGCTGCGCGCCGTCCTCCGCGGCGGCCGCGACCGCACCGCGCGTGAGGACCACCACGCGGGAAGCCTCCGACTCGGGGCGTGCCAGCCAGTCCTGCACGTGCTCCGCCAGGAGCCGGGCGCCGGCCCGTCCCGCAGCGATCGGGTCCTGGGCGTCCGCGGGCACCGGCGGCTGAACGAGGACCGTCACCTCGGGAGCCGCATCACCCTCGGCCACCGCGGTGTGCACCGCCGCGAGGTCCGGGTACTGGCGCACCTCGGCGCCCGCCGCTTGCAGGGCCGTGACGAGGCCGGCCGCCGGGGCACCCGTACCGGCCACCGCCCAGGTGCGGGCCGGGGAGACGGGGGCGGTCGGTGCCGCCGCCGGAATCCAGTCGAGGCTCAGCAGCCCGTCGTGGTGTCCGCCGGCCGCGTACCGCAGCCGGCTCGGCTGCTCGGCCAGGAGCCGCCGCTTGGTCTTGCCCGACGCGGTCCGGGGTATGGCAGTGACCTCGCGGACCTGCTCCGGCACCTTGTAGGCGGAGAGCTGCTCGCGGCACCGGGCGATCAGCGCCGCGGTGTCGAATCCGGAGGGGCCGGGGATCACGTAGGCGACCGGCACCTCGCCGAGCGTGTCGTGCGGCGCGCCGGCGACCGCCGCGTCGGCGACGCCCTCGACGGTGCGCAGTACCGCCTCGACTTCCTCGGGGTGGATGTTCTCCCCGCCGCGGATGACGAGTTCCTTGATCCGGCCGCAGATGGTGAAGTAGCCGGCGTCGTCACGCCGGGCCAGGTCGCCGGTCCGGTACCAGCCGTCCTGCAGCGCCGCGGCGGTCGCCTCCGGGCTGTTGTGGTAGCCGACCATGACGTTCGGTCCGCTGACCCACACCTCCCCCTCCTGGCCGACGGGTACGTCGAGCCCGGTGGCGGGGTTGACGATGCGCACTCCGACGCCCGGCACGGGCAGGCCGCAGGAGCCGTCGACCCGGGCGCCGTCCGGCGGGTTGATGGTGATGGCGCCGCAGGTCTCGGTGCTGCCGTAGGCGTCGACCAGCGGGACCCCGAAGACCTCCTCGAAGTCCTGGCGCAGCCGGGATCCGGTGACCGCTCCGCCGACCAGGCCGATCCGCAGGGCGGGTGCGGAGAATCCGTTCTGCTGCGCGGCCGTCACCAGGTGGTGGTAGGTGGTGGGAACGCCGGCCAGGAAGGTCGCGTCGTCCTCGCGGAGCGCCGTGATCACGTCCTCGGCGGAACTCCCGTCCATGATCCGGGCAGTGGCGCCGACCACGGTGACGGACAGCACGCACGCGATGTGCGAGAGGCTGTGGAACAGCGGGAGGGGCCACAGGACCCGGTCCTGCTCGGTCAGCCCCGGAATCGGCACGTAGCAGGAGGCGACGGACCAGAGGCAGTTGCGCTGCGTGGACAGGACGCCCTTGGGCCGGCCGGTCGTCCCCGACGTGTAGAACATCCAGGCCGCGTCGTCGAGGCCGAGGTCGTCCCGGGCGGGACCGGCCGGCTCGCTGACGGCGAGCTCGTCGTACGAGTGGGCACCCGCCTGCGCCGGGACATCGCCCGTCACCAGCAGCGTGAGGCCGGCCGCCACGGCCGGCGAGCGCCGGAGCCGCTCCGCCTGCACGGAATCGGTGATGACCACCGTGGCCCCGCTGTCGGTCAGCAGGTACTCCAGCTCGGCGAGGGCCGAGGCGGGGTTGAGCGGCACCCCGATACCGCAGGCGCGGACGATCGCCAGGTAGCTCTCCACCGTGGAGACGGTGTTGCCGAGGCAGATCGCGACCCGGTCCCCGCGCTGGACGCCGAGGTCCGCCAGATGTCCGGCGAGCCGGCGCGTCCGCGCCTCCAGGTCACCATAGGTGACCGCCCGCCGGTCATCCGCGAAGGCGACCTTGTCGGGGAAGCGGGTCGCGTTCTCCATGACTGCGACAGGAAGTGGCTTGATCAGGTCGGTGCGCACTATGCCGCAGTTCCTTTCGGGGAAAAGAAAGAAGGGTTACCAGGAGACGGGCAGGCTCTTCAGCCCGAAGACAGAGCCCTTGAGGCTCAGCGGTACCTCGTCGAACTCGACGGCCAGCCGCAGGTCGGGGAACTCCCGGAGGAGAGCCGACAGGCCGACGCGCAGGGCGACGCGCGCCAGGTTCTGGCCCAGGCACTGGTGGACGCCGTAGCCGAACGACATGTGGCCGGAGGTGTCGCGGTCGATGTCCAGCTTCGCGGGGCACTCGAACTTGGCCGGGTCGCGGTTGGCCGCGGGCAGCGACACCGTGACGGTGTCGCCCTTCTTGACCAGTTCGCCGTTCAGCTCGACGTCTTCCAGCGCGGTACGGAAGATCTCGTACTGGTTGATGGTGATGTAGCGCAGGAGTTCCTCGACGGCGCCGTCGAGCTTGGACGGGTCCGCGCGGAGCTCCGCCATCTGGTCCTCGTGGTGCAGCAGGGCGAACGTGCTCACGGCCAGCGCCGGCCCCGTGGTTCCGAAGCCCGCGAACAGCAGCAGGGCGACCATGTTGCACAGTTCTTCGTCGGTCAGCTGCCCGTCGGCGATGAGGCGGCTGAGGATGTCGTCCTCAGGCTGCTTCCGCTTCCTCTCGATGAGCTCGAAGAAGTAGGTGAGGGCCTGCTCGTAGGCGGGGCCGACGTCCTCCATCTTCGATTCCGGGTCGTGGAGGATCTTCGGCGCGTGCGCGTACCGGTCGCGCTCGTCGTAGGGCAGGCCGATCACCTCGCACACCACCCGCAGGGCCAGCGGCTCGGCGAAGTCCTCCACCAGGTCCGCGGTCCCCCCGTGCTCGCGCATGACCTTGATCTGCTCGTCGGCCATCACCTCGACGCGCGATGTCATCTGGCTCGCCCGGCGGCCGGTGAACTCGCCCGTCAGCAGACGCCGGTACCGGGTCTGGTTGGGCGGGTCCATGTAGATGAACATCCCCGGAATCTCCGGGGAGTTCGGCGTCAGCTCTCCCCAGTGCGTCGTCGGGAAGTGACAGGTTTCCATGTTGTGGCTGAACCTCGGGTCACTGAGGACCTTGCGCGCCAGCTCGTGGCTGGTGGTGAGCCAGCCGACGTGCTCGTCGGGGTAGACCATTCTCGCGAGCGGACGTTCTTCACGCAGCGAGTCGAATATCGCAGGAGGATCGAACTGATGGGTCCGCGCCCAATGGTCCTCGAAGGAAATTGCGTCGCTCATGGAATCCTTCTCACTCGAGATAGTGTCGGTAGCCCCGTGTGACCCGGCCGGGCCTATTCGGCCAGCTTCTTGAGGGTCTCGTACGCGGTCGCCAGGGAGGCTTCGGCCAGCGGCTTGAACTGCTCCATCTGCGGAACGGAGGCAGCCATCGTCAGCTCGGCGGTCACGAACGTCAGGTTCTCCCCGAGACCGACCGACTCCAGGACCGCCCGCAGGTACGGCTCCTGGAAGTCGAAGGACTCGCGGGGGGTGCCGGGCGCGTACGAACCGCCGCGCGCCTGAATGACCACGACCGACTTCCCGCTGAGCGGACTGGTCTTCCCCGGCATGGACATGTGGGCCGGGTGGACGACACGGTCCAGCCACGCCTTGAAGGTCGACGGGATCGAGAAGTTGTGCATGGGAACCCCGAGCACCACCGCGGACGCCGCGAGCAGCTCGTTGGTGATCGCCTCGGTGAGCTCCCGCTCGTCCGCACTCTGGCCGTGCTCGCCGTCGGGGTAGACGAGGGACTGGTGCACGGGGTGCGTGATGTGCGGAATCGGGTGAGCCACGACGTCGCGATAGGTGTACCCGCCGCCGGGGTGGCTGCTGCGCCACTCCTCGGCGAAATAGGCCGACAGCTGCCGCGATACGGATTCAGTGCCGATGCTCGAGTCAATGTGCAGGAGGTGCGACATCCCGGGTCCCCTTACCGATCGAAGAAGAAATGTAGGTCTACGCGTCCCGCGACAGTTTTTCGATTCGTCGAATTCGTCGCGACGGTGCGGTCTTTGATCCTCGGAACCCACACTAGATCCGGCCATGTCGGCACGGCATCCCTCAGCCTGGTAGGGCCTGGCCGGTAACGCGGCGCACGTCGAGCGCCTTGATAGCGGGGCTTGAGCCCTTCTGGGAAATCACTCTTGCACCGCGGGAATTCAACACCGCTGAAATGCCGGAAGCCGCCGCCTCTTCGGAAAGCGGCGGCGGCTCGGCAGGGCCCGGCGGAATGGCCGGGTCGAACGGTCAGGCAGAAGCGGGATCGACGGGCTGGCCCGTGCGCACCGATGCGTGGGCCGCCCGGATGATCCGCAGCGTACGGACCCCGGCCGCGCCGTCCGGGCCGGCGCCCTGCCCCGTGCCGACGGCGGCGACGAACGCGCCGAGCATCACCGCGTCCAGGTCGCCCCCGCCGGCCTCCCACCGCTCACTGCCCGTGGCGGCGTCGAACACACCGAGCAGCCTCGGGCGGGCATTGAACTCGACGCTGGCCCGCTCGCCGATGAACGTCATCGCCGGTCCGCCTGCCGCCGGCTGGTTCGCCGACAGTCCCCCAGCTACCGCTGGGAGGGGCCCCCACCAACTGCAGTCGATGGACAGGACCGTGCCGCTCGCGTAGCGCACGGAGACGAGCGCCGCGCTCTCGACGCCGGGATCCCCGCTCAGGACGCTGTTCGTCTGCGCGTACACCTGCTCCGCCGGCTCCCCGCCGAGCACCGCGTCCACCATGTCGAGCAGGACCGCCGCGTTGGCACCCAGCGCCCCGCCGTCCTCCGGCTTCCCGGTCGCAGGGCTGTTGTACGACCCGTGAATGGTCGTCAGCCTGCCGAGGGGCTCACCCTCGGCGAGCCCGTCGCGCACGGCGGTGAACGCCGGGCTGAAGCACACCGGCGACGCGAGGATCAGCCGCACCCCGGCGTCCTCACAGGCGCGCACCATGGCCTGGGCGTCCGTCTCGGTGGCCGCCATCGGCTGCACGCAGAGCACCTGCGCCCCGGCCGCGGCCGCCCGCTCGACCAGTTCGCGCCGGCGGGCGACCTCGCTCGTGACCAGCACGGCCTCGGGGCGCAGCGCGAACACCTCGTCCCAGCTGCCCGCGTACGACACGTCCAGATCCGCGGCCACGGCCCGGCCCCGGGCCGGATCGCCCGGCGAACCGTCGGGGTCCGCGATGATCAGGTCGACACCGGGCATGCCGTGCAAGAGCCTGGCGTACGTCGCGGCGCGCTCATGGGCGAACGACAACACGGCGACCTTCATGCGGCGACCCCCTGCGCGGTCAGTTCCACGGCACGTCCTGTCCACGCGGACTCCGCCGCGGCTTGGGTGATACGGATGGCAGCCAGCCCGTCCCGCGGCCCCAGCCGCGGCTCGGGACCGCCCATGAACCCCTGGGCGAACTCGCGGATCATGGACACGAACGGCGTCTCCCCGAAGTGACCGAAGTCCGTGCCCGTACCGCCGAACACCTGGATCTCCTGGGGCCATTCGGAGTCGTACAGCACCGTCCCGCCCGTACCCGAGACGTGACACGTCAGGCGGTAGGGCGGCACCGGCGTCGCCATCCACCGGCTGACGACCTGGCTGATCGCGCCACTGGCATGGGTGAGCACGACGGTCCCGATCGCGACGGCGCCGGTGGGCGCCGGTGCGGCGATCTCCCCCTGGTAGTAGGCGTGCACCCGCACGACGTCCCCGAAGACCCAATAGGCGAGGTCGACGCCGTGCAGCATCTGGTCGGTCACGATCCCGCCCGTCCGCGCGGGCGCGTTGCCGGACCAGGGCCGCGGGTGGTAGCCGGCGACGGTGAACCGGGCGACCGTGCCCGTGCCCACACGGCCCGCCGCCACCAGTTCGTGGAGCCGGCCGTACGCCGGGGCGAAACGCACGTTGTGGGTGGGGTAGAGCCGTACGCCGGCCTGCTCCGCCGCCGCGACGATCTCCTCCGCCTCGGCGGTGCTGGTCGCCAGCGGCTTCTCGCACACCACCCCCACACCCGCGGCGATGGCCTTCATGGCTATCTCGTGGTGGGTGCTCGTCGGGGTGCAGATGTCCACGACGTCCGCGCCGTCGAGCGCTTCCTCGAGGGACCCGACCACCTTCGCGCCGAACTCGCGCGCGAGGTCGTCGGCCCTGCCGTCGGTGGAGTGGACGCGCACGGACGCCCCGACCGTGGTCCACGCGTCCAGGTGAAAGCGTGCGATCAGTCCCGCGCCCATCAGTGCTACTTCAAGTTGCCGCATGGCATCCCCAGCCTTTCTTCCCGATCGCCCTGACAGACGACCCGGCTACGGGAGCCGTCGGCCGGACACAGGCCCGGCACGGCGGCCGACGCCCAGCACGTCTGAAGTCCGATCAGTCTCACCCGCGGGGCGCGCCGGGACCATCACCAGCGTGGGTAGTCGTCCCGGGCCGGCACGGCGGAGGGTCAGGCGTGGTTGACCGGGAGGACGTCCGGCGAAAGGGCGCCCGCGTGGGCCGATCCGCTCGTCATCCGGCGGCGGTGGTGGCGACGGCAGAGGACCTCGTAGCCGATCTCCCCCGCGGGGCGGTTGACGTCGCCGACCACGACCTGGGCGCCCTCGACCACCATCTCCCCGCCCACCGTACGGGCGTTGTGCGTGGCGCGGGCTCCGCACCAGCACAGGGCCTCGACCTGGAGCTGTTCGAGGCGGTCGGCCAGCTCGATCAGCCGCTGCGAGCCGGGGAACAGCTTCGTGCGGAAGTCCGTGGTGATCCCGAAGGCGAACACGTCCATGTCGAGGTCGTCGACGATGCGGGCGAGCTGGTCGATCTGCTCGGGCGCCAGGAACTGGGCCTCGTCCACGATCACGTAGTCGGCCTTGCCGCCCTTCGAGAGCTGGGCGACCAGGTACGCGTACAGGTCCATGCCCTCCGGCGCCTCGATCGCCTCCGTCACCAGGCCCAGGCGGGAGGACAGCTTGCCCTCGCCCGCCCGGTCGTCACGGGTGAAGATCACGCCCTGGAGCCCGCGCGCGTCGCGGTTGTGGGCGATCTGGAGCGCCAGAGTGCTCTTTCCGCAGTCCATCGTTCCGGAGAAGAACACCAGCTCGGGCATGGGAAGTACGGGACCTTTCCGGTCGTGGGCAGCGGGGGAGGTGGAAGGGGGCGGAACAGGAGCCCGGTCAGGTGCGGATCTCGATGAGCGGGACGAGCTGCTCGGCCGCGGTCATCGAGCCGTGCATGCCGACGAGGGCGGACTCGTTGGGCTCGTTGCGGGAAGCGGTGATCGCGGCATCGGTCTGGGCTGCCGCGACCACGTCGCCGATCCGGCCGAACACGCGCTCGTCGCACTCCCCCGGACGCCCGAACCAGCCCAGTTCCAGGGCCTCTTCGCGGCTCGCGACCCAGAACCGGTCGCCGAGCACCTCGCGCCACACCGTCAGCACGTCGGCCTCGGCGCCCGGCACCGCGTAGACGTGCCGGGCCCGGCCCTCGCCGCCGAGCAGGGCCACGCCCGCGCCCAGCTCCCAGTCCTCGTCGAAGTCGATCCGGGAGTCCTCGTCGAAGGGGACGTCGACCATGCCGTGGTCCGCCGTCACGTACAGGGCGGCACGGGGCGGCAGTTGCTCGGCGAGGCGCTGGACGAGCCGGTCGACCAGCATCAGCTGGCCGCGCCAGGCGTCGGAGTCCACGCCGTGGCGGTGGCCGGCCCCGTCGAGCTCGCTGAAGTACGTGTACACGAGCGAGCGGTCGCCGGCCGCGAGTTCGATCGCCGCGAGGTCCATCCGCTCCTCACCGGTCATCCGCCCGTGGAAGGTGCCGCCGGACAGCGCGATCTTGGTGAGCGGGGTGGTCTGGAACGCGGGCGAGGACACCTGCGCGGTGTGCACCCCGGCCTTGTCGGCCTGCTGGAAGACGGTCGGGTAGGGCTGCCAGGGCTTCGGCGCGGTCCACGGCTGCCAGCGGAGCTGGTTCATCAGCTGGCCGGTGGCCGGATTGCGCACGGCGTAGCCGGGCAGGCCGTGCCGCGCGGGCGGCAGGCCGGTGCCGACCGAGGCCAGCGAGGTGGCGGTGGTCGCCGGGAAGCCCGCGGTGACCGGGCGGCCGGTGCCGCCGCGCGAGCTGCCGAGCAGGGAGGTCAGGTACGGGGCCTCGTCCGGGTGGGCCTTGATCTGCTCCCACCCCATGCCGTCGACCAGGAAAACGCAGTTCCGGTCGGCCGGGGCCAGCTCCGCGATGGCGGCGGAGAAGCCGGGGACGCCCTGGCCGGCCACGAGGGTGGGCAGCAGGTCGGCGAGCGAGCCCGTGCCGTACTCGGGGACGGGCGCGGTCGCGAGGTCCAGCAGCTCCGGCTCGTCCTGCCAGTTCTGCGCCGCGGGGTACGCCATCAGCGGGCGGAAGGGGCGGACGTGGCGGCCGTGGCCTCGGAGAGCGCCTGCGCGAAGACCAGGGTCTGGCGCACCGCCTCCGGGCCGTCGCCCGCCTCGCTGACCCGCAGGCTGAGGTCGTCGGCGGTGGAGTTGCCGGTGTAGCCGTGGTCGGAGTCGCAGTTCGGGTCGCCGCAGGCGGCCGGCTCCAGGTCGATCCGGGAGACAGCGCCCCAGCCGATGGTCAGGACGACCTCGCGGGGCAGGGTGCCGGGGGTGTACGACTCCGGGTTGGCGACGACGCGGCTGAGCACCACGGAGGAGATGCTGGAGAGCTTGACCGACTCGGTGGAGGTGGTGGCGTACGGGGACGGGGACCCGGCGTCCGCGGCCTGCTCGTCGGTGTGGCTGACGATGAAGCGGTTGCCGGTCAGGACCAGCACCGTGACGTGGCGGCGGACCTCGTTGGAGTCGAAGGTCGTCTCCTGGTGGACCAGGTACGACGAAATCGGCTCGCCGCCCACCGCGGCCTCCACGGCCTCGGCCACGAGGGCCGGGTAGTAGCCGCTGCGCTCGATCGCCGTGCGCAGCCCCTGGGTCGTCGTACCGGATTTCGCCATGAGGTCCATCCTAAGGCCCGAACGGGGCATCCCGGCCGCCGCCCGGAGCCGCTCAGTAACTGGGGAGCGTCCGGGGGCCGAGATCGCCGCGGGCGGGCGGATGCGTGACGCGGACGGCGGCGCTCAGCACGGAGAGTCCCTCGGCGGCGACGACCACGGGCTCCAGGGAGACCCCGATCACCTCGGGGTGGTCGTCCACGAGCCGGGACAGCCTCAGGAGCAGGTCCTCCAGGGCGGGGGTGTCGACGGGGTCGCTGCCGCGCCAGCCGAAGAGAAGGGGTGCGGTCCGGATGGACCGGATCAGTCCGGCGGCGTCCCGGTCGGTGGCCGGGACCAGGCGGTGGGCGGTGTCCCCGAGCAGCTCCGAGGCGACGCCGGCCAGCCCGAAGGAGAGGACGGCGCCGGCGGCGGGGTCGATGACGGAGCGGACGACCGTGTCCACCCCGCGGGGCACCATCGCCTGGACCACCGGCTGGAGCTCCGCCGGCTTCCCGAGCAGCGCGGTGAGGTCCTCGTACGAGCGCCTCAGCTCGGCCTCGTCCCGGAGGTCGAGCCGTACGCCGCCCAGGTCCGCGCGGTGGCGCAGGTGCGGGGCGGTGGTCTTGAGGGCGACCGGGTAGCCGAGGATCCCGGCGGCGCGGACCGCCGCGTCGGGGCTGGGTGCGGGCAGGGCGGGCAGGACGCGGATCCCGTACCGGGCGAGCAGCTCGCGGGCGTCCCACTCGGCCAGGGTGAGGACGGCTCCGCCGTCGACGTCGGCCAGCAGCCGGGCCAGCTGGGCGGCGGCGCCGGGCTCGTCGATGTCCTCGTACTCGGGGACGTGCCCGGCCTCGGCGCCGGCCCGCCGCCACTGCCCGTACCGGACGGCTTCGGCGAGGGCCCTGACGGCCCGCTCGGCGGCGGGATAGCTCGGGATCCGGTCTCCCGCGGCGGGCTCGGCCGCCGGCGCGGCGGGAATGCCGCTGAACTCGGCGGAGAGAGCCTCGACCAGTTCGCCGAGCTCCACGTGCACGACCGCCACGGGCTTGCCCGGGGTCTCGGCCACGGCCTCCCGCAGGGCTTCGGCCAGGTCGTCCTCCGGAGCCTGCTCGTTCACCCACGGGATCGCGGTCACCACGACCGCGTCGTTGGCGTCGGAGGCCAGCGCCGCGGCCAGCGCCGTACGGAAGTCCTCGGGCGAGGCCGCGGTGGTCAGGTCGATCGGCGGCAGCGGCCGCAGTCCCTGGGTCAGGCAGGCGTCGTAGGTGAGGACCCCGAGGGACTCGGAGTTCCCGAGGATCGCGACGCGCGGTCCGGCGGGCAGCGGCTGCGAGGCCAGCAGCAGCCCGACGTCCACCAGCTCCGTCACCGTGTCGACCCGGATCACGCCCGCCTGCCGCAGCAGGTCGGAAACGGTGGCGTCCGGCAGCCGGGTGCCCGGGACCACGTGTCCGGCGGGGGTGTGGCGGCCGCCCTTCGCGACGACCACCGGCTTGACGGCTGCCGTCCGGCGGGCGAGGCGGGTGAACTTGCGCGGGTTGCCGAGGGTTTCGAGGTACATCAGGGCGACGTCGGTCGCCTCGTCGTCGTACCAGTACTGGAGGATGTCGTTGCCGGAGACGTCGGCGCGGTTGCCTGCGGAGACGAAGGAGGACAGCCCCTCCCCGCGGCGCACCAGGGCGGAGAGCAGGGCGATGCCGATCGCCCCGGACTGCGTGAACAGGCCTATCCGGCCCCGCGTCGGCATCGGCGCGGGCGTCAGCGAGGCGTTGAGCTCCACCTCCGGCGCGGTGTTGATCACCCCGTAGGCGTTCGGGCCGATCAGCCGCATCCCGTACGAGCGCACCTGGCGCACGAGTTCGCGCTGGCGGGCGAGTCCGGCCGGGCCGCTCTCCCCGTATCCGGCGGACAGCACCACGAGCCCCTGCACCCCGTGGTCGCCGCAGGCCGCCACCACCTCGGGGACCCGGTCCGCCGGAACCGCGATCACCGCGAGGTCGACGGGCGCGCCGATGGCCCCGATCGTGCGGTAGGCCCGTACGCCGTCGAGCAGGTCGCGCGTGACCTCCTCGTTGAGGGCGTAGAGGTGGCCGTGGAAGCCGCTGTCGCGCAGGTTGCGCAGCGCGGCGGCGCCCACGCCCGCGCCGGAGCGGCTGACGCCGATCACCGCGACGGAGCGGGGGGTGAGCAGCCGCTGTACCGAGCGGGCCTCGGCGCGCTGTTCGCGGGCGCGCTGGACGGCGAGGGATTCGGCGGTGGGTTCGAGGTCGAGGGTGAGGTGGACGGAGCCGTCCTCGAAGCTGCGCTTCTGCTGGTAGCCGACGTCCGTGAACACCTTGATCATTTTGGTGTTGGCGGGCAGCACCTCGGCGGCGAACCGGCGGATGCCCCGCTCCCGGGCCACCGCGCCGATGTGTTCGAGGAGGGCCGAGGCCACCCCGCGGCCCTGGTGGGCGTCCTGGACGAGGAAGGCGACCTCGGCCTCGTCGGAGGGGCCGGCGGCGGGCCGGCCGTCGGCGCCGATGCGGTCGTAGCGGACGGTGCCGATGAACTCCCCGCCGATGGTTGCCGCGAGGCCGACCCGGTCGACGTAGTCGTGGTGCGTGAACCGGTGCACGTCGCGGTCGGAGAGCCGGGGGTAGGGGGCGAAGAAGCGGTAGTACTTCGACTCGTCCGAGACCTGCTCGTAGAAACTGACCAGTCGGCCCGCGTCGGCGGGGGTGATGGGCCTGATCCGGGCGGTGCCGCCGTCGCGCAGGACGACGTCCGCCTCCCAGTGGGCCGGGTACGAGGGGTCCGACTCGGTGGTCATGGGCCTACCTTACGGCCGGAAACCGCCCTGCAGTGTGCGCGCGGCGCATCAGGCAGACTAGGGCAAAACGATGCAAGCTGGGGAAGGTCGAACGGCGGAGGATCCGGGCCGAAGGTCGGTCGGAGCATTCCGGGTGCCGTGAGAGACTGGTCTAGACAACCGTAAGAACCTGAAGGGCATCACCATGGCAGAGCGCCGCGTCAACGTCGGCTGGGCCGAGGGCCTGCACGCTCGTCCCGCCTCGATCTTCGTCCGTGCGACGACCGCTTCCGGCGTCCCGGTGACCATCGCCAAGGCCGGTGGCGACCCCGTCAACGCCGCTTCCATGCTGGCGGTTCTGGGCCTGGGCGCCCAGGGCGGCGAGGAGATCGTCCTCGCGTCCGACGCCGACGGCGCCGAGGTGGCGCTGGACCGCCTCGCGAAGCTGGTCGCCGAGGGGCTCGAGGAGCTCCCCGAGACCGTCTGACCCTTCGGGTTCGACACCTCCGTCGACCGGTACACCGCAGCGACCCACACGGTCCGCACGGTCCGCACGCGAAAGCCGCGGCCCCCGCCATCCGGGGCGCCGCGGCTTTCGCGTGTACGCAGGGGAATTCGGCTCACAGGAATTCGGCGCACCGAATTCAGGCCACCCGGGCCGAGCTGATTGCGAAAATCGGCAGCCGCGGCGCACGAATACCGCTCCTGCCGTCCCTTTGTATACGCGCCCTGTTAATGACGGCCGCTCGACATGTTTACGGCAGGTTGCGAAGTGCTCACGGCCGCCCGCGCCCGCGGCCGGTGCGCGCCCGCCGCCCGGTCGGCGTGGAGGGACGCCAGCGCCCGCGCCCGCTCCGCGTCCCCCCGCGCCACCGCGTCCACGATCGCCCCGTGCTCCGCCCAGGAGTCCACCGGCCGGGCCGGCGCCTCCACCACGTACATCCACGCCAGCTTGTGCCGCATCTGCGTGAGCAGCGCGATCAGGCCCGGGCTCCCGGAGGCCTGCGCGAGGGTCTCGTGGAACCAGCCGCCCAGGGAGCGCAGGTCCTCGCCCTGGCCCCGCCTGGCCCGCTCCTGGCCCAGCCTGACCAGCCCGCGCAGCACCTTGAGGTGGGCCTCGGTACGCCGCCGGGCCGCCCTGGCCGCCGCCAGGGGCTCCAGCAGCATCCGCAGCTCGAGGAGGTCGGCGGCCTCCTGCTCGGTCGGCTCGGCCACACAGGCGCCCGCGTGGCGCCGCGTGGTCACGAACCCCTCGGACTCCAGGGTCCGCAGCGCCTCGCGCACGGGGACCCGCGAGACCCCGTACCGGCGGGCCAGTACCTCCTCGGTCAGCCTGCCGCCCGGCTCGAAGACCCCGGAGACGATGTCGTCGCGGATCGCTGTGCATACCGCGTGCGCGGGAATACGCAAGACCGGACCTCCGCTATTTCCGATTTCGACTGCCACGCCATCAGGCCGCACACATACAAGCCGTGCCTGCGCGTGCTGCGACTCTATTGCAACACACGATAATTTCCGAGAGCGGCCGGAAATGACAAACATGTTTCCGGCGCAGCAGCACGAAGGCCCCGGCTCGGGGAGCCGGGGCCTTCGGTGAAGCGGTGGGGCGCGGTCAGAGGCTGACGCCGTGCGAGCGCAGGTACGCGATCGGGTCGATGTCCGAGCCGTAGTCGGCGCCGGTGCGGGCCTCGAAGTGCAGGTGCGGGCCGCTGGAGTTGCCCGTGGAGCCCGAGAGGCCGATCTGCTGGCCGGGGGTGACCTGCTGGCCGACGGAGACGCGCAGCGAGGACAGGTGGCCGTACTGGGTGTACGTACCGTCGTTGTGCTTGATCACGACGTTGTTGCCGTAGGCGCCGCCCCAGCCGGCCTCGACCACGACGCCGACGCCCACCGCGCGCACGGAGGTGCCGGAGGCGGCGTGGAAGTCGATGCCGGTGTGGCTGCCGGAGGACCACATGCCGCCGCCCGCCTTGTACTGCGTGCTGACGTACGAGCTGTCGAGCGGGGAGACGAAGGTGTTGAGGCGCTTGCGCTCCTCCTCGCGGGCGGCGCGCTCGGCGGCCTCGCGCTCGGCCTTCGCCTTGGCCTCGGCGAGGCGCTTGGCCTCGGCGGCCCGCTGCTTCGCGTCCGCCTCGGCCTGGGCCTTGGCGGCGGCGTGCTCGGCGGCACGCCGCTGGGACTCGGCCTGGTCCTCGATGTCACCCGCGAGGTCGTCGGAGACGACGACCGCGCCGAGCGCGTTGTCCGGGGCGGAGTGGGTGTTGCCGTTGTCCGCGGCGAAGGCCGGGGCGGCGAGGGAGCCGACGACACCAGTGGTGGCGAGGGCGGCTATGCCGGCGTAGCCGGCGGTCTTGCGGCTCAGACGACTGGAACCACGGTGCTTACCGGCGGCACGACTGCCAAACGCCATGAAGGGGCTGATCCTTTCCTTCCCTCTCGCCTACCGGGTTAGCTGACGGGTTCGGAGCAGGAAGGTCTCCTACGGGCCTCCTCTTGCGAGGCGGTCCGATTCACCCCAGGGACTGATGTGGGTCCCCGGCTCCCCAGGCTCGCGCCTGACGGGGACTCGGCGATCGCTGTCCGGTGCCGCGGATGCGGCGGGTACAACTGACGGACAGCACGGGTGACGCTAGGCGGATCATCAGTCAATCGCCAAACAGACACGCCCTTTTGTTGCGTACGCCACACCACATAAAAGCAACCTCTCCACTAAACGGACAAAAGGGGCCCTGGCGGACAAGCCCGCCAGGGCCCCTTGTCGTGCGGTCAGTTGGCCGCGCGGCGGCCGTCAGTTGGTGACGACGCTCACGGGGCCGATCCCCAAGGCCCGCACCGGCTCCTCGATCTGCGCCGCGTCGCCCACCAGGACGGTGACCAGCCGGTCCGCGGGGAAGGCCTCCACGACCGCCGACGTCGCCTCCACGGTGCCGGTTTCGGCGAGCTGTGCGTACAACTGCGCCTGGTAGTCGTCCGGAAGCTCCTGCTCGACCTGGTCGGCCAGGGTGCCCGCGACCGAGGCCGCCGTCTCGAACTTGAGCGGGGCCACGCCCACCAAGTTCTGCACCGCCACGTCCCGTTCGGTCTCGGTCAGGCCGCCCTCCGCCAGGGTGCGCAGGACCTTCCAGAGGTCCTCCAGCGCCGGGGCGGTGTTCGGGGTGTCCACCGAGCCGCTGATGGCGAGCATGGAGGCGCCCCTGCCGTCGGCGGTGGAGCGCAGCACCTGGCCGAAGGCGCGCACGCCGTACGTGTACCCCTTCTCCTCGCGCAGCACCTTGTCCAGGCGGGACGTCAGGGTGCCGCCCAGGCAGTACGTGCCGAGCACCTGCGCCGCCCAGACCCGGTCGTGCCGGTCCGGCCCGATCCGGCCGATCAGCAGCTGCGTCTGGACGGCGCCGGGCCGGTCCACGATGACCACGCGGCCGGTGTCGTCGGCGGTCACCGGCGGCACCGGGAGCGGCTCGGCGGTGTTGCCCGTCCACGTGCCCAGGGTCTCGGCCAGGACCGCGTCCAGGTCGATGCCGGTCAGGTCGCCGACGACCACCGCGGTGGCCGTGGCGGGGCGCACGTGGGCCTCGTAGAAGGCGCGTACGGCCACGGAGTCGATCCGGGCGACCGTCTCCTCGGTGCCCTGGCGCGGGCGGGACATGCGCAGGCTGGCCGGAAAGAGCTCCTGGGAGAGCTGCTTGGCGGCGCGGCGCTGCGGGTTGGCCAGCTCGTGCGGGATCTCGTCGAGCCGGTTGCGCACCAGCCGGTCGACCTCTGCGTCGGCGAAGGCCGGCGCGCGCAGGGCCTCGGCGAGCAGGCCGAGGGCCTTGGGCAGCCGGGATGCCGGAACCTCCAGGGAGACCCGCAGGCCCGGGTGGTCGGCGTGCGCGTCCAGGGTGGCGCCGCAGCGCTCCAGCTCGGCCGCGAACTCCTCGGCGGAGTGCTTGTCGGTGCCCTCGGACAGGGCGCGGGCCATGATGGTCGCCACGCCGTCCAGGCCCTCGGGCTCGGCGTCCAGCGGGGCGGCGAGGTTGACCTCGACCGCGATGACCTGCTGGCCCGGGCGGTGGCAGCGCAGCAGGGTCAGGCCGTTGGACAGCACCGAGCGGTCGGGGGCCGGGAAGGCCCACGGCTGCGGTTCCCCGGCCTGCGGGCGCGGGTGGAAGGTCATCGTGACGGCTGCGGTGTCGCTCACTGCTCCGCCCCCTCGTTCTCGTCGTCGTTGCCGGCGGACTCGTCGGAGCCGGCCAGCGGCTCGTAGACCAGCACCGCGCGGTTGTCCGGGCGCAGCCGGGCCGCGGCCACGGCCTGCACCTCCTCGGCGGTCACGTCGAGGACGCGCTGCACGGCGGTCAGGGCCAGCTGCGGGTCACCGAAGAGCACCGCGAAGCGGCACAGCTCGTCGGCCCGGCCCGCGACCGTGCTCAGCCGGTCCAGCCACTCGCGCTCGAGCTGCGCCTGGGCGCGCTCCATCTCCTCGGCCGTCGGGCCCTCGGCGGCGAACCGCGCGAGCTCCTCGTCCACGGCCGCCTCGATGTCGGGGACCTCGACCCCGCCGGACGTCTTGACGTCCAGCCAGCCCAGCGAGGGCGCCCCGGCCAGCCGCAGCATGCCGAACCCGGCCGCGACGGCCGTCTGGTCGCGGCGTACCAGGCGGTTGTGGAGCCGCGAGGACTCGCCGCCGCCCAGGACGGTCAGCGCCACGTCGGCGGCGTCGCACTCGCGCGTGCCGTCGTGCGGGAGCCGGTAGGCGGCCATCAGCGCACGCGCCGGGACCTCCTCGACGACCTCCTCGCGCAGCTCGCGGCCGATGACGTCGGGCAGCGAACCGTCCCGGGGCGGCTGCTTGCCGTCGTGCGACGGGATGGTGCCGAAGTACTTCTCGACCCACGCGAGCGTGCGCGCCGGGTCGATGTCGCCGACGATCGACAGCACCGCGTTGTTGGGCGCGTAGTACGTACGGAAGAAGGCGCGCGCGTCCTCCAGGGACGCGGCGTCGAGATCGGCCATGGAGCCGATCGGCGTGTGGTGGTACGGGTGGCCCTCGGGGTAGGCGAGGGCGGTCAGCTTCTCGAAAGCGGTGCCGTACGGGACGTTGTCGTACCGCTGGCGGCGCTCGTTCTTGACGACGTCGCGCTGGTTCTCCATGGACTCGTCGTCCAGGGCTGCCAGCAGCGAGCCCATCCGGTCCGCCTCCAGCCACAGCGCGAGCTCCAGCTGGTGGGTCGGCATCGTCTCGAAGTAGTTGGTGCGCTCGAAGCTGGTGGTGCCGTTGAGGGAGCCTCCGGCTCCCTGGACCAGCTCGAAGTGCCCGTTGCCCGGTACGTTCGCCGAGCCCTGGAACATCAGGTGCTCGAAGAGGTGAGCCAGGCCGGTACGCCCCTTGACTTCGTGCCGCGAGCCGACGTCGTACCAGAGGCAGACCGCGGCGACCGGGGTCAGGTGGTCCTCGGAGAGCACCACGCGCAGGCCGTTGGCCAGCCGGTGCTCGGTCGCTGTCAGGCCGCCGGAGCCGGCCTGGGCTGTGGCCGTGTGACCCATGGGCATGTGGTCCCTTCGATACGCGATGCAGAGATTTCCGTCAGACCTGCCACTGTATGCAAGCGCGTCGGCGACCGGATAAGTTCCCGGGTCACCCCCTGGGGTCGGAGTCCGGGTTGTCGGTGCCTCGGGCCACAATGGTCCGCGTCAGACCCCCAGCACACCCATTCTTGGTTAAGGAGCCGCGCAGCGATGGCCCGCCGCAGCACGAAGACCCCGCCGCCGGAGGATTTCGAGGAGAAGATCCTCGACATCGACGTCGTCGACGAAATGCAGGGCTCCTTCCTCGAGTACGCGTACTCGGTGATCTACTCCCGTGCCCTGCCCGATGCCCGCGACGGCATGAAGCCGGTGCACCGCCGCATCGTGTACCAGATGAACGAGATGGGTCTGCGCCCCGACCGCGGCTACGTGAAGTGCGCCCGTGTCGTCGGCGAGGTCATGGGCAAGCTCCACCCGCACGGCGACGCGTCGATCTACGACGCCCTCGTGCGCATGGCCCAGCCCTTCTCGATGCGGCTGCCGCTGGTCGACGGCCACGGCAACTTCGGTTCGCTCGGCAACGACGACCCGCCTGCCGCGATGCGTTACACCGAGTGCAAGATGGCCGACGCCACGTCGCTGATGACGGAGTCGATCGACGAGGACACCGTCGACTTCACCGCCAACTACGACGGCCAGGAGCGGGAGCCGGTCGCCCTGCCCGCCGCCTACCCGAACCTGCTGGTCAACGGCGCGTCCGGGATCGCGGTCGGCATGGCCACCAACATGCCCCCGCACAACCTCGGCGAGGTCATCGCAGCCGCCCGCCACCTGATCCGCTACCCGCAGGCGGACCTGGAGGCGCTGATGCGCTTCGTCCCGGGTCCGGACCTGCCCACGGGCGGCCGGATCGTCGGGCTCTCGGGGATCAAGGACGCGTACGAGAACGGTCGCGGCACCTTCAAGATCCGCGCGACGGTGGCGGTGGAGAACGTGACGGCGCGCCGCAAGGGCCTCGTCGTCACGGAACTGCCCTTCACGGTCGGCCCCGAGAAGGTCATCGCGAAGATCAAGGACCTGGTCGGCTCGAAGAAGCTCCAGGGCATCGCGGACGTCAAGGACCTCACCGACCGCTCGCACGGCCTGCGCCTGGTCATCGAGATCAAGAACGGCTTCCACCCCGAGGCCGTGCTCGAGCAGCTGTACAAGCTGACGCCGATGGAGGAGTCCTTCGGCATCAACAACGTGGCCCTCGTGGACGGGCAGCCGCTCACGCTCGGCCTCAAGGAGCTGCTGGAGGTCTACCTCGACCACCGCTTCGAGGTCGTCCGGCGGCGCAGCGAGTTCCGCCGCGGCAAGCGCCGCGACCGGCTGCACCTGGTCGAGGGCCTGCTGGTGGCGCTCCTCGACATCGACGAGGTCATCCGGCTCATCCGGGACAGCGACAACTCCGCGCAGGCCAAGGAGCGGCTGATCGAGCACTTCTCGCTGAGCGAGATCCAGACCCAGTACATCCTGGACACGCCGCTGCGCCGGCTCACCCGCTTCGACCGGATCGAGCTGGAGTCCGAGCGCGACCGGCTGACCGGCGAGATCGACGAGCTGACCGGGATCCTGGACTCCGACACCGAGCTGCGCAAGCTGGTCTCCACGGAACTGGCCGCGGTCGCCAAGAAGTTCGGCACCGAGCGCCGTACGGTCCTGCTGGAGTCGGCGGGCACGGCGGTCGGCGCGGTCCCGCTCGAGGTCGCCGACGACCCCTGCCGCGTGCTGCTGTCCTCCACGGGCCTGCTGGCGCGCACCGTGACCGGCGAAGCGCTGCCCGAGCCGGAGGGCGGCGCCCGCGCCAAGCACGACCTGATCGTCTCGCAGGTCACGGCGACGGCCCGGGCCGAGGTCGGCGTGGTCACCTCGTACGGGCGCCTGCTGCGGCTCTCGGTGATCGACCTGCCGCAGCTGCCGGACACGCACGCCGCGCCGAACCTGGCGGGCGGCGCCCCGGTCTCGGAGTTCCTCTCCGGACTGGAGGCGGACGAGAAGGTGATCTGCCTGACCTCGCTGGACGAGGCCTCGCAGGGCCTGGCCCTGGGCACGGAGCAGGGCGTGGTCAAGCGCGTCGTGCCGGACTACCCGGCCAACAAGGACGAGCTGGAGGTCATCACCCTCAAGGAGGGCGACCGGATCGTCGGCGCGGTCGAGCTGCGCACGGGCGAGGAGGACCTGGTCTTCCTCACCGACGACGCCCAGCTGCTGCGCTACCCGGCCTCGCAGGTGCGCCCGCAGGGCCGTCCGGCGGGCGGTATGGCGGGCATCAAGCTCTCCGAGAACGCCAAGGTGATCCACTTCTCGGCCGTCGACCCGGGCCGGGACGCGATGGTGTTCACGGTCGCGGGCTCGCACGGGACGCTGGACGACTCGGTGCTGTCCGGGAAGCTGACCCCCTTCGACCAGTACCCGCGCAAGGGCCGCGCCACCGGCGGTGTGCGCTGCCAGCGGTTCCTGAAGGGCGAGGACGTGCTGGTGCTGGCCTGGGCGGGCAATGCGCCGGTCCGGGCGGCGACGGCGAACGGCACTCCGGCCGAGCTGCCGGCCGTGGACCCGCGCCGCGACGGCTCCGGGGCCGCGCTGCCGGCGTCCGTGGCGGCGCTGGCCGGGGGCGCGCTGTAGGACGGAGCCGCCCTTGAGGCGGTACGCCCCACGGGGGGACGTACCGCCTCAAGGGCGACTAGTGTTTTCCCTCTTGGCACTGGTGGGCGGGGCGGGGAGAACAGAGCTGATGAGTCGTCGCTCGGGCGGAGTGATCGGGGACTGGGCGGAGGCCCAGCGCCGGATGCAGCAGACGCAGCTGATCCAGCAGCGAGAGGCGGAGCGCCGGCGGCGGGAGCAGCGGGCCGCCGACCGGCAGTACCGCGAGGCCGAGGCCCGGCGGCGTACGGAGCAGATCGAGGCGGAAGTGGCCGCCCTTCAGGGGCTGCTGGCCGCGGGGTGCCGGGCACCGGCGTTCCGGATGGCCGGGCTGGTCCGGTCCGAGCAGCTGGAAGCCTTCGATCCGGGCACGCTGGCGCACCCCGTGCCGATGCCGCAGCTGCACCAGTTCCAGCAGCAGAGCGCCGGCTGGACGCTCGGCTCGAACCGGCGGGCGCAGGCCGAGCGCGAGGCACACGCCCGCTACACGCAGGCCTGGCAGGCCGCGCACGCCGCCGAAGCGCAGCGGCAGCAGCAGGTGGCGGCGTACCGGCAGCAGTACGACCGCTGGGCCGCGGAACAGCTGGCCGGGATCCGCGCCCACAACTCCGGCCTGACCGCGCTGGCCGGGGCCCTGCGCACCGGCGACGCCGAGGCCGTGGTGGAGTACTTCTCGGCCGCCCTGTACGCGTCCACGGCCTGGCCCGAGCAGCTGCCGAGGCAGGTGGCGGCCGCGTACGACCCGGGGGCGCGCCAGTTGGTGCTGGACTGGGAGCTGCCGGGGTACGCGGTGGTGCCGGAGGCCAAGTCGGTGCGGTACGTGCCGAGCACGGGCCAGGACAAGGAGACGGCCCGCCCGGCCACGCAGCGCCGCGCGATCTACCGGGACCTGCTGGCGCAGTGCGTGCTGCTGGTGGTGCGCGAGCTGTACGCGGCGGACGAGTTCGGCGTATTGGACTCGGTGGTGGTCAACGGCTTCGTGGACGGCCACGATCCGGTGACGGGCCGGGAGGCACAGCTCGTGCTCGCGACGCTCTCGACGGCCCGCTCCGCCTTCGAAGGGCTGCGCCTGGAGCAGGTCAGCGCGGTGGACTGCCTGGTGGAGGGGTTGCGCGGGCAGCTGTCGGCGCGGCCCGACCAGCTGACCGCGGTACGGCCCGGGCGCAGGCCCGACGAGGTCGGCGGCGGGGTCGTCAGCCACGGCGGGCACGCGGGCGGCGACCAGGACGAGCCGGATCTCTTCGAGATGGACCCGATCGCCTTCGAGAACCTGGTGGCGGAGCTCTTCCGGGCGATGGGCATGGAGGCGCTGACCACCCAGCGGTCGGGCGACGGCGGGGTGGACATCGAGGCGAACGACCCTTCCCCGATCACGGGCGGACGGATCGTGGTGCAGGTCAAGCGCTACCGGAACACCGTATCGCCCACGGCGGTACGGGATCTGTACGGCACGGTCCAGGACAAGGGGGCGAACAAGGGGGTGCTGGTCACCACCGCGTCCTTCGGGCCGGGGTCGTACACCTTTGCCAACGGCAAGCCGCTGGAGTTGGTTCCCGGCGCCAAGCTCGTGGAGCTGCTGCACCAGTACGGGCTGCGCGGCCGGCTGGGCGGCGCCCACGCGGGCATCCCGGCGCAGCGGGCACCCGAGCCCGCCCCTTCCCCGGACCACAACGTGCTCGGCATGTCCTGGACGGGCGCGGTCGCACTCGACGTGTGCGCGCTGGTCTGCACGGGCAGCCGGGTGCTGAGCGAGGACCACTTCGTCTTCTTCAACAACCAGCGGACGCCCGACGGTTCGGTGCGGACCCGCGCGCACACGGCGCCCGACAAGGCCGCGCTCGAGGTCACCTTCGAGGCCCTGCCCCGCGAGGCCGACCGGCTGGTCCTGGTGGCGGCGATCGACCCGGAGGCCGATCCGCACGCCGACCTCGCCGGTTTCACGGACGCCCGGATCCGGCTCCTCGACGCGGCCGGCTCGGAGCTCGGGCAGCTGGAGGTCTCCGACGGCCGGGCCGGCGAGACCGCCCTCGTCCTCGGGTCCTTCCGGCACCGGGCGAACGGCGACTGGGACTTCGTGATGGGCGGCAAGGGCTACCGGGGCGGCCTGGAGGACCTGCTGCGCGAGTACGGCGTCGAGGTCGCCTAGGCCCCCGGAGCCACGGACTCCTGAGCCGCGGACTCCAGATCCGGGGACTCCGGCTCCGCGGGCTGGGCCACGTACCGCAGCACCCCCCACATGCTCTCGGGGCCCAGTTCGTGCGGTGCCCCCTCGCGGCAGGCCTCCAGTTCGCGCAGCAGGCCCGGGCCGTCGGTGCCGGAGCCGATCAGGACCAGCTGCGTCAGCCGGGGCTCGCCCCGCCCCCAGGGCCGCGGGGCGAAGCGGAGGAACCGGCCGACCGCGTGGACCTCGTACTTCTCCTGGTGCCCGGGGACGCCGAAGTAGACGAAGCCCTTGATCCGGTAGAGCCCGGCCGGGCGGCGGTCGAGGAAGTCGATGAACCGGCGCGGCGAGAGGGCCTGCCCGGAGACGAACTCGTGGCTCTCGTACGCCGCATGGGCGTGGGAGCAGTGGTCGTGGTCGTGGTCGCCGGCCTCGGCGAGCAGGTCCTCGAAGGAGAGCTGTCCGCGGGTCTCGGTCCACGGCCGCCGGTCGAAGAGCAGCTCGGGGTCGATCTGCCCGTGGGCGGCTCCGACGATCGGGGTGCCGGGGGCGCACAGCGCGGCCGCAAGGCCCTCGATCCGGGCCCGCTCCGCGGCGTCCACCCGGTCGGTCTTGTTGAGGACGACCAGGTCCGCGACGGCGAGGTACCGGTCGGTCTCCGGGTGCCGGGACCGGGTCGCGTCGAACTCCGCGGCGTCCACGACCTCCACCATCCCGCCGTAGCGGATGGCGGGATTCTCGCTGGCGATGAGCATCCGGATCATTTCCTGGGGCTCGGCCAGTCCGCTCGCCTCGATGACGATCACGTCGATGCGGTGCTCGGGGGCGGCGAGCTTCTCCAGGTACGCGTCGAGCTCGCTGCCGTCGACGGCGCAGCACAGGCAGCCGCCGCCGAGCGAGACCATCGAGTCGCCGACCTGGCCGGCCACGGACATGGCGTCGATCTCGATCGACCCGAAGTCGTTGACGACGACGCCGATCCGGGTGCCGGCGCGGTGGGCGAGGAGGTGGTTGAGCACGGTGGTCTTGCCGGATCCGAGGAATCCGGCGAGGACGACGACGGGGATGGGCTGCCTGCTGTTCACCCGGTCGATCGTAGTCAGGCCGGCGCGGGCACCGGCTGCGGCGGGGTGGGCCCGGTGTACCGGGCGGCCGGACGGATGATCTTCGAGTCGGTGGCCTGTTCCAGGATGTTCGCGCTCCAGCCCACCACGCGGGCCGCGCAGAAGGTGGGGGTGAACATCTCGCGCGGCAGCCCGCACAGTTCCATGACCACGCCCGCGTAGAACTCCACGTTGGTGTGCAGTTCGCGGCCCGGCTTGAGCTCGGCGAGGATCTGCTCGACCTGGCGCTCGACCTCGACGGCGAACTCCACCAGGGGTCCGCCGAACTCGCGGGCGATGCCCCTCAGCATCCGTGAGCGGGGGTCCTCGGTGCGGTAGACGGGGTGGCCGAAGCCCATGATCCGCTCTCCCGCCAGGACCCGCTCGCGGATCCACGGGCCGATCCGGTCCACGGTGCCGATGGCGTCCAGCGTGTCCAGGGCCCGGCTCGGGGCGCCGCCGTGCAGCGGGCCGGAGAGCGCCCCGATCGCACCGGTCAGGCAGGCCGCGACGTCCGCGCCGGTCGAGGCGATGACGCGGGCGGTGAAGGTGGAGGCGTTGAATCCGTGGTCGATGGTGGAGATCAGGTACCGCTCTATCGCACGGGCCTTGACCGGGTCCGGGTCCTGACCCGTCAGCATGTACAGGTAGTTGGCGGCGTACGGGAGGTCGTCGCGCGGCTCCACCGGCTCCAGCCCCTGCCCCAGCCGGTGCAGCGCGGTGAGCAGGGTCGGTACGGCGGCGCAGGCGGCCAGGGCGTCGGCGGCCCGGCGGCCCGGGTCGAGGTCGTAGACCGGGCGGAATCCTGCGGACGCGCCGAGCAGCGAGAGCGCGGTGCGCAGTCCGGCGAGCGGTCCGGAGAGCGCGGAGGCCCGGGCGAGGGCGGGGAGGGCGTCGCGCACGTCGGCGGGCAGTCGTCGCAGCGGGGCGATCTCGGCGGCGAAGGCCGCGCGCCGGGCCGCGTCCGCGGGCAGGGCGCCGCGGAACATCAGGTGCCACACGTCCTCGAAGCTCCGGCTCTCGGCGAGCTCGACGGCCGAGTACTGGCGGTAGTGGTAGAAGCCCTCACGCCCCCGGACGTCACCGAGTTCGGTCTCGGTGACCACGACTCCCGCAAGACCGCGGGGCACTGCAGCGGTGGTGGTGTTCATGCACCGACCATCGATGATTGAGAACGTCCATGTCAATATTGATTGAATCAACATATGTAAGCTGGCGTGCATGAACGAAGAGCGACGGCTCACCACCCGGCAGGCCGCCGAACTGCTCGGTGTGAAGCCCGCAACGGTGTACGCGTACGTCAGCCGGGGCCAGCTCACCAGCCGGCGCGACCAGGTCGGCCGCGGCAGCACCTTCGACGCCGCCGAAGTGGAGGAACTGGCCCGGCGCAGCCGCCGCGAGGCGGCGGCCCCGCCCGCCGGGGAGCTCTCCGTACGCACCGCCCTCACGCTCATCGAGTCCGACCGCTACTACTTCCGGGGCGTGGACGCCGTGGCCCTGGCCTCGCGGTACCGCTACGAGGAGGTGGCGGAGTGGCTCTGGACGGGGAGCCTCGCCCACGGGGCGCGGTTCACCGCTCCCCCGGAGCCGCTCGCCGCGGCCCGCCGGGCGGTGGCGGCCCTGCCCGAGCACAGCGGGCCGGTCGACCGGCTGCGGGTGGCCGTCGCCGCCGCCGCGGTCGCGGACCCGCTGCGCTTCGACCTGTCCGAGGAGGCCGTACTGGGCTCCGCGCGCTGCCTGATCCCCACGCTGGTCGGCGCGCTGCCGGTGCTGGGCCCGGCCCGCTGGGCGGGGGACGCCCGCATCGCCCGGCAGCTGTGGTCCCGGCTCACCGGGCAGGAGCCCGACCCGGACGCGCTGGCCGCCCTCGACCTGGCGCTGGCGCTGCTGGTCGACCACGATCTGGCCGCCTCCACCCTGGCCGTACGGGTGGCAGCGTCCGCCCGGGCCCATCCGTACGCCGCGGTGTCGGCCGGGCTCGGCGCGCTGGAGGGGCCGCTGCACGGAGCGGCCGGACGGCTCGCGCACCGGATGCTGGTGGAGGTGCTGGAGCGGGGCGGGGCCGCGCCGGTGGTGGCGGAGTACCTGCGGGCCGGGCGCCGGGTCCCGGGGCTCGGACACCGGCTGTACCAGGGGGAGGACCCGCGGGCGGGGGCGCTGTTCGACCGCCTGGAGGGCCTGCCGCAGGCGGCTCCCGCGCTGGCCGCGGCGCGCGAGGTGGCCGCGGTGATGGGCCGCCAGGGCGGGCTGCACGCGAACGTGGACCTGGCGCTGGCCGTGCTGACGGTGTCGTGCGGGATGGCGGCGGAGGCCGGGGAGACGGTCTTCGCGGTGGCGCGCACGGCGGGGTGGATCGCGCACGCGCTGGAGGAGTACCAGGAGCGGCCGCTGCGGATGCGGCCGAGCGGGCAGTACCAGGGACCGCGCCCGCCGCAGCCGATCCCGTAACGGACGCGGCTCGACGGTCGGGCCGCGGCATCGGGTCCACAGCCGGGTCGGCATGGAGTCCGGGTCAAGCAATTGTGTACACGATGCACATTCCGCTTACGCCGGAACCGACCTACCGTTGCTCCTCATGCGGTTCCTCCTCATGAGCGCTCGGCGCCTCGGGCTGCCCAGACGGGCCGTCTCCCAGATCCTGCTGACCCAGCTGGCCATCGCCGCCGGGGTCCTCGTGCTGGCCACCGGGCTGTTCCTGGCCCCGCTGAGCGCACAGCTCGACGACCAGGCCATGCGGCGCGCCCTGGCCATCGCCCAGAGCGCCGCGGCCGACCCCTCGCTGTCCGCCGGCCTGCTGGACTCCGGGGCCTCGGCGGACAGCCCCGTGCAGGCCTCGGCCGAGCGGATCCGCCGGGCCACCGGCGCCGAGTACGTGGTCGTCCTCGACCTGGACGGCATCCGCCGCTCGCACCCCAGCCCCGACCGGATCGGGCTGCCCGTCTCCACCGACCCCAGCGACGCCCTGGCGGGCCGCGAGGTCATGGAGATCGACGAGGGCACCCTGGGCCGCTCGGCCCGCGGCAAGGTGCCGCTCCTGGCCGCCGACGGCGAGATCGTCGGCGCCGTCTCGGTCGGCATCGCCTACGACAGCGTCCAGGACCGGCTGCTCGGCGCCATCCCCGGCCTGCTGGCCTACGCGGGCGGGGCCCTCGCGGCGGGCGCACTCGCCGCCTACCTGCTGTCGCGCAGGATCCACCGGCAGACCCGGGACCTCGCCTTCTCCGACATCGCCGGCCTGCTCGCCGAGCGCGAGGCGATGCTGCACTCCATCCGCGAAGGCGTGATCGCCCTGGACCGGCAGGGCCGGATCCGGCTGGTCAACGACGAGGCCGCCCGCCTGCTCGGCCTCACGCCGGACTCCGCCGCCTCCCTCGCCGGACGTCCGCTGGACGACGTACTGGGCACGGGGCGCACCGCCGACGTCCTGTCGGGCCGCGTCACCGGCCGGGACCTGGTCACCGTCCAAGGCCCGCGCGTCCTGGTCGCCAACCGGATGCCCACCGAGGACGGCGGCGCCGTCGCCACGCTGCGCGACCGCACCGAGCTCGAGCGCCTGGGCCGCGAGCTCGACTCGACCCGGGGCCTGATCGAGGCCCTGCGCGCCCAGGACCACGAGCACGCGAACCGCCTCCACACCCTCCTCGGCCTGCTGGAGCTGGGCCTGCACCAGGAGGCGGCGGAGTTCGTCACCGAGGTCGCCGGGGTGCACCGCACCACCGCCGAACAGGTCACCGAGAAGGTGCGCGATCCCCTGCTGGCGGCCCTCCTGGTGGGCAAGGCGACCGTCGCGGCGGAGCGCGGCGTCCCTCTGCGGCTGGCCGGAACCAGCTTCCTCCCCGACCGCGTGGTCGACCCGGGTGGCCTCGTCACCGTCCTCGGCAACCTGGTGGACAACGCCCTGGACGCCGCCGCCGGCTCGACGGCGCCCCTGGTCGAGGTGGAGGTGAGCGCCGAGGGCCGCACAGCCGTGCTGCGGGTGCGCGACAGCGGCCCCGGGGTCCCCGCTGCCCGCCGCGAGGAGATCTTCACGGAGGGCTGGTCGACCAAACAGCCCGAGGCTCACCGCGAGCGCGGGCTGGGCCTCGCCCTCGTGCGCCGTTTCGCGGAACGGCAGGGCGGCAGCGCCCGGGCCGGCGAGGCAGCGGACGGAGGGGCGGAGTTCTCCGTCGTACTCCCGGAGGCCCTGCGATGAACGAGACCCCGATCCGCGTATTGGTCGTCGACGACGACATGCGCGTTGCCCGGATCAACGCGGCGTACGTGGCGAAGGTTCCCGGTTTCCGGGTCGCGTCCCAGGCCCATTCGGCGGCCGAGGCCCTCGACTTCCTCACCGCCCATCCCGTGGACCTGATACTCCTCGACCACTACCTCCCGGACGAGAACGGCCTGGACCTGGTGCGCCGCCTGCGCCAACGGGGCCTGCGCACCGACGTGATCATGGTGACGGCCGCCCGCGACCTGGCCACCGTCCAGGCCGCCATGCGCCTCGGCGCCCTCCAGTACCTGGTCAAGCCCTTCACCTTCGCCGGCCTGCGGACGAAGCTGGAGGCGTACGGGACGCTCCGGCGCACCCTGGAGACCGGCGGCGAGGCCGAACAGGCCGAGGTGGACCGGATCTTCGGCGCCCTGGCCACCGCCGGGTCCCCGAACGACCTCCCCAAGGGCCATTCCCCCACCACCGCGGAGGTGGTCCGCCAGGTCCTGCTCTCGGCCGAAGGCCCGCTCTCCACCCAGCAGATCGCCGACCGCGCGGGCATCAGCCGCCAGACCGCCCAGCGCTACCTGAAGCTGCTGGACCGCACCGGCCGGGTCACGCTCGCCCTGCGCTACGGCGAAACCGGCCGCCCCGAACACCGCTACACCTGGCGGCCGTCCGACGCCTCGTGAACGCGCTCAGACCGCGCCGGCCCCGGTCAGCGAACGCACCTCGGTCTCCGCGTGCTTGCGCTCGTCCGCTTCCTCACCCGAGGTGACGGTGCCGAGCCAGCCCGCCAGGAAGCCCAGCGGGATCGAGACGATGCCCGGGTTCTGCAACGGGAAGACCTGGAAGTCCACGCCCGGGAAGAGCGATTCGGGGCTTCCCGAGACCACGGGCGACAGGAGGACCAGCAGGACCGCCGGGACCAGGCCCCCGTACACCGCCCAGACGGCTCCCCGCGTGGTGAAGTCGCGCCAGAAGAGCGAGTACAGCAGCACCGGCAGATTGGCCGAGGCGGCCACCGCGAAGGCCAGTCCCACCAGGAAGGCGACGTTGAGGTTCTGCGCGAGCAGCCCCAGCGCGATCGCCACCGCCCCGATGCCGACGGCCGCGGCCCGGGCCACGGACACCTCGCTGCGCTGCCTGGCGTGCCGCCGCTTGAGGGAGGCGTACAGGTCGTGCGCCACGGAGGCCGAGGAGGCGAGGGTGATCCCGGCGACCACGGCCAGGATGGTGGCGAAGGCGATGGCGGCCACGAAGGCGAACAGCACCGCGCCCCCGGTGGAACCGGCGCCGCCGCCGAGGAAGGCGGCGAGCAGCGGAACGGCCGTGTTCCCCGAGGCGTTGGAGGCCCGTACCTGGTCCGGGCCCAGCAGGGCGGCCGCTCCGAAGCCGAGCACGATGGTCATCAGGTAGAAGCCGCCGATCAGGGCGATCGCCCACACCACCGACCGGCGGGCGGCCCGGGCCGTGGGCACGGTGTAGAAGCGCGACAGGATGTGCGGCAGCCCGGCGGTGCCCAGCACCAGCGCGAGGCCCAGGCTGATGAAGTCGAAGCGGGCCGTCCAGTCCCCGCCGTACTTGAGGCCGGGGCTCAGGAAGCGCAGCCCGTGCCCGCTGCGGTCGGCGGCGGTGGTGAGCAGCTGGTCGATGTTCCCGTGGAAGCGCAGGAGCACGAGCACGGTCAGGGTGATCGCCCCGCCCATCAGCAGCACGGCCTTCACGATCTGGATCCACGTCGTGGCCCGCATCCCGCCGAAGGACACGTAGACCACCATCAGGGCGCCCACGCCGATCACCGTGAGCGTCCGGGCCGCGGCGCTCGAACTCCCCAGCAGCAGTCCCACCAGGCTGCCCGCGCCCACCATCTGCGCGACGAGGTAGAGCACGGAGACGACCACCGAGGAGGTGCCCGCCGCGATGCGCACGGGCCGCTCGCTCATCCGGGCGGCGACCACGTCCGCGAGGGTGAAACGCCCGCAGTTGCGGACGAGTTCGGCGACCAGGAACAGCACCACCAGCCAGGCGACCAGGAACCCGATCGAGTACAGCATCCCGTCGTAGCCGAAGAGGGCGATCAGCCCGGAGATGCCGAGGAAGGAGGCGGCGGACATGTAGTCGCCCGCGATGGCGAAACCGTTCTCCATCGGGGAGAACAGTCGCCCGCCGGCGTAGAACTCCTCCGCCGACCCGTGCCGGTTGCGGCTGACCCAGGTGGTGATGCCCAGGGTCACCGCGATGAACACGCTGAACAGGATCAGCGCGAGGGTCTGGTGCTCGGTGGTCACCGGCCGGCCCCCTTCGCCCTGTTCCGCTCCTGGCCGCGCTCCTGCTCGAAGACGGTCCAGCGCAGGTCGAGCGCGGCCCGGTCCCGGCGCAGCCGCGCGTGCCGGGCGTAGGCCCAGGTCAGCAGGAAGGTGCTGAGGAACTGGCCGAGCCCCGCCAGCATGGCCACGTTCACCGCGCCCGCCACGGGCCGGGCCATCAGGCCGGGGGCTGCGGTGGCGGCGACCACGTAGGCGACGTACCAGAGGAGGAAACCGGCGGTCGCGGGGACGACGAACCTGCGGTAGCGGCTGCGGACCTCCTGGAAGGCGGCACTGCGCTGCACTTCGAGGTAGATGTCGGATGCGCCGTGCGCGGGGTGGCCGCCGGGGGCCGGGTGGGACGGGGAGGCGTCCGCTCCCTCGCCCCAGCCGACGGCCAGCGCGTCGTACCAGGGGTCGTCCAGCCGGATCGTTCCGGCATCACGACCTGCGTGCTTGTCCACCGAACTCTCCTTGTCCGCTGCCGCATTGGCCGCGTGTTCACAAGGATGTGCTCAATGGTCGCTTTCCGGACTGATGTCCCGTCGCTCTTCACTCCTTCAGGTGATGGAGCGAAGAGCGGCGGTGTGCGAGGCGTACCCGCCGGATCAGGCGTCGATGCGCGAGCGGTCCAGGGTGGCCGCGGAGCTGGTGATGAACTCCTTGCGCGGGGCCACTTCGTTGCCCATGAGCAGGTCGAAGACCGTCTCGGCGGAGTCGAGGTCGCCGATGTTGATCCTGCGCAGGGTCCGGAAGCGGGGGTCCATGGTGGTCTCCGCCAGCTGGTCCGCGTCCATCTCGCCGAGGCCCTTGTAGCGCTGGATCGAGTCCTTGTACCGGATGTTCTTGCGCTGGTACTCGAGCAGGGTCTGGCGCAGTTCGTTGTCCGAGTACGTGTAGACGTACTTGTCCTGGCCCTTCTTCGGCTGGACCAGCTCGATCCGGTGCAGCGGCGGCACGGCCGCGAACACCCGGCCCGCCTCGACCATCGGCCGCATGTACCGCTGGAAGAGCGTGAGCAGCAGGCAGCGGATGTGCGCGCCGTCCACATCGGCGTCGACGAGGAGGACGATCTTCCCGTACCGGGCGGCGTCGATGTCGAAGGTCCGGCCCGAGCCGGCTCCTATGACCTGGATGATCGCCCCGCACTCGGCGTTCTTGAGCATGTCCGAAACCGAGGACTTCTGGACGTTGAGGATCTTGCCCCGGATGGGCAGGAGCGCCTGGAACTCGGAATTGCGGGCGAGCTTCGCGGTGCCGAGGGCCGAGTCGCCCTCGACGATGAAGAGCTCGCTGCGGTCCACGTCGTCGCTGCGGCAGTCGGCGAGCTTGGCGGGCAGCGAGGAGGACTCCAGCGCGGTCTTGCGGCGCTGCGCCTCCTTGTGCTGGCGCGCGGCGATCCGGGTCCGGGCCGCCGCGACGATCTTCTCCATCACCGAGCGCGCCTGCTGCTTGTCGTCGCGCTTGGTCGAGGTCAGGAAGGCCTTGAGCTCCTTGGCGACGACCGCGGCGACGATCCGGGTGGCCGCCGAGGTGCCCAGGACCTCCTTGGTCTGGCCCTCGAACTGGGGCTCGGCGAGGCGGACGGTGACGACGGCCGTCATGCCCTCCATCGCGTCGTCCTTGACCACGTCGTCCTCGGCGACGCGCAGCAGCTTCGCCGAGCGCAGCACCTCGTTCACGGTCTTGGCGACCGAGCGCTCGAAGCCGGAGACGTGGGTGCCGCCCTTGGGGGTGGCGATGATGTTCACGAAGGACTTGACGTTGGTCTCGTACCCGGTGCCCCAGCGCAGGGCGATGTCCACGCCGAGCTCGCGGGTGACCTCGGTGGGCGTCATGTGGCCGCGGTCGTCGAGGACCGGGACGGTCTCCTTGAAGGTGCCCGTGCCGGTCAGGCGCAGTACGTCGCAGACGGCCTTGTCCTGGGCGAGGTACTCGCAGAACTCGCTGATGCCGCCGTCGAAGCGGAACATCTCCTCGGTCTTGCCCGCCCCGTCGATGCCCCGCTCGTCGCGGACGACCAGGGTCAGGCCGGGGACGAGGAAGGCGGTCTGGCGGGCGCGCTGGTAGAGCGTCTCCAGGTTGAGCCGGGCGTCCTTGAGGAAGATCTGCCGGTCGGCCCAGTAGCGGACCCGGGTGCCGGTCCTGCCCTTGGGGATCCGCTTGACCTTGCGCAGGCCGTTCGCCGGGTCGAAGGGGCTGTCGGGGCCTTGCTCGATGAACATCCCGGGGACGCCGCGGCGGAAGCTGATCGCGTGCGTGGAGCTGCCCCGGTCCACCTCGACGTCCAGCCGGGCGGAGAGGGCGTTGACCACGGAGGCGCCGACGCCGTGCAGGCCGCCGGAGGCCGCGTACGATCCGCCGCCGAACTTGCCGCCGGCGTGCAGCTTGGTCATGACGACTTCGACGCCGGACAGGCCGGTCTTGGGCTCGACGTCCACGGGGATGCCGCGGCCGTTGTCCCGGACCTCCACGGAGGCGTCCTCGTGGAGGATCACCTCGATGTGGTCGCAGTACCCGCCCAGGGCCTCGTCGACGGAATTGTCGATGATCTCCCAGAGGCAGTGCATGAGGCCCCGGCTGTCGGTCGAGCCGATATACATGCCGGGGCGCTTGCGGACGGCCTCCAGCCCTTCGAGGACGAGCAGGTGCCGCGCGGTGTAGTTGGAACCGTCCCGGTCTGCTCCGGACAGCAGCGCGCTGGAAGGCACGGACGTGTCGGCGGTCACGCAGTTCGCTCCTCGCTGAATTTCTTTTCTGGCCCGCTGGGGCGCAGGGGTGGCTCGGTTGCCGGTCGAAGGGTACCGAGGCCAGGTAGAGCCGATGCAACGCCACCCGTGCGCGTTGCTCACCCTAGTCCAGGTCCGCACGGATGTTCGATCCCCCGTGGGGGTGAAGGAAACATCACGTTCCCTTCCGCGCATGAACCATTTAGTGTTCGGGCACGTCCTCATGAACAACCTGGCGCTCCCGCTGGGGGAGGATGGAACTGCGACAAGCGCACGACTGACAACGCGAAACCGTAAAGCAACGCAATACGGCTCCTTCGCCGCCAACCGGCAACAGCCGGCCAGCTTCGGAAGGAAGTTTCGAGGAAAAGCCGCGAGCGGGAACGTTTTCGGCCTGGTTGGATGTTGACCCTGGTACGACAGCTCGTCGAGCTAGAGAAGAGGCGACGTGACTACTGTTCTGACACCCGCGACCCCGCTGACGGCCGCTGACCGATGCGACCGTTGCGGCGCCCAGGCATATCTGCGCGTCGTCCTGCTGAGCGGCGGTGAACTGCTCTTCTGCGCCCACCACGGTCGCAAGTTCGAGCCGGAACTCAAGAAGATCGCCGCGGAAATACAGGATGAGACCGAGCGGCTCACGTCCGCTCCGGCTGCCCATGCCGAGCCCGAGGACCGCTGACACAGCCTGTTCCTCGCATCCGACGAGCCAGGACCGGCCAGGCCGGTCGACGGGCGGCACTCCTGAGACCCAGGGGTGCCGCCCGTCCTCACATCCGGGCCCGGGGCCGCTCCATCACGGTCGGCGGCTACGTGCCCTACTCCGTGCGATGCCCCGCACGGGCCCTGCACCCGTCCCGGAGGCCCTCGTGGCGTCGGAGTGGGAGTCCCGGACCCCGGCGGGCTGCGCGCCGCTCTCCGGCGCCGTCACGAAGTCGACCAGCGGAGCGATGCGAGTGTAGACCCCCGGGCTGTCGGCCCGTCCGCAGCCGCGCCCCCACGACACCAGGCCGATGAGCCGCCCCTGAGCCACCAGCGGCCCGCCGCTGTCCCCCTGGCAGGCGTCCTTGCCCCCGTCGCCTTCGCCGGCGCACACCATCGATTCCGCCCGGTACTGCCCGTTCGCGTCTCCCGGGTACGCCCGCTCGCAGGCCTCGTCGGACAGCACGCCCACCCGCGCGGCACGCAGCGCGTACGCGTAGTCACCGAAGCCGCTGGTGTCGCCCCAGCCGTACACGGCCGCCTCGGTTCCCGGGGCGTAGGCGGTGTGGCCCGCTCCGGCCATGGGGAGGACGTAGTGCGCCGGAAGGGATTCCGCGAGTTCCAGGACGGCGAGGTCGCCGGCGTTGCTGACCGGGTCGTAATCCGGGTTCACCCGGGCTCCGCGCACCGCGATCTCACGGCCGTCGGTCGCCCGCAGCTCCGTACGCCCGGCGATCACCCGGAAGTCGCCGACCGACTCGACCGGGCCGCCCAGCACGTCGCGGCCCAGGCAGTGGGCCGCCGTCACCACCTTCGCCGGGGCCACGACGACACCCCCGCAGAACTGCCCGCCCCGCGTACCCCCGAACCGGTCACGGCTGGCGAGGGCCACGACCCAGGGGCTCTCGCCGGCCTTGACCGGCTTGCCGCCGATCACCACGCTGTCCGCGGCCGCGTGCGGCGCCTGGGCCAGTGGTGCTGCGGCCGCTCCCGCCGCCAGGGTCAGCGCTCCCGCCAGAGCGCGGGCAATGGGACGACGCATGAGATCTCCTGACTCCGAGTGTGCGTGACTCCACCCAGAGTGGGATGCCTGGTGGCCGTGCGCACCCGCGCGGCCACGGGCGCCGGTGCCGCTCGCGCCGCCGGACCGGGGCCCGTCAGTCGAGGTAGTCGCGCAGCACCTGGGAACGGGACGGGTGGCGCAGCTTCGACATCGTCTTGGACTCGATCTGGCGGATGCGCTCGCGCGTGACGCCGTAGACCTTGCCGATCTCGTCGAGGGTCTTGGGCTGGCCGTCCGTGAGGCCGAAGCGCATCGAGACCACGCCGGCCTCCCGCTCGCTCAGGGTGTCGAGCACGGAGTGCAGCTGCTCCTGCAGGAGCGTGAAGCTCACGGCGTCGGCCGGGACGACGGCCTCGGAGTCCTCGATCAGGTCGCCGAACTCGCTGTCGCCGTCCTCGCCGAGCGGCGTGTGCAGGGAGATCGGCTCGCGGCCGTACTTCTGGACCTCGATGACCTTCTCGGGGGTCATGTCGAGTTCCTTGGCCAGCTCCTCCGGGGTGGGCTCGCGGCCCAGGTCCTGGAGCATCTGGCGCTGCACGCGGGCGAGCTTGTTGATGACCTCGACCATGTGCACCGGGATGCGGATGGTGCGGGCCTGGTCGGCCATGGCGCGCGTGATCGCCTGGCGGATCCACCAGGTCGCGTACGTGGAGAACTTGTAGCCCTTGGTGTAGTCGAACTTCTCGACCGCGCGGATCAGACCCAGGTTGCCCTCCTGGATCAGGTCGAGGAAGAGCATGCCGCGGCCGGTGTAGCGCTTGGCGAGGGAGACCACGAGGCGGAGGTTGGCCTCCAGCAGGTGGTTCTTCGCACGGCGGCCGTCCTCCGCGATGATCTCCAGCTCGCGCTTGAGCTTGGGCGCCAGCTTGTCCGAGTTCGCCAGCTTGTCCTCGGCGAAGAGACCCGCCTCGATGCGCTTGGCGAGCTCGACCTCCTGCTCGGCGTTGAGGAGGGGAACCTTGCCGATCTGCTTGAGGTAGTCCTTGACGGGGTCGGCCGTGGCTCCGGCGACGACCACCTGCTGGGCGGGGGCGTCGTCCTCGTCGTCGGAGATGACGAAGCCCTTGTTCTCGCCGCCCTCGTCCTCTTCCTCGGTCTCGGCCTTGGCCGCGTCGGGACCCTCGTCCGGGGTCTCCTCGTCACCGGCGTCGGCGTCCTTCTTGGCCGCGGTCTTCTTCGCCGCCGTCTTCTTGGCCGCGGTCTTCTTGGCGGGCGCGGCCTTCTTCGCCGCCGTCTTCTTGGCCGCCGTCTTCTTCGCGGCGGGCTCGGTTCCGGGCTCCTCCGCGAGGGCGTCCGTGGTCTCCGGGTCCATCGTGTCCGCCGCCGGGGCCGCGGCGGCGGTGGCGGCGGGCTGCGCCGCCGCCGTCTTCGCCGCCGCCTTCTTGGCAACGGGCTCGGTGGCCGTCCGCTTGGCCGGGCTCTTCGCTGCGACGCTCTTGCGGGTGGTGCGCTTGGGCGACTCCGCGGCACTGACCATCAGCGTCACACCCTCTTCCTCGAGGATCTGGTTGAGGCTGCGCAGAACATTCTTCCACTGGGTCGCAGGAATCTGGTCAGCCTCGAAGGCCCGACGCACGTCATCGCCGGCGATCTGCCCCTCGGCCTTGCCCCGCTCGATGAGCGCCATCACAGACTCGGACTCGGCGATCTCCGGCGGGAGCGTACGGGATGTGCTGGCCGACACGAACAACCTCTCGGAACGATGGGAACGGCTTCCGACCCCGGGCCTGGTGGTGCTGGACCGGAGCCGACGACCACCGACTGGGGATGGGCCGGGGGCGCAGGCAGGGACCGGGGAGCTGCACAGCACCCGCAAGGGCTGCTGTCTTCCCTCCGTCGGCCATCACCTCTTAAGTCATCGCGTGACCTCGCAGAGCGTTACGCCCAATCTTCGTGGCCCGAGTCACACCCCGTATGCGCCAATGCCGGTCATAGGGTCATACGCACGGTTCCTGCCCGGCCGGGATGCGGCACCGCACGCCGGTGTCGCCGGACCCTCCCCAGGGCCCGGCGACACCGGCGTGCACTCCCGCGCCCCCGCGCGCTCGCCCGTCAGTGCTCGCGCGGGGCGGGGACCACGCGCTCGACCTCCGGATGCACCGTCAGGAGCTGGCGCATGGCGTTCTCGGCGCCCGTCGCGTCACCGGTGGCGAGGGCCTCGACCATCCGCGCGTGGTGGGCGACGCTGGTTTCGCTGGGGCGGTCGCACGCGGTGACCGGGCTGCCGGACACCTGGAGGGCGGAGGAGACGATGCCGGAGAGGTGCTCGAGCATGCGGTTGCCCGCGACCTGGATGAGGAGCGCGTGGAACTCGTTGTCGGCGCGGGCGAAGGTGATCGAGTCGCCCTGACCGAGGGCGTGGCCCATGATCTCGACCATGTCGGCGAGGCGCTGCTGGATGTCCGGGCGGCCGTGCCCGGCGGCGAGGCGGGCGGCGAGCGGCTCGATGGTCAAGCGGAGCTCGCCCAGCTCGCGGCGCTGGTCGTCGCGCTGGGGGCCGAAGGCCCGCCACTCGATGATGTCGGGGTCGAGCAGGTTCCAGTCGGCCACCGGGCGGACCCGGGTGCCGACGTTCGGGCGGGCGCTGACGAGGCCCTTGGCCTCCAGGACCCGCAGCGACTCGCGGACGACGGTCCGGGAGACCTCGAAGCGCTGGCCGATCTCCTCGGGGACCAGCGGGCGGTCCGCCCCGAGATCGCCGGAAACGATCATCTGACCGAGCTGCTGGACGAGTTGGCCGTGCAGTCCGCGGCCGCGACTGCCGGCCGCGCGGCGGCCGACGCGGCTCAACTCGACGTCGGCGCCGTCCCAGTGGGGCGCTGCGGCGCGGTCGGACCCGGGGGCCTCCGCGTAGGGGTAGCGGTCGAGTTCGCCCGGGCCGGCGAGGCCGGAGTCGGCATGGCGGGCGGCGGTCATCATGGTGTGCGCAAGGGTACTCACGAATCCTTTGTCGGCCGTGCCTCCATCACCCTTGAGGTCTTTGGTGAAAAGCACACGAAAGGGTGATCGGTGCCACCCGCGCAATTGACGACTTATCGTAAAGAACCGGGCCTTTTACGGGGAGTTGCGGTCCGCATCACGCGAGGTGGACTCCAACGGTCTCGTACGGGCCTTCTGCGCATCGGAACGATCACCAACGGACCCGGCTGCGCAGTCCGGTGAACCCATAGGCGCACAACAGGACCATCAGCGACAGCACCAGAGCGGTGCCGACGGGTTGGGCCATCACCCGCAGGGCCCCCGTGACCAGGCGGTCCGCTTCCGGCGGCCACTGCACCCAGGTCAGGCTCCGCAGCCGGGGGCCGAGTCCCGTGACCGGGTACGCGGACGAACCCTCCAGCACCTTGCGCACCAGCGGCACCACCATCACCGGCACGGCGAGTACCGCGGCCAGGCCCGCGGTGGCGGAACGGAAGACGCCGGAGGCCAGGACGCCGGCCCAGGCGCAGCCGATGAGCAGCCCCGCCCAACTCGCGGCCGGGGAAAGCCACTCCACCGGGGTGCGCAGCGGGCCGCGGTCGAAGACGAGGGCGAGTGCGGTGGCGTCGGCCACCACGACGAGGGTGCCCAGGAGGAGGGCGAGGACGGCGCAGACGCCGAGTTTGGCGGTGAGCAGTCCCATCCGGCGGGGCACGGTGCCCCGGTCGGCGGCGAGCGCGGGGTAGCGGTACTCCTCGCCGAAGGCCAGGGCGCCGAGCAGGCCCGCGCCGAGGGCCGCGGGCGGCAGCGGCAGCAGCTCGGGCCAGGCGGCGAGCAGCCGGTTCTGCGGTGTGTGCCCGGCCCGGGCCAGGACGAGGGCGGTCAGGACGGAGACGACGGCCACGAGCGCGGTGGTGAGGACCGGCGTGGCGGTGCCGAAGACCCGCAGCAGCTCGTAGCGCAGCGGCCGCATGGGTCCGCCGACGCGGCGCACCGCCGAGGCGGGCCGCCGGGACCGGGCGCGCCGGGACCGCCCGCCCCAGCCGGCGGCTTCGTTCGATCTCGCGCCGGGAGCCGCTTCGCGGGCCGGGCCGCCGGGATCCGTGCCGGAAGGCGCGTCGGAGACCGCGTCGGCGGCGGCCCGGGCGTGCGGGACCGGCGACGCGGGAGCTCCGGCGTCTCCGGTCTCGTCGGCGAGCCGGTGGACCAGGACGCCGTGCTTGAACGCCGCCTCGCCCACCTCCGCGCAGCTGCTGCCGTACACCGACAGGCGGCTGCCGCTCTCCTCCACGATCTCCACCGCGCGCTGGGCGGCCCGGGCCTCCCGGCCCAGTACGTCGGCCAGCCGGGCCGCGTGCGGGGTGCGCACGGCGACCCGCGGCCGCAGCCGGGTCCGGGCGAACTCGGCGGCGTCCTGATCGGCGACGAGCCGGCCCGCCTCGACGCTGACGACCCGGTCGGCGTTGCGGGCGGCCTCCTTGGCGTCGGCGGTGGTGAAGAGCACCGCTCCGCCGAGGGAGGCGTGGCCGCGCAGAAGCCCGTACAGCCAGCCGCTGTCGCGGGGCGAGAGGCCGGCGGCGGGCTCGTCCAACACCAGGGTGCAGGGGTCGGCGAGCAGTGCCGCGGCCAGCGCGACCCGCCGTTCCATGCCCAGCGAGAGCGAGCCGAGCCGCTGGTCCCGCAGGCCGGCGATCCCGACGACCTCGAGCATGGTGTCGGCCCGGGAGGCCGGCACCCCCGCGGCGGCGCAGAGCATCCGCAGCTGGTTGCGTACGGTGCGCGCGGGGTTCCCGGGTACATCGCCGAGCAGCACGCCGACCTCACGGCCGGGATACGGGATCCGGTGCAGCGGGCGACCGCGGAAGTAGGTGACGCCGCGGCCCGGTTCGAGTTCGAGCATGAGTCGCAGTGCGGTGGTCTTGCCCGATCCCGGCTCGCCGAGCAGGGCGGTCACGCTCCCCGGGCGGACCTCGAAGGTGAGGTCGTCCACGAGGGGCGGGGCGTCGGGACGGGGGGTGCTGGTAAGTCCGATGGCCTGGAGCATCGCTTCTCTCGCGGGGTGTGAGACCGCTCTGCGGCAGCGTGGGTACCGCAAGCAAGATAACGCGATATGTCCGATTTACGGCGCAACCGGTCCGATGGGATGGCGATATTGCCGCCGCGTCGGGCAGGCGTGCCGGGGCCGAGCCGGCGGCCGGGGCCGGTGTCGCTGCGTCAGACCTCCGGACGCAGCATCGGCGGGTTGAGCAGGGTGGCCCCGCCTGCGCGGAACAGCTGTGCCGGGCGCCCGCCCTGACGGGTCGTCGTCCCTCCGGCCGGTACGAGGAACCCGGGGGTCCCGGTGACCTTGCGGTGGAAGTTCCGCGGATCCAGGGCCACGCCCCAGACCGCCTCGTAGACCCGGCGCAGCTCGCCGACGGTAAACGCGGGCGGGCAGAAGGCGGTGGCCAAGGAGGAGTACTCGATCTTCGAGCGGGCGCGCTCGACGCCGTCGGCAAGGATCCGGGCGTGGTCGAAGGCGAGTCCGGCGGAGGTCTGCTCCTCGGATGCCAGCAGTTCGTCGACGGGAGCCCAGCGGGCGCTGTTGGCGTCCCCGCCCGCACGGGGCGCCGGCAGGTCGGGGGCCAGCACCAGGTGCGCAACGCTGACCACGCGCATGCGCGGATCGCGCTTCGGGTCACCGTAGGTGGCGAGCTGTTCGAGATGGGCCCCGTTGCCCGCGCCCGGCACGGCGGGGTCGTGGGCGCACAGCCCGGTCTCCTCGGAGAGTTCCCGGGCCGCGGCCGCTGCGAGGTCCTCGTCTCCGCGCACGAATCCGCCGGGCAGCGCCCAGCGCCCCTGGAACGGCTGCTCACCCCGCCGGACGACCAGCGCGCAGAGCGCGTGGCGCCGCACGGTGAGCACGACCAGGTCGACGGTGACGGCAAAGGGCGGAAAGGCCGACGGGTCGTAGGGCGACATGCCGCGATCATAGTCGTCTGCCTGACGATAAACAGCGCTTTGGTGACCTTGAAGACGCCGTTCTGCGGGCCGGACGTGTCCGGCCTGACCGGTAGGACGTCCCTAACCTCCCAGTTGCAGCGCATCGGCAGCCTCCTCCACCATGCCCAGCCCGAGCCGGCTGACCCGGACGGCGAAGGGCTCCCCCGAGACGCGCAGGCCGGAGAGGCGCAGCGCCCCGAGCGGTGCGCCGGGGAGCGGGGCGAGCGCGACCGTGCCCGCGGGGGCGTCGGGACGGATCCCGGCGAGGGCGGTCAGGACGTGGACCCCGGCGGCCGCGGCCACCGCGGCCGGGCGGCACGCCGCCGGGTGCGGGAGCGGGGCGCTGCGGGCGACGCGCTGTTCGGCCGCGAACATCTCCGGCAGCCGGTACCCGAAGCTCTCCGCCGCGTCCAGCAGGCCGCGGAGCAGGCCCGCGGCCTCCTTCTCGAACCCCGCCTGGGCCAGTCCGGCCACCGCCACGGCGCTCTCGTACACCCGGACCGCGCCGGAGCGGTGGCCGAAGGGGTTGTGTCCGGGCTCCCTGGCGGCCATGCTCCGCAGTCCCCATCCGCAGTCCATGGCCGGGGCCCCGAGCAGCCGGGCCACCTGCTCCGTGCGGGCCCGGTCCAGGAGTCCCGCTGCGAGCCGGCCGCCGCCGAGGAGGCCGGTGTCGAGCAGGTGTGCGGCGGCCCCCGTGAGCCGGGGCAGCGGCCGGCCGTCGGGGTGCAGGGCCGCCGCGGGCCTGCCGCCGTCCGGACCGTCGATCCAGAACCGGGCCCGGAAACGCTCCCGCAGCGCGGCCGCCCACTGCCGCCATTCCTCGGCTCCGGGCCGCCCGCACGCGGCGAGCAGATCGGCTCCGAGCAGGGCGGCCCGGTGAGCGTGGGCCTGGGTCTCGCAGCGCCGGGGACCGGGGTCGGGATCGGCCAGGAACCCGTCGTCGCCCAGGGCGCCCCGCAGCCAGCCGAGGCACCGCTCGGCGGCGGGGAGCAGCCGGGCCAACTCCCCCTCCGGCATCCCCCAGAGCCGCGCCTCGGCGAGCACGGCGGGGAAGGCCAGGGTCGCCTCCGTACCGGTGCACCCCGGCGGGAGCTGGGGGCCCGCCCCCCGCAGCGGGCCGGGGATCTTGCCCGCGTCGGGGCCGTTCCCGCCGCTCTGGTTGCGGGCCAGGATCCGCAAGGTGGCCTCGGCCAGTCCGGTTCCGAGCGGCAGCGCCATCCGGGCGGCCCAGAGGGACTCCGCCGGGGCCAGTCCCAGCCGCCACGGCACCCCCGCGGCCACGAAGGCGTCGCCCGGTTCCCCGGGATCTCTCAGCAGCAGCGCCCCCAGGTCCTCGACGCTGGTGCGGAACCACGCCTCGGCTCTCGGATCGTCTCCTTCGGCCCGGGCTTCGGCGAGCGGATTCGCCACCTGCCCGGCGGGCGCCCGCGTGACCCGGTCGTGCGTGGTCCGCAGCTCGATGGTGCGCGACTCGCCAGGGCCCAGTTCGAGCTGCCAGCGCAGCAGCCCGGACGAGGCCAGCGCGTCGTCCGGCGGCGGATCGGCCGTGGTGACGGCCTGCGCCCCGCCGGTGCTCCACCGCAGCCCCGCCGCATGCACCCCGGCGGGCAGCTCCGGCCCGGGACTCCCGGCGGCCACCGCGGCCAGCTCCGCCAGATCGGTGCCGAGCAGTACCTCCACCGGCAGCCGGACCGGTCGGGTCGCGAAGCTGCGCAAGGTGATCCGCTCGGTGCCGTCCGCGTGCCGGACCCGTTCCACCCCGACGTCCGGGTCGGGGCCGGGCTCGGCCCCGGTGCGCACCGTCGCGGTGAAGGAGGCCCGGTCGGCGCCGAGGCTGCGCCCCTGGACGGCCACCGGGTCCCGCCCGGCGACGCGGAGCACGCAACGGGAGAGCAGTCGGCGCCCGGAGCGGTAGATCCCGTCGATCCCCCGCCCCGTCAGCTGGCCGTGTTCCGGCGAGATGACCAGACAGGGCGCGGCGACGCAGATGACGGCGCCGTGGACGGGCGGTAGTTCGGGCCTGCGGGCGGCAGGCACGCCGGGTGGTCGGAGAGGTGCGGGGTGAGACATGCGTCGCCTTGTCTGCGCTCCGGTCGGTTCAGCTGGGCGGCAGCGCGGCCGGGCCCCCGCCACCCTCCAGGGGAACGCCCTCACCCCCGCCCGGGTCACGGGCCGAGGCGCCGGCCCCGCACGCCCGGGACGGGGCCGCCGCCGCAGCACTCCGCCGAGGGGGCTCCGGATCCGCCGCAGCAAGGAGCCGCAGCGGAGCCGGCGCGGGCTCACTGCCCGCTCCCCGCGGTGCGGCGGGACTCGCGGCTCGGAGCCGGCTTTGCCCGGCGGCCGGGGGGACGCGTACCCGCCGGGCGGCGGCCCCGCCGGGGCTCGCGGCGTCGCCGTTCCTCCCGCAGGCACTGCCGCAGCCCCTCGGGGTCGATGCCCTCGTTGCAGGCGTGGTGGAGCAGCTGGGCGAAGCGGTAGTCGGCGTCCGCCCGCAGGGCCAGGCCGAGGGCGATCCGGGCGGTCGGCTCGTCCCCGGTGGACCAGGAGACCCAGCCCGCGAGGGTGAGCGGAGCCGCCGCGTGCTCGCCGTAGGCGCCGACGCAGCGCCGGGCGAGGGCCCGCCACAGCCGCAGCGCGGGCCCTGCCTCCTCGTCCTCCATCCACTCGGCCGCGATGTCCCGGATCTCGCGGTCCTGGAGGCCCAGGATCAGCGCGGCCGCCTCGTCGTGGTCGAGCAGCGCGTCGTCCCGGTCGTCTGCGCGGGGCCCTTCGGCGGGTGGGGCAAGGGTGATCCGCCGCATCAGCGACCGGGCCAGTGCGAGGGTCTCGGCGCCGACCTCCTCACGGGTGGCCCCGTCGAGGATCTTCGGTACGAGGGCCGCGGCCGCCCGGTCCAGGGCGCGCTCCATCTCCACGGCCACGGCGCCGCCCAGGGGCGCCAGCCGGCCCTCGATCTCCTGGAGCGAGCCCCGGACCTGGAGGCCGGCGAAGGTGGCCGCGGCCGCCATCACCGAGGTGCCGACCGCGGCCAGCGGGCTGCCCTCGGCCGGACAGCAGCGCTGGTCGGGGCACACGTAGGACCAGAAGCGGCCCGCCGAGAGGCACAGGGCCTCGAGCACGGGCACGTCGAGCGCGCCGCAGGCCAGCCTGATGCGCTGGGCGAGCGGCCGCAGCCGGGTCATCACCCGCTGGCCGCTCTCCCCGCCGTGCGGCTCCTGGCAGAGGAAGACGACGATGCCGTCGGGCTTGACTCCGCGCCGCTCGCTGCCGCGGATCAGGCAGTCGGCGACCTGTCGGGCGGTGTCCTCCCATTCCGCGGTGGTGGCCGGGATGCCGACGCGGAGCCGACCGCCGAAGCGGCCGCCCTCGCCGTGCACGGCGACCATGACGAGGGAGTCGGTGGGGTGGAAGCCGAGCATGTAGGGCAGCGCGTCGGCCAGTTCGGCCGGGCTGCGCAGGGTGATCCTGGGGTCGGTGGTGGATCCGGCGGTGCTGGTGGACGGCCGGTCGGACGGGGTGCGTGATTCGCGGTTGTTCGTCATGCCCCGAAGGTCCCGCGCAAGATCCGATCGCGAAAGCCCTGTGGATAACCAGTTCAAGCTTCAACATCCACAGGCTCAGAGCGCCATTGGCGCGATGTCACAGGCATCGGGTTGCATGGGGGCATGAACGCAGACCTGAGGTCCTCGGCCGACTCCGTACTAGCCCGCCTCGTGGGCGACCCCACGGGCACGGCTCGGCTGCGCGAGGACCAGTGGCGGGCGATCGAGGCGCTCGTCGCGGACAAGCGCCGGGCGCTGGTGGTACAGCGCACGGGCTGGGGCAAGTCCGCGGTGTACTTCGTCGCCACCTCGCTGCTGCGGGCGAGCGGCGCCGGACCCACCGTGATCGTCTCCCCGCTCCTCGCACTGATGCGCAATCAGGTAGAGGCCGCCGCCCGCGCCGGGATCCGCGCCCGCACCATCAACTCCGCCAACCCCGAAGAGTGGGAGGGCATCCAGGCCGAGGTCGCGGCGGGCGAGGTGGACGTCCTGCTGGTGAGCCCCGAGCGGCTCAACAACCCCGAATTCCGCGACCAGGTCCTTCCCAAGCTCTCCGCCGCGACCGGCCTCCTCGTCGTGGACGAGGCCCACTGCATCTCCGACTGGGGGCACGACTTCCGACCGGACTACCGCCGGCTGCGCACCATGCTCGCCGATCTCCCGCCGGGCGTCCCCGTGCTGGCCACGACCGCCACGGCCAACGCGCGCGTGACCGCCGACGTCGCCGAACAGCTCGGTACCGGCGCCGGCACCGACGCGCTCGTGCTGCGCGGCCCGCTGGACCGCGAGAGCCTGAGCCTGGCCGTGCTCACGCTGCCCGACGCGGCGCACCGGCTGGCCTGGCTCGCCGACCACCTCGGCGACCTGCCCGGCTCCGGGATCATCTACACGCTGACGGTCGCGGCGGCCGAGGAGGTCACCGCGTACCTGCGCCACCGCGGGCACACCGTGTCCTCGTACACCGGCAAGACGGAGAACGCCGACCGGCAGCAGGCCGAGGACGACCTCCAGGCCAACCGGGTCAAGGCGCTGGTGGCGACCTCCGCCCTGGGCATGGGCTTCGACAAGCCCGACCTCGGCTTCGTCGTGCACCTGGGCTCCCCCTCCTCCCCCATCGCCTACTACCAGCAGGTCGGCCGCGCCGGCCGCGGCGTGGAGCACGCGGAGGTCCTGCTCCTGCCCGGCCGGGAGGACGAGGCGATCTGGCAGTACTTCGCCTCGGTGGCCTTCCCGCCCGAGGAACAGGTGCGCCGCACGCTGGACGTGCTCGCCCAGGCGGGGCGGCCGCTGTCCCTGCCCGCCCTCGAGCCGCTCGTCGACCTGCGCCGCACCCGGCTGGAGACGATGCTCAAGGTCCTGGACGTGGACGGCGCCGTGCACCGGGTCAAGGGCGGCTGGACCTCGACCGGCGAGCCCTGGGCGTACGACGCCGAGCGCTACGCGTGGGTGGCCCGTCAACGGGCCGCGGAACAGCAGGCGATGCGCGACTACGCGGCGGCCACCGGGTGCCGGATGGAGTTCCTGCGCCGCCAGCTCGACGACGAGCAGGCCGCCCCCTGCGGCCGCTGCGACAACTGCGCCGGGGCCCGGTTCACGGCGGACGTGTCCACCGCCGCGCTGGACACCGCCCGCGGTGAACTCGGCCGCCCCGGAGTGGAACTGGAGCCGCGCAAGATGTGGCCGACCGGTCTCGCGGCGGTCGGCGTCGACCTCAAGGGACGCATCCCGGCGGGGGAACAGGCCTCCACGGGGCGGGCGCTGGGCCGGCTGTCGGACATCGGCTGGGGCAACCGGCTGCGCCCGATGCTCGCCCCGCAGAGTCCCGACCAGCCGATTCCGGACGATGTCGCCCAGGCCGTGGTGGCCGTCCTCGCCGACTGGGCCCGCGGCCCGGGCGGCTGGGCTTCGGGAGCCCCGGACGCACCGGCCAGGCCGGTGGGCGTGGTCGCGCTGCCCTCAAGGAGCCGGCCCCAGCTGGTCGGTTCGCTGGCCGCGCGCATCGCGGAGGTCGGACGGCTGCCGCTGCTCGGGACGATCGCCTACACGGACCAGGTCCCGGAGTACGGCCTGCCCTCCTCCAACAGCGCCCAGCGGGTACGGGGACTCCACCAGGCCTTGAGCGTGCCCCCGGATCTGGCCGCGACACTGACCCAGGCAGCGGGACCGGTGCTCCTCGTGGACGACCGCGCGGAGAGCGGATGGACCCTCGCCGTGGCCGCCCGACTGCTCCGGCGGGCAGGCGCGAAGGGGGTATTCCCGCTGGTGTTGGCGCTTCAGCCATAGCCGAATGCGTCATCTCCGGCATGACGGGGCAAGGATATGAACGGCATACCGGCGAATTCCGGTCGGCGGCGCCAATTGCTCGTTGCCGCATGCTTGCGGGCCACGCGAGAATTGAAGTGCTCCCGCCCGGCTCCTCGGCACCCTCCTGGGCCGTGCTGCGGCGCGCCCACACTCCAGCCGTGCCCGTCCGCGGGCGTGTACCCGAAGGGAGGACCGTGACCTTCGGATTCGCCCCGCCCTCGACCACGTCCCTGACAACGGCCACCGGCGGCACCAGCCGGCACGGCCGGCTGCTGGAACCCGCCGAATGGACCGCGGCGGGCATTCCCCTGCTCCGCAATCCGCGCGAGGTCGTCAGCGGGCTGCACTCCCGGCACAGCCCCGTGCCCTCGACGGCGGTCATCGCCGTCCTCGGCCCGGAGGAACAGCTCGTGGCGAGCGCCTCCTTCGCGCAGCGGTCGACATCGGCCGACGGCTGGGAGTACCGCAACGCCCTGCTGTCCCGGCTGCGCCGGGTGATCCCGCACGATCTGCGGCGCCGGACCCCGGTGCGCACGGCGGTGCTGCTCTACTGCCGCGAGGGCGACGAGCGCTGGACCGAGGAGGACGGAGCCTGGATGTGGGGGCTGCGGGACGCCTGCACCCTGCACGGGCTCCGCTGCGGCGCGTACATCACGCTGACCCGCGGAGGCTGGCAGGTCCTGGGCGAGGGCCGGGGCGGTCGGCAGCCCAGCTCGGACTCACGGCCTCAGCGGCTCGGCGACACGGTGGCCGAGTTCGCCCCGATCGCCCTGCACACCGGCGGCGGCGCGGCCGAGGCGCAGCGCCGGACCGCCGCCCGCTGACCCTCGTACGGCCGCCGGGCCGAACGGGGTCACAGGCGGGTGCGTAGGCGGCGAGTACGGCGCATGGAGACCGTCGGGCTTCAGCGGGCCGACCGACGGCCCGCCCCGCCCCCCGCCCGTGCCGGGATACGGGGCGTCAGACGCCCGCGCCCAGCACGGAGTTGATCTGCTGCGGGTCGCCGCACACGATGAGCAGTGCACCGGCCCGCGTGAGCGCGACCGGCAGCGAGCCCGCGACCGTGTCGACCCCTCCGCCGTTGACGGCGAAGACGACGACGGGACGGCCGGCGGCGCGCTGAACCTGAGCGGCGTCCGCGTAGAAGACGTCGTCCCCGGCGTCGTGCAGGGCCCAGTAAGCGGCCTCGCCGAAGGACAGTTCGTGAGCGGCCCACGGGTGCGGGTCGCCGGTGGTGAGCACCAGGATGTCGCCGGGCGCTCGCCCGGTGTCGAGCAGCAGGTCCACGGCCTCTTCGGCCGCGTCGAGCGCACCTTCGAGGGAGGCCGGAATCAGCTGGATCTGCGGCACCGCCGCCGAGACGGACGGCGCTGCGGGGGCGGCGGGGGCTGCGGGAACGGGTCCGGGGGCGGCCTGCGGCGCACGCTGCGCGGGCGGGGCGGGCCTGGGGGCACCACCCGCGCGGCCCGCGGCGGGTGAGGGACCGGGGCGTCCGGGCCGCGGTACGGCTACGGGACGCGGACCAGGTACGGGACGGGGGGTCTGCGCGGTGCGGCTCGCTGCCGGGGTGACGCGGGGACCCTGGGCACTCTCGTGAATCTGAGGCTCCTCGATGGCGTGGTGAGAGGCGTGAGGTGATGTCTATCAAACACCGGTACGAAACGTACCGGCCGGTGGCACGTGCGTGCGATCAGAAATCGAAGCCGAGTTGGCCTCCGTTTTCCAGCTCCATCGACTCCTCGCTGCGGCGCACCTTCTTGAGGTGGCGCCACCGGGGAAGCGCGTCGAGGTACGACCACGAGAGCCGGTGGTAGGGGGTGGGCCCCAGCTCCTCCAGCGCCGCCCGGTGTACGGGCGAGGGATATCCGGCGTTGGCGGCGAAGGCGAACTCCTCGAAGCCGCCGCCCTGACCGCCGATGTCCGCCATCATGCGGTCGCGCCGCACCTTGGCTATGACCGAGGCCGCCGCGACGGCGACGCACGATTGGTCGCCCTTGATCACCGTGCGGACCTGCCAGGGCGCACCGAGGTAGTCGTGCTTGCCGTCGAGGATGACCGCGTCGGGCCGGACCGGCAGGGCCTCCAGGGCCCGCTCCGCCGCGAGCCGCAGGGCGGCGGTCATCCCCAGCTCGTCGATCTCCTCCGGGGAGGCGTGTCCGAGGGCGTGGGCCGTGACCCAGGCCTCCAGGACGTCGACGAGGGCATCGCGTCGCTTGGGGGTGAGCAGTTTGGAGTCGGTGAGCCCGGCGGGCGGCCGGCGCAGACCGGTGATCGCCGCGCACACGGTGACGGGACCGGCCCAGGCCCCTCGTCCGACTTCGTCGACCCCGGCGATGACCTTGGCGCCGGAGGTTGCACGGAGGGAGCGTTCGACGGCGTGGGTGGGTGCTTCGTACGGCATGGCGCCAGCAAGGTTACGCCGCCCCGCGCCGCCTGCACACCCCGCCCCGGGTCGGGCCCGGCTCAGGCCGCCCGACCGGTCCCCCGTCCGCCCCGCGGCCGACCCCACAGCCGACCCCAGGGCCGACACGATCCACAGTCCCACGCCCGGCTCCTGCCCGGTCCGACGTCGCGGCATTCACACCGGACGACGGCGCCACCACCGCACCGATCATCTCCGCGATGTCCGTGTCCGCCTTCGCGCCCGCACACCCATACGCAGTGTGCCGGCAGCGCCGGAGCGACACTCACGGCGACCTCACACCGTCCCGCCCGATTCCCCTCCGCACCGCCTCCCTGCTCAGCAGCCGGGTCGAGGCGCACACTCCGGACCGGACCGCTCCGCCCACCGCCCGCCACGCATCTCGTCGCACTCGTGAAGGAGCGACCGCGAGGCCGACCGGGCGACCACACGCGGCTTCCCCAACTTCCGTCCCGAGAATCGCCCGTTCGAGTTCGGGACGCGCCCGCGTGCGGCACGTGCGCCCTATTTCCGCCACGGTGAATGCTCGCGTCCACCAGGTTCCGGCTCGTAACGTGGCCCGCAAGTGAACGAATGCGTCCACTGTTTCACTTTGGGGGATCCTCAGTGACACGTTCTCAACTCGCCTCACCCCGAATACCCGGCGCGGCCCACCGGGAGGGGCGCCCCGGAATCGCGCTCACCGTGATCGCCGCCTGCCAGCTCATGGTCGTCCTCGACGCGACCATCGTGAACATCGCGCTTCCGCACATCCAGACCGCCCTCGACTTCAGCACCACCGATCTCTCCTGGGTGCTGAGCGCCTACACGCTCACCTTCGGCGGCCTGCTCCTGCTCGGCGGCCGGGCCGGTGACATCCTGGGCCGGCGCCGGGTGTTCATGGCCGGCATCCTGCTCTTCACCCTGGCCTCCCTCCTCGGCGGCTTCGCCCAGGAACCGTGGCAGCTGCTCGCCGCCCGCGCCCTCCAGGGGGTCGGCGGCGCCATCGCCTCCCCGACCTCGCTCGCGCTGATCACCACGACCTTCGCCGAAGGGCCCGAGCGGAACCGGGCCTTCGGGGTGTTCGCCGCCGTCTCCGCGGGCGGCGGCGCCATCGGCCTGCTGGCCGGCGGCATGCTGACCGAATGGCTCGACTGGCGCTGGGTCCTCTTCGTCAACGTGCCGATCGGCGTGCTGATCGCGGTCCTCGCCCCGCTCTACATCACCGAGTCCGAGCGCCACCCCGGCCGTTTCGACGTCGCCGGCGCCCTGACCTCGACCGGCGGCATGGCCTCGCTCGTCTACGGCTTCATCCGCGCCTCGGAGGACGGCTGGCGCGATCCCCTCACCCTCGGCTCGTTCGCGGCGGCCGTCATCCTGCTCGGGCTCTTCGTCGCCGTCGAGTCCCGGGCCCGTGAACCGATCATCCCGCTCCGCATGTTCGCCGACCGCAACCGCGCCGGCACCTACCTGATCATGCTCAGCCTCGCCGCGGCGATGTTCGGCATGTTCTTCTTCATCGTCCAGTTCGTGCAGAACGTGCTGGGCTTCACCCCGATCGAGTCCGGGCTCGGCTTCCTGCCCGTGACCGTCGCCATCGTCACGGCCGCGGGCCTCTCCCAGCGCTTCCTGCCCCGCTTCGGCCCCAAGCCGTTCATGGTCTCCGGTTCCGCCCTCGTCGGTGTGGGGCTCGGCTGGCTCACCCTCATCCGCACCGACTCCTCGTACGCGACCGGGGTGCTCGGGCCGATGCTGCTGTTCGGCTTCGGCATGGGCCTCAACTTCGTGACGCTCACCCTCACCGCCGTCTCCGGGGTGTCGCCGAAGGAAGCGGGCGCGGCCTCCGGACTGCTCAACGCCAGCCAGCAGGTGGGCGGTTCCCTGGGCCTGTCCATCCTGGTCACCGTCTTCGGCACGGCCGCCCGCACCGAGGCCGACCAGCAGGTTCCCGCCTTCATGGCCACGGCGGAGCCGGGCCAGGCGGCCGCGTTCCAGGAGACCGGGCAGCTGCCCGACCCGTGGGGCGACCTCGTGCTCACCCAGGGCATCTCCACCGCGTTCGCCGCCGCCGTGGCGATGGCGGGAGTCGCCCTGGCCACCTCGCTGCTGGTGATCCGGGTGCGCAAGAGCGATCTGGAGGCCCTCAACGGCGCGGCCCCGAAGGGCGGCCCTGCGGCCTGAGCGCGGCCGGCCGAAGGAGGGCCCGGCCGCGGGGACGATCCCGCGCCCGGGCCCTCGTACGAGAGGGGGCAGGCGGCCTAGTACTCGCTGCGGCTGCCGAAGGCGCCTAGGCGCGAGCAGACCTCGTACGTGGCCGTCACGGGCCGCTCGCGCAGGATCTGCCGGGCCCGGTGCTCACCGAGGCTCATGGCGTACCACGGCACGTCCCCGGCCCTGGAGATCTCCTTGTCGATCCCGCGCAGGGCGCAGGAGCGCCGGGGCTCGGGCAGCCGGTCGAGGGCCGGCACGGCATCCGCCGACAGGCTCTGGAAGTAGGCCAGGTCGATCTTGCCGTCCGCTTCGTAGCGGGCCACGTTGCGCTCGGCGACCATCCCGTCCGGGGACAGCAGGGCGAAGGCGAGGACGCCGGCCGCCGCGCTCCCGGCGACCGCGCGGGGCAGCCAGCGGGCGCCGAACACCCCGGCCGCCATGATCAGTACGAGGACCAGGCCCAGCCACATCTCCATCGCGGTCACCGACACCCGCAGGATGGTCAGTCCGTACGCGTCCACGTAGAGCTCCATGCGGCGCAGCGCGGAGGCGACGACGACCAGCGTGAGCGCGCACAGGACGCCGAGGACTATGCGGACGAAGCGGCGGTCGCCGGAGCCGGAGCGGGGGGCCCAGCGCAGGGCCAGCGCGATCACGACGAGGGTGAACAGGGTGGCCCAGAGCAGCTGCCAGAAGCCCTGCCGGGCGTACTCGGCATAGGTGAGGCCGGTGCTCTTCAGGACCTTGTCGTAGCCGCCGAACAGGACGGCCAGCTGTACGGCGTTGAAGCCGGCGAAGAGCAGGTTGAGCACGACGAGCGGAAGGGCCCATTCGAGGCGGGACCTCGACTTGCCTGGAGCCACCTTGATCCGGTCCCAGCGCAGCGGGGCGGCGGCGGCGCGGGCGGCGGCCAGTGCCAGGAAGGAGCCGAACAGGAAGAGGACGACCCGGATGGGTCCGTCCTCGATGGAGATGTCGGGCGTCAGCCCGCCCAGCAGATCGGCGAAGGCGGCGTCGGCGGAGGCGAACAGCGTGCCGAAGAGCAGCAGGAGGACCACGGCCACGACAACGGCCTTGGCCACGGGCAGCCAGCGGTCCTTGCTGACGCCGCCGCGCGAGCGCAGGCCCGCCCAGGCCCAGCCGAGCCCGGACACGGCGGCTTCGAAAATGCCGAGCGGGCTGAGCAGGACGCCGGGCCAGGTGCGGCTGCCGTGCAGGGCCAGCGCGCCGAGCAGGAGGGCGGAGAGGACCGCGAGGGTGGACGGCCACGCCGAGTCGCGCAGGGCGGGTACGGCGAGGAGGGCGAGGCAGCCGATCGCCCAGACCAGGGTCCAGGGGCGGGCGGGACGGCGGGCCGCGCGGGCGGCGGCGTACGCGGCGACCACGGCGGGTACGACGGCCAGCAGCAGGCCCGGGCCGATGCCGTCGCCGAGGAGCAGGGCGGCCGAGAGGCCGGTGACCAGCGTCGCGGCGAGGGTCACGGCCCCGATCGGGGCGGCTTCGGCGGGCCGCAGCGCCACCACCCACGCGGGTGGCGCAGCCGCGGCCGCCGCCCGGGCCGCGGCGCCCCGCTGCCACGCCTGCTGGTGCTGCCACGCCTGCCAGGCGGCGGCGTCGGCCGGGATGCCGGTGCCCGTCGGTGGTGCGGCCGCGGCCGGTGGCGCCTGTTCGGCGGCCGGCCTCTCGGCCGCCGCGCCCTCGGTCCGGTCCGCGGCCTTGTCCGCCCCGTCGGTGTTCTCTGACATCGGGTTCCCCTCCCCTGTCGGCCGCCCCCGATTCCAGCTGGGGCGGCGGAGCGGACAGCGTAGGCCGGTGTCAGGCAGTTTTGAACAGGCTCAAAAGGCTCCTGTGGCAGGACCGTGACAATCGGAACGGAGTCTTTCGCCCCGCCCGGGGCGCCGCGGTCGGATGCCGCTAACGCGCCACCGCCTCCGGGAGCCAGGCCGGCAGGGCCTCGGTGCGCGCCAGCCACGCGGCCGGGAGCACCTCGTCGCCGCGGGCGCCCAGTACGCCGCCGACGATCGCGCAGGTCGTGTCGACGTCGCCGCCCACCTGCGCGGTGGTCCAGAACGCCCGCTCGTAGTCGTCCAGCGACCGCGCCGCCGACCACAGGGCGAAGGGCACGGTGTCATGGGCACTCGTGCGCCGCCCGCAGCCCAATACCGCCGCGACCGTGGTCGCGTCGCCGTAGTCCAGCATGTCCCGCGCGCGACGGATCCCGGCGCCCACGGCACTGCGCGGCACCAGGGCGATCACCCCGTCCAGCAGGTCGGCGGCCTTCGGCGGGCCGGCCGGGTCCGCCGCGAGCGCGGCCGCCGCGGCGACGGCCATGGCCCCGCAGACGGCCTCGCGGTGCTGGTGGGTGGTGTAGGCGGAGATCTCCGCCTGGTGCGTGGCCTGCTCGGGGTCGTCCGCGTACCAGGCGCCCAGCGGCGCGATCCGCATGGCGGCGCCGTTGCCCCAGGAGCCCTGGCCGTTGAACAGCTCGGCGGCCAGCGTGCGCCAGTCCTGGCCCTCCCGGATCAGGCGCAGCATCCGGTTGACGGCGGGCCCGTAGCCGCGGTCGAAGTCGTGGTGGTGGGCGAAGGAGCTCGCCAGCGCGTCCTGGTCGATGCGTCCGTGCTCGGCGAGCACGGCCACGACCGAGCAGGCCATCTCGGTGTCGTCGGTCCACTGCCACGGGTCGGTGCCGACGGGCAGTTCACGCCGCTTCAGGAGCGGGTAGTTGACGGGGACGAAGTACTGGGAGCCCAGGGCGTCCCCCAGGGCCAGCCCGCGGAGGCTGGACAGGGCGCGTGCGTAGCGCCGTTCGGGAGTGGAATCAGGGGTCATCGCGGGCCACTCTAGCCGTCCAGGTCGTAGGGCTCGGGTGTGGTCCACCGCTCAAACGGGCGGTCCATCCGGTACCGGCCGTCCGGGCCCAGCACGAGCGTCCGGAATTCGCCGTTCCCCGGGTTGGACAGGGCCTCGAACTCGGCGACCGACCAGTGGAACCACCGCATGCAGAACAGCCGCATGGTCAGCCCGTGCGTCACCAGCAGCACGTTCTGCGGATGGTCCGGGGCCTCGAAGCTGCGGTAGAGGCTTTCCAGGAAGGCTCCGACCCGGTCGTACACGTCGGCGCCCGACTCGCCCTGCGCGAAGCGGTAGAAGAAGTGCCCGTAGGCGTCCCGGTACGCCTTCTGCAGCCGTACGTCGTCCCGGTCCTGCCAGTTTCCCCAGTCCTGCTCGCGCAGCCTAGGCTCCTCGCGCATCCGGACCCGCGTCGGGTCCAGCCGCAGCTCCCGGAAGGTCTGCAGGGTCCGGCGGTACGGGGAGACGTAAGCGCTGATCGTCTCGTCGCCGAAGAGCTCGCGCAGCCGTACGCCGACCGCCGCCGCCTGCTCGCGCCCGGTCGCGGTCAGCCGCAGGGCGTGGTCGGGCTCGCGTTCGTACACCGTGTCGTCGGCATTCCCCTCGGATTCCCCGTGCCGGACGAGGACGATGCGCCGTGGTCGAACCATTCCACGACCCTATTCGGCCATGGTCGGGCCGGCCGACCGGGCACGCCGGGAGGCATGCCGGATCGTCGTACCGTCACACCGGCTCAGACCGTCCAGGAGGGTTCGAGGTCGACGACGTCGCCGGTCAGGGCCTCGACATCGGCCTGGATCTGGGCGCGCAGGGAGAGCCGCTCGACCCGTTCCTGCCGGTACTTGCCGTGCTCGGCCGCTGCGTGCCACATCGACAGGACCAGGAACTCCCGCCCCGGGGCCTCGCCGAAGAGGCCGCGGACCATGCCGGGCGAGCCCGCCATGGCCGGGTTCCACACCTTCTCCTGCATGAGGGCGAAGTGGTCGACCCGGCCCTCACGGACGCGTGTGTGCGCGACCCGGACCACGTCGGCATCGGTGAAGCGCGGCTCGAAGCCGGTCTTCACGTCGAAGCGGTGATCGAAGAGGGTGACGCGCAGATCGGTGTAGGTGCCGTTCTGCGCGGCGGCCAGCCGGTCGTGGCTCCGGGCCATGAAGGAGTCGTAGAAGGACCGGCTCTCCCAGAACGCGAAGACATGCGCGACGCCCTGCCGGCCCCGGCTCCATCCGCCGCCCTGCCCCCGGAATCCCGGCTCGCCCGGCAGCCCCGCCCATTTGCGCTGCCCCCGTTCGAACCCGCGTCGGTCCGTCACCGTGCAGCGAATCCACTTGACCAGCACTGCGCCATCGTACGGTCCCGGCGCGGCCCGGGTCAGTCCCCGGAGCGGTGGATCCGTACCAGTTCGGCCGCATCCCGCTCGGGCAACCGAAGATCGAACTCCCGGTCGATTATGCCGAGCAGCGCCTCCGGATCGACGGTCTCCCGCTCCTCCCGCCCGTCGGGGTGGAGCCGGACGAGCTCCCGCCCGACCAGCGTCCGGCGGACGTCTTCGTTCGGGTGCTGGACGATGACCCGCCCGATGAAGGCGGAGCGGGGGTGGGTGGAGCTGTAGTGGTTGAGCAGGACGTAGTCGACGGGGTGGTACTGCTGCGGGGAGAACGCGTACAGGTCGCGCCAGGTTCCCCCGCGCAGGAAGCACAGCACGAGGACGCCGTCCGCCTCCTCCCGGACGCGGTACGTCCACTCCCCCTGCCGCACCTCGGCCCCCGGCTCGGCCAGCGGGACGGGCTCGCGGGGGCCCTGGTAGCCGAACCCGGCGTCGCACAGCCACGGTTGTCCCTCGACGGTGACGACGAGGACGGCGTGCGTCACCGGGGTCAGGGCGTCGCCGCGGGTGCGGTTGCGGGCGCCCCGCCCCGAGACCTCGAAGCCGATGCGCTCCAGGGCAGCGGCCAGCAGCGAGTTCTGCTCGTAGCAGTAGCCGCCGCGGCCGGCGTGCACGAGCTTGTCCTCCATCGCCTTGACGTCCAACTCGACGGGGCGGCCGAACAGGACGTCCAGACTCTCGAAGGTGATGGCGCCGGTGTGGGCCCGGTGCACTGCGTACAACGTCTCGAGGTCCGGCCGGAGTTCCCGGCCCCCACCCCCGATCCCGATCCGCGCCAGATACGCGTCCAGGTCCAGCTCGTCACCGCTCCACATGGCTCCCCATCTCCCCATCTCCCCGTGCCCCTCGCGCGTCCGCGGCATCCGCACCGTCGGCAGCACTCGCCCAATGATCGCGGGCCCGAGAACGCCTGAGGCGGGCAGGTCCCCAAGGGACCTGCCCGCCTCAGCGGATCACGGCATCAGCCGGATGTCAGCTGCAGCCGCTGGTGGAGCCGCAGCCCTCGCAGATGTAGCAAGAGCCGGCCCGCTGCATCTTCGTACCGCAGGAGAAGCAGAGCGGGGCGTCGGCGGAGACGCCGAGCTGCATCTCGACCAGTTCGGCGTTGCTGTGCGCCGTCTTCGGAGCGGGGACCGGAACAGCGGCCTCGACCGGCTTCGGAGCCGACGGCACCGCGGCGAGCGGGGCCGACTGCGCCAGGGACTCGGTGTCCAGCTCGTCCTCGAGGGGCTCGTACGAGCCGGTCTCCAGGTGGCGCTGGCGCTCCTCGGCGGTGTGGATGCCGAGGGCCGAGCGGGTCTCGAAGGGCAGGAAGTCCAGCGCCAGGCGGCGGAAGATGTAGTCGACGATCGACTGCGCCATCCGCACGTCCGGGTCGTCCGTCATGCCGGCCGGCTCGAAGCGCATGTTGGTGAACTTCGAGACGTAGGTCTCCAGGGGCACGCCGTACTGCAGACCGACCGAGACGGCGATCGAGAAGGCGTCCATCATGCCCGCGAGGGTCGAGCCCTGCTTGGACATCTTCAGGAAGACCTCGCCCAGACCGTCGTCCGGGTAGGAGTTCGCGGTCATGTAGCCCTCGGCGCCGCCCACCGTGAAGGAGGTGGTGATGCCCGGGCGGCCCTTGGGGAGGCGCTTGCGGACGGGACGGTACTCGATGACCTTCTCGACGGCGGCGCGGATGGTCTCCTCCGTCTTGGCGGTGACCTGCTCCTTCTCCTCCTCCTTCTTCTTGGCGGAGAGGGGCTGGCCGACCTTGCAGTTGTCGCGGTAGATCGCCAGCGCCTTGACGCCCAGCTTCCACGCCTCGAAGTAGATCTCCTCGATCTCCTCGACGGTCGCCGTCTCCGGCATGTTGACCGTCTTCGAGATCGCGCCGGAGATCCAGGGCTGGATCGCGGCCATCATCCGGACGTGGCCCATCGCGGAGATGGAACGCTCGCCCATGGCGCAGTCGAAGACCTCGTAGTGCTCGGTCTTCAGGCCCGGGGCGTCGACGACCACGCCGTGCTCGGCGATGTGGGCGACGATCGCCTCGATCTGCTCTTCCTGGTACCCCATGCGGCGCAGGGCCTGCGGGACGGTGCCGTTGACGATCTGCATCGAGCCGCCGCCGACGAGCTTCTTGAACTTGACCAGGGCCAGGTCCGGCTCGACACCGGTGGTGTCGCAGGACATCGCGAGACCGATGGTGCCGGTCGGCGCCAGGACGGAGGCCTGGGAGTTGCGGAAGCCGTTCTTCTCGCCAAGGCGCAGGACGTCCTGCCAGGCCTCGGTGGCCGCGGCCCAGATCGCGTTGTCCAGGTCCTCGGTGCGCGGCGCGACGGCGTTGGCGTCGGCGTGCTGCTTCATGACGCGCTTGTGCGACTCGGCGTTGCGGGCGTAGCCGTCGTACGGGCCGACGATGGCGGCCAGCTCGGCGGAGCGCTTGTAGGCGGTACCGGTCATCAGCGAGGTGATCGACGCGGCGAGCGTGCGGCCGCCGTCCGAGTCGTACGCGTGGCCGGTGGCCATCAGCAGGGCGCCGAGGTTGGCGTAGCCGATGCCCAGCTGGCGGAAGGCGCGGGTGTTCTCGCCGATCTTCTGCGTCGGGAAGTCCGCGAAGCAGATGGAGATGTCCATCGCGGTGATGACGAGCTCGACGACCTTGGCGAAGCGCTCGGCGTCGAAGGACTGGTTGCCCTTGCCGTCGTCGTTCAGGAACTTCATCAGGTTGAGCGAGGCGAGGTTGCAGGACGTGTTGTCCAGGTGCATGTACTCGCTGCAGGGGTTGGACGCGGTGATGCGGCCGGACTCGGGGCAGGTGTGCCAGTTGTTGATCACACCGTCGTACTGGATGCCCGGGTCGGCACAGGCCCACGCGGCCTCGGCGAGCTTGCGGAAGAGCGCCTTGGCGTCGACCTCCTCGATGACCTCGCCGGTCATGCGGGCACGCAGGCCGAACTTGGTGCCGTTCTCGACGGCCGTCATGAACTCGTCGTTCACGCGGACGGAGTTGTTGGCGTTCTGGTACTGGACGGACGTGATGTCGTCGCCGCCCAGGTCCATGTCGAAGCCCGCGTCGCGCAGGGCGCGGATCTTCTCCTCTTCCTTCACCTTGGTCTCGATGAAGGCCTCGACGTCCGGGTGGTCCACGTCCAGGACGACCATCTTGGCCGCGCGGCGGGTGGCGCCGCCCGACTTGATCGTTCCGGCGGACGCGTCGGCGCCGCGCATGAAGGAGACCGGGCCGGAGGCGTTGCCGCCGGAGGAGAGGAGCTCCTTGGAGGAGCGGATGCGGGAGAGGTTCAGGCCGGCGCCGGAGCCGCCCTTGAAGATCATGCCCTCTTCCTTGTACCAGTCGAGGATCGACTCCATGGAGTCGTCGACGGCCAGGATGAAGCAGGCGGAGACCTGCTGCGGCTGGGGCGTGCCGACGTTGAACCACACCGGGGAGTTGAAGCTGAAGATCTGGTGCAGGAGCGCGTAGGTCAGCTCGTGCTCGAAGATCTCCGCGTCGGCGGGCGAGGAGAAGTAGTCGAAGTCCTCGCCGGCCTTCGTGTACGTCTTCACGATCCGGTCGATCAGCTGCTTCAGGCCGGTCTCGCGCTGCGGGGTGCCGACCGCGCCGCGGAAGTACTTGCTGGTGACGATGTTGACCGCGTTCACCGACCAGAAGTCGGGGAACTCGACGCCGCGCTGCTCGAAGTTGACCGAGCCGTCGCGCCAGTTGGTCATGACGACGTCACGACGCTCCCAGCTCACCTCGTCGTAAGGGTGCACGCCGGGGGTGGTGTGGATGCGCTCGATACGCAGGCCGCCCTTGGCAGCCTTGGTCCCCTTGGCGCGGGAACCACGTGCCGAGCTGCTCGCCGTCTCTGTCATGCCGCCTCCCAATGCGGGCAAAACGCCCTAAAGTGCCAGCGCTATTCCGCGGCACGGTGCTGTGTATCTGTATCTACGTCTCTTCGCTCGACTGACCGGCCACACCGCGGTGCGCAAGCGCCGCGGTGAGGGCCGTCCGGTCAGTCGGCGGCGGAGGCGGGCACGGGGACCGAACCGGTCCCACCGGGCCCGCACTCTTCGGGGTGAGGCCGCCGCTCGCGCAGTTCCACGATGGCGGTCTCGAAGTCTTCAAGGGTGTCGAACGCTTTGTACACGGACGCGAACCGCAGGTACGCGACCAGGTCGAGCTCCTGCAAGGGGCCGAGTATGGCCAGACCCACGTCGTGGGTGGTCAGCTCGGCACTGCCGGTGGCGCGCACCGCCTCCTCGACCCGCTGGCCGAGTTTGGCGAGGGCGTCCTCGGTGACCGGCCGCCCCTGGCACGCCTTGCGCACGCCGGAGATGACCTTGGTACGGCTGAAGGGTTCGGTCACCCCGCTGCGCTTGATCACCATCAGGGAGGCCGTCTCCACCGTCGTGAAGCGACGGGAGCAGTCGGGGCACTGACGGCGCCGGCGGATCGACGTGCCGTCGTCCGTGGTTCGGCTGTCGACGACGCGGCTGTCGGGGTGCCTGCAGAAGGGGCAGTGCATGGTTCCCTCACCCTCCCTCTTGGCACGACTGAATCACCTCACGAGACCCCTGAACGGCAGAGACGAGCTTTGCCGGGGGCTGGTGAAGCAGCCTCCAGCATATGCGATGCCGGGACCCTCGACGGACCCTGGGACCACAACTTCTGGGCGGCTGCGCTCATCCAACCACTAGATCTTGGGTTGGGGTGGATTTACCCGACTCCGCGTGTCGCAGCGCCCGATAGGCGGATACGAGGCCTTCCGGTGCCACACTGGGCCCTGGCCCGGAGGGTCGCGACCGACCGGGAAGGGTACCGTAAGCAGCGGATGCCGAGCCGAACCCGCGTTCGGCGAACCGCTCGCCCATACACCTCTCGATTTGCCCACGCGGGACGATCTGCGATTTTTCACTCGAACGTGTGTTTGGCGCAACCTTTCGAAAGCAACTACCGTTGTCCAGCTAGGGAGAACATTTCGAGAGGGGCCGACGTGACCACGACCGCAGACAGTGCCGCCATCACTGCCCAGAACCGCTCCCAGAGCCGACTTGAGCCGGTGCATGCCATGAACGACGCAAACCTGAACCCGGAGGCGGAGCCCGTACGCCCCGCACGCTCGCTGCCAGGTCGACCTCCAGGCATCCGCGCCGACAGCTCCGGGCTCACGGACCGGCAGCGGAGGGTCATCGAGGTCATTCGCGACTCCGTGCAGCGGCGGGGTTACCCGCCGTCGATGCGGGAGATCGGCCAGGCGGTCGGCCTGTCCAGCACGTCGTCGGTCGCCCACCAGCTGATGGCCCTGGAGCGGAAGGGCTTCCTGCGCCGCGACCCGCACCGCCCCCGGGCGTACGAGGTGCGCGGTTCCGACCAGCCCAGCTCGCAGCCCACGGACACCACCGGCAAGCCCGCCGCCTCCTACGTTCCCCTGGTCGGCCGGATCGCGGCCGGCGGCCCGATCCTCGCCGAGGAGTCGGTCGAGGACGTCTTCCCGCTTCCCCGCCAGCTCGTCGGCGACGGCGAGCTCTTCGTCCTCAAGGTCGTCGGCGACTCGATGATCGAGGCCGCCATCTGTGACGGCGACTGGGTCACGGTCCGTCGCCAGCCGGTCGCGGAGAACGGCGACATCGTCGCGGCGATGCTGGACGGCGAGGCCACCGTCAAGCGCTTCAAGCGCGAGGACGGCCACGTCTGGCTCCTCCCGCACAACTCCGCCTACCAGCCGATCCCCGGCGACGAGGCGACCATCCTCGGCAAGGTCGTCGCCGTACTGCGGCGGGTCTGACACCGCCGCCTCCGTCCAGCCCCCGGGACCCACTGCGCCGGTCCCGGGGGTTGCTGTGTGTTGGGCCTAACCGGCGCCGCTCTGGAGAGGGGGGTGCTCGCCGCACGGGTTGCTCAATTCAGGCTCCTGCCGTGCGCCCGGAAACTACTTCCCGTCGGCCTTCGCAGCGGCGTCGATCGAAGCGAGCGAGCGGCGGGCCTGGTTCCGGTCCGTGGTGTACCAGAAGTCCGGCAGGGTGGCCCGCAGGAAGGTCCCGTACCGGGCCGTGGCCAAGCGCGGATCCAGGACCGCGACCACACCCCGGTCACCCATGGCCCGTACGAGGCGGCCGGCGCCCTGGGCCATCAGCAGCGCGGCGTGCGTGGCCGCGACGGCCATGAACCCGTTGCCGCCGTGCTCCTCGACCGACTTCTGCCGGGCGCTCATCAGGGGGTCGTCGGGGCGCGGGAACGGGATCCTGTCCATCACCACCAGCTGACAGCTGGGGCCGGGCACGTCCACGCCCTGCCACAGCGACAGGGTCCCGAACAGGCACGTCTTGGGGTCGGCCGCGAACGCCTTGATCAGCTCGCCGAGCGTCTCCTCGCCCTGGAGCAGGATCGGGTTGTCGAGCCGGCCGCGCAGCTCCTCGGCGGCAGCCTTCGCACCGCGCATGGAGGAGAAGAGCCCGAGGGTGCGGCCGCCGGCCGCTTCGATCAGCTCGGCGAGCTCGTCCATCATGTCGCCGCGGGTCCCTTCACGGCCCGGTGTGGCCAGGTGCTTCGCGACGTAGAGGATGCCCTGCTTCGGGTAGTCGAAGGGCGAGCCGACGTCCAGGCCCTTCCAGACCGGAGCGTCCTCCCCCTCGACACCCTCGGGGGACAGGCCCATGGACGCCGCGACGCCGTTGAAGTCGCCGCCGAGCTTGAGGGTGGCCGAGGTCAGCACCACGGAGCGGTCCTCGAAGAGCTTCTCGCGCAGCAGGCCCGACACCGACAGGGGGGCGACCCGCAGCGTGGCGCCGAAGCGGTCGTGACGCTCGTACCAGACGACGTCGTACTCGGAACCGTTGGTGATCCGCTCCGCCACCCCGTGGATGCTCTCGACCGCGGCGAGGGCCTGCTTGCGGACGGCGTCCTCGTCGTGGACGGACTTGTCGCGGGTCGCGCCGATCGCCGAGATCACGTTGCGCGCGGCGTCCCGCAGCGCCATCAGCGCGTAGCCGAGATCCTCGGGAACCTCCTCCAGCCGGCCGGGGAGCGCCAGCTCCATGACGCGCTCGAATGACTCCGAGGCCGTCTGCAGGGAGTCGGCCGTCTTCTCGTCGACCAGTTTGGCCGCCCGCTTCACGGCCCGGTTGACCTGCCCGGGGGTGAGCTCGCCGGTGGCGACCCCCGTCACCCGGGAGACCAGCTCGTGGGCCTCGTCCACGATCAGCACCTCGTGCTGCGGCAGCACCGGCGCGCCCTCGATGGCGTCGATGGCGAGCAGCGCGTGGTTGGTGACGACCACGTCCGCGAGCTTGGCCCGCTCGCGGGCCGCCTCGGCGAAGCACTCGGCCCCGTACGCGCACTTCGTCGCCCCCAGGCACTCGCGGGAGGACACGGAGATCTGCGACCAGGCCTTGTCCGAGACGCCCGGCGTGAGGTCGTCGCGGTCGCCGGTCTCCGTCTCGTCCGCCCAGTCGCGCAGGCGCAGCAGGTCCTTGCCGAGCTTGCTGGTGGGGGTGGCCGCTTCGAACTGGTCGAAGAGGCCCTCCTCCTCGTCCTGGGGAGCGCCCTCGTGCAGGCGGTGCAGGCACAGATAGTTGGAGCGGCCCTTGAGCATGGCGAACTGCGGGCGGCGGCGCAGCTGCGGGTGCAGTGCCTCCACCGTCCGGGGCAGATCGCGCTCGACGAGCTGCCGCTGGAGCGCGAGGGTCGCCGTGGCCACGACCACGCGCTCGCCGTGGGCGAGGGCCGGCACCAGGTAGCCGAGGGACTTGCCGGTGCCGGTGCCGGCCTGGATGAGCCGGTGGGAGTTGCCGTCGATCGCTTCGGCGACGGCTTCGGCCATGGCCACCTGGCCGGGGCGCTCCGTACCGCCGACGGCGGAGACGGCGGCGTGCAGCAGGTCGGGGAGGGAGGGCTTCGTCATAGCACTGACAACCCTACGGGGCCGCACTGACAGCAACCGCACCGGCGAGGATTCATGGCCGGTACAAGGGGTTGGGGACGGTGCCGTGCTGGACGGCGTGCGGGCGCGTGGGGCGGTCGCGGTAGCCGTCCTCGTAGAGACGGTTCCGGTTCAGGCAGAGCCGTCCGATGCGCTCGCCGAGCAGGTCGAAGAGCTCGTAGCGGTCCTTCAGCTCGGGGAACCGGGCCTGGTGGCGGAGGATCTCCGCCCGTACGAGGGACCAGAAATCGCTCTCCGGGACACCGAGGCGGTCCTCGCACAGGGCTGAGAGGTAGCGGAAGACGCCGACGAAGAGCCCGGAGTGGATGAACTGGGGCAGGAAGTCGGCGGGCTCGGTGAGCAGGACCGCCCGGACCTCGTCGGGCAGGGAGTCCAGCTCGGGGAGCGGTTCGGCAGTGATGTTGATGTCGTCCACGAAGTCCTTGACCGCGAGCCGGACCGGGACGTCGTGTTCGTCGAAGATCACGATGGCGTTCTCGCCGTGCGGGGAGAAGACGGTGCCGTAGCGGTAGAGGAAATGGAGGAGCGGGGGCAGCAGGGCGGTGAAGAGGCGCTGCAGCCAGGCGGTCGGGGTCAGCCCGGACCGGGCGACGAGTTCGGCGGTGAAGGACCGGCCGCGGGGGTCGGTGTGGAGGAGCGAGGCGAGGGTGCGGGCGCGCTCGCCGGGTGCGAGGCGTCCGGTGAGGGGCTCGCGCCAGATCGCGCCGAGGAGCTCCTTGTACTGGTAGGGGACCTCGGGGAGCGCGTCGTAGACGGGGTGGCGGACGGTGACGGAGGCGACCTCGCCCAGCAGGATGACCCCGCATTCCTCGCGCAGGAAGGGGTCGGCGTCGCGGAGGGAGTGGATCCATGCGGTGACGGCGGGGGCGGCGAGGGTGAGGTCGCTGGGCAGGCCGCGCCAGACCATGGTGTTGAAGACGGAGAGCGGCAGCTTGACGCTGTGCCGGTCGGGGCGGGTGAGGTTGAGGAAGGTACGGATCGACTGCTGGGGCAGGCGTACGTCGGGATCGGCCGGGAGCGGTACGAGGGCGTCGGAGGCGAGGGCCGGGGCGAAGAGGGGGAGGACGACCTCGTCCCACTGCCAGGGATGGACCGGCAGGTAGAGGTAGTGGAGCGGATCCAGGCCGCGGTCGCGCAGGGCCTGGTCGTAGCCGGCGCGGGTGACGGGGTCGAGCTCTGCGGCGTAGAGCCGGGCCGGCTCCTCCAGACCGGCGGTCCCCCGGTAGGTGGCGAGCGAGATGTGGGCGGCGAGCCAGGGCAGCCGCTGACGGGTGCGGGCCTCCGGCGCCCAGGCTGCGGTGTCGGAGAAGGAGAGACCGATGCGGCCCTTGTTGAGGACGAGCCAGGGGTGACCGGTCTGGTGGCCTTCGAGGAGGGCGTATTCGAGGTCGGCGAGGACGTCGGCGGTGAGCGCGGTGTGGTCGATCCGGGCATCGGCGGCGAGGGTGGCGCTGAGCTCGCGGACGAGGTGGCCGAGGGTGGCTCCGTCGAGACCGAGGAGGGTACGGGAGCGGACGAGGAAGGCGTACGGATCCCCGAAGGCGGTCGGCGGCTGCGCGGAGGCTCCCGGCGGGGTGGGGGCTGACGGCGGGGTGGAGGCTGACGGCGGGGTGAGGGTGATGGTGTCGGGGATGACGTGCCAGCTGCCGTACGAGCGGCGGCGGGCCCGGAAGCCGAGGACGCTGCCGTCGTCCAGGGTCAGGCTCCACGCGTCACCGGCGGCGGCCGGGACGGGGACGGGGCTGACGATCTCCTCGTAGGCGAACTCGGCGAGCATCTTGGCGAGCAGGCAGCGGGCGGCGGAGCCCCAGGTCGCGAGGGTGAGCTCGGGCGGTGTGCAGGGGTGTTGGGGCGACGGGGGCAGCGGGGATTCTGCGGAGTCGGGGGCTGCGGGGAAATTCGGCACGGGACTCCTCGGAGATCGGGAACTTTGCTGCGTGACGCAGAGTTTTCGAAGGGAGAGGTGCGAAGCGGCGACGACGGTCGGGACGCTCGGGGCGGCACTCAGAGGAGATTGCGCAGCGCCCGCTCCCGGATCATCAGGGCGGCACGCTTCTCGGGAAGATCGATTTCGGTGTAACAGCGGAAGCCAGAGCTCATGAAGGCCGATACGGAGGGGGTGTTTCGGATGTCCGGTTCCGCGATGACACGTGTGCAGCGGGGGCGGTTGTCGAGGATCAGGTCGGCGACGGCGCGCAGCAGGGTGGTGCCCAGACCGCGGCCGCGGTTCGTGCCGTCTCCGATGAGCAGGTGGATACCCGTGTCGTGGAGTCGAGCCGGGTAGTGGCGGGAGAGCGGGTCGAGGTCGGCCCGGTAGATCTCCCAGTAGCTCATCGGTGCGCCCTCGAGAAGGCCCAGGCACGGGATGCTGCGGCCGTCCCCGTCGAGCTGGGCCCGAAGGTGGGCTGCGGTGACCTCGGCGGGACCGGCGAGTTCCCAATAGGCGGCCACCTCGGGGTCGTTCATCCAGGCGGTGAGGAGTTCCAGGTCGCGGCCTGGTCGTACGGGTTCGAGGCGGAAGTCTCCGGCAGGGGTGTCGGTGCTGCCCCAGGTGGCCGGGGAGTCGAGGAGGTCGGCTTCGGCGAGCAGCGGCAACAGTCCGGCGGGGAGCCGCAGTTCGATGGTGTCGTCGTGGGCGCGGACCGTGCCGGTGGCATGGGTGGTGGAGCCGGCGGAATTGGCGGGGGCGTCTGTGGTGGGCATCGGGTTCTTCCCCGCGTCGGTTCCGACGCGTCAATCGTGAAGGGGGTTGGTGATGGTGACGTAGACGGACTGGGTGTCGACGGGTCCGACGAGTTCGTCGAGGCCGCCCAGGCGGGTGAGCAGGTTCGCCTTGCAGCGCAGGGTGGGCGAGTCGAGCAGCTTCGCCGGGAGCGGGCCGAGGCCTGCGGCCTTGCCGAGGAAGCGGCGGAAGGCGGCAAGAAGCACGCGTTCGTCGGCGAGCCGCTGGGATCCGAAGGCCCCGATCAGGCCGAGCACGTTGTTGATGCCGAGGTAGTAGGCGAAGCGCTCGTCGGTGACGGCGTCGGAGACGAAGGTGTCGCTGAGGCTGCCGATTCCGGGAAGCCGGTGCTCCAGTTCCGCGCGGCGGGATTCGCGGAAGTAGTAGCCCTGGTTGTCGCGGTAGCGGCCGCCGACAGGCCAGCCGGCCGGGTCGAGGAGGACCAGGGTGTTCTGCTGGTGCGATTCGAGGGCGATGCCGGCGAGCGCGTCGAAGGCGAGGACCGGCAGGACCACGTGGTCGAGGTAGCGCAGGAACCACTCGGCTGCGACGGCGGAGGTGGCGTGTCCGGTGGCGGCGGCGAGTCCGGAGACGATCTCGGCGAGCCGGGAGCTCATGGTGGCCCGGCCGGGCCATGGGCGGGGAGCGGTGAGAGCGGCGATGCAGACGGCGTCGTCGCCGGAGCGGAAGGGGTTGTGGCGCAGCAGGACGTCGAGTCCGGGGACGGGGGTGCCGTCCGGGGAGTCGACGGCGACCCAGGCGGGGTCGCGGACGACGTCGAAGCCGGGGTGGGCCGCCTGCCACTGCTCGGCGAGGCCGGTGCGGAGCAGCCGGTGCACTTCGACACCGCGGTGGAGCTCCTTGCGGAGGTTCTCACGGCGGGAGTTGGTGATGCGCAGGCCCAGGGACAGCTTGAGCATCGCGGGTGAGCCGGGTCGGTGGACGGTCCGGACGGAGGAGGTGGGGTACCAGTGGACGCCGTAGGGGCCCAGGTCGTGCAGGAGTCCGGCGTCGCGGAGGGCAGCGACGGCGGGGCGGTGGAGCAGGTCGCGGGCCTGCCAGGGGTGAAGGGGAAGGGGGGTGGCGCCGTCGGGCAGTGGGAGTCCGGGGGCGAGGCGGCCCAGGAGCTGGGCGGCGGATACGGGTCGGCCGCGCTCGGTCCAGGCGGATTCGGTGGCGAGGGCGGAGGGTGCGATCGCGAACCAGTGCAGGGGGAAGGAGCCGTGGAGTTCGGGTGAGTAACGGCGTACTTCGGCCTCGGAGAGTCCTTCGCGGCTCTTCGGGTCCGGCTGGAGGGGGTGACCGAGGAGGAGGGACTGTTCAGCGGTCAGGAAGCGGTCCACGCCGATGGCGGCCGGGGCGGCGGGGCGTTCGCGCCGGTCGGCGATGAACTCCGCGGTGCGGCGGACCGAGTCGGCGACCCGGCCGACGAGGTCGGCGTTGCCGCGGACCGCGCCGGAGCGTCCGGCTGAGCCCGGGACCGCGCCCGGGCCTGGGCCTGGGAGCGCGCCCTCCCGGGCGATGAGTGCGGCCAGGGTGACGGCGTCCACGGCCTGGGCGGTGGCGGGGGCCCCGGCCAGCCGGGCGGGTCCGAAGCGGTGCCAGCCCGCGGCGGACCAGTACTGGACGGGGACGAGCAGGGCCGTGCCGGATGCGGGGAGCGGGATGCGCAGCGGGGTCCCGGCGGGGCCGTCGGGCCGTCGGATGGCGGCTTCGCGGACCCAGCACCGGAGCAGGTTCTCCACCGCCGCCGCCTCGGCGGCGACGGCCGGGTCCGGGTGGTCCAGGAGGTCGGGCCACGCGGTCGGCCCGGGTCCGGCGGGAACGGCCCACATGGTCCGGGGTCTGGGCGTGCCGTCCTTCTGCCGCGGCACGGTGGCCGCCGCCCCGACGCCGGCCGCGTGGGGCTGCTGGCGCGGCGCCCCGGTGGCGGCGGCCGGGACACCAGCCTGCGGGTGCTCCGGCGGACCGGCGGGCCCCACCGGTGCGGAAGGCGCCGGGGGCAAGGGGGGCACGGAGGGCAGGAGCCTGGGCGCGGGGTCGGAAGACGCGCGAGCCTCGGGCGGTGCCTCACCCGCAGCCTGCGCCTGCGCCGGGTCCCGGTTCGGGCCCTGGGCGGCGTCGTGGGCGGCGTCCTGGGATTGGACCGTATCCAGGGCCGGAGCCTGAGCCGGACCCTGCACGGGGGTCTGGGCAGGGTCCGGGGCGGCGACCTGGGACTGAACAGTGCCTAGGGCCGGAACCTGAGCCGGGCCGTGTACGGGGTCCGGGTCGGGTTCCGGGGCCTGGGCTTGGGCGGGGGCATGCGCCTGTGTCGGGCCCAGCGCGGAGGCTGCGGTCGCGGCCTGGGCGGGGGCCGGGGGCAGGTTCTGGACCTGGCCAAACGCCCGGGCTTGGGGCTGGACCGGGCCCAGCGCCGGGCCCTCGGTAGTCGGGGCCTCGGTCGGGGGCTGGGCCTGCGTCTGGGTCGGATCCATGGCAGGGGCCTGGGTCGAGGCCTGCACCTGGGCCTGGCCCTGGGCGGGGGTGTGCGCCTCGGTCGCGCCTGGGGCTGGGGGCTGGGCCTGAGCCTGGGTCCGGTCCAACGCCGGGAGTTGGACCTGGGCAGGGCCCAGCGCGGGGGCCTGGGCCGAAGCCTGCTCCGGACCCGGGGCCTGCATTGGGGCGTGCACCTCGGCTGTACCGGGGGCGGGGGCCTGAGCCGGAGTCGCGGCCTGGGCAGCGTCCAACGCCGGGGCTTGGGCAGGGCCCAGCGTGGGGGCCTGGGCCGAAGCCTGCTCCGGACCCGGGGCCCGCATCGGGGCGTGCACCTCGGCCGTACCGGCGGCGGGGGCCTGGGCCGGAGTCGCGGCCTGGGCAGCACCCAACGCCGGGGCCTCGGCCTGGCCCAACGCCGGGGCTTGTGATTGGGCCTGGGCCAGGGCTGGGGACTGGGACTGAGCCTGTGCCAGGACCGGGGCTTGGGACTGGGCTGGGCTCAGTGGGGGGGCTTGGGGCGGGGACTGGGGCTCGGGCGGGGCGTGGTGCTGTGCGGGGGGTGGGGATTTCGGGAGGAGGTGGGTGGGGGGCGGGGTGGCGTGGTGCGGGTCGGGCATCGCGGGTCCTCGGGGTGCGGGTCAGTGGGTCCGGCGGGCGGCGGCCGGGATGGCGTCGGCCAGGCGGTCGAGGACCGCCGCGGCCTGCTCGTCGGTCAGGGTCAGCGGGGGGAGCAGGCGGACGACGGTGTTGTGGCGGCCGCCGAGTTCGACGATCAGGCCCCGGTGCAGGCACTCCTGGCGGACGGCCTCGGCGAGGGCCGGCGCGGCGGTCCCGGTGTCGGGGTCGACGAGTTCGACGCCGATCATCAGGCCGCGGCCGCGCACGTCCGCGATGCAGGGGTGGGCGGCGGCCAGGCCGCGCAGGGCCGTCAGCATCCGCTCGCCCAGCGCGGCTGCCCGCTCGGCGAGCCGGTTCTCGCGGACGAAGGCGAGCGTGGCGGTGCCGGCGGCCATGGCGAGCTGGTTGCCGCGGAAGGTGCCCGCGTGGGCACCGGGGGTCCACACGTCCAGACCCGCCCGGTACACGATCACCGCGAGCGGCAGGCTGCCGCCGATCGCCTTGGACAGGACCATCACGTCAGGTACCACCCCGGCGTGGTCGACTCCCCAGAAGGCGCCGGTCCGGCCCACGCCCGTCTGCACCTCGTCCGCGATCAGGGGGATGCCCCGCGCCGCGGTGATCTCGCGCATCCGGCGCAGCCAGGCGTCCGGGGCCGGGATGACCCCGCCCTCGCCCTGTACGGGTTCGAGGATCATCCCGGCGGGGGCGGGCACCCCTCCCTTGGGGTCGTCCAGCAGGTTCTCGGTCCAGCGGGCGCCGAGTTCGGCTCCTTCGGCGCCGCCGACTCCGAACGGGCAGCGGTGGTCCTGCGGGTACGGCAGCCGGGTCACCCGTACGTCCTGGGCCCCGCCCGAGGCGTCCAGGGCTCCGGCGGTCATCCCGTGGTAGGCCCCGGTGAAGGCGAGCAGCCCGGAGCGGCCGGTCGCCGTCCGGACGAGTTTGAGGGCGGCCTCCACGGCGTCGGTGCCGGCCGGTCCGCAGAACTGGACGCGGGCGTCGGCTGCCAGTTCGGGCGGCAGGTTGGCGAACAGCTCGGTGGTGAAGGCGTCCTTGACCGGGGTGGCGAGGTCCAGGACGTGCAACGGCGCCCCGGAGTCGAGGACTCCGCGAACGGCCTGGAGGACGACCGGGTGGTTGTGCCCGAGGGCCAGGGTCCCGGCCCCGGAGAGGCAGTCGAGGTAGCGGCGTCCGTCGGCGCCCTCGATGGTCAGGCCGCGGGCGCGCACGGGGACGATGGGCAGCGAGCGCGCGTACGTCCGGGCGGCCGACTCCCGCTGCGCCTGCCGTCGCAGGATGGCGTCGGCGAGGACCGGGCCGGCGACCCCCGGCAACCGGCCTCCCTGCGGCGGAACCTGCGCCGGAACCTGAGCCGGAACCTGCGGTGGATCGTGTGGAGGCGCCTGCGGCGGCGTCATCTGTGCGGCGGCGGCCGCGGCCGCCGCCGGCTCGGTCAAAGCCACGAGTGTCGGTCCTCCCGCACGGAGTTCTCTTCCGGATTGCGCCTCGAACACGAGCGCTGCCCGCCCATCCCCCGTACGTACCAACGACGGCGGCGGCGACGGATCACGGGTGGGGCCAAGATCCTTGCCCGCCGGGCGAAGAGAACACGGAACCGCTGCCCCGGGCTGTGCCGTCCCCAACCTCGGCGGCATAGTGGGGTGCTGCACTCCACGCCTCGAATCCACCTGGGGGACGAACGACATGCGACCGAACCGACCGGTCACCGCGATCCTGTGCGCGGTCGCGCTCACGCTGACCGCCGCCGCCTGCGGGCCCGGCGACGGGGAGGCCGGCGGCGACGCCAAGCCGACCGTGGCGGCGAGCCTTCCGGGCACGGACGGGATCAAGATCCCGGACCAGCTCAAGGACAAGCTCAAGGAGCACGGCATCGACCTGGAGAAGTGGAAGGGGGGTGCGTGGAAGGACTGGAAGAAGGAGGACTGGCTCCGCGAGGCGGGCGACTACATCAACCCGATCATCGAGGACCTGTGGGACCCGGACCGCATGCGTGACGCGGAGCAGCCGAAGCAGCCTTCCGTGGACCCGGACGCGGGCAAGGACCAGGGCGTCACCGACCCGACCCCGGCGCCGGTGACGGCCAAGGCGGCGAACCCGCCCTACCACCAGAGCGTTCCCGAGGCCGGCAAGGTCTTCTTCGACGGGCCCGAGGGTTCGATGGTCTGCTCGGCGACCGTGGTCAAGGACCCGGCCCATCCCGGCAAGTCCAACCTGGTCTGGACGGCGGGCCACTGCGTGCACGCGGGCAAGTCCGGCGGCTGGTACCGCAACATCGCCTTCGTCCCGTCGTACAACAACGCGGGCAAGCCCGCGGCGCAGCTCAAGGGCGCGCCGCGCGAGCAGGTGGCCCCGTACGGCGTCTGGTGGAGCGACTGGGCGCAGACCTCCGACCAGTGGATCGCGACCGGCGGTCCGACCGGCGGCGCGGGTGCCCCGTACGACTTCGCGGTGCTGCACGTGACCCCCGAGAAGGGCAGCGGCAAGTCCCTGGAGGAGACGGTCGGTTCGGCGCTCCCCGTGGAGTTCGCCGCTCCCGCGGTGCCGAAGGTCGCGAGCATCACGGCCACCGGCTATCCGGCGGCCGCTCCGTTCGACGGGCAGAAGGCCTACCAGTGCGCGGGCAAGCCGGGCCGGCTGTCGCTGACCGCGAACGACCCGGTGATGTACCGCATCGGCTGCACCATGACGGGCGGTTCCTCCGGCGGCGGCTGGGTCGCGGCGGGCGCGGACGGCAAGCCGGCGCTGGTGTCGAACACCTCGATCGGTCCGGCCAAGGCGGGCTGGCTGGCCGGACCCCGGCTGGGTCCGGAGGCGAAGGGCATCTTCGACGCCGTGAGCGGCAAGTTCAAGTAGGGCCCACCGCATGTGAAAGGACCGGGGCCCCTGCGTCGCAGGGGCCCCGGTCCTTTCACATGTGCGCGCGTCAGGTCACCGCTTGGCGAGCGCGTACGGAGCGAGGTCCGCCGCCAGCTCCTGGTGGACCCGCACCTTGAGCAGGGTGCCCTCCGGGGTGTGCTCCTCGGAGAGGACCTCGCCCTCGGCGTGCGCCTTGGCGACCAGCGAGCCGCGGGTGTACGGCACCAGGGCCTCCACCTCGACCTCGGGCCGCGGCAGCTCGGAGTCGATGAGCGCGAGGAGTTCCTCGATGCCCATGCCCGTGCGCGCCGAGACGGCGATGGAGTGCCGCTCGATGCGCAGCAGGCGCTGGAGGACGAGCGGGTCCGCCGCGTCCGCCTTGTTGATCACCACGATCTCGGGCACGTTGACCGCGCCGACCTCGCGGATGACCTCGCGGACCGCCGCCAGCTGCTCCTCCGGCGCCGGGTGCGAGCCGTCCACGATGTGCAGGATGAGGTCGGAGTCGCCGACCTCCTCCATCGTGGAGCGGAACGCCTCGACGAGGTGGTGGGGCAGGTGCCGGACGAAGCCGACGGTGTCGGCCAGGGTGTAGATCCGGCCGCTGGGCGTCTCGGCCCGGCGCACGGTCGGGTCGAGGGTGGCGAACAGTGCGTTCTCCACCAGCACGCCCGCGCCCGTGAGGCGGTTGAGCAGCGAGGACTTGCCTGCGTTGGTGTAGCCGGCGATGGCGACCGAGGGGACCTTGTTGCGGCGCCGTTCCTGCCGCTTGATGTCGCGGCCGGTCTTCATGTCCGCGATCTCCCGGCGCATCTTCGCCATCTTCTCGCGGATCCGTCGCCGGTCCGTCTCGATCTTGGTCTCACCGGGGCCTCGGGTGGCCATGCCGCCACCGCCGCCGCCACCCATCTGCCGGGACAGCGAGGCACCCCAGCCGCGCAGGCGCGGGAGCATGTACTGCATCTGCGCGAGTGCGACCTGTGCCTTGCCCTCTCGGGACTTGGCGTGCTGGGCGAAGATGTCCAGGATGAGGGCGGTCCGGTCGACCACCTTCACCTTGACGACGTCCTCGAGGGCGATGAGCTGGCCGGGGCTGAGCTCGCCGTCGCAGACGACGGTGTCAGCGCCGCTCTCCATGACGATGTCCCGCAGCTCGCGCGCCTTGCCGGAGCCGATGAAGGTGGCCGGGTCCGGCTTGTCGCGGCGCTGGATCACACCGTCGAGTACGAGGGCACCTGCCGTCTCGGCGAGGGCCGCGAGCTCCGCGAGGGAGTTCTCCGCGTCGATCACCGTGCCGGAGGTCCAGACGCCTACGAGGACGACCCGCTCCAGACGGAGCTGTCGGTACTCGACCTCGGTGACGTCTTCGAGCTCGGTGGAGAGGCCTGCCACGCGGCGCAGTGCCGCGCGCTCGGAGCGTTCGAACTGCTCGCCGTCGCGGTCTCCGTCGATCTCGTGGCTCCAGGCGACGTCCTCTTCCATCAGGGCATCGGCCCGAAGGCTCTCGGTGAAGCTCTGCGACTCGCGCACGTCCTGTGCGTCCCGCGCGTCCTGGGAAGGGGAAGAAGAGGAGGTCATTGGATCCCTACGTCGATTCGGATAACTGTCACGTCCAACGTGTCACACCGCCCGGGGATTCCCCGAACGGCCCTGTCGATGGTGACATGCCCGTTCCTCGCGGGTCACACGCTTTTCCCGCTCCACTCGGGGTGGCCGGGCATCGCGGGGGTCGTCTGCCCGTAGAGCCAGGGCTTCAGGAAGGCCGTCAGGTCCCGTCCGGCCTCCTGCGAGGCCAGGCGTACGAAGTCCTCCGTGCCCGCGACCCCGTCCTTGTGCTCGGACACCCAGCGGCGCTCCACGCGGTCGAAGGCCTGGGTGCCGATCTCCTGGCGCAGCGCGTAGAGGATCAGGGCGGACCCGTCGTAGACCACGGGCCGGAACAGGCCGATCTTCTCGCCCGGTGCGGCCGCCTTGGGCGCGGCCGGGGGGCCTCCCGCGGCCCGCCACTGGTCGGAGCGCTGGTACGCCTCGCGCATGCGCCGCTCCAGGGAGTACTTGCCGAGGCCGTCCGCGTACAGGGCTTCGTACCAGGTGGCGTGTCCCTCGTTGAGCCACAGGTCGGACCAGGTGCGCGGGGCGACGCTGTCGCCGAACCACTGGTGGGCGAGCTCGTGGACCATCACGGACTCGACGTACCACTCGGGGTAGCCCTCGCCCGAGAACAGGCTGTGCTCGAAGAGCGAGAGGGTCTGTGTCTCCAGCTCGAAGCCGGTGGTCGCCCGCGCGATCAGCACCCCGTAGTTCTCGAAGGGGTAGCGGCCGACCCGCTCCTCCATCCAGGCGATGTGGCCGGCGGTCTTCTTCAGCCAGGGGTCCAGCTTCTGCCGGTCGGCGGCGGGCACCACGTCGCGCAGCGGCAGCCCGTGCGGTCCGGTGCTGTGGACGACCGCGGAGCGTCCGACGGAGACCTGGGCCAGTTCCGTGGCCATCGGATGCCGGGTGCGGTACGTCCACGTCTTGGAGGGACCGGCGGGCAGGGCCGCTGCCACCGGCAGTCCGTTGGCGACGACGGTGAGCGCTTCGGGGGCCGTGACCCGGAAGGTGAAGAACGCCTTGTCGGCGGGGTGGTCGTTGCAGGGGAAGACCCGGTGGGCGGCGTCCGCCTGGTTGGCCATGGCCAGGCCGTCCTCGGTGGGCACCCAGCCGCCGTCAACGCGCCCTCGCGGGTCGCTGGTGTGCCGGACGGTGATGTGCAGCGGCACGTGGGCGGTGACAGGGCGCGCGGGCGTCAGGACGAGGTCCTCCCCCACGCTCTCGAATCGGGCCGGCTCGCCGTTGACCTCGGCGGACGCCACCTTTCCGTGGGTGAAGTCCAGGTTGATCCGCTCCAGCGGCTGCAGGGCCCAGGCGTCGATGACGGTGACGGCGTCGAGGGGGGTGCGGTTGTCCTTGTACGTGAAGGAGAGGTCGTACGAGAGCACGTCGTACCCGGGGTTCCCGAGCTCGGGGAACAGCCGGTCGCCGATGCCCAGCGGCGTCGGCGGGGGCAGTACGGCGGCGACGAGGGTGAGGGAGGCCGCGGCGAGCAGGGCGGCGCGCAGGCGCGGGGAGGTGAGCTGCATCCACCACCGCATATCAGCGTCCGCCACACGGCCGCGTACGGCGCGCGACGGGTCCACCCGAACGGGACCTTCCGGCGCGGACCCGGGCTAGCCGTCGGAGCCGGCCGGCTAGGCGCGGCTCACGTCGTACACGCCGGGCACGTTCCGCATCGCGCGCATCAGGGCGGGCAGCCCGGCCGCGTCGGGGAGCTGGAGGGTGTAGGTGTGCCGGACCCGCTGTTCCACGGGGGGTTCGACGGTCGCGGAGACGACCTCGACGCCCTCGCGGGCGATGGCCTCGGTGAGGTCGGCCAGCAGGTGGGGGCGGCCGAACGATTCGGCGAGCAGCGTGACCCGGCAGTCCGCCGTGGCCCGCCAGTGCACGGCGACGGAAGTGCGCCCCACCGCCCGCATCTGGGCGACCGCGGCGCAGTGGATGCGGTGCACGGTGACGGCCCCGCCCCGGACCACGAATCCGGCGACCGCGTCCGGCGGCACGGGGGTGCAGCAGCCGGCGAGCCGTACGGGGGCGTTCGGCAGGTCGGCGACGGCGTTGGCACCGCCGCCGCGCGCCCCGACCACGGAGAGCGGTGCCCGGGCCGCCGTGGTGGTGGCCATCGCGCGGTCGGGATGGGTTTCGAGCCAGCTGCTGATGGCGATCCGGGCGGCGGGGGTCTTCGCGTGGTCCAGCCACTCGGCGGCGGGTCCCGAGGAGGCGTCCTGTGCGAGCAGCAGTTGCACGGTGTCCCCGTCGGACAGCGGGGCGGACAGGGATGTGAGGCGCCCGTTGACGCGGGCGCCGATACAGCTGTGGGCCGCCTCGCCGTGCTGCGCGTAGGCGGCGTCGATACAGCTGGCCCCGGCCGGCAGGCCCAGCGTCCCGCCGTCGGCCCGGAACACGGTGATCTCCCGGTCCTGGGCCAGCTCGGCGCGCAGGACGCTCCAGAAGGTGTCGGGGTCGGGCGCGGACTGCTGCCAGTCGAGCAGCCGCGACAGCCAGCCGGGCCGCGTCGGGTCCACGCGTTCCTCGTACGGGTCCGCCGGGGCGGCCGGGGCCCCGGAAGCGGCGGTGGCCGTCGTGGACGCGCCGCACGCGGCGGACGCGGTGGCGTACGGATTGCCGAGCGCGACCACGCCCGCCTCCGCCACGCGGTGCATCTGCCGGGTCCGCACGATGACCTCGGCCACGTGGCCCTCGGGGGTGGCGACGGCGGTGTGCAGCGACTGGTAGAGGTTGAACTTCGGGGTGGCGATGAAGTCCTTGAACTCCGAGACGACCGGGGTGAAGCAGGTGTGCAGCTCCCCCAGCACGGCGTAGCAGTCGGCGTTCTCCGCGACGAGGACGAGGATGCGGCCGAAGTCGGAGCCGCGCAGCTCGCCGCGGTTGAGGGCGATCCGGTGCACGGAGACGAAGTGCCGCGGCCGTACTTGTACTTCGGCGGTGATGCCCGCCTCGCGCAGGACGGTCCGTACGGAGTCGGCGATGGCGGGCAGCGGGTCGCGGTCCCCCGCGTGGGCCGCGATGAGCGCGCGGGTGCGCTCGTACTCCTCGGGGTGCAGGATCGCGAAGACGAGGTCTTCGAGCTCGGTCTTGAGGGCCTGGACGCCGAGGCGTTCGGCGAGCGGGATGAGGACGTCGCGGGTGACCTTGGCGATGCGGGCCTGTTTCTCGGGGCGCATCACGCCGAGGGTGCGCATGTTGTGCAGCCGGTCGGCGAGTTTGATGGACATCACGCGGACGTCGTTGCCGGTGGCGACGAGCATCTTGCGGAAGGTCTCGGGTTCGGCGGCGGCGCCGTAGTCGATCTTTTCGACCTTGGTGACGCCGTCGACGATGAAGCGGACCTCGTCGCCGAACTCCTCGCCGACCTGATCGAGGGTCACGTCGGTGTCCTCGACGGTGTCGTGGAGGAGGGAGGCCGTCAACGTGGTGGTCTCGGCGCCGAGTTCGGCCAGGATCAGGGTGACGGCGAGCGGATGTGTGATGTACGGCTCACCGCTCTTGCGCATCTGGCCGCGGTGCGAGGTCTCCGCGAGCAGGTAAGCGCGGCGCAGAACGGACAGATCGGCGTCCGGATGGTGGGCGCGGTGTGCCTCCGCGACGTGGCCGATGGCGTCCGGGAGCCGGTCGCGGGATGTCGGCCCGAGCAGGGCCGCGCGCCCGAGCCGGCGCAGATCGAGCCTGGTCCGGCCGCGTCTGCGGAGCTCGGGGGGCGCTTCGGGGTGTGCTTCGGGGTTCGTGGCCTCTGCACTCATGGGCACCTCCGGCGGCTTCGACCGGCGGTGGTGGGCATGGGGTGAGCCCTCAGGGCCGGTGCCTGATGTTACCGACCCCACCACGTGGCGCAGTCCACCTCTCGCTCAGCGTGAAATGGATCACCCATTAGAGGGAAGCTTCAGGCGAAAGCCGTTTCGGTGAGCCAGGCCGCCTCGAACTCGCCCGCGGCCACGATCACGGCCGGTCCGGTCATGTCGATCCGCCCGTCGGGGTGCTCGGTGATGACCAGGGTCCCGCCGGGGAGGTCGACGGTGTACGTGGCCGGCGCGCCGGTGGCGGCGGGGTCCGCGCCGTCGCGGCGGATGGCGGCCACGGCGACGGCGCACGCGCCGGTGCCGCAGGAGCGGGTCTCGCCGGAGCCGCGCTCGTGCACGCGCATGGCGACGTGGCGGGGGCCGCGGTCGACGACGAACTCGACGTTGACGCCGGTCGGGTAGGCGGACGCGGGGCTGAACGGCGGGGCGGTGTACAGGTTCCCGGCGTCGTCGAGGCTGTCGACGAAGGCCACGGCGTGCGGGTTGCCCATGTTGACGTTGCGCGCGGGCCAGCTGCGCTCGCCGACGGAGACGGTGACCTCGCCCTCGGGGAGGACCGCGCGGCCCATCGCGACGGTGACGTCGCCGCTCTTGTCGAGGTGGACCTGCTTGACGCCGCCCCGGGTGGCGATCGCGAGGTCGCCGGGCTCGACGTGGCCGGCGTGCTCGAGGTAGCGGGCGAAGACGCGGACGCCGTTGCCGCACATCTCGGCGATGGAGCCGTCGCTGTTGCGGTAGTCCATGAACCATTCCGCCTCGCCGGCCAGGTGCGCGGCGTCGGGGTGGGCGGCGGACCGGACCACGTGCAGGACGCCGTCTCCGCCGATCCCGGCCCGCCGGTCGCACAGCTTCGCGACGGCGGACGCGGGCAGCTCGATGGCGTTGTCCGGGTCCGGGATGATCACGAAGTCGTTCTCGGTGCCGTGGCCCTTGAGGAAGGAGAGGCTGTTCTGCGTCACCCGCTCATGGTACCGATCCGCTGGTCGCGGGCGTTCAGCGGAGCCGCGCCACCCGGTACACGGCGAGGGCTACGAGGGCCAGCGCGGCCACGGCGTACAGCGCGGCCACGCGCCAGTCGGGGCGGCGGCCGCTGCCCCGGGCCGGGAGCCCGGGCCAGGTGTAGCCGACGCGGCGCGCGGCCATCATGCCCCAGCCGCCGGCGCAGCAGCTGATGAGGAAGCCGAGCATGGCGACCACGGCTCCGCCGTCGCCGAACTCGAAGGCGAGCGGGAAGGCGAACATGAGCGAGCCGGCGGCGCCGAGCATCACGATGGGGGCGATCTGCCACAGGCGCAGGCGGCGCTGCGGACGCAGTTCGACCTCGAACTCGGGCCCGCCCGCATCCACGTCGGCGCTGTCCGGCGCGTCGGGGCCGTCGGGCGTCAGCCGCGCGGGGTCGGCGGGCAGCCCGAGCCCGGCGGGTTCGGTTCCCGGGGCGGTTCCGTTTCCGGTTCCGCTTCCCGTTCCGCTTCCGGTTCCGGTTCCGGTTCCGTCCAGCCGGTCGAGAAGCTTCGGGTCCGCTTCCCGCCGGGTGTTGCCCTGCCCGGTGTCACGAGGGCCGGCCTCCATCGCCACGCGCCCTCCCCACTCGGACTCAGTACGCCGCCATGCACTGCCGGTGACCGCACCGCCAGGAGTTTGATGATGGCACGCCGCCGACCCCCGAACGGGCGCCCGGGGCGTCCCGATGCCATCACGTGATCAGGCTGTAACCGCTCGTTCGACCAACGTCTGTGCGATCCCGGGGAGTTCCCCCCGGTCGGCGGCGGCGCCGCTGAGCCAGTGCACCCGCGGGTCGCGGCGGAACCACGAATCCTGCCGACGGGCGAACCGCTTCGTGGCGCGGACGGTCTCGGCCCTGGCCTCGTCCTCGGTGCACTCCCCGGCGAGCGCGGCGAGCACCTGCTGGTAGCCGAGCGCCCTGGAGGCGGTGATTCCGTCGCGCAGTCCCCGGGCCTCGAGGGCGCGGACCTCCTCCACCAGCCCGTCCTCCCACATCCGGTCCACCCGGAGCGCGATCCGCTCGTCGAGTTCGGGGCGGGCCACGTCGACGCCGATCTGCACGGTGTCGTAGACGGACTCGTGGCCGGGCAGGTTGGCGGTGAAGGGGCGGCCGGTGATCTCGATGACCTCGAGCGCGCGGACGATCCTGCGCCCGTTGCTGGGCAGGATCGCCCGGGCGGCGGCCGGGTCGGACGCGGCGAGGCGTGCGTGCAGGGCGCCGGAGCCGCGCAGGGCGAGCTCTTCCTCCAGCCGGGCGCGGACCGCGGGGTCGGTGCCGGGAAACTCCATGGCGTCCAGGGCCCCGCGCACGTACAGGCCGGATCCGCCGACGAGGACGGGCGTACGGCCCTCGGCGAGGAGTTTGTCGATCTCGATGCGGGCCAGGCGCTGGTACTCGGCGACGTTGGCGGTCTCGGTGACGTCCCAGATGTCGAGGAGGTGGTGCGGGACCCCGCCTCGTTCCGCGGTCGTCAGTTTGGCGGTGCCGATGTCCATCCCCCGGTACAGCTGCATGGAGTCGGCGTTGACGACTTCGCCGTCGAAATGACGGGCCAGGGCGACGCCCAGATCGGACTTTCCGGCCGCGGTGGGTCCGACGACGGCGATGACCCGCGGTGCGGGGGCTGCTTTCCTCACCGCCCCAGTCTCGCAAACCCCGCGGCGTGTACCCGATCGGGTGAGGTGACGGGGCAGTGACGGGGTCGTTGCCCTGGCGAGGTTCCGGCCGGAGTGCGCCCGGCGGTGCGTCCGGCGGAGGCCGGTCCGGCCAAGGCGGAACTTCACTCACACGAGTAACGTTATGGGAGTAGACATGGGCGTTTTTGATCGGTTTTTTCGTCGTAAGGACGAGGTTGCGGCCGAGGAGGTCGCTGCCGAGGCCGTGACGACGGAGTCCGGTACGGCCGACGAGGCCGAGGCCGAGCCCGCTGGTCCGGAGGCCCCCGCGGCGGAAGCCGTGGACATCCCGAAGCAGCAGTCGGCCGAGGTGGCCGTGGACAACGAAGCCGGCGAGGGCGCCCGTACGTAGCGACCGCCAATGGAAGGTGACCCATGGGCCTGCTGGACAATCTGAAGGCCAAGCTCGCTCCGGCGAAGGACAAGGTCGGCGACCTCGCCCAGAAGAACGAGGGCAGGATCACCGAGGGTCTGGACAAGGTGGCCAAGGCCGTGGACTCCAAGACCCACGGCAAGTACAGCGACCGGATCACGAGCGGCACGGGCAAGGCGAAGGACGCCCTGGGCAAGATCGCGCACAAGGACGCCGGCGGGCCGACGCCGCCGGCCACTTCCTGACGCGGTACCGGAAGGGGGCGCGGGGGCCGCGGGGGGCGGGGCCCCCCCCCCCCCCCGGGGCCCCCCCCCCCCCCCGGGGGGGGGGGCCCCCCCCCCCCCGCC
>NZ_JBIXJQ010000021.1:0-74506 GCF_052871255.1 Streptomyces sp. LARHCF249
TGCTCCATCCCCGACTGACCACCCAAAATGGCCGCCAGCGAAGCGTTCAGCTCCTTCGCGATCCCGTCCGCACGCAGCTTGAACGAGTCGAACGCGACCTTGCCCTGCCCCTGGAACTTGCCCTCCAACGGCTGCGCCGCAGCCACCAGCTGCTTGATCAGCGAACCCAGATCCGTATTCGAGGTCCGCGACCCCGACATCAGGTTCGACAGAACCTGCGTCCCCATGTCGAACTTCATCCCACTCCCCCGCACATCAGAACGAACGTAAGTGTGTTCAGTTCTATCAACTTTCCATCAACCTACATCGCTCCTGCAACCAGCAACGAGTGGGTTGTGACCTGGCTATGACAAACCGCCAGACATCTTCACGAGCCCTTCAGATGGGCCATCAGCCGCTCGAAGTCCGCCCACCCCGACAGGTCCGACGGGTCCCCCGGCAGCGGGTAGTAGTACGCGGGACGGTTCTTCGGCCCCAGCCGCACCGGCTGCTGCGGCAGCGGCGTGCGCCGGGCCCGGTCGTCAGGCATCGCCCGGACCTCCTCCGCGCCCAGTGCGAAGGCCAGCGGGACGCCCGGCCCCTCGAAGCGCGGCGGTACCAGCAGGTCGCGGCGCGCTTTGCGGAGCTGTACGAGCATCGACTGGAGGTGGTGGCGGGTGGCGAGCGCCTCCGCGGTGCGCGGCAGGGCGTCCAGCGGCGGCTCCTCGCCGGCGCCGTAGCCGAGGGCCAGGGTCACGGTCTCCTCGACGCCCGCCTTCGTACGGCTGATCCGCACCGTGGCGAGGCCGGGGCGCTCGGGGCTGCCCACCACCACGAACCACGTCGGCTCGGGGGCCCGCGCGAACGCCACGTCGGTCAGCCGGCCCGGGGACCAGGGCAGGTTGGCCGGTTCGGCCGTGCCCCAGCCCGCCGGGGGCCCGCCGGTCAGCTCGCGCCACACCGTCTCCAGGGCGCCGCCGAGGACCAGCCGGTCGTCCGCGGGGTGGACGGTGCGGAAGGTGACGGCCAGCTGCCGCTCGGCCGTCTCCGCGACCTCCTTGTACGAGGCCGCGACCGGGGTGCGCGGGTCGTCATCGGCGGCGTCCTCGGTCGCGTCCTCGGACACCACGGTGGCGAACATGCCCTCCTGCCAGCGCAGTACCGCGCCCGAGAGCCCGTCGTAGTAGCCCTCCCGTTCGTCCTGCACGACCCACCGCGAGGGCCATTCCGGCATGTTCGCGAGCACCGCCGGGGACAGCAGGGTCCCGGGCGGGGTGACGACCTGCAGGCCGCGCTCGGCCGCCGCGGCGGCCCGGAAGGCGTCGGAGAGCCAGGCCGTCATGGCGACGACCGGGCGGTCCATGATGACCACGGCGACGTTGGGGGTCAGCACGTCGACGGCGGGCTGCGCCGCGGCCGGCGTGGGCGCGACGCTGACCCCGTCGGTCTGCACGACGGCCAGCGAGCGCGCCATCTCCGGCGGCCAGGCCGTCCCCCCGGCCAGGGAGGCGAGGCGGGCCGCGAAGGTCCCCGCGAGGCGCTCCGCGTCGGGGACGCCGGTGGTGGCGCGGGCCTCCGTCCACCAGAACGGCACGCGCGGCGGGGTGGCCCCCAGCAGCCGCTCGGCCTCCCCCTCGACCTGCACCAGCAGCGGCGCCTCGACCGAGACCAGCGGCCGTCCCTGCTCGTCGCAGAGCTGTACGACCGCGCCCTCGCCCGTCGCGTTCACCAGCTTGTCCGGGCCCCCGGCGAGGAGGCCCGCGAGCACCGCCCACGGATCGGGCATCTTCGGCGTGAGGGCTATGACGTCCTTGGTCATGGGGTCGTACGGTCCTTCGCAGTCCGGGATTCGAGGAGCAGGGCCAGGGGCAGGGGCGGGGCCGGGGGCAAGGGCGTTACTCGGGCGTGTACACGGTCTGGATCAGGCGGTTGGACTGGCCCCTGCGGATGAGCACACCGCGGCCGGCGGGCTGCTGGGCGGCGTACACCCCCGGGAACAGCTGGCCCTCGCCCCGGTCGCCCGCCATGACGACCGCCGAGGCCCCCGATTCGCGCAGGCCCTGCACCAGCGGCTCGTACATGCCGCGCGAGGCGCCCGCGACGCGGCGCGTCAGGACGAAGTGCAGGCCGATGTCCACGGCCGACGGGATGTACGGAACGAACGGGGCGAGCGGCGACTGCCCCGCGGTGGTGAGCACGTCGTAGTCGTCGACGAGGACCACGATCCGCGGACCGCCGCCCCAGCTGCCCGGCTCCAGGTCCTCCAGGGGGGCGCTGTCGTCGGGCAGCCGCCGCTCCAGCTCGGTGGCGATTCCCGCGGCCAGCCCGGCGCACATCTTGGTGTTGTAGGCGTAGCCGCCGTTGAACTCCTCCGGGACCACTCCGCGCAGGCTGCGCCGCGGGTCCATGATGGCGAAGACCAGCTCGTCCGGCCCGTAGCGCTCGATGAGCCCGCCGGCGATCGTCTTCAGCAGGTTCGTCTTGCCGCACTCGCTGTCCCCCATGACCAGCAGGTGCTGGTCGTGCCGGAACAGGTCCAGGAGTACGGGCGCCAGCGCGGTCTGGTCGAGGCCGATCGGCACCCGGTGGGGCTCGGCGACCGGGCCCGGGAGCAGGTGCGGCTCCAGCAGGTGCGGCAGCACCCGTACCGGCTGGGCGGCCTCGCCGCTCCAGGTGGCGCGGATCGTACGGGCGGTGCGCTCCAGCACCGCGCCCAGCTCGGCGGTGTCGCGCAGGCCGTCCGTACGGGGCAGCGCCACCTGTGCGAAGAGCTTGCCGTCGGTCAGGATGCGGCCGGGCTCGTCGGGGGAGAGGGTCTCGGCGAGCTTGCGCTCGATGCTGGACTCGCTGGGATCGTTGAGGCGCAGCTCGACGCGGGTGCCGAAGTTCGACTGGGTGGCGATGCGGACGTCGTTCCAGCGGAGCATGCCCGCGACGACGTGGATGCCGTAGCCGCCGCCGCGCTTGAGGATGTCGACGACGGCGTCGTCGAGGTCCTCGAAGTCGTCGCGCAGCGCGCCGAAGCCGTCGATGACCAGGACGATCTCGGCGGAGGCCAGCTCGGGGAGCCGGCCGGCGGCGTGCAGGGTGCGCAGCTGCTCGACGGAGTCGATGTTGTGCTCGCGGAACACGTCCTCGCGCAGGGCGAGCATGGTGCGTACTTCTTCGACGGTACGGGCCGCGCGCTCGCGGTCGGCGCGTCCCGCGATCCCGCCGACGTGCGGCAGGCCCGACAGGGCCTGGAGGCCGCCGCCGACCAGGTCGAGGCCGTAGACGCCGACCTCCTGCGGGGTGTGGGTCAGCGCGAGCGAGAGGACCAGGGTGCGCAGCAGGGTGGTCTTGCCGGACTGCGGGCCGCCGATGACGGCGGCGTGCCCGCCCGCGACGGTGAGGTCGAGGTACCACTCGCCCTGCCACTGCTTGGTCGGGTCGTCGAGCAGGCCGAGCGGTACGGTGAGCCGCCCGCGCCGCTTGGCCAGCTGCATGCCGCGCGCGCCCACGTCGAGCGGGCCGGCGACCGTGTCCAGGGCGATCGCGTCGGGCAGCGGGGGCAGCCAGATGCGGCGCACGGGACCGGCGGCGTTCTGCAGCTGGTCGACGATGACGCCCATCTCGGTCGGGCCGGTCTCGCGGCGCCGTGCGGAGGGCTCCTGGGCGCCCGTGCTCTCCGGCTTGGACAGGGTGTTGAAGGCCTCGTACTCCAGGGCGAGGGGGCCGCTGTCCTCTTCCTCGCGCTGTACGGGTCCCCGGTAGGCGCCGGAGACGTAGCTGGCCTTGAACCGCTCGTAGTGGCTGGTGTCGACCTTGAGGTAGCCGAAACCGGGCAGCGGCGGAAGGTGGAAGGCGTCCGTGGTGTCCAGGACCGTACGGGACTCGTCGGCGGAGAAGGTGCGCAGGCCCAGGCGGTACGAGAGGTAGGTGTCCAGGCCCTTGAGCTTGCCGCCCTCGATGCGCTGGCTGGACAGCAGCAGGTGCACGCCGATGGAGCGGCCGATGCGGCCGATGGACAGGAACAGGTCGATGAAGTCCGGCTTGGCGGTGAGGAGTTCACCGAACTCGTCGATGACGACGAACAGGTGCGGCAGCGGGTCCAGGTCGGGCCTGCGTTCGGCGCGCAGCGCGGCGTAGTCGCCGATGTCGGCGACGTTGCCCGCGTCCTTGAGGACCTGCTGGCGGCGCTTGACCTCGCCCGCGAGCGAGGCGTGGACGCGCTCGACGAGGCCGGCCTGGTTCTCCAGGTTGGTGATGACACCGGCGACGTGCGGCAGGTCCGCGAACGGCGCGAAGGTGGCGCCGCCCTTGTAGTCGACGAGGACCAGGGCGAGGTCCTCCGGCGGGTGCGTGGCCACCAGGGCGAGGACGAGGGTGCGCAGCAGTTCGGACTTGCCGGAGCCGGTGGCGCCGACGCACAGGCCGTGCGGGCCCATGCCCAGCTCGGAGGACTCCTTCAGGTCCAGCAGTACGGGCTCGCGGGAGTCGCTGATGCCGATGGGCACGCGCAGGAAGGCGCGTTCGCCGCGCGGGGCCCACAGGCTCGGCAGGTCGAGACGGGCGACGTCGTCGATGCCGAGCAGGTCGGCGAAGTCGACGGGCCCGGACAGCGGGGCGTCGATGAGGGACTCGGCGGACAGGCGCAGCGGGGCGAGCATCCGGGCCAGGCCCTCGGCGAAGGGGATGCCGACCTCGTCCACGGTGCCGTGGGCGCTGATGGGCTGGTCCTGGCGCAGGTCCTCGATGAGCACCTGGTCGCCGTCGACGGTGATCCGCACGCCGACGTGCCCGGGCTCCTGGACCCGCTGTTCGAGCAGGTGGAGGACGGTGACGCCCATCTCGCGCAGGCCGACCGCGTCGTCGGGGCGCGGCAGTTCGACGGCGTCCTCGCCGTGTCCGTCGGTCACGACGAGCAGGCGGGAGGTCATGGCGAGGGCGTCCTTGCCGGACAGTCCGCGGCGCACCTCGGCGGCGTAGGAGGCGCGGCGGCGCAGCTCCGGGCCGACCTGCCGGGCGAGCTGGGCCGCCGAGGGCGCGATGCGGCGGGCGGCGACGGGGCCGTCGAGCTGCTCGGTGTCCAGGAGGTGCGGCATCCACTTGGCCCACTCCCAGTCCTCGAGCCGGTCGCCGGGCACGGCGAGCGCGATCGCCACGTCGTCGGGGGCGTGCAGGGCGGCGGTCTGGACCAGCAGGGCGCGTGCGACGCGCAGGCAGTCCTCGCGGGGGCCGATGACGCTGATGTTGCCGACGCGGTCGAGCGGGACGGTGAGCGGGAGTTCGGTGCCGTTGCGGAAGCGGGCCGTCAGCGCCGACGCCTCGTTGAGCATGAACTGGTCGGGCGGGGTGAGGACGGTGGATCCCTGCTGGCCGATCTGCAGGTCGCGTACGGGCATCTCGCCGGTGCCGACGCGCACGCGCAGGAAATCGCCGTCGACGCGGCGGCGCTCCCACAGCCGGGCCGGGTCGCGGACGATGTCGTACAGGGCGTGCGGCGGCGGGTTGAGCACGTCGGCGTGCTCGCCGCGTTCGCGCTCCTCGCCCGCCAGTTCCTCGCGCAGGTCCTCCAGGTAGGCGAGGTAGGCCTCGCGCTGCGTGCGGCGGGTGCGCTGGGCCTTGCCGCGCTGCGAGAAGACGAGGGCGAGGGAGCCGACGATGGTGACGACGAGGATCAGCGCGCCGAGCGCGGCGAACTGGCTGTTGCGGACGACCGTCATCATCACGACGGACGACATGACCCCGGCCACGGGAAGCAGCGACATCGCGATGTTGCCCGCCTTCCCCTCGGGGAGGTTGGGCGGTGCTTCGATGGTGCGTGCCGCGGGGGCCGCCGGGGGCCTGATGGTCCGCGCCGGGCGGTGGATCAGTCGGGTACTCATCGTCAGTGGCGCTTCTGGGAGAGCTGGAAGACGTCCGCGGCGAGCCGGGCGGCGGTCTGCCTGGTCGAGTGGGCGAGCAGTTCGGTACGGATCCGGCCGCCGTCCGCCAGGTGGCGGTCGTACGGCAGGACGTGGACGCTCGGCCCTGCGGCCTGGAGCGTGCGGGCCGCCTCGGCGAGGTCGATTCCGGAGTGCGGCGCCTGTTCGGTGAGCACGACGACGGTGCTCGCCATCACGTGCGGGGGCAGGCCCTGCATCCACTGGAGGACCGCGTAGGTGCTGCTGACGCCGTCCAGGGTGGCGGGGGTGGCCAGGACGCGGGCCTGGGAGGCGGACAGCGCGACGCGGGCGACCTCGGCGGGCAGCGTCTCGCAGTCGACGACGGTCACGCCGAAGTAGCGGCGGAGCGCGACCATGGCCCGCTCGTAGGACCGGGTGTCGAGCATCGCGCCGATCTGGCCCTGGCTGCCGGGCAGCAGCCAGGCGTTGTCGCGGAGTTGCACCAGGTATCCGGTGACGTCGAGCAGCGACATCTGGGGCTCGACGATGCCCGCGACGTCGCCGGTGGTCCAGCGCAGGGTCTCGGCGCCGAGGCGGATCGGCAGCGAGCCCAGGGCGGGGTCGGCCTCGACGAACAGGACGGGGTCCTGCCGGTAGTGCGCGTACGTGGTGCCGAGCAGGGCGGAGACCGTGGACTTGCCGGCGCCGCCGCGGATGGAGGTGACGGCGATCTGGCGGCCCGTGGTCACGGGCTGCTGGAGCAGCTCGGCGGCGCGGGTGGCCTCGGCCACCTCGCGGGCGGCCGAAGAGGAAACGGTTCTGCGTACGGCGCGCAGGGCGCGGGCGGCGAACGGCTCACCGTGCCGGGGCTTGCGGCCGGCCCCGGTGAGGTTCCGGTCCACCGCCGGCCGGGACTCCGGGGCGGGGGCGCCCTGCCCGCGCCCTGCCGGGGCGTACGCGGCCTGCGGCTGCGGCTGGGCATACGGCTGGGCCTGCGGCTGGGGGTAGTCCGGGGGCACGGCGGCGGCCGCCGCTCCGGCCGGGCCCTGCGGCGGGTACCCGTACGCGGGATCCGCGGCGCCGGGGGCGGGGGCCGGCGCGCCGGGACCCGGCACCGGCTGCTGCGGGCCGCCCGGACCCTGGGCCGGAAGCTGCGCTCCGCCCCTCAGGTCGCGCAGGACGTCGCCCTGCCAGTTGTCTCCGTGTCGCATGTCTGCCCCTGCCCTCTTCCTCAGAACTTGTTGAGCAGCTGCCCGTACACGCCGAACACCCCGACGGCGAGCGGGAAGAGCCCCACCATGCCCACCGATTCGACGAGGTCGGCCGTGCGCCGCAGCCGGACCTGCACGTGCTCCGGCGGCTGCACCGCGAGGACGAGCAGCGGCAGCAGCCCCGCAAGACCCAGCACGGCGAGCGGTCCGGCGCCTGCGCCGTGCTCGGTCCACAGCATCACGAGGCGTACGACGAGCAGCGCCGCGGCGACGATCAGCGCCACGACTTCGGCGACCAGCGGGAAGGCCCGCGCCCTCGACAGGAGCACCACGGCGACGAGCGCCGGCAGCGCCACCGTCCACACGGACGGCTTCTCGGCCAGGGTCAGCAGCCAGCCGGCGGCGGCCGCGGAGATCGCGGTGACGATCGTCGCGAGGGCGAGCCCGCGGTGCGTGGCGGCGAGCGCGTTGCCCACCTCGTGGCGGCTGACGGAGGCGCCGCCCGAGCGGCGGTCGTCGAGTGCGGTGAGCCCCGAGGCCATCAGGGCGAGCCGCGGCAGCAGGCCCAGCACCACCACCGAGACCAGGGCCATGACCGCGCCGAGCCGGGCCGGATCGCCTTGGAGGGCGGCGACGGCCTCCCACAGGGCGGTGATCACGGCGGTGGCCACGGCGCCGATCAGCCCGCCGCGGCCGAGCGGCGAGAAGTAGCCGAGCAGCACGAGCGCCAGGACGAGCGCACCCGCGACGGCGGCGAGCCGCGCGATGCCCGACCAGTCGTAGGCGTCGGCGGCGGTCCACGCGGTGAGGAGGCCCAGCCCGCCGGAGGTGAGCAGCAGGGCCGTGGCCAGGCCCCGATTGCCCTGCCCGATCCGGGAGATGACGGCGCCGGCCGCCATCAGGACGAGCGTGACGGCGGTCAGCGCGGCGGTCAGCGATTCGAGTGCGAACTCGCGGCGGGCGAGCAGCGCGGCGGTCACCGTGAAGGCGACGGTCGCCACGCCCGCGCTGCCCCGCCGGGCGGCGGGACGCCAGCGCCAGGCCTGCAGGTCCAGGTCGTCGGCCACCAGGTCGGTGACGTCGTGGACCACGGGGGCGGGCGGCGCGGAGTGGCTCCTGACGAGCCGCAGGACGGCGCCGTCGGCTATCCCGGCCGACGCGAGCGTGCTGTCGTGCGGCAGCGCGGAACCGTCCGACGTGATCAGCTGACGGGTCAACGGGCGCGACGCGGCCCGGTCGTCGAGCAGCTGCAATATGTCCGGGAGCAGCTGCCCGATCGGAGTGTCGGAGGGCAGGACCACATCGGCCCGGCGCCGCTCGCCGACCAGGGTCACCCGGCTCAGTTGCGCCCGGGAAGTCGTTGCTGTGCTCACCACTTACGGGAACCTATCATCGCGGGATGGCGACCTTTCGGGCCAAGGGGACATGACGCTGCTGCCGGTCTGTGAACTCTCCCGGATCCGCACGCCTCTGCTGCTTCCTCAACGACTACGGCTGCGTCGGCTTGGGCGACTTGGCCGAGTGCGAGGGCGTGGGCTGGGCCGTCTTCGGCGGTTTCGGCGGCTTCGACGGAGGTGGCGACTTCGCAGGGGACGGGCTCGCCGCGCCCGGCTGCTGCTGCCCCTTCGACGGCTGCCCGAGGGGCTGCATGTGGCCCTGTTGCTGCTGCTGTTGCTTCTGCTGCTCGGCCTTCTGCTTCGCGAGCGTGTGCTGGATGAAGGACCACCCGACGCAGCCCGCGCAGAGGACGGCCGCGATGGCGATCCCCGCGAACAGCTTCCCGAGCCGCTCGTCCGCCGTGCGCCGCGCCCGCTGCGCGCCGAAGAGCAGGGCGTCCCTCATCCTGCGGCGGCGTACCGCCACCGATTCCAGAAGCTGGCTGTCGTAGTCCCGTGCCATCCGTCGTCCGTTGCCTCAGTCTCGGCTCGTCGAGCGCCAACCACCGCTCCGGGGCGCGGCTCCTGCGCGTGCGCCATACGAAGTCCCCCGTGTTTTGCCCCTGCAACATAGAGCATGCATCCGAATCCAGCACATCCGGACCGGGGAATGAACCGCCGGGGCGGTCAGGGGGCCGCGGGGTCGGGCTCCTCGGGGTCGCCGGAGAGGCGGACGGTGCTCAGGATGCGCATGATGAGGTCGTCGCCGACCGCGCCGGGGACGCCCGTGCGGCCGTGGAAGTCCCAGGCGACGAAGCCGCCCTTGGAGTTCTTGAAGCCGAACACCACCGCCTGGCCGTCGCCGGCGCAGCGGTTGGGCTGCGCGGCCCCTGCGGAGCGGGCCTTGACGTACGTGCCCCTGACGCCGGCCTTCGTGCGGTACTCCACCGGCTTGTCCCAGGTCACGCGGCTCTTGTCGGGCTGGGTGTTCGCGGCGTAGACCCAGGTCGGCGCGTTCTTCTCGCCGATCTCGGCGGTGTCCTTCGCGCCTTCGGCGCCCTTGGTGCCGGCGGAGGCGAGCCTGACGTCCTCGGTCCGGCCGTCGCCGCTCGCGTCGACGCTGCACCACTTGGACTTGTAGAAGGCGGGCGCCGTGTGCCCGATGAGGACCTTGTCCGGGTTCTTGCGGTCGGTGTAGCCGCTGAAGACGGTGGGCGCGGCGACCTCCCAGTCCGGCGGGACGTCGAACGCGGTGCCGTGCTTCGGGTTGACCACGGTCTTCCAGCCCTTGACGAGCGGCTTGGACGGGTCGGACGCCGCGGCACGGTCCTCGGCCCCGCGCCGGACGTACACGACGGCGGTGACGGCGGCGGCGACCGCCAGCGCGGTCACCGCGCAGATGCCGACGACGGCCCGCCGCCGGCCCTTCCGCGGTTCCCGCCGGCGCGGCAGCTGAGGCTGCGTCGGCGGCTGCGGCGGCTGCGTCGGCGGCCACTCGGGCGGGCCGAACTGTCCCTGCTGGTACGGGTTCTGCACGGGTCCGTCCCCCTCCTGCACGTGTTTGCCTACTTGCCGAAGGAAAGGATGGCGCGGCTCGCCACTTGGGGCTCCGGGCTGACCACCCTGCCGTTGAGCAGGAACAGCCGTCCGCCCGCCCAGGAGATGCGGACCCCGTGGTCGTAGAAGACGTCCTCCGCCCCGGCGGCTGCCGCCGGACTCTGCAGGAGCGGCTGCGAGGAGCCGTCGGCCGGTGCGAGGGACACGACCGAGCCCGTCTCCCCGCTGCCGGGCGAGACGTAGACGACGACCCTGCCGCCCTCGAGGGCGATCGGCCACATGGTGCGGCCCTTCGGCTGTTCGGCCGTGCGCCACTTCTCCTTGCCCGTGTTCAGGTCGACGGCGACGACCTGCAGGGTGTCCTCGATGCCGAGGTACTGGCCGGGCCGGCCCCCGCCGATGTAGAGCGTGTCGGCGTCGGCCACGGCGGCGTAGCACTCCTGGTAGCCGGTCGAGTTGCCCCACCCGTTGCACCGGCCGCTGACCGCGAACCCGGCGTCGCCCTGCGAGCGGACCTTGCCGTCGGGCGTGAACGCCGTGATGTTCCAGACCTGCTTTTCCTTGTGGTACGCCGCCACCACCAGCGGGTCCACCGACAGCACCCGGCCGACGTTCCAGCCCTTGTCGTACGTATGGCTCCACTTGGAGCCGCCCGTGGCCGGATCCAGCTCCTCGACCATCGACCGCGCGGACCCGACGGGTTCCTTCGGGGCGAAGCAGTGGCGCAGGGCGATCAGCCGTGAGCCCCCGGCGAACGCGTTCGGGGAGCAGCCGTTCGTGTTCGCGGTACCGAAGAGCTTCCTGCCGTCGGTGACCGAGACGCCGCTCATGACGGCCGACCGGGCCAGGGCCACCGTGTCGCCGGAGACGGCGATCTCCAGCTCGAGCGAGCTGTCGCGGGCGTTCTCCTGGGGTACCGGCACCTTCCAGCCCGCCGTGCCCGTGGCGAGGTCGATCTGCTGGAGCTGGTTGCAGTGCGACGTCGAGGAGTCGGTCTCCTTCACGCCCACGACCAGCTTGCCGGTGGGGGACGGGTCCCGCGGCACCCCGCACAGCGGCGTCTGCAGCGGGAGCTTCCACTTCTCCTGGCCGTCGGCCACCGCATAGCCGGTGACCTCCTTGTACATCGCCTTGACCACGACGTCGCCCACCCGCCAGGGGCCGTACTGCGAGGCTCCCGCCCCGGCGAGCTCGGTCTGGTTGTCCCGCAGCCAGACCCGGGCCTCGCCGGGCTGGATGCCGGCATTGGGGTCGTAGGTTTCGGGGCCGCCGCCGGGGCCCTTGCCGTCGCCCTGGTCGACCGAGGGCGAACCGGTGGGCGTGGCCGAATCCTTGCTGTCCCTGCCGTCCTGGCCCCGGTCTCCGCCGACCGCGAGGTACGCGCCGCCGCCGATGACGAGCAGGACGCCGACCAGCGCCGCCAGGACGATCGCCGTGCGGCCCCTGAACCGGCCGCCCGTACCGGCACCTGTGCCACTGGGCCGCGGTTCGAACGGTTCGGGTGGCGGCCCGAAGCCGGCAGGTGTCTGGTTCATGGCACGAGTGTGGCCGATACAGAAGTATTTCTAGAATAGATTTTTAGACTTCTTGGCCACCGGCCGCCAGGTCACCCGCACAATGGTCCCGGCGCGCGGGAGTGGATCAAGGGAGACATGGATGAACGGTCAGGCAGCACGGTCCGGTGTCGCGGTGCGCAGCGCGGGCGAGGCGGACCTCGACGTGGCGGCGGAACTGTTCCGCGGCTACCTGGAGTTCTACGAGGTCGACGTGAAGGACGCGGAGCGCCCGCGCGCCTTCTTGGCGGAACGGCTCGCGAACGACGAGTCCCAGGTCCTGCTCGCGGACGTCCCGGGCGCCGGGACGGTGGGGTTCGCGCAGGTCTACCGGACGTTCTCGTCGCTCTCCATGCGGCCCGTCTGGGTGCTGGGCGACCTGTACGTCGCCCCCTCCGGCCGCCGTACCGGCGCGGGCCGGGCCCTGCTGCACGAGGTGCTGCGCCGGGCGCGGGAGGCCGGGGTGGCCGGGGTGCAGCTGGAGACCGCGTACGACAACACCGTCGCCCAGGGGCTGTACGAGGCGGAGGGCTTCGTCCGCGAGGGCTTCCACGTGTACTTCCGCGAACTGGGCTGAAAGAACCGGTGGGCGGGCCGGGCTATTTGGCGTCCGCGTAGCACTCCACCACCGCCGTGGTGAACGGGAACCGGACCGGGGTGTCGCCGAAGGCGATGCGGCCGGCCCGGTCGCCGGCGGCGCGGATCGCCTCGGCGACGGCCGCGGCCTCCTCGGCCGGGCAGTGCACGATCACCTCGTCGTGCTGGAAGAACACCAGCTCGGCCCGCATCCCGGCCAGGCTCTGCCGCAGGGCCGCGAGCAGCAGCAGCGTCCAGTCGGCGGCGCTGCCCTGCACGACGAAGTTACGGGTGAACCGGCCGCGGGCCCGGGTGTTGGCCGAGGTGTGGCCCGGCCTCCAGGAGTCCTCCCGGTCCTGCGGGATCCCGGCCTCGCCGTCCTCGGGGGCCCCGGCCGGCGGCGGGCAGGTACGGCCCAGCCAGGTCCGTACGAGCCGGCCCTCCTCCCCGGCCCTGGCCGCGTCGTCCACGTACGCCACGGCCAGCGGGAAGCGGCGGCGCAGCGCGGCCAGGTTCTTGAGGCCGTCCCCGGAGGTCTGCCCGTAGACGGCGCCCAGCACGGCCAGCTTGGCCTTGTCGCGGTCGCCGGAGAAGCCCTGGCGGGAGATGGCGGTGTAGAGGTCCTCGGGCCGGCCGGCCACCTCCATGAAGGCGGGGTCGCGGGAGATCGCGGCGAGCACCCGCGGTTCCATCTGGTCGGCGTCGGCGACGACGAGCCGCCAGCCGGGGTCGGCGATCACGGCCCGGCGGATCACCTTGGGGATCTGCAGGGCCCCGCCGCCGTTGGTCACCCAGCGGCCCGTGAGGGTGCCGCCGGGGAGGAACTCCGGGCGGAAGCGGCCGTCGCGCACCCAGTCCGCGAGCCAGCTCCAGCCGTGTGCGGTGTAGATCCGGTACAGCTTCTTGTACGCGAGCAGCGGCTCGACGGCGGGATGGTCCAGCTCCTGGATCTCCCAGCGGCGGGTGGACTTGAGCTTGATCCCGGCCTCGGCGAACGCCTTGATGACGTCGGCGGGCAGCTCGGGACGCACGCGGCGGCCGAAGGCGGCGGAGATCCGGTCGGCCAGCTCGGCGAGGCGGCGGGGCTCCCCGCCGCCCGCGTACCGCTCGCCGAGCAGCTCGGTCAGCAGGGCGCGGTGGACGTCGGCCCGCCAGGGCAGGCCCGCGCGGTGCATCTCGGCGGCGACGAGGAAGGCCGCGGACTCGGCGGCGGTGAGCAGCCGCATGCGGTCGGGGTGGGCGGTGGCGTCGAGCCGTCCCGCCTGGTCGGCGTGGACGGCGAGCAGGGCGTCGAGGGGGACGGCGGTGACGGGCCGCGGGTCGAAGAGGGAGTCCTGGGCGCCGGGCTCGGCGGCGCGCTGCGGCGGGTCGGGCGGTACGGGGGCGTGGTTGAGCCGGGCCCAGGCGGCGGCGGCCGAGCGGGGCTCGCCGAAGCGGCCCTCGTGGCCGAGGAGCAGCAGCTCGACGCCCTCGATGTCGTGGCAGCGCTCGACGCGGGCGCCGGCGGCGAGCAGGCGGGGGTACACGGCGGCGGTGGACCGCCAGACCCAGCGGGTGCCGGGGGGTGCGGTGCGGATGGCCTCGGCGGGGTCGCGCACGGTGATCCGGGCCCCGCCCGCGGGGGTGACGGGCGCGGCGTGCCATCGCCCGTCGGCGTCCTCGGCCAGGGCCCAGCGGCCGGCGTTCTCGCTCACGGGTGCGAGTGTCCCACCGGGGTCGGACAGTGCCGCCGTGCCGTGGGCCGGGGTGGTGCGAGGCCGCCCCCGGGAAGGGCACGGCGGACATGCCAAGCTGAGAGGTGTGAGAGACCTTGCCGAGACCGTCGACCGAGCCTTCGCCGCCGCCCTCTACGCCCAGGACGACACCGGGCTGGACACCGGGGCGTCCCTGCTGGTCGCCGAGACCGAGCGGTGGGCCGGGATCGGCCGGGAGCTGCTGGGCCGCGGGGAGGCGTACGTACGGCAGGGCTGGGAGCGGGGCTGGCAGCCGGCCGACGTGCTCCGGCTGGTCCGCCGCGACCTCGAGGATCGGCACCTGCGGATCGCCGGGGACGTGATCGCCGCCGAGGCGCGCCGCTACGCCCGGCTCCCCGAGCGCTGGACCGACGCCGAGGTGTGGTGGGGCGAGGACGGGTCGTACGCCGAGCGGCTCGCGCAGCGCGAGCGGACGGACCGGTTCACGCTGGCGACCGCGTTCCTGGAGGTGTTCCGGCTGCTGATCCGGCTGCCGTCGATCGAACCGGTGGGCCCCCTGCCCGGCGACCCGGCGGACGCGCTCGCCGCGCACGCGCACATCGAGCCGCGCATGCTCGGCCGGATACGCGCGCTGCTCGCGAAGGCCGAGGCGACCACCTACCCCGAGGAGGCGGAGGCGCTCAGCGCCAAGGCCCAGGAGCTGATGGCACGCCACACGGTGGACGAGGCGCTGCTCGCGGCCGGCGGCAAGGGCCCGGCCCAGGTGCCCGGCGCGTGCCGGATCGGCGTCGAGCCGCCGTACGAGGAGGCCAAGGCGGTGCTGCTCGACGCGGTGGCCACGGCCAACCGGTGCCGGGCGGTGTGGAACAGCGGCTTCGAGTTCTCCACGGTGGTCGGCTTCGAGAGCGACCTCGAGGCGGTGGAGCTGCTGTACACCTCGCTGCTCGTGCAGGGCACGGCGGCGATGACCCGCGCGGAGGCGGCGCAGCGCGCGGGCGGGCGCAAGCGGACGAAGACCTTCAGGCAGTCCTTCCTGCTCGCGTACGCCAGCAGGCTCGGGCGGCGGCTCGCGGAGACGGCGGAGCACACGGCGAGCGAGGCCCCCGACCACCTGCCGGCCCTCGTCGCCCGGGACGCGGCGGTCACCTGCCGGGCGGAGGAGATGTTCCCGCGGACCACGACGACCCGGCTGCGGGGCGCCACCGATCACGCGGGCTGGGAGGACGGGACGGCGGCCGCCGATTCCGCGCACGTCGGCGGGCGGCAGACACCCCTGCCGCGGTAGCGGGGGAGTTTGAGGCGCGTCCGGGGGCGGAGCCCCGGCAGCGGCGCGCCGCACCCGGACCCGGTCCGACGCCCGGCCACATCACGGCACAGCGGGGCAAACCGGATACGCTCGGCGCCATGAGCTGGCTCCGGGCACTGAAGGAGACCGCCCGGTCGGGCATGACGGTCGAGCGGACCCGCCTGGAGCCCCTCGTCGCGCTGCGCGCCACCGCCGGCCTCGCGATCGTCATCGCCGCGGGACTCGCCCTCCTGGGACCGGGCTCGGCGGCCAGTTCCGCCTTCGGCGCCTTCATGGCCGCCATCGCCACCTTCCAGAAGAGCTGGCGCCCGCGCCCCGCCCTCGCCCTCGCCGCCGGGCTGACCCTGGCCGTCTCCACCTTCGTCGGCTACCTCGTCGGCTCCTCGCACACCGCGCTCTTCCTCGCCCTGCTCGCCGTCTGGACCTTCCTCGCGGGCCTGATGTGGGCGGCCGGCCCCACCGCCGGGATCATCGCCTCCGGCAACGTGGCGATCATGCTGGTCACCGTCACCCTGCCCACCTCCGTGCCGCAGGCCGCCGGGCACGCCGCGATGATCGCCGCCGGCGGGGTCGTCCAGGCGCTGCTCATCGTGCTGTTCCCGGTCCGCCGCTGGGGCGCCCAGCGCGACGCCCTCGCCGACGCGCTGGCCGCGGAGGCCGACTACGCCCGGCGCCTGCGCCAGGACCCCCTCGCGCCCTTCGACCCGCAGCCGCTGATGAGGGCCCGCGCCGCCGCCACCGTGACCGTGCGCCAGGCCCGCCGGCGCCCCGCCGAACTGCACGGCGCGCGCGGGCTCGCGGAGCGGATCCGGCCCGTGCTGGCCTCGCTCGCCGATCCGGCCGTCGGCGCGCCCGCCGAGGGCCCGGGCCGGGAGCGGGTGCGCGACCTGCTCGCCGCCGCCGCGGCGGTCCTGGATGCCGCCGCGCTGGCCATCCGGCACGGGGATCCCGTACGCCTCCCCGCGCCGGCCCTGGCGGTCCTGAAGTCCCCCGACACGGCGGACCTGCTGTCCGGCGCGCCGCTGCGGGCCGCGCGCCGGCTCGCCGCCCTGCTGGACGACGTACTGGAGACGGCCGAGCCGGGATCGGGGCGCACCGCCGATCCCGGCGAGTCGATGCTCCGGCCCACCCTGCCGGGGCTGGTGCCGCTGGTCCTGAGGGCCGTGCGCGCCGAACTGCGCCCCGGCTCCCCGGTCCTGCGGCACGCCCTGCGCGTGACCGCCGTGGCCTGCGCGGGCCTCGTGATCGGCCGCGCGCTGCCGTTCGGGCACGCCTACTGGGCCCCGATGGCCTCCGTGATGGTCATGCGGCCGGACTTCACGCAGACCTACTCGCGCGCCGTGGCCCGCTTCGGCGGCACCCTCGTGGGCGTGGCCGCCGCCACCGGCATCGTGCAGCTCGCGCATCCCGGCATGTACCTGTCCGGCTTCCTCGCCGTGCTCAGCGCGGGCCTGATGTACGTCCTGATGAGCACCGGGTACGCCGTCTCCCAGGTCTTCGTCTCCGCCTACGTGGTCTTCCTGCTCGGCATGGGCGGGGTCCGCTGGGACCAGACCGTGCCCGACCGGGTCGCCCTCACCCTGGTCGGCGGGCTGCTCGCGATGATCGGCTACGCCCTCTACCCGGCCTGGGAGACCCCGCGGCTGCGGACCCGCCTAGCGGACTGGATCGCCGCCGACGGACGGTACGCGGCCGCGGTGCTCAGCCAGTACGCCGACCCGGCCGGGGCCCGGCGCGCCGATGTGCGGGAGGCCCTGCTGGCCGCCCGCGACGCCCGGGTCGCCTGGCAGGAAGCCCTGGAACGGGCCGCCGGGGAGCCGGTGCGCCACCGCGGGCTGTCCCGCGCGGCCGCCGACGGCGCGGGCGACGCCCTGGCCGCGCTGGGCCGCGGCGCGATGCTCCTGGAGGCCCACCTGCCCGATGGCGGCTGCGGGCACTCCCCCAGCCTCGGGCCGGGGGGACCCCCGCCCGGCGGTGGCGGGGGAGAGCCGGCGCCGGGCGCGGCCGCCCTGGCGCAGGCGCTGCGGGCCGCCACCGAGGCCGGCGCGAAGGCGGTACGCGAGCGCCGCGTCCCGGAATGGGACGAGGTCAGGGCGGCGCTGGCGGACGGCGTCGGCCCCGGGCCCGGGCTGCTCAAGGAGGCGGGCGAGCAGCTGCTGGGCTCGTTGGACGAGCTCTCGGAGGCGCTGCGCCCCTGAGGTCGGCCCCGGCAGGACCGCTCTGTGATCAGGGAGGCACCGCGCGTGCACGTGCATCTGCCCATGCATGCGCTTATGAACACAGCTATGATCCGGTGCAGTTGACATCTGCACTATCGGGGGCTTCCTGTGGACCACGCGTACAACGGGATGGCAGCTGCAGAACTCGCTTCCTTGTTTGAGCTGACCTGGCAGAAGAGCAGACACAGCAACTCGCAGGGATCCTGCGTGGAGTTCGCGAAACTGCCCGGCGGCGATGTCGCCATGCGCAACTCGCGCTTCCCGGACGGCCCGGCACTCGTGTACACGCCGGCCGAGATAGAGGCCCTGCTCCTGGGCGTCAAGGACGGCGAGTTCGATCACCTGATCGGCTGATCCGCCGCACGGGACAGCCAACGGAACGGCGCACCCCATCAAGCCATGCACGTGCACTGGCCGGGAATGATCACTGAGATCAGTCCCGGCCAGTTGTCGTGTTCGTGGCGTTCGGAGCGGGCGCTTCCGCTCAGTCCTGGAGCAGGAACAGCGCCCAGACCACCTTGCCGGTCAGCCGGCCCGCGAGCGGGTGCCAGCCCCAGCTGTCGCTGTAGGAGTCCACGAGGAACAGCCCGCGCCCGGACTCCAGGTCGCAGTTCTCCTCGGTCCGCTCGGGGGAGAAGGAACCGCCGGGCCGGTCCTCGCTGGGGTCGCGCACCGCGCACACCAGCCGGGTGCTCCACCGCATCAGGTGCAGCCGTACCGCCGGGTCCGCCGCCTCGCCGCCCGCGCGGCGCGGGTCCTCGGGCAGGGCATGGCGCAGCGCGTTGGTGACGAGTTCGGAGACGACCAGCGCGACATCGTCGAACCGCTCGTCGAGACCCCATTGGGACAGCGTCGAACGGCAGAAGGAGCGTGCCCCCCGTACCGCTTCCAGGCGGGCGGGCAGGGCGCAGGACGCGGACCCGGAGACAGCCGTGGGGTCGACCGGGGGAAGCCCCTGCCGTAACGGCTCGAGCATGGTCGATCCATTCGTCCCCATGCGAGGCACTCCCGGGATTCGCGGACGAAGTAGGTGGCCTCGTCCAAAGAGAACTGCGGGGTGGGTCCCGCGCCGGCGCGAAGAGCACGCAGGTGCGCGGGGACCATCGTTCCGAATGGGCGAGCCGGATGCAAGGGCAGATGCACGTGCACGCGCCGGACCTGTCCACTCCCGTGATGGTTCTTGCTCATTTCTTCCTACGCATCCTTACGGACTTCTTTTCCAGGAGCCTGGATTCCGTTACAGAACGAGTACGGGCCGATGCGTTTTGGTGGCAGACTGCGGGCCCTGGGGTGCGGGGGCCCCGCGCGCACGCATGTCAATTGCGATGGGGAGGGCAGTACTGGTGACCGCAGAAGCGAGCGGTTCGGTGGTGCGCCGCATCCTCCTGGGCTCACAGCTCAGGCGACTCCGAGAATCCCGCGGCATCACCCGTGAGGCGGCCGGCTACTCGATCCGCGCATCCGAATCGAAGATCAGCCGCTTGGAGTTGGGAAGGGTGAGCTTCAAGGCCAGAGACGTGGAGGACCTCCTCACGCTCTACGGGGTCACGGACAACGCCGAGCGCGAGTCGCTGCTGGGGCTGGTCCGGGAGGCCAACGCGACGGGCTGGTGGCACAGTTACGGCGACGTGCTGCCGGGCTGGTTCCAGACCTACATCGGCCTGGAGGGCGCCGCCTCGCTCATCCGCATCTACGAAGTCCAGTTCGTCCACGGCCTGTTGCAGACCGAGGCCTACGCCCACGCCGTCGTCAGCCGCGGCATGCCCGGCGCCACCGCCGGCGAGATCGACCGCCGCGTCGCGCTGCGCCTGGAGCGCCAGAAGGTCCTCGTCTCCGAGAACGCGCCGGTCTTCCACGCCGTCCTCGACGAGGCCGCCCTGCGCCGCCCGTACGGCGACCGCGACGTCATGCGCGGCCAGTTGGAGCACCTCATCGAGGTCTCCCAGCGGCCCAACGTGCAGCTCCAGGTGATGCCCTTCTCCTTCGGCGGCCATGCGGGCGAGAGCGGAGCCTTCACCCTGCTGCGCTTCCCCGAGTCCGACCTCCAGGACATCGTCTATCTGGAACAGCTCACCAGCGCCCTCTACCTGGACAAGGACGAGGAAGTGGGGCAGTACGAGCGGGCGATGGAGCGGCTTCAGGCCGACTGCCCCGACGCCGACCGGACCAGGGATCTTCTCCGCGGTCTGCTCCAACTGTCTTGATTCGAACGTACTATGACTCCTGATCAGTGCATGACGACCGATCGGTCTCCGGTGCAGCGCAGGGGTGCGCGCTCGCAGTAAGGGATGGCATGTCCATATTCAGCGACCTGGCTCACCAGTACATCGACGGCGAATGGCTGGCCGGTACCGGTTCGTGGGACATCATCGACGTCAACCCCTACAACGGGGAGAAGCTCGCGGCCATCACGGTGGCCACCGTCGAGCAGGTGGACCAGGCCTACCGCGGCGCCGAGCGCGCCCAGCGCGAATGGGCGGCCACCAGCCCGTACACCAGACGCGCGGTCCTGGAGCGCGCCCTGCGGATCACCGAGGAGCGCGAGAAGGAGATCATCGAGGCGATGATCGACGAGCTCGGCGGGACGCGTCCCAAGGCCGAGTACGAGGTCTACCTCGCCAAGGAGTTCATCCGCGAGGCCATGCAGCTCGCCGTCCGCCCCGAGGGCCGCATCCTGGCCTCGCCGGTCGAGGGCAAGGAGAACCGGGTCCAGCGCCTCCCGGTCGGCGTGATCACCGTGATCAGCCCCTTCAACTTCCCCTTCCTGGTCACCCTCAAGTCGGTCGCCCCGGCGCTGGCGCTGGGCAACGCGGTGGTGATCAAGCCGAACCAGAACGCGCCCGTGGTCGGCGGCGGGGTCATCGCCAAGATCTTCGAGGACGCGGGCCTGCCGGCCGGTCTGCTGAACGTCCTCGTCACCGACATAGCCGAGATCGGCGACGCGCTCCTGACCCACCCCGTCCCCAAGGTCATCTCCTTCGCGGGCTCGGACCGGGTCGGCCGGCACGTCGGGGCGGTCGCCGCCCGCCACTTCAAGCGGACGGTCCTCGAGCTCAGCGGCAACAGCGCGCTCGTCGTCCTCGACGACGCCGACCTCGACTACGCGGTGGACGCGGCCGTCTTCAGCCGCTTCGTCTACCAGGGCCAGGTCTGCATGGCCGCCAACCGCATCCTGGTCGACGCCTCCGTGGCCGAGGAGTTCACGGAGAAGTTCACCGCCCGCGTGCGCGCCCTGAAGACCGGCGACCCGCACGAGGCCGACACCCACATCGGCCCGCTGATCAACTCCTTCCAGGCCGACGCGCTGACCGCTCTGGTGGACCAGGCCGTGGAATCCGGCGCGCGGGCACTCGTACGCGGGTCTACGCGCGGCAACCTGGTCGAGCCGACCGTGCTGACGGGCCTGCCCGAGGACTCCCCGCTGCTGAGCCAGGAAATCTTCGGGCCGGTCGCCCTGCTGGTGGTCTTCGACGGCGAGGACGAGGCCGTACGGCTGACCAACGCCACCCCCTACGGCCTGAGCGGGGCCGTGCACACACGGGACGTGGAGCGCGGCGTCCGCTTCGCGCAGCGGATCGAGACGGGCATGATCCACGTCAACGACTCCACGATCGGGGACGAGCCGCTGGCCGCCTTCGGCGGGGAGAAGGCCTCGGGCCTGGGCCGGCTCAACGGCGAAGCCACGGTGGAGGCCTTCACCACCCAGAAGTGGATCTCGGTACAGCACGGGCGCAGCCGGTTCCCGTTCTGAGACCCGACGGTCCTAGACTCGACCGGGCGCACGTGCAGCCGCCCGGGGGAGTGCAAGTTGAGCAACATACCCGAGACCGGCCGGACCCCTCGGGTCCAGAACCGGCTCGTCGTCATCCAGATCGTGGTCTTCTCGCTGCTGCTCACCCTGGGCGGCCGGCTCTGGTACCTCCAGATACGCAATGGCCAGGAGTACACCGACGAGGCCAAGAACAACCACGTCCAGCGGGTGGTCCAGCCCGCCGTGCGCGGTTCGATCCTCGACTCGCGCGGGGTGCCGCTCGCCGACAACGCGACCCACCTGGTGGTCTCCGCCAACCGCACCGAGCTGCTGACCATGAAGGACCGCGGCAAGGCCGTCCTCACCCGCCTCGCGGGGGTCCTGGGCATGGACCCGCAGGAGGTCGTCGACAAGGTCCGGCTCTGCGACTCCAAGACCCCGCAGCCCTGCTGGAACGGCTCGCCCTACCAGCCGATCCCGGTCAGCGACGAGGCCACCACCGAGCAGGCGCTCCAGATCCACGAGCACGCCGAGGACTTCCCCGGCATCACCGCCGAGCCCACCGCCATGCGCCGCTACGCCGCACCCGACGAGGCCAACACCTCCCAGGTGCTCGGCTACCTCTCGCCGGTCACCGACGAGGAGATCGCCAAGGCGAAGAACTCCGACTCCCCCTACCTGCGCTCCGACCAGGTGGGCCGGTCCGGCCTGGAGCGCACGTACGACAAGGAGCTGCGCGGCAAGGCGGGCATCACCCGCTACGAGGTCGACAACCTCGGCCGGGTCATCGGCCAGGGCGAGACCGACAAGGCGCTGCCCGGCTCGAACATCGTGACCTCCATCGACTCCCGGGTGCAGGCGGTCGCCGAGCGCGAGCTGAACAACGCGATGATCGACGCCCGCAGGACGTACGACAAGAACACCCGCCGGAACTACGAGGCCGACTCGGGCGCGGTCGTGGTCATGGAGTCCAAGACGGGCCGCATCGTGGCGATGGCCTCGAACCCGACGTACGACCCGAACGCCTGGGTGGGCGGCATCTCCGCCAAGGACTACGCCTCGCTCACCGACAAGGAGTCGAACTACCCGCTGCTGAACCGGGCCATCCAGGCCCAGGCGGCGCCGGGCTCCATCTTCAAGGTGGTCACCTCCACCGCCGCGGTCAACGCCGGGTACCCGTTCAACAACCGCTACCCCTGCCCCAGCTCGTACTCGGTCGGCAGTCAGACCTTCACGAACTTCGAGTCGCAGGGCCACGGCGACATCACCATCGGCCGGGCCCTGGAGGTCTCCTGCGACACCGTGTACTACGCCCTCGCGGACCAGGAGTGGAAGAAGGACGGCGGCATCAACCCGAAGAAGAACCCGAACGACTGGTTCCTCAAGACCGCCCACGAGTTCGGGCTGGGCAAGCGCACCGGCATCGACCTGCCGAACGAGGTGCCCGGCCGGGTCCCCGACCGGAAGTGGAAGCAGGACTTCTTCGAGGCGAACAAGGACGCCTGGTGCCGGGACGGCAAGAAGAACGGCAGCTTCGCCGAGAAGATCGCGTACGAGAACTGCCGCCAGGGCAACCAGCTGCGCGAGGGCGACGCCATCAACTACTCGATCGGGCAGGGTGACACGCTCGTCACCCCGGTCCAGATGGCCTCCGTCTACGCGGCCATCGCCAACGGCGGCACGCTCCACCAGCCCAGCGTCGGCAAGGCGGTCGTCAGCGCCGACGGCACCTCGGTCCGGGAGATCGCGCCGAAGGAGCAGGGCAGGCTCCCGATGGACGCCAAGACCCGCGACAACATCGACGAGGCCCTCGCCGGGGTGGCCACCAACGGAAGCGCCGCCTGGCGGTTCGGCGGCTGGCCGCAGAAGCAGATCCCGATGCACGCCAAGACCGGCACCGCCGAGGTCCAGGGCAAGCAGACCACCTCGTGGTTCGCCTCCTACACCGAGGACTACACGATCGTGATGACGATCTCCCAGGGCGGCACCGGCTCGGGTGCGTCCGGGCCGGCGGTCCGCAAGATCTACGAGGCGATGTACGGGCTCGACCCGACGGGCAGGCAGGACCTCTCCAAGGCCCTGCTGCCGAAGCCGGCCACCGCCCTTCCCGCCCTGCGGCCGGAGGGGGAATCCGCCGCACAGTGACCGCCGGCCCATAGAGGACAGAACCTGACCGCATCGCTCCGTAGCGTGGTCCTTGTCAGCAGGAGAGACACCGGAAACCGAAGGCGGTAGACCATGGCTCAGCTTTCCACCGAGATCCCCGGCGACGAGCGCGGCACGCTCCTCGCCTTCGTCGAGGCCCAGCGCACGGCCCTGCGCGAATCCGTGCTCGGACTGGACGAGGAGCAGGCCGCGAGCCGCCCCAGCGCCAGCGAGCTGTCCCTGTCGGGGCTGCTCAAGCACGCGGCCGAGGTCGAGCTCAACTGGCTGCGGCTGGCCCAGCAGCAGCCCAACGAGGTGCGGCGCAGCCGGGAGGCCTGGGGCGAGGGCTTCCAGCTGGTCGGGAGCGAGACCATCCCGTCGGTCCTGGCCTTCTGGGACGGGGTGACGCGGGAGGTGGAGGACTTCATCCTGGCCGTGCCGAGCCTCGACGAGGTCTTCCCGCTGCCCGAGGCGCCCTGGTTCCCGAAGGACGCCAAGGTCTCGATGCGCTGGATGCTCCTGCACCTGGTGGAGGAGTTCGCCCGGCACGCGGGCCACGCGGACATCGTCCGCGAGACCCTCGACGGGACCAAGGCCATGGGCTGACACGGCGGCTTAGTAGCCTGGCCCCATGTCAGCGATCCGGCTTCTCGTCCTCGGCGCCGTCCGCCAGCACGGGCGGGCGCACGGGTACCAGGTGCGCAACGACCTCGAGTACTGGGGCGCGCACGAGTGGTCCAACACCAAGCCCGGATCGATCTACCACGCGCTCAAGCAGATGGCGAAGCAGGGCGTCCTGCACGCGCACGAGGTGGCGCCCAGCGCCGCCGGCGGGCCGCCGCGCACCGAGTACGAGGTCACGGAGGCGGGGCGCGCGGAGTACTTCCGGCTGCTGCGCGAGGCCTTGGCGGCGTACGACCAGAAGGCGGACCTGCTGTCCGCGGCGATCGGCTTCATGGTCGATCTGCCGCGGGCCGAGGTGCTGGAGCTGCTGCGCGAGCGGCTGTCGAAGCTGGCCGGCTGGCGGTCGGCGGTGACGGACTACTACACGCCGCAGGACGGGCCCGGGCAGCTGGGGCACATCGGCGAGATCATGCACAGGTGGGTCCACTCCGCGGACGCCGAGGCGGAGTGGACGCGGGGCCTGATCGCCCGGATCGAGGGGGGCGCGTACTCCTTCGCGGGGGAGGGCGGCGAGCCGTTCGTCGGGGTGCTGGCGGACGGCGAAGAGAACCCGTTCGCGCAGTCCGGCCCGCCCTGCTCGTAATTTCCCACCGTTCTCCGTAATCAAGTTTGACTAGCCCTCCATCGGGCACTACCTTGCAGGTTGCTATTCAAGTTTGACTAGTAAGGAGTCGATCGCGTTGGCGATCTCCGTCGAAGGTGTCCACAAGCGGTACGGCGACAAGCACGCCCTGGCCGGGCTCGACCTGGAGGTGGCCCCCGGCACGGTCCACGCGGTACTCGGCCCCAACGGGGCCGGGAAGACCACGGCCGTGCGGATCATGAGCACCCTGCTGCGCCCCGACGAGGGCGTGGTGCGGGTGGCCGGCCACGACGTACGGACCGACGCGGCGGCCGTCCGCTCCCGGATCGGGCTGCTCGGCCAGCACGCGGCGCTGGACGAGGAGCTGGACGGGCGGCAGAACCTGGAGATGTTCGGCCGCCTGTACCACCTGGGCGCGCGCCGGGCCGGACTGCGGGCGCAGGAGCTGCTGGAGCGCTTCGGCCTCGCCGACACCGGCCGCAAGCCCGTGAAGAAGTACAGCGGCGGCATGCGCCGCCGCCTCGACCTCGCGGCGTCCTTGATCACGGACCCGGAGGTGCTGTTCCTGGACGAGCCGACCACCGGACTCGACCCGCGCGGCCGCGCCGAGGTGTGGAGCGCGGTCCGCTCCCTGGTCGGCGGCGGCACGACCGTCCTGCTGACCACGCAGTACCTGGAGGAGGCCGACCAGCTCGCCGACCGCATCGCGCTGATCGACGCGGGGCGGGTGGCGCGCGAGGGCACGGCGGACGAGTTGAAGGCCCTGGTCGGGGCGGACCGGATCGTCGTGGTCCTGCGCGACGCGGCGCGGCTGGCGCAGGCCGCGGCGCTGCTCCCGGACCCGACGGTGGACCCGGACTCCTCGACGCTCAGCTTCCCCGTGGAGGACCGGATGGCCGGCTTGACCCTGACCCTGCGGGCGCTGCAGGACGCCGGCATCGAGGCGGAGGACCTCGCGGTCCGGCGGCCCACGCTGGACGAGGTCTTCCTGCACCTGACGGAGAAGAAGGACGTGGCGGCATGAGTGCGACGTGGGTGGCCACGGACTCCTGGACGATGACCCGGCGCGAGCTGGCGCACTGGGCGCGGCAGCCGGTGCAGGTGGTCGTCGGACTGGTCTTCCCGGTGATGCTGCTGCTGATGTTCGGCTTCCTGGTGGGCGGCGGCCGGGGGATCGACGGGGAGTACGTCGAGTTCCTGGTGCCCGGGATGCTCGCGCTGACCATGGCATTCGGGCTGGAGTCGACCATGACGGCCGTCACCCGGGACCTGGAGAAGGGGGTGATCGACCGCTTCCGCGCCATGCCGATGTCCTCCTCGGCGGTCCTGGTCGGCCGCAGCGTCGCGGACATGATCCAGTCGGCGGTGGGCCTCGTGGTCCTGGCGGGGGTCGGGCTGCTGCTCGGCTGGCGCTGGCACGGCTCGGCGGCGGCCGCGCTGGCGGCCTTCGCGTTGCTCCTGCTGCTGCGGTTCGCGATGCTGTGGATCGGGATCCACCTGGGCATGGTCGCGGGCCGGCCCGAGATGGTGCAGGCGGTGCAGATCCTGGTGTGGCCGGTGGGCTTCCTGTCCAACGCCTTCGCCACTCCCGAGTCGATGCCGGGCTGGCTGGGGGCGGTGGTCGAGTGGAACCCGATGTCGGCGACGGCGACGGCGGTCCGCGACCTGTTCGGCAACCCGGCGGCGGCCTCCGCCTCGGCCTCGCCGTCCTGGGCCTTCGAGCACGCCGGCCTGCTGGCCGTCGGGTGGCCGCTCCTGCTGCTGGCCGTCTTCTTCCCGCTGGCGGTGGGCCGCTTCCGGGGCCTGAGCAAGTAGCCGTACGGGCGGGCTTGCACCTCACGCGGCGTGAGGACCCACAGTGAAGGGCGTACCCAACCAGACGTCGAGGAGGGGAGTTGAGGGAAGTGGACATGGGCTACTCCGTGGGCCAGGTCGCCGGATTCGCCGGAGTCACGGTGCGCACCCTGCACCACTACGACGAGATCGGCCTGCTCTCGCCGAGCGGCCGCAGCCGCGCCGGTCACCGCCGCTACGGCGACGCCGACCTGGACCGGCTGCAGCGGATCCTGTTCTACCGGGAGCTCGGCTTCCCCCTCGACGAGGTCGCGGTCCTGCTGGACGACCCGGAAACGGATCCGCGGGAGCATCTGCGCCGGCAGCACGCCCTGCTGACCGACCGGATCGACCGGCTCCAGCAGATGGCCAAGGCCGTTGAGCACGCCATGGAGGCGAAGAAGATGGGCATCAACCTCACCCCCGAGGAGAAGTTCGAGGTCTTCGGCGATTTCGACCCGGACGAGCACGCCGAGGAGGCCGAGCGCCGCTGGGGCGGCACGGACGCGTACAAGGAGTCGGCCCGCCGGACCGCCTCGTACACCAAGGAGGACTGGCAGCGGATCCAGGACCGGGAGCGGGACATCAACCGCAGGTTCATCGCCCTGCTCGACTCCGGCGCGCCCGCGGAGTCCGAGGAGGCCATGGACCTCGCGGAGGAGCACCGCGGCTGGATCAACGCCGGCTACTACTTCTGCACGTACGAGATCCACACCTGCCTCGGTGAGATGTGCGTCGCGGACGAGCGGTTCACGGCGCACTACGACGATGTCCGGCCGGGCCTGGCGGTGTTCGTACGGGACGCGATCCTGGCCAACGCCGTGCGCAAGGCGTAGGCGAATCGTCACGCACCCGACCCCCTCCGGTCCCTGGAACCGGGCGGGGGTCGTGTGCGTTGATAATTGAGACCGCCCGCCCCGCACACGCCCCCTCATCCAGGAGAGTCCGGAACCCGTGTACACGATTGCGCTCGGCCCTGAGTGGCTGTCCCCGGACTATCTGATCTCGCACTTCGGCCTGATCGGCATCCTGGTCATCGTCTTCGCGGAGTCGGGACTCTTCGCGTTCCTGCCCGGCGACTCGCTGCTGTTCACGGCAGGTCTGCTGGTCGCCAACGGCGAGTACATCAAGCAGCCGCTGTGGCTGGTCTGCACGCTGATCGTGGCCGCCGCGATCATCGGCGACCAGGTCGGCTACATGATCGGCAAGTACTTCGGGCCGAAGCTCTTCAACCGGCCGAAGTCGAAGGTCTTCAAGCGGGAGAACCTGGACAAGGCGCACGAGTTCATGGACAAGCACGGCCCCAAGGCCATCGTGCTCGCCCGCTTCGTGCCGATCATCCGCACCTTCGCCCCGATGGTCGCCGGCGCCGGCTCGATGAAGTACCGCACCTTCCTGACGTACAACGTCATCGGCGGCATCGGCTGGGGCGCGGGCATCACGATCGCCGGCTACTGGCTCGGCCAGATCGAGTTCATCAAGACCAACATCGAGGCGATCCTGATCCTGATCGTCCTGCTCTCCCTCATCCCGGTGATCTTCGAGGTGCTGAAGGCCCGCAAGGAGAACAGGGCGGCGGCCGCCGAGGCCCCGCTCGAGACCGAGGGCCAGACCGCCGGCCAGCGCGGCCGCCACGCGAAGCGCTAAGGGCGCCGCAGCCACGCGTACGACCCGTAACGCCCCGGAGGCCCCGCAAGGGTCCCGGGGCGTTCGTGTGCCCGTCAGAAGCCGCGGGTCCGCTTGGCCGCGCGGCGCTTCGCGGCGCTGGCGGCGCCCGGGATCCGCATGAACAGCCGGGAGGCCTCGGAACCCAGGTTGACGCCGATCGCGATGGCGAGGGCGATGGCCGCGGCGTTCACGAGGGAGGCGAGGCCCTCGTTCAGCCGGTTCTCGGCGATCAGCAGCAGCCCGTAGTACGTCGCCGAACCGGGCAGCAGCGGCCCGATGGCCGCCGTCGTGTACGGCAGGGCGGAGGCGAAGCGGTAGCGGGAGAAGAGCTGCCCGAACAGGCCGACCAGCCCGGCGGCGACGGCGGTGGACGGCACGGGCGGGATGCCGCCCGCGTAGTGCAGGGCTCCGAAGGTCACCCAGGCGACCCCGCCGTTGAGGGTCACGATCCACACGCTGGACCGCTCCTGCTGGAGCAGGACCGCGAAGGTGAACACCAGGACCATCGAGGCCGCGATCTGGATCAGCGGCCGCTGCTGGATCTCGAGGACCTCCTCCGGCCGCGGGGAGGCGTCGAACTGCAGGCCGACGTAGAGGACGACCAGCACGCCCATGATGATGCCGATGAAGAGGTACATGACCTCCAGCAGCCGGGCGGAGGCGGTGATGTAGAAGCCGGTCAGCCCGTCCTGCACGCCGGCGACCAGGGCCCGCCCGGGCAGCAGCGCGAAGAGCCCGCCGGTGATCACGGCGGAGGCCTTGACGTCGATCCCCGTCATGTTGAGCGCCACCCCGATCGCGGCCGGCGGCATCGCGGCGACCACGAACTGGTAGAACTCCGGCAGCCCGCGCCCGGCGCACAGCCAGGCCAGCCGGTCGCCGAGGACCGCCCCGACGGCCGCCGCGATGAAGACCAGCACCCCGCCGCCGACCAGCGTGGAGGCGGCCCCGGCGAGCAGTCCGGCGGCGGAGGTGAGCATCCAGCCCGGGTACGGGTGGCGGTTGCGGCGGATCTCGGCGAGGCGCCGGTAGGCCTCCTCCAGGGAGACGTCGATCTCGGCGGCGCTGATGTCGTCCACGAGCCGGAAGACGGCGGAGAGCCGGTTGTAGTCGGTGCCGCGGCGGCGCACGGTCCGGTTCGCCGACACCGGGTCGTCCACCAGCGAGGGCTGGTGGGTGATCGACAGCATGGTGAAGGTGACGGTGGGCTCGCAGCGGTCCAGCCCGTAGGAGCGGGCCACCGCGAACATGGCGGCCTCCACGTCCTCGGCTCCCTCGCCGCCCGCGAGGAGCAGCTCGCCGATGCGCAGGGTCAGGTCGAGCACGCGGCCCACGGCGGGCCCGGTCTCGGTCGGCCGCTGCACCAGGTCCGGTACCGGCCGCACGTCGACCGGCATGCGCAGCATCGTGCGCATCCGGTCCTGCCAGGGGGACTCCTTCATCCGGGCGACGGGGAAGCCCTGGCCGGGGGTGTAGGCGGGCGGGGAGTGCGCGGCGCTGTAGGTGGCCGGGGTCGCGAAGGCCGAGCCCTCGGGCTCGGGCTGCACCGGCTCGGTGCCCGCCGGGAGCGCGAACTCCGAGGTGGGCTGTTCGTCCTCCGGTACCCCCGGCTCCATCCCGGGCGGCGGCGTGAAGGCGCTGTGCGCCTCGTCGGACTGGGGCTTCCTGTCCTCGGCCCCGTCGGCCTCCGCCACGCGTCCTCCACTCAGTGATCACCGGCGGTATCAGTATGCGGAACCGTTTCCTCCATGGCGAAGGCAGCCCGGTCGCCGGTCGCGTTCCCCCGGGCCGGAACGCGAAGCGGGCGGCACCCCCGCAAGGGGGTACCGCCCGCAGTCGCGCGCAGCGGGGCCGGGGAACCCGTCCCGCTCACCGGCGGAGCCTAGTGGTGGCCGCCCTGGGCCTCGAGGCGCTTGTACGAGGCCTCGATCTCGGCCTCGGCCTCGGTGCGGCCGACCCAGTTCGCGCCCTCGACCGACTTGCCCGGCTCCAGGTCCTTGTAGACCTCGAAGAAGTGCTGGATCTCCAGGCGGTCGAACTCCGACACGTGGTGGATGTCGCGCAGGTGCTCGACACGCGGGTCCGAGGCCGGCACGCACAGCAGCTTGTCGTCGCCGCCCGCCTCGTCCGTCATGCGGAACATGCCGATGGCGCGGCACTTGATCAGGCAGCCCGGGAAGGTCGGCTCGTCAAGGATGACCAGCGCGTCCAGCGGGTCGCCGTCCTCGCCGAGGGTGTTCTCGACGAAGCCGTAGTCGGCCGGGTAGCTGGTCGAGGTGAAGAGGCGACGGTCCAGACGGATCCGGCCGGTCTCGTGGTCCACCTCGTACTTGTTCCGCGAACCCTTGGGGATCTCGATGGTGACGTCGAACTCCACGTCCTGCTCCTCCATGATCAGCTTCAGCAGTCTGAATTGCTTCGAGACCGTATTTGATTCAATACGCGCGCGTCCGGCCCGGCCGCCCCCAGCTGACGCTGGGAGTACCCCCAGCCGGGTGGGGTGCCATGCTCGCGGCAAGACGCAGTGGTTAAGTGTCCCTCACGCATATGTGTGATCGCGAAAGGGGCTGGTCCGAGGTGCCATTGATCAAGACGTGGCAGCTCATCGCGGGCTCGGCCGTCGCCGGTCTCGCCCTGTCGGCGGCCGTGGTGACCGCCGCCGGTCCGTGGGACTCCGGCCAGCGTAAGGCCGAGCGGGACAGGGTCGCCTCCTGGGGCCTCACGGGTGGCGCAGATCACGGTGGCGGTCCCGGCTCCGGAACCTTCCCGCAGGCCGCTCCCAGCGCCCCCGGGGTCCTCGGCGCGATCGGCCCCGGCGCCCCGCGCCCGGCGGCGGCCGCCGCCCCCGAGGGCCTCGCGGCCGCCCTGCGGCCGCTGCTCGCGGACCCCGCGCTCGGCACCGTCCGCACCGCCTCCGTCGTCGACACCGCCACCGGGCAGGTGCTGTACGAGTCCGGGGCGAGGGACCCGATGACCCCCGCCTCCACGATCAAGATCGCCACCGCCGCGGCGGCGCTGGCCGCCCTCGGGCCCGAGCACCGGATGCGGACCGCCGTCGTGCCCGGCGCCGCTGCAGGGCAGATCCTCCTCGTCGGCGGCGGCGATCCCTCCCTCACCGCCAAGAAGAAGAGCCCCGCCGGATCCGGCGGCAGCCTCGTGGCCCTCGCCGCCGACACCGCCCAGGCCCTCAAGGCCGCCGGCACCGACAGCGTGAGCCTGGGCTACGACGACAGCCTCTACACCGGCCCGGTCCGCCACCCGATCGGCGACAACCCCAACATCGCGCCCGTCACCGCCCTGATGGCCGACGAGGGCCGCCCCGACGACTCCACGTCCGGGCCCGTGGAGCGCACCGGCGACCCCTCCAGGGACGCCGCCCGCTCCTTCGCCGCCCTGCTGACCGAGCGAGGCATCAAGGTCACCGGCGAACCCGCCCGGGCCAAGGCGCCCGACGGCGCCCAGCCGCTGGCGGCCACCCACTCCACCCCGCTGGCCGGCCTCGTCGAGCGGATGCTCACCCACAGCGACAACGACATCGCCGAGGCCCTCGCCCGGCAGACCGCCCTCGCCTCCGGCCGCCCCGCCAGCTTCGAAGGCGGCGAGAAGGCCGTCACCGACCGGCTGGCCGCCCTCGGCGTAGACGTCTCCGGCTCCCGCTTCGCCGACGGCAGCGGGCTCAACCGCGCCGACAAGGTCAGCACCGGCCTCCTGACGGGCCTGCTCGCCAAGGCCGCCGACCCGCAGCGGCCCGAGCTGCGGCCCGTCCTCACCGGCCTGCCCGTCGCCGGATTCACCGGGACCCTGCGCGCCCGCAACGCCGGCAGCTCCCCGGCCGCCGGCCTGATCCGCGCCAAGACGGGCACCCTGACCGGCGTGAACTCCCTCGCGGGCACCGTCGTCGACCGCTCCGGCCGGCTCCTCGCCTTCGCCTTCCTGACCGCCAACAGCGCGGACGGCCCGGCCGCCGAGAAGAGCCTCGACAAGCTGGCCGCCGCGGTGGCGGGAGCGGCGTAGGGGGTCCGCCCGCGGGCCGGTCCACGTACGGTTGACGCATGACGAGCATCGGTGGTGCGGAGATGGTCGACTGGAACCTCGCGGTGGCGACCGCGACCCGGCTGGTGCGGCCCGGCCCGGAGGTCAGCCGGGACGAGGCCCGGGCCGTCGTCGCGGAGCTGCGCGGACACGCCAGGACCTCCGAACGGCACGTACACGAGTTCACCCGGATGTTCCACGCGCTACCCGAAGGGGCGCACGTCCCCAAAACCCCCGTCCTGGTCGTCGACCGGGCAGGCTGGGTCAAGGCCAACGTGGCGGGCTTCCGCGAGCTGCTCCAGCCCCTCCTCGGCAAGATGCAGGACCGGCGCGCGGGCACCCCCGGCGCGGCCGTCTTCGGCGCGGTCGGCGGCAAGGTCACCGGCGTCGAGCTGGGCATGCTGCTGAGCTTCCTGGCCTCCCGGGTCCTCGGCCAGTACGAGACCTTCGCGCCGGCCTCCCGCGAGCTGCCCGGCTCCTCCACGGGCGGCGGCCGGCTGCTGCTCGTCGCCCCGAACATCGTGCACGTCGAGCGCGAGCTGGAGGTGCACCCGCACGACTTCCGGCTGTGGGTCTGCCTGCACGAGGAGACGCACCGTACCCAGTTCACGGCCGTCCCGTGGCTCCGCGACCACCTCGAAGGCGAAATCCAGACGTTTCTCGGCGCCACCGAAGTGGATCCCATGACCGTCCTGGAGCGGCTGCGCGACGCCGCCCAGTCCTTCGCGGGAGCCCGGCCCGACGCCGAGCGGGGCGACGAGGGCCGCTCCCTCGTCGAGATCGTGCAGACCCCCGAGCAGCGGGAGGTGCTGGGCCGGCTCACCGCCGTCATGTCCCTGCTGGAGGGCCACGCCGACTTCGTGATGGACGGGGTCGGCCCCCAGGTGGTGCCCTCGGTCGCCGAGATCCGCGAGAAGTTCCAGCAGCGCCGGGCCAGCGGCGCCGGCCGCCTCGACGCCACCCTGCGCAAGCTCCTGGGCCTCGACGCCAAGCTGCGCCAGTACCGCGACGGCGAGCGCTTCGTGCGCGCCGTCGTCGAGGAGGTCGGCATGGACGGCTTCAACCGGGTGTGGACCTCTCCGAACACATTGCCGACCAAGGCCGAGATCGCCAAGCCGGCGGACTGGGTGGCCCGCGTACACCGCAAGGGGAGCGAAGGGAGCGAATAGGCGTGACGCAGGGGGCGTAAACATGTCTCCTTGGGGGAAGCAGCATCACCCGTCCGAGGGACCGTGGGCCGTGGAAGGGCGTGCGATGCTCGGGGAACGGCTCGGCTCTGTCACCATCGACGCACTCTGAGTGACATACCCGCTCGGCGGGGGCCGCCCGGCAGCACCCCCGACGCTCCACCCCCTGACGCTCCACCCCCGAAGCCTCCGAGGCATCCGAACTCCATCGAAGGGCACCGGACATGGGTCCCCATCCTGCGGTCGCGGCGATACGCCTGGCGGTCCGCCGCGCACTCCACGACGTCCTCACCGACCTCACCGACTTCCCCCGCACCCGGCCCGCGGGGACGCCCTCCGCCGGCCCCCGCACCCCGGCCGGCACCCTGCCGCTCGTCCTCGTCGCCTGCTCCGGCGGCGCCGACTCCATGGCGCTCGCCTCCGCCCTGGCCTTCGAGGCGCCCAAGCTCGGCATCCGGGCCGGCGGCATCACCGTCGACCACGGGCTCCAGCCCGGCTCCGACCTGCGCGCCGCCGAGGTCGTCATCCGCATGACCGCCCTCGGCCTCGACCCGGTGGAGTCCGTCGCCGTGCGCGTCGGCCGCGACGGCGGTCCCGAGGCCGCGGCCCGCGATGCCCGCTACGGCGCCCTGGACGAGGCCGCCGACCGGCTGGGCGCCTCCGCCGTGCTGCTCGGCCACACCCGGGACGATCAAGCCGAAACCGTCCTGCTGGGCCTCGCCCGCGGGTCCGGCATCCGCTCGCTCTCCGGCATGGCCGAGGTCAGCGGAGGCCCGGGCCGCAGCCACCGCTACCGCCGCCCCTTCCTCCAGGTCGACCGGCAGACCGCCCGCAAGGCCTGCATGGTCCAGTCCCTCCCCGTCTGGGACGACCCGCACAACATGGACCCCGCCTACACCCGCTCCCGCCTGCGCCACGAGGGACTGCCCGCCCTGGAGAAGGCGCTGGGCAAGGGGGTCGTCGAAGCGCTGGCCCGCACCGCCCAGCTGTCGCGCGACGACGCCGACGCGCTGGACGCCTGGGCCGCCGAGGCGGAGACCGGCGTACGCGACGAGGACGGCCGCCTGGAGTGCGCCAAGCTGTACGCCCTGCCCCCGGCCGTCCGCCGCCGGGTGCTGCGCAGGGCCGTGGTCGCCGCCGGTTCTCCCGCGGGCTCCCTCTTCGCCCGGCACATCGAGGAAGTCGACCGCCTCATCACCGGATGGCGCGGTCAGGGCGCCATCAACCTGCCCGGCCGGGTCGAGGCCCAGCGGCAGGGTGGCAGACTTGTCATCCGGCAGGGCTGATTGGTGCTGAAACACGGCTGAGTCCTCCGGGGGGCACCCCCGGAGCCCCGGCCGACAACGAAAGTGATGCGGGTGGACGAGAAGGACATGGGCGGCGACCTCCAGTCGGTGCTCATCACCAAGGAAGAGATCGACGCGAAGCTGGCCGAGCTGGCCGCGAAGATCGACGCGGAGTACGCGGGCAAGGACCTGCTCATCGTCGGCGTCCTCAAGGGCGCGGTGATGGTGATGGCGGACCTGGCGCGTGCCTTGTCCACCCCGCTCACCATGGACTGGATGGCGGTGTCCTCGTACGGCGCCGGGACCCAGTCCTCCGGTGTGGTGCGGATCCTCAAGGACCTGGACACCGACATCAAGGACAAGCACGTCCTGATCGTCGAGGACATCATCGACTCCGGTCTGACGCTGTCCTGGCTGCTGTCGAACCTGGGCTCGCGCCAGCCGGCCTCCCTCGAGGTCGTCACGCTGCTGCGCAAGCCCGACGCCGCGAAGGTCGCGATCGACGTGAAGTGGGTCGGCTTCGACATCCCGAACGAGTTCGTCGTCGGCTACGGCCTCGACTACGCGGAGAAGTACCGCAACCTGCCGTTCGTCGGCACGCTCGCCCCGCACGTCTACGGCGGCTGACCCCGCTCCCGCCCGCGTCCCCGGGGCGCCTCGGAAACTCCGGGGAACCTGGGGGCGATTCCCGCCGTTGGAGCAGGGGAAGGCGGGTCTGTCAGCCGTCCCACGAGGCCGCGGGTGACAATACAGGGGTACATTCCGAAGAACAGTCTTTACTCACACAGCAGCATTTACCTACGGGCAGGAGGGACGGGGTGCTTTGCGCCCCGTATGGATGGACGTGAAGCGATACTTCCGTGGGCCGGTCATGTGGATCGTGCTGGCCGTCCTCGCCGTGGTCGTGTTGATGAATGTCGTCGGCTCCGGCGGCGGCTACAAGTCGGTGGACACCAGCGAGGTCATCAAGGCGATCAACAGTGGCCAGGTGGAGACAGCGAAGCTGACCACCGGCGACAGCCAGATGATCAAGATCGAGCTGAGCGAAGGCCAGAAGCTCGGCAAGCACGACGGCACCAAGTTCCAGGCCAACTACATCGGGGATCAGGGCGTCCAGCTCGCCCAGAACCTCCAGACCAAGTACGAAGCCGGTCAGATCCCCGACGGGTACTCCGTCGATCCGGACAAGACCAGCCCGTTCCTGAGCGTGCTGCTCTCGCTCCTGCCCTTCGTCCTCATCGTCGTGGTCTTCCTGTTCCTGATGAACCAGATGCAGGGCGGCGGCTCCCGGGTCATGAACTTCGGGAAGTCCAAGGCCAAGCTCATCACCAAGGACACCCCGAAGACGACGTTCGCCGATGTGGCGGGCTCGGACGAGGCCGTCGAGGAACTCCACGAGATCAAGGAGTTCCTCCAGGAGCCGGCGAAGTTCCAGGCCGTCGGCGCCAAGATCCCCAAGGGTGTGCTGCTGTACGGCCCGCCCGGCACCGGTAAGACCCTGCTCGCGCGCGCCGTCGCGGGCGAGGCCGGTGTCCCCTTCTACTCGATCTCCGGATCCGACTTCGTCGAGATGTTCGTCGGTGTCGGTGCCTCGCGTGTCCGCGACCTGTTCGAGCAGGCCAAGGCCAACGCGCCGGCGATCGTCTTCGTCGACGAGATCGACGCCGTCGGCCGGCACCGCGGTGCGGGTCTCGGCGGCGGTCACGACGAGCGCGAGCAGACCCTCAACCAGCTGCTGGTCGAGATGGACGGCTTCGACGTGAAGGGCGGCGTCATCCTGATCGCCGCCACGAACCGTCCCGACATCCTCGACCCGGCGCTCCTGCGCCCCGGCCGCTTCGACCGGCAGATCGCGGTCGACCGTCCGGACATGCAGGGCCGTCTGGAGATCCTCAAGGTCCACCAGAAGGGCAAGCCGGTCGCGCCCGACGTCGACCTGGGTGCGGTCGCCCGCCGCACGCCCGGCTTCACGGGTGCCGATCTCTCCAACGTCCTGAACGAGGCCGCGCTCCTCACGGCCCGCTCGGACAAGAAGCTGATCGACAACCACTCGCTGGACGAGGCGATCGACCGCGTCGTGGCGGGTCCGCAGAAGCGGACCCGGATCATGTCGGACCGGGAAAAGAAGATCACCGCGTACCACGAGGGCGGACACGCCCTGGTCGCGGCGGCCTCTCCGAACTCGGACCCGGTCCACAAGATCACGATCCTGTCCCGCGGCCGGGCCCTGGGCTACACCATGGTCCTGCCCGACGAGGACAAGTACTCGACCACGCGCAACGAGATGCTCGACCAGCTGGCGTACATGCTGGGCGGGCGCGCGGCCGAGGAACTGGTCTTCCACGACCCGACGACGGGCGCGGCGAACGACATCGAGAAGGCCACCGCCACGGCGCGGGCCATGGTCACGCAGTACGGCATGACCGAGCGTCTCGGTGCGATCAAGTTCGGCGGCGACAACACCGAGCCGTTCCTGGGGCGCGAGATGGCGCACCCGCGGGACTACTCGGAAGAGGTCGCGGCGCTGGTCGACGAAGAGGTCAAGAAGCTCATCGAGACCGCGCACAACGAGGCCTGGGAGATCCTCGTCGAGAACCGCGACGTTCTCGACAACCTGGTCCTCGCGCTGCTGGAGAAGGAAACGCTGAACAAGGAGCAGATCGCCGAGATCTTCTCCACGATCGTGAAGCGTCCGGCCCGCCCCGCGTGGACCGGCTCCTCCCGCCGCACTCCCTCCACCCGTCCGCCGGTGCTCTCTCCCAAGGAGCTCCAGCTGACGAACGCGGCGAACGGCACGTCGGCGACCACCGCCGTCACGCCGGTCTCCACGGAGAAGGGCATCGAGGTGGCCCCGGAGGACCGCCCCGAAGCCTGATCCACCCGGAATGGAAGCCGCGCCCCCCAGGTTCTAGCCTGGGGGGCGCGGCACTTTTTACAGGAACGAGGAAGCAATGACGGACCCAGTGACCCTGACCGGCGACGAGGGCACGATCGGCGAGTTCGACGAGAAGCGAGCCGAGGCGGCGGTCCGTGAGCTCCTGATCGCGGTCGGAGAGGACCCGGACCGCGAGGGCCTGCTGGAGACCCCGGCGCGCGTGGCGCGGGCGTACAAGGAGATATTCGCCGGCCTCTACCAGAAGCCCGAAGAGGTCCTGACCACGACGTTCGACCTCGGCCACGACGAGATGGTCCTGGTGAAGGACATCGAGGTCATGAGTTCCTGTGAGCACCACCTGGTGCCCTTCCACGGCGTGGCGCACGTCGGCTACATACCGTCCACCGACGGCAAGATCACCGGCCTGTCGAAGCTGGCCCGCCTGGTGGACGTGTACGCCCGCCGCCCCCAGGTGCAGGAGCGGCTGACCACGCAGATAGCGGACTCCCTCATGGAGATCCTGGACCCGCGCGGCTGCATCGTGGTCATCGAGTGCGAGCACATGTGCATGACCATGCGCGGGGTCCGCAAGCCCGGCGCGAAGACCATCACCTCGGCGGTCCGCGGCCAGCTCCGCGACCCCGCCACGCGCAACGAGGCCATGAGCCTGATCATCGCCCGCTAGCGGACGACGAAGCGGAACGGGTCGTGGATCGGTGAAGCCCTCGTCTTCGGGGACGGCTACCTCCACGACCTGGGACGGCCTAGGCCCGGGCCGGGGACTCCGGGGTGTCGTCGTCCTCCGGGAGCTTCAGGACGTGTTCCAGGAAGAGGGCCGCGGCGATGACCGCCGCGCCCGCCAGGACCGAGAAGCCGGCGTACCAGGCCTGGTCGCGGCGGGCGGGCACGTCCAGGGCGTTGGTCAGCAGGAAGACGCCGACGCCGCCGTAGGCGCCCGACACCAGGGCCGCCACCAGGGCGCTGGCCTGGCCGAAGACCACCGCGCGGGCCGCCATCAGCGGCTCCACGCCCTTGGCCTCCGGCCGCCGCTCGCGCTGGGCCTTCAGGCGGGAGCGCATCGACAGCGCCGTCGCGAAGAGGATCGCCGCGATGACGCCCAGGACGATGGGCGCGGCCAGCGGAACGCCCGGCAGCGTGCCGTACGCGTTCCACAGCCGGGCGCCCGCCCAGGACAGGACCCCGGCGACGGCGAAGATGCCCGCCAGGACGGCCGGCCTCAGTTGCTTCACTTGCCAGATCCCCGCTTTCTGCGCCGTACGTCAGCAGTCCACAGGTTAACGACTACTCCGGCAGGCGGAGTTCCAGGTCGGGGCGCGGCGTGACGCCGGTGAGGCCGATTCCGGCCAGCAGCGCGCCGACGCCGCCCTGGCCGGGGATCCGGGCCTCGGGGTCGATGTCGTGCCAGGGGGCCAGCACGAAGGCGCGCTGGTGGGCGCGCGGGTGCGGGAGGGTGAGGACGGGGTCGTCGGAGACGACGTCCGCGTACGCGACGATGTCGACGTCGATGGTGCGCGGGCCCCAGCGCTCCTCGCGGACGCGGTCGAAGGCCTCTTCGATGGCCTGGCCGCGCTCCAGGAGCGAGGACGGGGGCAGCGTGGTCCGTACCTTGACGACCGCGTTGAAGTACGCGGGCTGCGAGCCGGGCTCGACGCCCCACGGCTCGGTCTCGTAGACGGGGGAGACGGCCTTGACCCGCAGGCCCGGGGTGTCGCCGAGGGCGTCGATGGCGCCCTGCAGGGTCTCCAGCCGGTTGCCGAGGTTCGCGCCGAGCGCGATCACGGCCCATTTCGGGTTGGACAGGGTGGTGTCCGCCGCGTCGACGGTCTCGACGACCGAGGCGGGGACCGGCTGGACGGTGGGGTCGCTCTGTGCGTTCAGTCCGTTGTTCATGCGCGGCTCCGGGTGATCGTGATGGTCACGTCGTCGAAGGGGACGGTGATGGGCGCGTCCGGCTTGTGGACGACGACCTCCACCTGTGCCACCGCTTCGTGCTTGAGGCACTGCTGGGCGATCCGCTCGGCAAGGGTCTCGATCAGGTCGACGGGCTCTCCCTGGACCACGTCGACGACCTCCTCGGCGACGACGCCGTAGTGCACGGTCTTCGCCAGGTCGTCTCCTGCCGCCGCGGGACGGGTGTCCAGGTGCAGCACCAGGTCGACGATGAAGGTCTGGCCCTCCTCGCGCTCCCGGGGGAAGACGCCGTGGTGCCCGCGAGCCTTGAGGCCGCGCAGCGCGACACGATCCACGCGAATCACTCCTGTTTTCGTAGGTTCTTCCGGTCCCGGGACTCCCCGGGGCCATGGGCCTACGCCGAGTGCGGTCGGCGTCGTCCGACTTCGAATTTACCTGCGAAATACTCCGGATCCCGCCGGAGGGGTCAGGCGGCGTCCTCCTCTTCGTCCTCGTCGGACTCCGTGAGCACCGGGGAACCGTGGTGGGACCACAGGCGCCAGCCCTCGGATGTGCGTCGGAACACATTCGTGGCGACGACCAGCTGGCCCACGAGCGGGCCGAGCTCGCCGCCGTCCTCGGCGGGCCCCCCGCTGAGGATGTTCTCCGTGCACGTCACCAGGGCGGTGTCGTCGATGACGGCCACCTTGGTGTCGGTGAGGAAGAACTGGATGTAGTCGGTGTGGGACATGATCAGCGCGTACGAGCGCAGCACCTCGCCGCGGCCGGAGAGGACCGGCCAGCCGGGGTGCACGCAGGAGATCTCGTCATCGAGCCAGAGTGCCGACAGCGAGTCGAAGTCCCCCCGCTCCATGGCCTCGTAGAAGGCCGTGTTGACCTCTTCGACCGCTTCGATGTCGGTTCTGCTCACAGGGCTCCTTCTCGGTCGGTGGTCACAGCGCTCCTTCCACGGCCCGGGCCACCCGAACCGCGTCGGCGGTCGCCCGTACCTCGTGGACCCGTACGGCCCAGGCGCCCTGGTGGGCCGCGATGGCGGAGACGGCGGCCGTGGCTGCGTCGCGCTCTCGGGCGGGCGGCGGGGCGGCGCCGGACCCGCCGGCCAGGACCCGGCCGAGGAAACGCTTCCGCGAGGCGGCGACCAGCAGCGGGAAGCCGAGGGCGCGCAGCTCGGGCAGGCGGGCCACGAGGGCGAGGTCGTGCTCGGCGTTCTTCGCGAAGCCGAGTCCGGGATCGACCAGGAGCCGCTCGGGGGCGATTCCGCCGGTCACGACCGCGTCGATCCGGGTCCGGAGCTCGGCGGTGACCTCGGCGAGGACGTCCTCGTAGACCGCGAGGCTGTTCATGCCGTCGCTGAAGCCGCGCCAGTGCATCACCACGAAGGGCACCTCGGCGGCGGCGACCGCGGGGATCATGCCGGGGTCGGCGAGCCCGCCGCTGACGTCGTTGACCAGCAGCGCGCCGGCGGCGACGGCCTGGGCGGCGACGGAGGCGCGCATGGTGTCCACGGAGACGGTGACGCCCTCGGAGGCCAGGCCGCGCACGACGGGGACGACCCGGCGCAGCTCCTCCTCCTCGTCGACGCGGGTGGCGCCGGGCCGGGTGGACTCGCCGCCGACGTCGATGAGGTCGGCACCCTGGACGACGAGGTCGAGGCCGCGCTTGACGGCCGCGGTGGTGTCGAACCAGCGGCCGCCGTCGGAGAAGGAGTCGGGGGTGACGTTGACGACGCCCATGACCCCGCAGCGGTCCCAGTCGGGTAGCCCTGTGACCTGGCCCCTGGGGGCCGGCCCGCGGTTGCTGTTCATGGGTTCAGGGTAGAGCCCCCGGCTTGTGGCGCGGGGTGGGCGTGGTGCCGGCGGGCGGGGGTGCGGGGGCCGCTGCGCGCAGCCGCTCCCCGCCCCGCCCGGGGAGGGGCTCAGGCCGCCTGGACCTCGCGTTCGGCCTGCGCCGGGACCTTGGCCGGCATCGGGGTGTGGGCGCACGTGCGGAGCGGCTTGGGGCGGCGGCGACTGGCGAACAGCCTCGGCAGCGCCAGCGTCACGAAGCCCTCGGCCTGCATCGCGGCGAAGCCGATGCGGGGCAGGTCGCGGGTGGTGCGGAAGACCACGAAGCGGGGCTCCCAGCGGGGGCGGAACTTCGCGTTGAACTTGTACAGCGACTCGATCTGGAACCAGCGGGACAGGAAGACCAGCAGGTTCCGCCACATCCGCAGCACCGGGCCGGCGCCGATCTTCTCGCCGCGGGCCAGGGCCGACCGGAACATCGCGAAGTTCAGGGAGACCTTCTCGATGCCGAGCGAGGGGGCGGCCTCCAGGGAGGCCACGATCAGCAGCTCGTTCATGCCGGGGTCGGCGGAGCGGTCGCGGCGCATCAGCTCCAGCGACATGCCGTCCTTGCCCCAGGGGACGAAGTGCTGGATCGCCTTGAGGTCGCCGAAGGGGCTGGTGTCGCCCTCCTCGACGCGGTGGGCGGTGGCGATGAAGCAGTCGCCGTCGCCCGGGTCGCCGACCCGGCCCAGGGCCATGGAGAACCCGCGCTCGGTGTCGGTGCCGCGCCAGGCCTCGGCGGCGCCGCGCACCTGCTCGAGCTCGGTCTCGGTGAGCTCGCTGACCCGGCGGACCTTGGTGGTGTAGCCGTTGCGCTCGATGCGCTTCACCATTTGGCGGACATTGCGCATGGCGCGGCCCGACAGGGAGAAGTCTTTGACATCGACAATCGCCTCGTCACCCAGCTCCAGCGCGTCCAGGCCGGTCTCGCGGGTCCAGACCTCGCCGCCGGTCTCGCTGCATCCCATGACGGCCGGGGTCCAGGAGTGGGCCTTGGCCTCCTCCATGAACCGCTCGATGGCGCCGGGCCAGGCCTCGACGTCGCCGATGGGGTCGCCGGAGGCGAGCATCACGCCGGAGACGACGCGGTAGGTGACGGCGGCCTTGCCGCTGGGGGAGAAGACGACGGCCTTGTCGCGGCGGAGCGCGAAGTGGCCGAGGGAGTCGCGGCCGCCGTGCTTGGCGAGCAGCCCGCGCAGCTTGTCCTCGTCGTCGGAGGTCAGCCGGGCGGTCGGGTGCTCGGGGCGGAAGGCCAGGTAGATGGTGGTGAGCGCGGTCAACATGCCGAGGGCGCCGAGGGAGTAGCCGACGGTCCAGGACACCCGGCCGGCGTAGGCGACGGGGCCCTCGAAGCCGAAGAGGCCTTGGACGACGTGCTTGAGCTGCTCGTACAGGCCGGGGTTGCCGACGACCTTGCCCGGGTGGACGTTGACGATGACCAGGCCGAGGCCGATGGAACCGGCGCTCATCAGAACGAAGTTCGCGAGCGCCTTCCAGCGGCTGCGCGGGTCCGGCAGGGCCTTGAACTCGCCCTGGTGGCGCAGGAGCAGGGCGAGGAGCACCGCCGCGATGATCACGCCGATGACCGAGTGCCGGTAGGTGAACTGGGCAGCGGCGCCCGCGGGGAGCAGCACCACGGCGGCCCGCCAGGCCCGGCGCTTGTGCCGCTTCAGGCCGTGGGCGAGCAGCAGGAGCAGTACGCCCGCGCTGATGGACAAGGCGGCGGCGAAGGGGCCCAGGGAGCCGGGCAGCACCTCGGTCACGGCGTGGATCCGGCTGTGCCGGAACCGCGGGAAGACGCCCGCCGCGATGTCCAGAAGGCCGACGATCATGACGGCCGAACCTACGAGGCCGGGCACGGTCTCCGGTCGTGGCCCGCGGAGGATTCGGCGGACCCGCTTCGGAACCTGTCCGGACTTATCGCCATCTATCCTGCTAGACATCGCTTCCCGTTGCTCCGCGAGAGATCATTTGGCCGAAGGCTGCGACAGCCTCCGGGTGTGGTGCGTCCATTAGGACGACAGCGACGGGGAGCGGGTTCACTCTTCCGTCGGAAATTTCCAGTCCTGCCATCAGAAAGTCGACTGACTGCTCATGGGTCTCACCAGTAATACGGTTCTGGCGCTGGCCGTCCTCGCCGGTGTGCTGCTCTTCGCCGCCACGGTCTGGCTCTGGCCGAAGCTCTCGGGCCGCACCTGGCGCGCGTTCGCCGGCCGGATCGGGCTCCTGCTGGCAACCCAGCTGGCGCTGTTCTCGGCTGTGGGTCTCGCAGCTAACAAGTCGTTCCTCTTCTACGGTTCCTGGGCCGACCTGTTCGGCCAGGAGACGTCCATGGGCAAGGTCGTCGACCACTCGATGAGCAGCAAGGACATCAAGGTCGTCGACAAGCAGAAGCTGGACGTGCCCGGCGGCGCCAAGCCTCCGGTCGGCGGACAGATCCTGAAGGTTGCCATATCCGGGCAGAAGTCGAAGATTACGAGCCCCGGCTACGTGTGGCTCCCGCCGGAGTACTTCCAGCCGCAGTACAAGGACGAGAACTTTCCGGCGTCCATCGTCCTGACCGGGTACCCGGGCACCGCCGAGAACCTGATCAAAGGGCTCGACTACCCGATGAAGGCCTTCAGCCTGTCCAAGGCGGGCAAGATGAAGCCGATGATCCTGGTCATGCTGCGGCCGACCGTCGCGCCTCCGCGTGACACCGAGTGCGTGGACATACCCGGCGGCCCGCAGACCGAGACCTTCTTCGGCGAGGACCTGCCGCAGGCCATCCAGGACACCTTCCGGGTGGGCAAGGAGCCCAAGAACATGGGCTTCATCGGCAATTCCACCGGCGGTTACTGCGCCCTGAAGATCGCCGCGCACTACCCGGAGACCTTCGGCGCCGCCGCGGGCCTGTCCGCGTACTACGACGCCCCCGACGACCCGACGACCGGCGACCTGTTCCACGGGGACGGCAAGCTGAAGCAGCGCGCCAACGTCCTGACCAGCATCCAGAACAAGAAGCCGAGCGGTACGTCCTTCCTCGTCACCAGCAGCGAGATCGGCGAACCGAACCTCGCCGACACCAAGAAGTTCGTCAAGCTGGTCAAGGACCCGGACCGGGTCTCCTCGATCATCCTCGACAGCGGCGGCCACAACTTCAACACGTGGCGCCGCGAGATCCCGCCGATGCTGGTGTGGATGAGCGGCCGCATCCAGGCCTGACGGCCGGGCGGCACGCCAACCACAGCAAGGAAGGGCCCGACCGCCGGGACTCAAGAGCGGTCGGGCCCTTCCGCGTTCTCACGCCTCTTGCAGCTGGGCCCGGCGCAGGGCCCGGTGCACACCCTCCGGGGTCAGTACGCCGACCAGTTCGCCCGAGTCCGGGTCCGTGACCCCGATCCGGCCCGAGTCCTCCTGGAGCAGGGCCGACAGCGCCTCGCGCAAGGTCGCCCCCAGCTCCACGGCTGCCGCCGGGGACTCGCCGTCCGCCGCCGCCAGGTCGGCCTTTCCGAGCGCGGTGACCGCGAGCCGCTTGAGCCCCCGGTCGGCGCCGACGAAGGAGGCCACGTAGTCGGTGGCCGGCGCGGCGAGCACCGCCGCCGGGCTGGCGAACTGCTCGATGGTGCCCGCCCCGTACACCGCGATGCGGTCGCCGAGCCGGATCGCCTCCTCCAGGTCGTGGGTGACCAGCAGGATCGTCTTGCGCACCGTCTTCTGCAGCGTCAGGAACTCGTTCTGCAGCCGCTCGCGCACCACCGGGTCCACCGCGCCGAACGGCTCGTCCATCAGCAGCACCGGCGGATCGGCGGCGAGCGCGCGGGCCACGCCGACGCGCTGGCGCTGCCCGCCCGACAGCTGCTCCGGGTACCGGCCCCCGTACACGGCCGGGTCCAGGCCCACCAGTTCGAGCAGCTCCGCCGCCCGTGCGCGGGCCTTGGCCTTGGGGGTGCCGATCAGCTGGGGCACGGTCGCCGTGTTCTCCAGCACCGTCTTGTGCGGGAAGAGCCCGACCTGCTGGATGACGTACCCGATCCGGCGGCGCAGTTCGACCGGGTCCGCGGCGGAGATGTCCTCGCCGCCGAGCAGGATCCGGCCGGAGGTCGGCTCGATGAGGCGGTTGACCATCTTCATCGTGGTCGTCTTGCCGCAGCCGGACGGTCCCACGAGCGTGACCAGCTCACCCTCCGCCACTTCGAAGGACAGGTCCTCGACGGCCGTCGTTCCGTCGGGGTAGCGCTTGGTCACATGCTCGAATCGGATCACATCGCCATCCTTCCCTACCCGCTCGCCCTGAATGGCGAAGGATTTATGAGCAGAGTGTTACGTCGCTGCCAAGGGTTCCGGCCATTGTCGGTGCGGGGGGTTAGGGTCGGCCTGGTACGCGCGTCGGTGACGGGGGGTGGGGAATGGCCGGGCGGAACTGCCTGGTGGCGAACGACTGGATCTGCTGGGAGTACGTCTCCTCGCGCTCCCAGGAACTCACCGACGCCACCCTCGAACACGTCTGGATCACCGGCGCGTCGGTCGTCATCGGCATCGCCGTTTCGCTGCCGCTCGCCCTGCTGGCCCGCCGCGGCCGGAGCTGGGCGGCGCCCGTGCTCGCCTTCACCACCCTGCTCTACACGATTCCCTCGCTCGCCATGTTCTCCCTGCTGCTGCCCGTGTTCGGGCTCTCGGCGGCGCTGGTGGTGACCGGCCTCGTGCTGTACTCGCTGACCATCCTGGTCCGCAACGTACTGGCCGGCCTGGAAGCCGTCCCCGAGGAGGTGCGGGAGGCCGCGCGCGGCATGGGCTACGGCCCCGGGCGGCTGCTGTGGCAGGTCGAACTGCCCCTGGCGCTGCCCGCGCTGCTCGCCGGGGTGCGGATCGCCACGGTCTCCACGGTCGCGCTGACCACGGTGGGCTCCATCGTCGGCAAGGGCGGTCTCGGCAATCTCATCGCCCCGGCCGTGAATAGCTCCTTCAAGGCCCAGGTGCTCACCGCCTCGGTGCTGTGCGTGCTGCTCGCGCTCGTGGCCGATCTGCTGCTGCTCGGCGTGCAGCGGCTGCTCACGCCGTGGACCCGTACCGCCCGTACCGCCCGCACCCCGCGTACCGCCCGCCTCGTGAAGGAGGCCTGAGGCGATGGGCGTCCTGGGAGAGGCCTGGGACTGGCTGGCCGACGGCGCCAACTGGGCCGGGGAGGGCGGCGTCTGGCACCGGCTGGGCGAGCACGTCTACGTCAGCGGGATCGCCCTGGCGATCGCCTGCGCGGTGGCCCTGCCCGTCGGGCTGTTCCTCGGCCACCTCGGCAAGGGCGGCGCCCTCGCGGTCAACATCTCCAACGCCGGCCGGGCCGTGCCCGTCTTCGCGGTGCTGGCGCTGTTCATGGTCTCCCCGCTGCGCAACGCCGGCTATCTGCCCACCATCGCCGCGCTCGTGCTGTTCGCCGTTCCGCCGCTGCTGACGAACGCGTACGTCGGCATGCGCGAGGTGGACCGGTCGGTGGTGGAGGCCGCCCGGGGCATGGGCATGTCCGGCGGCCAGCTCTTCTTCCGGGTGGAGCTGCCGCTCGCCCGGGGCCTGGTGATGACCGGCCTGCGCTCGGGCGCCGTCCAGGTCATCGCCACGGCCACGATCGCGGCGATGGTCGGCCAGGGCGGTCTCGGCCGGATCATCACCGCCGGATTCAACACGTACAACACCCCGCAAGTCGTCGCCGGCGCCCTGCTGGTGGCGGCGCTGGCCCTGCTGGTGGAAGGCGCCCTGGTAGCGGCGGACCGGCTGCTGCCGCGGCCGGCGGCCGGCGCGTCCCGCTGACCGGTCCGATCCCTTTACCCCGCTTCGAACGGAGTGTCTCCATGAGCAAGACCACGCGCGTCCTCGGTGCGTCCCTGGGCGGCCTCGCCCTGACGGTGTCGCTGTCTGCGTGCGGCGGCGACAGCCTGGAGAAGAGCAAGGACGGCGGCTCGGCCGCCTCCTCCGCGCCCTCCGCCGGGGGCGGCAAGGGCGCCCTGGTGATCGGTGCGGCCGGGTTCACCGAGTCCAACGTGCTGGCCGAGCTGTACGCGCAGGTCCTCAAGGACGCCGGCTACAGCACGTCGATCAAGACGGTCAACAACCGCGAGCTGTACGAACCGTCGCTGGAGAAGGGCGAGATCGACGTCGTCCCGGAGTACGCGGCCACGCTCGCGGAGTTCCTGAACGCCAAGGTGAACGGCCCCAAGGCGCCGGAGGAGAAGCCGGTCGCGTCGAGCGACGTCGCGGCCACCGTGGCGGCCCTGGAGAAGCTCGCGGCCCCGCTCGGCCTCAAGGCGCTGCCCGCGGGCGCGGCGGTCGACCAGAACGCCTTCGCGGTATCCGGGGAATTCGCCCGGAAGAACAACCTGAAGTCCCTTTCCGATCTTGGAAAGTCGGGGCTGAAGGTGAAGATCGCGGCGGGTGACGAATGCGCGGTCCGGCCCTTCTGCGCTCCCGGGTTGACGAAGACGTACGGAATCCAGGTTTCCGGTATTGACCCCAAGGGCGTCGGCACCCCGCAGGCCAAGCAGGCGGTGAAGGACGGCGCGGACCAGCTGGCGCTGACCACCACCACGGACGCCACGCTGGACAGCTACGGCCTGGTCCTGCTCGAGGACGACAAGAAGCTCCAGAACGCCGACAACGTGCTGCCCGTGGTCAACGCCAAGGACGCGGGCGCCCCCGAGGTCGCCGCCGCGCTCGACAAGCTGACCCAGGTGCTCACGACGGCCGACCTGGTCGACCTGAACCGCAAGGTGGACGCCGAGCGCGCCAAGCCGGCGGACGTGGCGAAGGCCTACCTGGAGTCCAAGGGCCTTCTCAAGAAGTAGCGGCTACCGGGTTGACGGAGAATTGTGGGTTGACTGCCCGGCAAGAGATTGCCGGGCGGGTACCCCACATGGCCTCTACGCCCTGTAAATTTCGGGCCATGCCCCGTGGACGCCACCGCAATCCCGAACCCCTGCACCGGCTGCTCACGCCGACGGCCATCGCCGGTGTGTCCCTCGCCAGTGCCGGCGCGGCCTGGCTGCTCGCGGAACCAGTGGCGCTGAGGCTGCTCGTGGCCCTCACGGCGACCGCCGGGGTCGCGGGCGCCATGGTGATGCGCGCCTGGGACCGTTCCGCGGGCCGCCGCGTCGCCGAGCTGGCGCGCGAGCGGGTCAAGGACGAGTGGAAGACGGACGAGCGGATAGCCGAGCTCGAATCCGACCTCGAAGAGGCCCGGATGCTGCGCGCCAAGCTGGACGCCAAGCTGCGCGCCAAGCGCGTCGAACTGGCCGGGCTGCGCGGCGAGCACGCCTCGCTGCTGCGGCGCTACGCGACCGCCGAGACCGAGCGCGCCAGCGCCCTGGAGGGCCGCCGGCTGCTGGCCATCGAGGCCACGGCAGGCCCGGCCGCGGCTCCCAAGGAGCTCACGACGGGCTCCGAGGAGCGCACCGCGGCGGGCGCGCCCACCGCGGTCGGCTACGCCCGGGCCCATGCGGCGATGAGCGCGCTGGCCCGCAGGACACAGACCCGGGCGCTGCCCGCGGCCGCGCCCGCCCCCGCGGCCTCGGTTCCGGCCCGCCGGCCGGCCGCGGCGGTGGCCCCGTACGCGGCACAGCGGCGGCCCGCCTCCCGCGCCGAGGGCGGCTTCGACTTCTTCGGCACCCAGAACGCCGCCCAGGCCCGCGCGGCCATCGAGGCGGTCCAGAACGAGGACCTGGCCGACGTGGTCGGCGCGGAGGCCCTCGCGGTCCACGAGGCGGAGACGGCGCGCACCCTGGCCGCCGAACCGGCGACGCCGGACGGGGCGCCGGCGGTGGACGAGGCTCCGGCGGCGGGCCAGGTCATCGACCTGACGGCCCACGACGAGACCGAGCCGATCGACGTGGCCCGGCTGCGCACCGCGATCTCCTAGCGGAACAGCGGCCAGACGGGTCAGACCAGGTCAGGCCGGTTCAGGCCGGTTCAGGGAAACGCCAGGACGAGCACCACGGCCACGGCCTCCAACATGCGGCCATCGTGTCCCGCGGCGGCCGTACGCAGATCCGCGCGGGTACTCGGCTCCCCGCGGGCATCCGTACTCAGAACAGCGGCAACTGCCCCGGAAGCGGCCCGAGGACGAATCCGTCCAGGGTCGGCGCCGAGGCGCCGAGCACCACCCGGGCCCGGGAGCCCGGGCAGGAGACCAGGTCGGCGCGGCCGCGCCCGTCGGGCGGATCGTGGCGGGCGATCCGGCCTCCGGTGACGGCGCAGTCGCGGCCGCAGGCAGGGCAGGCTCGGCGGGGAGAGTGCGACATGCCTCCAAGTCTGCCCTGCCGCACCGACATCAGCCCTGCTGGGCGGCCAGCCATGCCTCGTGGGCCTGGCACACCCGGTCCCACAGGACCGTCCGGTCCGCCGGCGTCAGGTCGTCCAGCTCCCGCCCGAAGACGGTGGAGAGGGCCTCGTAGAACTCCTCCCGGGTGGTCAGCTCCCGGTCGCTCGGCCCCTTGGCCGGGTCGATCCGGGTCAGGATGCGCCCGCGCATCACGTCGATGGACTCGGCGTCCCGGCGCAGCAGGGCCAGGGTGCGCACGAAGGAGGAGTCCTCGGCGGTGGACAGCCTCAGGTGCTCGGCCTCGAACTCGTCCATGCCGGCCGCCGCGGACCGGAAGTTCATCCGGGGGAAGGGGCTGCCCGGGTTGTGGTAGCTCCAGCCCTCCAGCGGCCCGGTCAGCGGTTCCAGCCGGTACGAGAAGCCGCCCTGCTCGTAGGCGCCCTCGCGCAGCGGCAGCGGCTCGTGGGGGCCGTCGCCGAGCCCCACGTCGACGAAGTAGGCGTGGCCGTCGACGCGCACGGTCAGCGCGAGGTGGTTGCCGTTGACGTCCTGCGCCGCGTCGGTCTCCTCGTAGACGCCGCCCACGTGCCGGGTGACGTCGTAGCCGAGGTGGTCCAGCAGCGCGGCGAAGCCCCCGTTGAGGTGGAAGCAGTAGCCGCCGCGTCCGGCGGCGAACCGGCGCGCCGACAGCTCGGGGCCGATGCCGGGCGGCCGGCCGAGCTGGATGTCGACGTTCTCGTAGGGGACGCGCTCCAGATGGGTCCGCTGGAGGGCGAAGAGGCCTTCGGTGGAGGGTGCGCCGGGATCGGGCATGCCCAGTCGTCGCAGGTACGCGTCGAATATGCCAGAAGTCATGTGATCACCCTATGAGCCACATGACCGGAACTCCACGCCAAATGGACTGTGCGCCGCGCTACTTGCCGCTACTTGTCCCTACTTGTCGATGTCCCCGACCACGAAGAACAGCGAGCCCAGGATGGCCACCATGTCCGCGACCAGCGTCCCCGGCAGGAGGACGGCCAGCGCCTGGATGTTGTTGTACGAGGCGCTGCGCAGCTTCAGCCGGTACGGGGTCTTCTCGCCCTTGGAGACGAGGTAGTAGCCGTTGATGCCGAGGGGGTTCTCGGTCCAGGCGTACGTGTGGCCCTCGGGGGCCTTCAGGACCTTGGGCAGGCGCTGGTTGACCGGCCCCGGAGGGAGCGCGTCCATCCGGTCCAGGCAGGCCACGGCGAGGTCGAGCGCGTTGTGGGTCTGGTCCAGCAGGACCTCGAAGCGGGCCAGGCAGTCGCCCTCGGTGCGGGTGACCACCTTGAGGACGTCCTGGAGCTCGCCGTACGCGAGGTACGGCTCGTCGCGGCGCAGGTCGAAGTCGACGCCGGAGGCGCGGGCGATGGGGCCGGAGACCCCGTACGCGTGCACCGCCTCGGCCGAAAGGACGCCGACCCCGCGCGTGCGGCCGCGGAAGATCTCGTTCCCGTGGACCAGCCTGTCGTAGACGTCCATGCGGGTGCGGACGTCGGCGATGGCCTCGCGGGCCCGGCCGAGCCAGCCGGCCGGGAGGTCCTCCTTGAGTCCGCCGACACGGTTGAACATGTAGTGCATGCGGCCGCCGGAGATCTCCTCCATGACGGCCTGGAGCTCCTCGCGCTCGCGGAACGCGTGGAAGATCGGGGTGATTCCGCCCAGTTCGAGCGGGTACGAGCCGAGGAACATCAGGTGGTTCAGCACCCGGTTCAGCTCGGCGAGCAGCGTCCGCATCCACACGGCCCGCTCGGGGACCTCCATGCCGAGCATCCGCTCGACGGCCATGACCACGCCGAGCTCGTTCGAGAAAGCGGACAGCCAGTCGTGGCGGTTCGCGAGCATCACGATCTGCCGGTAGTCGCGGGCTTCGAACAGCTTCTCGGCGCCGCGGTGCATATAGCCGACCACCGGCTCGGCGCTGACGATCCGCTCGCCGTCCAGGACGAGGCGCAGGCGCAGCACGCCGTGCGTGGAAGGGTGCTGGGGGCCGATGTTGAGCACCATGTCGGTGCTCTCCGCCGCTCCGCCGATGCCGACCGTGGTCTCCGTCATGCGGGCATTGTCTCAGCCCTACGCTTGAGGAATGGAAATGGGGACAACGGGTGAGACGGCGGGACCCGTGTGGGTGGGGCTGCCGGGCGGGCTGCTCAGGCTGCGCAGGATGCTGCTGGTGGTCTGGACGCTGGTGCCGGCCGTGGCGACCGGCGTCGTGACGGGCCTGGTCCTCGGCCCCGCCTGGGCCCTGCTGGGGGTCTTCTGGCTGCTCGTCCTGGCCTGGGGGTGGGTGATGCTCGGCCGGAACTGGCGGTCCTGGCGGTACGCCGAGCGCGCGGACGACCTGCTGATCAGCCGGGGCGTGCTGTGGCGGGAGCAGACCGTGGTCCCGTACGGGCGGATGCAGCTGGTCGAGGTGGCCTCGGGCCCCCTGGAGCGGCGCTTCGGGCTGGCCTCCGTACAGCTGCACACGGCCGCGGCGGCGACGGACGCCAAGATCCCGGGCCTGGTGCCGGCCGAGGCGGAGCGGCTGCGCGACCGGCTCACCGAGCTCGGCCAGGCAAGGTCGGCGGGCCTGTGACCTCCGGTCCGGTGGGCGGCGACCCCGTGACCCCCGACGCGGTCACCCTCGACCCGGCGGCCCCCGACGCGGCGGGTGGCGCCCGGCCCGCCGCGGGCGAGCGGCGGCTGCATCCCCTCACCCCGCTGCGCCGGGCGTGGGTGCCGATCGCGGCGACCCTCGGCGTGGTCGTCCAGCAGGGCGACAAGGCGCAGGCGTGGATAGCGGACCAGCCCGCCGCGCTGCGGATCCTGGCGCTGGCCGCCCTGGTCCTCGTCTTCGGCCTGTACGGCTTCCTGAGCTGGTGGGTCACGTACTACTCCGTGACCGACACGGAGCTGCGCATCCGCACCGGACTGCTGTTCCGGCGCACCGCGCACATCCGGCTCGACCGGATCCAGGCCGTGGACGTCACCCGCCCGCTGCTGGCCCGCCTCGCCGGGGTCGCCAAGCTCCGCCTCGACGTCATCGGCACCGAGGACAAGGACGAGCTGGCCTTCCTCTCCGAGAAGCAGGCCGTGGCCCTGCGCGCCGAGCTGCTGGCCCGGGCGGCCGGCTTCGCCCCCGAGGAGGCGGTACGCCTGGGCGAGGCTCCCGAACGGGAGCTGCTGCGCGTGCGCCCGCGCGACCTCGCCGTCTCACTGCTGCTGAGCCTCGGGGTCTGGGCGGCGCTGGCCGGCGGGCTGACCGCGCCGGTCGCCGTGTGGTGGTTCAGCTCCAGCCCGTGGGCGGCCGTCGTCACCCTGCTCCCGCTGCTCGGCGCGGTCTGGGCGGGCAGCGCGGGCCGCTTCCTCGCCGAGTACGACTGGCGGGTCGCCGAGTCCCCGGACGGGCTGCGCCTGGACCACGGTCTGCTGGACCGGGCCCACGAGACCGTGCCGCCGGGGCGCGTGCAGACCGTACGGATCGTGGAGCCGCTGCTCTGGCGGCGGCGCGACTGGGTCCGGGTGGAGCTGGCCGTGGCCGGTTCCAAGAACGAGGTCCTGGTCCCCGTGGCCTCGCGGGCCGCCGCGCACGCCGTGATCGCCCGGGTGCTGCCGGGGGTGGACCTGGCGGCCCTGTCCTTCACCGGCTCCCCGGGGGCCGGTTCGCGCTGGGTGGTGCCGGTGTGGTGGAAGGGCTACGCCCTGGCCGTCTCCCCGGACGTGTTCGCCGCCCGGCACGGCCGCCTGTGCCGCCGTACGGAGGTCGTCCCGCACGCCAAGGTGCAGAGCGTCCGGCTCACCCAGGGCCCCTGGGCGCGGGCCCGCGGCGTGGCCGACGTGCACGTGGACACCGGCGCGAACGGCACGGTGACCGCCCGGCTGCGGGCGGCCGCCGAGGCCGCCGAGCTGCTGCGCGCCCAGGCGGCGCGCTCCCGCACCTCCCGTGCGTCGGCCCGCCCGGACCGCTGGATGACGTAGGGCCGGCCGGGGGGTTGCGTACGGCACAGGGGGTAACTGTGCGATTACAGGAAGATCGCACTGGTCACCTCGGGTAGCGAAGGGGGCGGCGGTTCCTCGACCTCTGAGCCGTCATCGGCAACCCAAGGGACAGCACCGATGAACCCGAACCCCTCGCGTCTCCTGCGCACGGCACGGCTGGCCGCCCCCGCCGTGGCCGCGCTCACGCTGACGATGGCCTTGGCCGGTCCCGCAGCCGCCGACCCCGCGTTCGTCAGCCGGCAAGACGGCGTGGTCAACTTCGTGGCCCTACCGGGCGAACAGAACAGTGTCACCTTCTCCCTCGACGCCAACGAAACCGGCTTCATCGTCGGGGACTCGGCGGGCCTCGTCGCCGGCCCGGGCTGCACACAACTCACCCCCAACGTCGTCGCTTGCGGTCTGGCCGCGGGTGTGACCCGGATCCGGGCCAACCTGGGCGACGGAGACGACTTCGTCACCAACGACACCTCCATCCCGAGCGATCTGTTCGGTGGGAGCGGTGACGACCGGCTCTTCGGCGGCGACGGTCCGGACCGGATCAGCGACCCCGACGGGTCGAACACCGTCCACCTCCTCGCCACCATCGCCGGGCGCGGGGGCAACGACACCATCATCAGCCGCAACGGCCGATTCGACACGGTCGACTGCGGCCCCGGCTTCGATGTCCTGGTGGCCGACAGGGCCACCATCGACAGGGTCATCGGGGGCTGTGAATTCGTCCAGCGCTTCTGAGCACGCCGGCGGGGCGGTGTACGAGGCCCGCCCCGCCGGAGGCGCTACGCGGCTCCGCCGCCGCCCGCCCGGACCAGGCCCGTTTCGTACGCCAAGACCACGACCTGGACCCGGTCGCGCAGGCTCAGCTTCGTCAGGATGCGGCCCACGTGGGTCTTCACCGTCGCCTCGGAGAGGACCAGCCGGGCCGCGATCTCGCCGTTCGACAGGCCCTGGGCGACCAGCAGCATGACCTCGCGCTCGCGCTCGGTCAGCCGTTCGATCTCCTTGTTCTGCGGCTCCTGCGTGGTCGTCGGCAGCATCGGCGCGAAACGGTCCAGCAACCGCCGCGTCGTCGACGGGGCGACCACCGCGTCGCCGCTGTGCACCGAGCGGATCGCCGCCAGGAGCTCGGCCGGCGGCACGTCCTTCAGCATGAAGCCGCTCGCTCCCGCCTTCAGCCCGGAGAACGCGTACTCGTCCAGGTCGAAGGTGGTCAGGATGATCACCTTCGGGTGCTCCTCCGGCTCACAGATCCGCCGCGTCGCCTCCACCCCGTCGAGCCTCGGCATGCGCACGTCCATCAGCACCACGTCCACCTTCGTGGCCCGCAGCACCTCCAGCGCCTCGAGGCCGTCGCCCGCCTCGGCCACGACCTCCATGTCCGGCTGGGCGGCGAGCACCATGCGGAAGCCGGTGCGCAGCAGCACCTGGTCGTCGACCAGCATCACTCGGATGGACATCGTCACCTCGTCCTCTTCAACTCTTCTTCAGGGGCAGCAGGGCGCTGATCCGGAAGCCGCCGCCGGGCCGCGGCCCGGCATCCAGGGTTCCGCCGACCATACCGATCCGCTCGCGCATGCCGATCAGGCCGTGTCCGGCGCCGTCGGCGCCGCCGTCCTCGTACAGCTCGTGTGCCGCTCCCCGCCCGTCGTCCTCGACCAGCAGGCCGAGCCCGTCGTCGAAGTAGACCAGCCGGACGTTCGCCTTCGCGTCGGGGCCCCCGTGCTTGCGCGTATTGGTCAGCGCCTCCTGCACGATCCGGTACGCGGTCAGCTCGACGCCGCTGGGCAGCTGCCGAGGGGCGCCCTCGACCTCGAAGTCCACCGCGAGCCCGGCCGCCCGCACCTGCTCGACCAGGACCTCGATCTGCTCGACGTCCGGCTGGGGTACGTAGTCCTCGGACTCCTGCGGCTCGCCGGTGCGCAGCACGCCCAGCAGCCGGCGCATCTCGGCCAGCGCCTGGCGGCCGGTGCCGGAGATGGTCTGGAGGGCTTCCTTCGCCTGCTCGGGGGCGACGTCCATGACGTACGCCGCCCCGTCCGCCTGCACCACCATCACCGAGACGTTGTGCGCGACGACGTCGTGCAGCTCGCGTGCGATCCGGGCGCGCTCGGCGGCCACGGCCACCTTGGCCTGTGCCTCGCGCTCCTTCTCCAGCCGCTGGTTCCGCTCGATGAGCTGGGCGTAGTAGGCCCGCCGGGTGCGCAGCGAGTCGCCCAGCACCCAGGCCAGGGCGAAGGGGACGATCATGAAGAGGGTGAAGAGGACGTTGTCGGCGTCGCTCGTCCCCTTGTCCACCCCGAACCGCAGGAAGTAGAGCGGTGCGGCGGCCAGCGCCCAGCCCAGCGCGGTGCGGGAGACCCAGCGCGGGACCTCGCTCGCGGCGACGGTGAAGAGGATCACGAACATGGCCGCGTCGTAGAACCCCGCGACGATGCCCAGGGCCAGCTGGTAGACCCCCGCTGCGAGGGTCAGCCAGAACATCGCCTGCGTCCACCTGCGCCGCAGCGCCACGGCCGTGCTCAGGGCGATCACCACGGGGACGGCCGCCAGCTTCATGGAGGCGCCGATGGCGGTCTCGGCCACGACGTTCAGCATCGAGACCCCGAAGAGGAGGACAGCCCAGAAGCTGTCGACGCCCGTCGGGTGTCTGCGGAGGAAGTCGTAGAGGCGCTGCACGTAACCCAGAGTAGGGAACGCAGATAGGTGCTGGAGTCAACCAGAGGTTCCAACCTGGCCCGCGGGGCGTACTCCCCAAGGTGGAGGGTGAGCAGCCCCGCGGATAATCTTCCCGCGATGAGTGCCCAGGGTGGATACGCGACTCCGGTCCGGTGGCGCAGTGCGATGGAAACCGCGCTGTACGGGCCCGGCGGCTTCTACGTGCGGCCGGGCGGGCCCGGTCCCGCCGGGCACTTCCGCACCTCCGTGCACGCCTCGCGGCTGTACGCGGGTGCCGTGGCGCGGCTGCTGCGGTGGGTCGACGCGCAGCTCGGCCACCCGGCGGCGCTGGACCTGGTCGACGTGGGCGCCGGGCGGGCGGAGCTGCTGGCCGGAGTGCTCGCCGAGCTGCCGGCGGAGGTGGCCGCGCGGGTGCGCCCGTACGCCGTGGAGCGCGCGGAGCGTCCCGCGGGACTGGACCCGCGGATCCGCTGGGTGGCGGCGCCGCCCGAACGTGCGACGGGGCTGCTCTTCGCGAACGAGTGGCTGGACAACGTGCCCCTCGACATCGCCGAGGACGGGCGGTACGTCCTGGTCGCGCCGGACGGTACGGAGAGCCCCGGCGGCCCGGTGGAGGGCGCGGACCTCGGCTGGCTGGAGCGGTGGTGGCCCGGCGGCGGCCGCGCGGAGATCGGCCGGGCGCGCGACGAGGCCTGGGCGGCGGCGGTGGCCGGCGTGGAGCGGGGCCTGGCGGTGGCGGTGGACTACGCCCACACCCGGGAGGCGAGGCCTCCGTACGGCACGCTGACGGGCTTCCGCGGGGGCCGTGAGGTCCCGCCGGTCCCGGACGGCAGCTGCGATGTCACCGCCCACGTGGCACTGGACGCGTGCGCGGGGCCGGGATCGGTGCTGCTGACCCAGCGCGAGGCCCTGACCGCCCTCGGCGTCTCGGGGGCACGGCCCGCGCTGGCCCTGGCCTCCACGGACCCGGCGGGGTATGTCCGAGCCCTTGCCTCTGCGGGGGAGGCGGCCGAGCTGACCGCCCGTGGCGGGCTGGGGGACTTCCTGTGGCTGTGCCAGCCGGTGGGCATCGGCGCGGCTTGGCCCGCCGGCTGACGCGGCCCTGCGGCCGCTGCCGGGGCTCCGCCCCGGAGCCCGCACCTCAAACGCCGCAGGGGGCGGAATTCCTCCCGGAATTCCGCCCCCTCCTCAGGCCTCGCTCTTACTGCGTGACCTCGTGGCCGTGGCCGTCGTGCAGGCCGCCACCGCCGCCGCTGCCGCCCGGCGTCGGGACGGAGACCACCGGCTTCGAGAGCGGGGCGAGGTCGAAGGCGTAGTGGCCGACCGCGTCCGCGATGACGTCGACGTTGATGTCGAGCGCCTTCTGGTCGATGTTCGTGATGTCGTCACCCTTGGCGTGGTAGTTCACGTCGTAGGCGACGCCCGCCTGACCGCCGAACTTCGCGGCCTCATCCGCCGTCTTGATGCCCTCGGCGCCGGTGAAGGTACCGCCGGACGGGATGCCGACCTCGATGAACGGGCCGTAGTCCGAGCGGCCGGAGAAGTCCGTGCCCGCGTGCGGGAGGTTCTTGGAGTCGAGGAAGTCGGCTATTCCCTTCTCGATCTGGGCGGAGCCCTCCGGGCCGGGGCCCGCTCCCACGCCGTCCGAGTTGTCGCCGTCGTAGATGAAGTACGCGGCGTTCGGCGAGGCGATCATGTCGAAGTTCAGGTAGAGCTTGATCTGCTTCTTCTGCTCCTCCGTCAGCCCTCCGACGTACGCCTCGGAGCCGAGCAGGCCGAACTCCTCCGCCGACCACCAGGCGAACTTGACCTTGTTCTTGATCTTCGACTGGCTGCTCGCGAGGCGCTGCGCGACCTGGAGGATGCCGGCGGAGCCGGAGCCGTTGTCGTTGATGCCCGGGCCCGCCGCGACCGAGTCGAGGTGCGCGCCGAGGAAGACGGTGTTGGCCTCGTCCCCGCCGCGGGTCTCCGCGATCACGTTGAACGTCGTGCGGTTCTCGCGGAACTGGCGGATGTCGAGGGTGACCTCGACCGGGCCGGCCGCGGCGTCGGCGGCGAGCTTCTCGCCGTCGGCCTGGGTGATGCCGCCCGTCGGGATCTTGCCCGCGTTCGCGTCGCCGAGGGTGCCGTTCAGGGCGCCCGCGGTGTTGTTGAAGATGACCGCGCCGACCGCGCCGGCCGCCGCCGCGTTGGCCTGCTTGGCGGCGAAGGTGCAGCCGCCGCGCTTGACCAGGGCGATCTTGCCGGTGAACGCGCCGGCGGCGAAGTCGCCGGGCTCGCAGCCGTTCGTGCCGTCCGCGTCGACCGGTGCGACGGCCACCTGGGCGGTCACGCCGTCGGCCGGCGTGCTGGTCGTGTACGTCATCAGGTGGATCGGCACGTCGCGCCCGTTCGAGCCGTTCACCGTCAGCTTCTCGGCGATGTTCTCGACGTAGACGAACTCGAACTCGTTCCTGGTGACCTTGTAGCCGGCCGCCTTCATCACGGCCTCGACGTACTTCGCCGACTTCTCGTGACCCGGGGAACCGGCCACGCGCGTGCCGTTGTTGTAGTCCGCGATGGACTGCAGGACCTTCAGGTGGTTGTACGCGCCCTTGCCGGTCGCGTCCTTGACCAGCTTCCTGGCCAGCGCGTCACCGCGTGCGGCGTCACTCTGCGGGCTGGTGGCGCCGGCCGGCCCGGCGATCAGCAGCGGTGAGACAAGGGCCGCGGCCGCCAGGGCGGCGGTCGCAGCGGCTATACGGCGTGAGGGCATGCAAGGTCCTTCCACGGCAAAAGCGAGCAGGGCCAAACGGTGGACGCACGTTATGCAGCAAGGAGCCGGTCTGGCCAGACTTTCAGCTGATTCCGGTGTGTGAATTCCGTATATCGGCGACGCGGCCTAGCGCAGGATGCCTTCGATGAAGTCAGAGCCGATGCGTGCGACCGCGGGCAGATCCAACTGATGCTGGGCATACCGACCTTGGCGCCGCGTATGGATCAGACCGGCCTTTTTCAGGACAGCCAGATGCCGTGACACCTCCGGCGCGGTGATCCCGTACACGGTGGCGAGCTCGCCCGTCGTGTACGAGGCCCGGGCCAGGCTCCGGCACAGCATCATCCGCACGGGATGCGCCAGCGCCTCCATCCGCCGCTGCAGCAGCTCCACCGAGCCGGGCGCGGAGCCCAGTTCGGGGGTGCCGAGCGGGTAGTGGACCACCGGTCGCCAGCCCGGTGCGTGCAGCACCAGCAGATGCGGCCAGCCGAAGTTGGTCGGTATGAAGACCAGGCCGGCGCCTATTCGGGGGTCGGTGGCGGTCGTCGATCCGTTCACCATCTTGTCGGCGGTGATGGTCGTGCCGCCCCCGTCGACGGCGAGCGCCGCCGAGACCTCCTTCAGTGCGGCCGGCAGCCCCTTGCGGCGCAGCAGCTCGGTCTTGTGCCGGGCGTCGGCGCTCTGGGCGGGCTCGACGCGCTTCCAGGTCTCGGCGAAGAAGGCCTCGTCGCAGTCCTCGACGAGCCGCCGCAGCCACACCCGTACGGCGGCGGTGTCGTCCAGCAGCCGAATGGAGAAGTCCAGTTGGCGGGGGCCGCGGGCGGCGGCCGTCTCCAGCGCCTTGGCCCGGCTCGAGGGGTCCGTGAGCGGGGAGGGCCCGCCGCCGTCGTTGTACGAGTCGAGCCGGCAGTGCTCCAGGGCGGCCGTCACGAACCGCTCGTCTTCCATCCGGTCGAGTACGTCGAGCTCCTCGGCCAGGGTCGCGCCGGGCAGACCGGTCCCCCCGGGGACTCCGGCGAAGGGCATGAAGACGTCGGCGAAGGAGCTGCGCCACATGAACTCGGCCTCCAGCAGCCGGTCCGCGAGGCTGGGGTCGAGCGCGGCGGCGGTGGCGGCGGTCCAGGAGGCGAGCCGGGGGTGGTGGGCGGGCTGCGAGAGCGCGTGCAGGGCCATGCAGAGCTCCGCGAGCGGCGAGGGCGTGAAGCTGATCCGCTCGGCGGGGAGCCCGGCGATGTCGATGGTGACGCTCATCAGGCCATTCTGGCGGCTCCGCCCCCAGACCCCCCGGAATTACGCGAACGTGATCTCGTACGCGACCTCCGCGCGGCGGTCCGCGATCACGATGTCGGCGGTTTCCACCGGGCGGCCGTCCGCCGCGTAGTGGGTCCGCTCGATCTCGGTGATCAGGTCGCCGACGCTGATGCCGAGCAGGTTGGCCTGCGTCTGGGTGGCGCGCGAGGGCCGCGGGATCTCGGTCGCCGACACGACCGTCACCCCGATCGACCGCATCCGCTCGATCACCCCCGCCCCCTTGAGCGGCCCGCTCTCCGGCAGCACCACCGGGGTGCGGTCGGTGACCGCCATCGGCTCCCAGGACTCGCAGGTCTCCACCGGCCGCCCCTCGGACAGGAAGGCGTACGAGGTGAGCACGCACGGGTCGCCCGTGGAGATGGCGAGGCGCCCGGCGATCCGCTCGGGCGCCGGGGTGCGGGCCTTGGAGCGGGCCTGCCAGGTCCCGCCGCCGTTGTCGCGGCCGCCCGGACCGCTCAGCCGCCGCAGCCGGGAGCGCGGGATCCGCATCCGCTTGCGCGGGACACGGATGTAGGTGCCGGACCCGGCGCGTCCCTCGAGGAAGCCCTCGATGATCAGGAGCTCCATCGCGCGCTGCGCGATGGACTGGCCCACGCCGTACTCCTCGGCGAAGCGCGCCCGCGAGGGCAGCCGCGCGCCGACCGGCCATTCGGCGGCCCGGATCCGCTTCCGGAGCGCGTCGGCAATCTCCAAGTACGCCGTGTCACGAGGCATTTGGCCACGTTAACACCGGCGCCCGGGCCGCACCCCCGGCTTCCCCGCCCGCGCGGGTGAAGCCGGGGACACCCGTACGGCCCGTCCCCCTCAGTCGAAGTTGGGGGCGTTGCGCTCGTACACCAGGCGCAGCCCGATCAGCGTCAGCCACGGCTCGTGGTCGTCGATCACCGAGGACTCGCCCAGCACCATCGGGGCCAGGCCGCCGGTGGCGATGACGCGGACGTCGTCCGGGTCGCCGTTCGGGCCGGCCAGCTCCTTGGCCATCCGGCCCACGACCCCGTCGACCTGGCCGGCGAAGCCGTACACCACGCCCGACTGCATCGCCTCGACCGTGGACTTGCCGATCACGTTGCGCGGGCGGGCCAGCTCGATCTTCCGCAGCTGGGCGCCGCGTACGCCGAGGGCCTCCATCGAGATCTCGATGCCCGGGGAGATCACCCCGCCCACGTACTCGCCCTTCGCGGACACCGCGTCGAAGGTGGTCGCCGTACCGAAGTCGACCACGATCGCCGGGCCCCCGTAGAGCTCGACCGCCGCGACCGCGTTGATGATGCGGTCCGCGCCGACCTCCTTCGGGTTGTCCATGAGGATCGGCACGCCCGTCTTGATGCCGGGCTCGACGAGGACCGCCGGCACGTCGCCGTAGTAGCGCCGGGTGACCTCGCGCAGCTCGTGCAGGACCGACGGCACCGTCGAGCAGATCGCGATGCCGTGGATCCCGTCGCCCAGCTCGCTGCCGAGCATCGGGTGCATGCCCATCAGGCCCTGCATCAGCACGGCCATCTCGTCGGCGGTGCGGCGCGGGTCGGTCGAGATGCGCCAGTGCTCGACGATCTCGTCACCGTCGAACAGGCCCAGGACCGTGTGGGTGTTGCCTACGTCGATGGTGAGGAGCACGGGTTACACCGCCTCGCGCAGATCGAGGCCGATGTCCAGGATCGGCGACGAGTGGGTCAGAGCGCCGACCGCCAAGTAGTCCACGCCGGTCTCCGCGTACGCCCGGGCGGTGTCCAGCGTCAGGCGGCCCGAGGACTCCAGCACCGCGCGGCTGGCCACCAGGGCCACGGCCTCGGCGGTCTGCGCGACCGTGAAGTTGTCCAGCAGGATCAGGTCGGCGCCTGCCTCCAGCACCTCGCCGATCTGCTCCAGGGTGTCGACCTCGACCTCGATCGGGACGTCCGGGAAGGCCTCCCGTACGGCCTCGAAGGCCTGGGCGACGCCGCCGGCCGCCACCACGTGGTTGTCCTTCACCAGCGCCGCGTCCGACAGAGACATGCGGTGGTTGACGCCGCCGCCGCAGCGCACCGCGTACTTCTCCAGCGCGCGCAGCCCCGGCGTGGTCTTGCGGGTGTCGCGGACCTTCGCCTTCGTGCCCTCCAGCACGTCCGCCCAGCGGCGGGTGGCGGTCGCGATGCCCGACAGGCGGCACAGGATGTTGAGCGCGCTGCGCTCCGCCGTCAGCAGGTCGCGGGTGCGCGAACGTACGGACAGCAGCACCTGCCCGGCCTTGACGGTGTCGCCGTCCTCCGCGTGCCGCTCCACCTCGAAGGCCTCCGTGCAGACCACCGAAAACACCGCCTCGGCGATGCGCAGGCCAGCCACGACACCGTCCTCGCGGGCGACGAAGTCGGCGACGGCCTCGGCCTCCTCGGGCACCGTGGCCACGGTGGTGACGTCCACCCCGCCGTCCAGGTCCTCGGAGAGCGCCATGTGCGCGATGTCCTCGACCTCGACGGGGTCCAGCCCCGCGTCCTCGAGCAGCTGGGCCAGCGCCGGGTCCAGGCCGGTCTCCTCGCCGTCGCCGCAGGCGCAGCCGTCGCCGCAGCCGCCGTCGTTCTGGTCGATCAGGGGAAGTTCGGGGGTGCTCACGGTCACTGCTCCAGGCTGAGGGGGTGGGTCACGGACGGGAAGTCCGCGGAGTCGGTGGGGGCGACGACCAGGGCGCGCTTCTCGGTCGCCGACAGCCGGACGACGAGATGGCGGCGCCAGGCGGCATCGTCCCGGTCCGGATGGTCCTCGCGCCAGTGGCAGCCGCGGGTCTCCACGCGCCGCTGCGCGGCCGCGACCAGTACCCGGGCCACGCACAGCAGGTTCGTGGCCTCCCAGGTCTCCACCCCCGGTTCGGCGGTCTTGCCGTGCGTTTCGAGGGTGTTCAGGGCCGTGGTGTACAGGCCTTCGAGCGCCTCGGCGGCCGCATCCAGCGACTCGGCCGAGCGCAGCACGCCCGCGCCGTCCGTCATGATGCGCTGGATCTCGTACCGCGCCTCGGCGGGCTGCAGCGGGCCGGTCGAGGGCACCGGTATGCCCGGGCCGTTGCCGGAGCGGTCCTGCGCGGCGATGTCGTCGGCGATGCGCTCGGCGAAGACCAGGCCCTCCAGCAGGGAGTTGGAGGCCAGCCGGTTCGCGCCGTGCACACCGGTGCAGGCGACCTCGCCGCAGGCGTACAGGCCCGGGACGGTGGTGCGGCCGTGCAGGTCGGTCCGTACGCCGCCGGACGCGTAGTGCGCGGCGGGAGCGACCGGGATCGGCTCGGTCACCGGGTCGATGCCGTGCGAGCGGCAGGAGGCCAGGATGGTCGGGAAGCGCTGCTCCCACATCTCGGCGCCGAAGTGCCGGGCGTCCAGGTACATGTGCTGGGCGCCCTGCTCCTGCATGCGGCGCATGATGCCCTTGGCGACGATGTCCCGCGGGGCGAGTTCGCCGAGTTCGTGCCGGCCGGCCATGAAGCGGACGCCGTCGGCGTCGACGAGGTACGCGCCCTCGCCGCGGACCGCCTCCGAGACGAGGGGCTGCTGGCCCTCGGCGCCCGGGCCGAGGAACAGCACGGTCGGGTGGAACTGCACGAACTCCAGGTCGGAGACCTCGGCCCCGGCGCGCAGCGCGAGCGCCACCCCGTCGCCCGTGGACACCGAGGGGTTGGTGGTCGCGGAGAAGACCTGGCCCATGCCGCCGGTCGCGAGGATCACGGCGGGCGCGTGGACGGCGCCGACGCCGTCGTGCTGGCCCTCGCCCATGACGTGCAGCGTGACCCCGGCCGTACGGCCCTGCGCGTCCTGGAGCAGGTCCAGGACGAGCGCGTTCTCCACGGTACGGATCCCCGCGGCCTGCACGGCTTCGACCAGCGCCCGGGAGATCTCCGCCCCGGTGGCGTCGCCGCCCGCGTGCGCGATGCGGCGCCGGTGGTGGCCGCCCTCCCGGGTCAGCTCTATCTCGCCGGTCTCCGCCGAGGTGTCGAAGACGGCGCCCGTGGCCATCAACCGCCGTACCGCGTCCGGGCCTTCGGTGACGAGCAGCCGTACGGCCGCCTCGTCGCACAGGCCCGCGCCCGCGACCAGCGTGTCGTCCAGGTGCTGCTCGGGGGTGTCGCCCTCGCCGAGGGCCGCGGCGATGCCGCCCTGGGCCCAGCGGGTGGATCCGTCGTCGAGCCGGGCCTTGGTGACCACGACCGTACGGCGGCCCGCGGCGGCGCAGCGCAGCGCCGCGGTCAGCCCCGCGACGCCGGAGCCGACGACCACGACATCGGCGTCGACGGACCAGCCGGGGGCCGGCGCGTGCAGACGTATGCCAGTGCCCGCGGCCGCGCCTGCGCCGCCCGACGGGAGGCCTCTGCCTGGGGTGCTCACGAGTGTGCTCCGAATTCCAGTGGGATGTTGTCGATCAGCCGGGTCGTGCCGACCTTCGCGGCGACGGCCAGCACGGCCTGCCCGGTGAACGCGGGTCCGGCCTCGGTGAAGTCCTGCGGGTCCACCAGCGCCAGGTAGTCCAGTTCGAGCGGCGGCTCGTGGCGGCCCGCCTCCTCCAGGACGTGCAGGGCGGCGGCCCGTACGGCGTCCGGCAGCCCGGTGCCCGCCGCCGAGACGGCGTGCGCGTCGGCGGAGGCGCGGATCTCGCCGAGCCGGGCCAGGGCCGTGGCCCGCTCGTCGCTGGCCGGGGACGCCTCGGCGCGGGCCCGCAGCGCCGCCTGCGCGGCGAGCCGGTCCTGCCCGGCGAACAGGGCGCGGGACAGGGCCAGGGCGGTGCGCCGCTCGGCGGGGGAGAGGTAGCGGTTGCGGGACGACAGCGCGAGCCCGTCCTCCTCGCGGACGGTCGGCACGCCGACCACCTCCACGGGGAAGTTCAGGTCGGTCACCATGCGCCGGATCAGGGCCAGTTGCTGGGCGTCCTTCTGGCCGAAGAGGGCCAGGTCGGGCTGGGTGAGGTGGAGCAGCTTCGCGACGACGGTCAGCATGCCGTCGAAGTGGCCGGGGCGGGTGGCGCCTTCGAGGCGCTCGCCCATGGGGCCGGCGCTGATCCGCACCTGGGGGGCGCCGCCCGGGTAGACCTCGTCGGCGGCGGGCGCGAACACCGCGTCGGCGCCCGCCGCTTCGGCGAGTCCGAGGTCGGCGTCGAGGGTGCGGGGGTAGCGGTCCAGGTCCTCGTTCGCCCCGAACTGCAAGGGGTTGACGAAGACGGTGACGACGACCTGGCCCTGCGGCCCGGCCAGCTCACGGGCCGAGCGGATCAGGGTGGCGTGCCCGTCGTGCAGGGCGCCCATGGTCATCACCACGGCCCGGCGGCCGGTGCGCGGGAGCTTGCGGAGCTCCTCGGCGGTGTCCAGCAGCAGTCCGCTCACGGGGCAATGCCTCCTTCCGGGTCCGTGTGGGTGTCGGCGAGCACGCCGAGCAGGTCTTCGGCGAGCTCGGGCTTGAGCAGTCCGTGCGCGAGGGCCCGGTCGGCGGTGGAGCGGGCCATCGCCAGATATCCGGCGACCGTGCCGGGCGCGTGCTTGCGCAGCTCCGAGATGTGCGCGGCGACCGTACCGGCGTCGCCGCGGGCCACCGGGCCGGTCAGGGCCGCGTCCCCGGAGCGCAGGGCGTTGTCGAGGGCGGCGCCGAGCAGCGGGCCGAGCATCCGGTCGGGGTGCCCGACCCCGGCCTTGCGCAGCAGCTCCATCGACTGGGCGACCAGGGTGACCAGGTGGTTCGCGCCGAGGGCGAGGGCGGCGTGGTAGAGCGGACGGTTCTCCTCCGCGATCCACTCGGGCTCCCCGCCCATCTCGATGACCAGGGCCTCGGCGGCGAGCCGCAGCTCCTCGGGGGCGGTGACGCCGAAGGAGCAGCCGGCCAGCCGCTGCACGTCGACCTCGGTGCCGGTGAACGTCATCGCGGGGTGCAGGGCCAGCGGCAGCGCGCCCGCGCGGCGCGCCGGGTCGAGCACGGCGGTCCCGTACCGGCCGGAGGTGTGGACGAGGAGCTGCCCGGGCCGGATCGCACCGGTCTCGGCGAGGCCCTCGACCAGGGACGGCAGCGCGTCGTCCGGCACGGTCAGGAGGACCAGGTCGGCCTTCTCGAATACTTGTGCGGGCGGTACGAGCGGTACGTCGGGCAGCATCCGCGCGGCGCGGCGCACCGAGGCGTCGGAGACGCCGGACACGGCGACGGGCCGGTGCCCGGCCTGCTGGAGCGCCCGGGCCAGCGCGGAGCCGACCCGGCCGGCTCCGACGACACCGACGGCCAGCCGGGCAGGGCGTGGCTGCTGTGATGGATTCACGCGGGGAGGGCCTTCCGTTCCAGTCCGCGGGGGGTACCGGACGATACGCCGCCATGCTAGCTCCTGGGCCTTTGGCCGGTCGGCGATGATCGTGAGCCATGAGCGAGGACCACAGCGGGGACCACAGCGGGGACAGCAGCGGGGACGACGGGGACGCCGAGCGGGAGGAGCGGCAGGCGGCGGCGTGGCGCGGGGCCGGGCGGATGCTCTCCCGTTCCCTGAAGGAGGCCACCGTGGCGGAGCTGCTGGCGCCGCTCGCCGAAGCCCCGTACGACATGGACCAGCCGGCCGACGTCTACGGCAACGGCGTGGTCGCCGAGGTGGAGCGGCGGGTCGCGCGGCTCCTGGGCATGGAGGACGCGGCGTTCTTCCCGAGCGGGACCATGGCGCAGCAGGTCGCGCTGCGCTGCTGGGCCGGACGGACCGGGAACCCGGTCGTGGCGCTGCACCCCATGTCCCACCCGGAGCGGTGGGAGGGAGAGGCGCTGTCGGCCGTCTCCGGGCTGCGGGTGGTGCACCCGACGGCGGAGGCGCGGCAGCCGACGGCGGAGGAGGTCTCGGCCCTCGCGGAGCCGTTCGGCACGCTGATGCTGGAGCTGCCCCTGCGGGACGCGGGCTTCGTCCTGCCCGCCTGGGAGGAGCTGGAGGCCCTGGCCGAGGCGGCCCGGGAGCGGGAGGCGGTGGTCCACTTCGACGGGGCCCGGCTGTGGGAGTCCACGGTGCACTTCGGCCGCCCGCTGCCGGAGATCGCGGCGCTCGCCGACTCGGTGTACGTCTCGTTCTACAAGTCGCTCGGCGGCCTGAGCGGGGCCGCACTGGCCGGGCCGCGGGCGTTCGTGGAGGAGACCAGGGTCTGGCGCCACCGGTACGGCGGCCAGATCTTCCGCCAGTTCCCGCAGGCCCTGGCCGCGCTGGCCGGCCTGGAACGGGAGCTGCCGCGGCTGCCGTCGTACGTGGCGCAGGCGCGGATGGTGGCCGCCGCGCTGGGGCCGGCCCTCGCGGAGGCCGGGATCCCGTGGTCCCGGATCCACCCGGAGCGGCCGCACACCCACCAGTTCCAGGTCTGGCTCCCGTACGACGCGGACCACCTGACGGATGCGGGCGTCCGCCTCGCGGAGGAGACGGGCCGGGTCCTCTTCCGCCGCTGGTCGCCGACGCCCGTCCCCGGCCTCTCCATGACCGAGGTTGAGGTCACCGGACCAGGCCTGTCCTGGACCGCCCACGAGATCACGGCCGCAGCCGAGGCCTTCGCGTCCCGCCTCTAGTGCTGTGACCGGAAAGGTTCACCGGGTCGCCGCGCTCCCCCGGACTCCGTCCGGGGGGACCCCCAGGCACGGCACCTCGTCCCCCAGCTACCGCTGGGAGGTGCCCCCAGCGTTGTCGGACCGCGCAAGTACGTCCAGTACGAGCCGCGGCCCTCCGCCTTGCGATGCACCGCACCGGACACCGCGACCCGGCAAACCTTTCCGGCCACAGCACTAGCCGACCCGGCCCTTGAGCTGCGCCGCGAGGTGCCGCCCGGCGGTCTCATTCGCCGCGCGGCGGCGGGCGCGGCGGCGGATCCGGGAACCGGGGAATCGCCGAATTGCGTTAAAGACACCGGCAAGGGCCGGACACGGCGATACCGTCCCCCCACTGGAACACCCGCGAGGAGACACCATGACCGCTCGGCCCGTGTGGCAGAAGTCCTCGTTCTGCGGCGAGAAGGACGACGCCTGCGTCTACGTTTCCGCCGCCCCCGGCACCCTCGTGCGCGTCGCCGACCGCGCCGACCCCGCCCACCTCGTGCTCGCCACGACCCAGGCGGCCTGGGCCGACTTCCTGGCCGCGGTCAAAGCCTCCGGCTGAGGGATCCGCCGCGCCGCACCCGCCCGCCCTCAGGGGATTTTGTCCGATTAGCGCGTATCTTCGGCCCATGCCCACGCCCTACGGATCCCGCGGCGGCATGGCGTTCAGTGCCGCCGAGCTGCACGTGCTCAGGCGCTCGCTCGCCCACGCCCTTCAGTCCTCCTCGGCCCCCCTCGGGGCCTCGGAGGTCCAGGACTGCCTGCGCCTCGCGCAGTCGGTGGACGACGCGGTCCAGGAGGCGGCCCGGCTCAGAGCCTTCCTCCTGGAGGACCTTGCCCGCTACCGGGGCGCCCTGCCCGGCAGCCTGTCCGGGTACCTGGAGCTGCTCCAGGACGCCCTGGCCGCCGGGTACGAGCCGGCGCCCGACGACCTGGCCGCCCTGCGCGCCCTGCGGGCCAACCCGGTCGCCGCCGCGCTGCTGGACCGGGCCCAGGCCGTCGCGGAGCGCTCCGTACGGCGGCGGCTGTCGACCACCCCCGCGCCCCGGACCCGGCTGCTGGCCCTGGCCGGCGGCCGCGAGGAGCCGGCCGCGCCCGGCCCCAAGCCCCAGCCCAAGGAACCGCCGCACCCCGAACACCCCCCGCGGCCGATCCCCACCCCCGGCGAGGTCTTCCCGCCGCGCCGCAAGCCCGCCCCGCCCCCAGCGGAGGGCAGGGCGGCCGGCTAGCGCACCGGGTCGCGGCCCTTCTGCTGGCGGGGGACCGCACCGGACACCGCGACCCGGCAGACCTGCCGGGCCGCTGCACTGGCTACGCTGAGGGGCATGGACTACGTTTCCGCGCTCGTGCCCCCCATCGCGATGGCCGCGTTCTTCATCGCTCTCGTCGTGACGATCGTGAAGAGCCAGGGCGGCTCCAACAAGGCCAAAGAGGACGCGGCGGTCGACGCCGTGATCGCCAAGGCCGAGGCCGCCCGGCAGTCCGGCAAGTAACCGGCTCCTTCCGGGGTCCCCTCGGGGCCCCGGATTTTGTCGCGCGTTGCCGAGTGAATAGTCGGGCAATTACCCACAAGCCGCACTATCGTGCTGTTGTGCCTCGCCCCTTGGGAGAACTCGAAGACGCCGTCATGACGCGGGTGTGGCAGTGGAACCGCCCGGTCACCGTTCGGGAAGTGCTGGAAGACCTCCAGCAGGAACGGTCCATCGCGTACACCACGGTCATGACCGTTATGGACAATCTTCATCAGAAGGGCTGGGTCCGCCGGGAAGCGGAAGGCCGCGCCTATCGATATACGGCGGTCTCCACCCGCGCCGCATACTCGGCCGCACTGATGAACGAAGCGTGGTCGACCAGTGACAACCCCGCGGCCGCCCTCGTCGCCTTCTTCGGCATGATGTCCGCGGAACAGCGGGAAGCCCTCCGGGACGCCGTCCGCATCGTCCAGCACGACGACGAGGCGGCAGAAGCGGCGGACGCGGCAGGGGCCGCCGGAGCCGCCGGGCCCACCGCCCCGCCCGCGCCGCCCGCCCCGTCCGAAGGGGACTCCGGCGCGCGTACGGAGGGACCGGGGCGATAGCGTCCGGGCCCATGGGAGAGTTTTCCGCTGCACATGCAGAAACAGTGACGATCCGCCGTGCCCGCACCGGTGATGTTCCCGCGCTGCGGCGCCTGCTCGACCAGTACGTGCAGCAGCGGATCCTGCTCGACAAAGCCCCCGTCGTCCTTTACGAGGACATCCAGGAGTTCTGGGTCGCGGAACGGGACTCCGACGGACAGGTGGTCGGCTGCGGCGCTCTCCACGTGATGTGGGAAGACCTCGCCGAAGTACGCACTCTCGCCGTCGACCGCGAGCTCAAGGGCGCCGGCGTCGGTCATCTGGTGCTGGAGCAGTTGTTGCGGACGGCCCGCGCGCTCGGGGTGAGCCGGGTTTTCTGTCTGACCTTCGAAGTGGACTTCTTCGCGAAGCACGGCTTCGTCGAGATCGGCGAGACCCCGGTGGAGACCGATGTCTACATGGAGCTCCTGCGTTCCTATGACGAGGGTGTCGCCGAGTTCCTCGGTCTCGAACGAGTGAAGCCGAACACCTTGGGCAACAGTCGGATGCTTCTGCACCTCTGATCGATGGCCCTGGCTTTTCCGGTGCTCCACGCACCCGTGGCCTATGTCCGAATCGCGCACGTTTCCCGCCCTGTTGCGGTCCTGAACCTCTCCCTGGGGTTTGTGTTTTCCAGGCAAAAGCGGTTTCCTTTCCGCGTACTGCTTTTCGATGAAAGGAAATCCCGGTGGCACAGAAGGTTCAGGTCCTTCTTGTCGACGACCTCGACGGTGGCGAGGCGGACGAGACGGTGACGTTCGCTCTGGATGGCAAGACCTACGAGATCGACCTCACCACCGCCAACGCTGAAAAGCTCCGCGGTCTGCTCGACCCGTACACCAAGGGCGGCCGCCGCACCGGTGGGCGCGCGACCGCGGCCCGCGCCAAGGGCCGCGCCTCGGCCACGGCCGGGAACCCGGACACTGCCGAGATCCGCGCGTGGGCGAAGGAGAACGGTTACAACGTGAACGACCGCGGCCGCGTCCCGGCCGAGATCCGCGAGGCCTACGAGAAGGCCAAGGGCTGACCGCACCGCGTCGCACGGCGCCGCAGGCGCGCGCGGTGGCATTCCGTCGCCGCCGCCGCCACCAGGCGTACGAGATCGGGCCCGCGGGCGGGCCCGGTGCCCCGCCCGGGGGGACCCGGCAGGGCCGGCAGCAGTGCCTCACACCCCTGCTCGGGGGGTCGCAGCCACATGGCGGCCTCCCGAGGGCCCGGGGGCGCCCCGGGGGGAGCCGGGGCGGTGATCCGGCCACCCGCACCCAGGGCGGCGAGATCCAGGGCGACCCCGCCCCACTCCAGCCACTCGAGCAGCCCGTCGAGCTCCTCCGCGCTCCCCGCGGCCACCAAGAACCGCATCCTGCGCCCCATGAGCGCCACCGGGCCCGTATCGACCGGCCTGCGCAAGAGCGCCGCCCCCGCATCGGACGGCAGCTCCAGGACGTCGAACCGGGACCCCGTGACGAGCTGCACGGGCGGGCCGCCCGTCACCGGCCAGCCGAGCACCCCCTCGTACCAGGAGGCGTGCGCGGAGTACGCGGCCTCCCCGGCCGGGACGCGGGGCAGCGGGACGGTGGGGACGCCGACGGTGCTGGAGGCCATGCCCTGAGCAACTCCACGGGCGCCTGAGGGTTACGGCTCGAGTGACACTCCGCACGCAACCCCATGCGGAACGTAAACGTCCACAGAGGCGGAGTCCCACATTCGGGACGGAACTGTGTTCGCCCTTAGCGGAGGGAACCGGTGCCACCGGCATGGAGTGTCAGTCCTCACGGGTAAGACATTCCTAGTGGATCGGGGCGACACGCTGATTTGACCGGGCTCCCGTTCGCCATCGGCGTACACGCATGACGGGTATCTGCCTGGCCTGCGGGAACATCGTCTCGCACCATCGAGTTGGAGCAGTAGTCGGCTCTTCAAGCCGGTTTTCCCCGCCGAAGCGGGGGTGAGCCGTGGACGGATGTCGGCAGTTGGAATGAGCTGTCCCGCCCCACGGGACTAGCATGCGGAAGGACAGGGCGGGGACCGACCCCGAACTGCCCGACCGCTCTGAGGAGCGATAAACGATGTTCGAGAGGTTCACCGACCGCGCGCGGCGGGTTGTCGTCCTGGCTCAGGAAGAAGCCCGGATGCTCAACCACAACTACATCGGCACCGAGCACATCCTCCTGGGCTTGATCCACGAGGGTGAGGGTGTCGCCGCTAAGGCCCTGGAGAGCCTCGGGATTTCGCTCGAGGCTGTTCGCCAGCAGGTTGAGGAGATCATCGGTCAGGGGCAGCAGGCCCCGTCCGGCCACATCCCCTTCACCCCGCGGGCGAAGAAGGTCCTGGAGCTTTCGCTCCGAGAGGCCCTCCAGCTCGGCCACAACTACATCGGCACCGAGCACATCCTGCTCGGCCTGATCCGCGAGGGCGAGGGCGTCGCCGCCCAGGTCCTCGTGAAGCTGGGCGCCGATCTCAACCGAGTCCGGCAGCAGGTCATCCAGCTGCTCTCCGGCTACACCGGCGGAGGCAAGGAGTCGGCCACGGCCGGCGGCCCGGCCGAGGGCACGCCCTCGACCTCGCTCGTCCTGGACCAGTTCGGCCGCAACCTCACCCAGGCGGCCCGCGAATCCAAGCTCGACCCGGTCATCGGGCGCGAGAAGGAGATCGAGCGGGTCATGCAGGTGCTGTCCCGCCGTACCAAGAACAACCCGGTCCTCATCGGCGAGCCCGGCGTCGGCAAGACCGCCGTCGTCGAGGGCCTGGCCCAGGCGATCGTCAAGGGCGAGGTCCCCGAGACCCTCAAGGACAAGCACCTCTACACGCTTGACCTGGGTGCCCTGGTCGCCGGTTCCCGCTACCGCGGTGACTTCGAGGAGCGCCTGAAGAAGGTGCTCAAGGAGATCCGCACCCGCGGCGACATCATCCTGTTCATCGACGAGCTCCACACCCTCGTGGGTGCGGGTGCCGCCGAGGGCGCGATCGACGCCGCCAGCATCCTCAAGCCCATGCTGGCCCGTGGTGAGCTCCAGACCATCGGTGCCACGACGCTGGACGAGTACCGCAAGCACCTCGAGAAGGACGCGGCCCTCGAGCGCCGCTTCCAGCCGATCCAGGTGGCGGAGCCTTCCCTCCCCCACACGATCGAGATCCTCAAGGGCCTGCGCGACCGTTACGAGGCCCACCACCGCGTCTCCATCACGGACGAGGCCCTCGTCCAGGCGGCGACGCTGGCGGACCGGTACATCTCGGACCGCTTCCTGCCGGACAAGGCGATCGACCTGATCGACGAGGCCGGCTCCCGGATGCGCATCCGCCGGATGACCGCGCCGCCGGACCTCCGCGAGTTCGACGAGAAGATCGCGGCCGTGCGCCGCGACAAGGAGTCGGCCATCGACTCCCAGGACTTCGAGAAGGCGGCGTCTCTCCGTGACAAGGAGAAGCAGCTGCTGGCGGCGAAGACCAAGCGCGAGAAGGAATGGAAGGCCGGCGACATGGACGTCGTCGCCGAGGTCGACGGCGAGCTCATCGCCGAGGTCCTCGCGACCGCGACCGGCATTCCCGTCTTCAAGCTCACCGAGGAGGAGTCCTCGCGACTGCTCCGCATGGAGGACGAGCTCCACCGTCGGGTCATCGGCCAGAAGGACGCCATCAAGGCGCTCTCCCAGGCGATCCGCCGTACCCGTGCGGGTCTGAAGGACCCGAAGCGCCCGGGTGGCTCGTTCATCTTCGCCGGTCCGTCTGGTGTCGGTAAGACCGAGCTCTCGAAGACGCTCGCCGAATTCCTCTTCGGCGACGAGGACGCACTGATCTCCCTCGACATGTCGGAGTTCAGCGAGAAGCACACGGTTTCCCGCCTCTTCGGTTCGCCCCCCGGCTACGTGGGCTACGAAGAGGGCGGCCAGCTCACCGAGAAGGTCCGCCGGAAGCCGTTCTCCGTCGTCCTCTTCGACGAGGTCGAGAAGGCCCACCCGGATATCTTCAATTCCCTTCTCCAGATCCTGGAGGACGGTCGCCTGACCGACTCCCAGGGCCGGGTCGTGGACTTCAAGAACACGGTCATCATCATGACGACCAACCTGGGTACCCGGGACATCTCGAAGGGCTTCAACCTGGGCTTCGCGGCCCAGGGCGACACCAAGACCGGTTACGACCGCATGAAGGCGAAGGTCAACGAAGAGCTCAAGCAGCACTTCCGGCCCGAGTTCCTCAACCGCGTCGACGACACGGTCGTCTTCCACCAGCTCACGCAGGAAGACATCATCCAGATCGTCGACCTGATGATCGCCAAGGTGGACGAGCGCCTCAAGGACCGCGACATGGGCATCGAGCTCAGCGGTGACGCGAAGCAGCTCCTGGCCAAGCGCGGCTACGACCCGATCATGGGTGCGCGCCCGCTGCGCCGGACCATCCAGCGCGAGATCGAGGACATGCTGTCGGAGAAGATCCTCTTCGGCGAGCTGCGCCCCGGTCACATCGTGGTCGTGGGCGTGGAGGGTGAGGGCGACGAAGCCAAGTTCACCTTCCGCGGCGAGGAGAAGTCGGCGCTGCCCGACCTTCCCCCGATCGAGGCCACGGGCTCCGGCCCGGACCTGTCGAAGGGCGCGTAAGCGCCTCCGCGGGTAAGCAGTACCAAGGGGCGGCCCCCGGACTGAGAAGTCCCGGGGCCGCCCCGGTTTCCGTCCCCGGGCTCCCCCCGGGCGGGGGGGGCCGCGCCGCGGGCGTGCGGAGG
>NZ_JBIXJQ010000021.1:74516-103216 GCF_052871255.1 Streptomyces sp. LARHCF249
CCCCCCCCCCGGCCCCCCCCCCCCCCGGGGCCCCCCCCCCCCCGGGGCCCCCCCCCGCCCCCCCCCCGCCCGGCCCCCGCCCCTGTTTCCGTCCCCGGGCTCCGCCGTGGCGGGTGAGGCCGCGCAGCGGGAGTGCGAAGGGGATCCGGCCGTCCCCCTCGCCCCGGGCGGCGGAGACGGCCAGCCACAGGCTCAGGGTGGTCTTCCCGGAGCCTGCCTCTCCGCGGAGCAGGACCCGGTGGTGCTCGGTGAGGAGCTGGTCGGCGGGGCGGGAGCAGGACGGGGAGCCGTCTCCCGGCCCGGTGTCCGAGGCGGACGGCTTCCAGGTCGGAGAGGGTGAGGTCGCCGAGCGCGTTCAGGGTCACGGCCGGGGCGGCCGCCACGCGCGCCTCCTCCTGCGCGGGGAGGGGCCGCTCGCCGGAGGCCCGGCCAGGCCCGCGCCCGGGCCCTCGCTCTGGAAGAGCTTCTTGATGAGGGGGGTCAGTGCCCCCGAGGCCAGCCGTATGCCCACCACCGATGCCTCCATGACGCGTGAGCGTAGTGACCGGTTGCCCGCCGAAGGTCCTGGGCCGGTGACAAGCCGCACAGGGCAAATCGGACCTACTAGAAGGTTTCGTAGATCCAGTCACCCGATTTGTCCATCAGCGACCCAGTAGGGACCTGGTCAACCGAGTTCGTCACACTCACCCCGTCTACGACTTCAGGTAGTAAAAGGGAGGTTTGGGGAAGTATGGGCGCCCGGGTTACCAAAGATGAGCCCACCCGGCACACGTCCTCACGTGCCGGGTCACTTCATGCCCGTGGCGGGCGTGAACACCGTCTTTGTCCCCGGCCCCGGAGGTCTCCTTCATGTCCGCGAAGCGCGTCATCACCCGTCGTACCCGTATCGCCGCCGGCGCAACCGCTCTCGGTGCGGCGCTGGCCCTCGGAGCCGGGACGACCGCCGCCTTCGCCGACACGACGCAGACCGCCCTGGCCGGCACCGCCGAGCTGGTGGCCGCGCAGGCCGCGGCCCAGGCCGCCGGCGCCGGGAACACCGCGAAAGCCTCGAAGACCGGCCTGTGGGACAAGCCGGTCGAGAAGTACACGCTGTCCGCGACGTACGGCAAGGGCGGCAGCATGTGGGCGTCCAAGCACTCCGGCCAGGACTTCGCCGTCCCGACCGGCACCCCGGTCGACGCCGTGGCCGCCGGCACCGTCGTCAAGGCGGGCCCCAACGGCGGCGGCGACGGCCCCGCGTACGGCAACGCCGTCGTGATCAAGCACGCGAACAACATGTACTCGCAGTACGCGCACCTCTCGAAGATCCAGGTCAAGGTCGGCCAGAAGGTCGCCGTGGACCAGCAGATCGCGCTGTCCGGCAACACCGGCAACTCCAGCGGCCCGCACCTGCACTTCGAGATCCGGACGACCCCGAACTACGGCTCGTCCGTCAACCCGGTGGCCTTCCTGCGCACCGTCGGCGTCACCATCTGACTCTCCGGACGGGCCCCCGGCGGGGGGCCCGGTCACAGCACTACGTGAGCAGCCAGGAGTGCGACGGCTTCGTCGTCGCGGGCAGCTTGCCCTCCTTGTACGCGGCCGCCTGCTCGGGTGAGAACGCCGACTCGTAGACCCGGATGTTGTGCATGGCGCCCTGCCACGCGCCGGTCCAGATGTTGTGGTGCCGGGAGCGGCCCAGCTGCAGCGGGCCGGGAGCCTGCCAGATGCCCGGCACGGCGGCCTCGCCGGCCTTCTTGCCGTCCACGTAGAGGGTGATGGTCTTCTTCTCCGCGTCGTACGAGCCCATCAGCATGGTCGGGGTCTTGACCATGGGGAGGCCCTCGGCGACGACGGTCTGCGTGGTCGCCGCGGCGCCCTTGTCACCGGTCTGCACGCGGAAGATCCAGGCCTGCTTGCCGTTCACCTCGTTGATGCCGAGCTCGAACGAGAACGACTCCCCGTCGCCCTGGCTCACGGCGATCCGCGCGCCCTTGGCGGCCGAGTTGTAGAGGCGGGCCGTGACGCTGAAGCTCTTGGTCACGTCCACGGCCTGTTCGGAGGCCTGCGCGTAGGAGTTCGCCGTCCCCTTCGAGACGATCTGGAACCGCTTGCCCACCGGTCCGACCGACGCGTCGGAGCCGAGCCGGATGCCGATCTTCCCGTTGGTGTCGCGCAGCAGTGTCGGGTCGCCCTCGACGGTGGGCGAGTACGGCGCGGGCGAGCCCGAGGGGCCGCCCGGTGAGGCGGAGGCGGACGCCGAGGGGTCCTCGGCAGGGTTCTTCGGGTCGTCGCCCCTGCCCAGCAGGAAGAACGTTCCGCCCCCTGCCAGCAGCGCGAGTACGGTCACCCCGCCGCCCAGCATCCACAGGCGCTTCTTGCGCCGCTCGGCCGCGGAGCGGTCGGCCATGGCCTCCCAGTCCGGCTGATCGCCGAGGGGCGCCCCCGGTATGCCCGGCTGCGCCGGGGACCACGGCGTCTGCTGCGCCCCGGGGTCCTGCCGGTACGGGTCCGGCTGCGCGTCCGGCTGGTACGGGTTGGGCTGCCCCGACTGCGGGTAGCCGTAGCCGCCGCCGTCCTGCGCGGGCGGCCCGGGCGGGAAGCCGTAGCCGCCGCCCTGGGCGGGCGGTCCGGGCGGGAAGCCGTACCCGCCCTGCGCGGGGGGCCCCGGCGGGAACCCGTAGCCACCGCTCCCCGGGGCGGGCTCGGGCTGCGGGTTGCTCTGGGGATTCGTGCCGTCGGTCATGCCACGGATGCTAAGTCACGGACCTGCCGGACCGTAGGGCCGGTACCGGCCCGGACCCACCGGACACCGCTCAGCGCTGCGGGGTGATCACCGGAAAACTGCCCGTCGACGTCGGGGCGTGCTCCGGCAGCCACAGCACCGCCACCGCGCCCGCCGACGCGCCCTCGCGGTCCGAGCCGCCCGGCGCGGCCACGTTGCGGAAGGTCAGCCGGGCGCCCAGCACCCGCGCCTGGCCCTCGGCGATGGTCAAGCCCAGCCCGTGCCCCACGCCCGCACGGTCCGTCGACCCGGTGCGGAAGCGGCTCGGCCCCTCGCGCAGCAGCGCCTCCGGGAAGCCCGGCCCGTGGTCCCGGATCCGCACGACCCGGCCCTCCACGTCCACCTGCACCGGCGGCTGCCCGTACCGCGCGGCGTTGGCCAGCAGGTTTCCCAGGATCCGCTCCAGGCGCCGCGGGTCGGTGCTGACGATCTCGTCCGCGACGACCCGTACCGACGCCTCCGGCATCAGCGCCGTCACCCGCCGGCGCACGAATTCGCCCAGCGCCACGTCCTGGAGCTCCGCCCGCTCGGAGGCGCTGTCCAGCCGGGCCACCTCCAGCACGTCCTCGACGAGCGCGCGCATCGCCTGCGCGCGGTCCCGTACGAGTTCGGTCGGCCGGCCCGGAGGCAGCAGTTCCGCCGCCGTCAGCAGGCCGGTCACCGGCGTCCGCAGCTCGTGCGCGATGTCGGCGGTCACCCGCCGCTCGGCCTCCAGCCGCTGCTGGAGGGCGTCGGCCATGGCGTCCACCGCGCGCGCGAGGTCGTCCGTCTCGTCCCGTACGACGCCCCCGACCGCGTCCCGGACCCGTACCCCGGGATCCCCGTGCGCCACCCGCTGCGCGGCCGCCGCGGCCTTGCGCAGCCGGCGCGAGATCTGACCGCCGATGAGCACGCCCAGCGCCGAGCCGCCGACCACGACGGCCAGCGAGCCGACGACCAGCGCCCGGTCCAGGTCGCGCACCATGTTGGCGCTCTCCCGGAACTGGGTGTGCAGCGACAGCACCTGCCCGTTCTCGAGCGGCACCGCGGCCCATACCTCAGGGCCCCCCTTCGCGGACTCCTGGACGTACGTGCCGCGCCGCCCGGAGCGTGCCTTCTCCCGGAGGGGGGCGGGGAGTTCGGGGTCGTTGAGCTTGGCGCCCATCGGCGGCTTGCGGCCGGCCTCGGCGTTGCGGGAGATGAACTGCACGCGGTCCAGCTGCACCTCGCGGGCGCTCTCCAGCATCGACGCCCGGGCAGCGCTGTGCACCACCAGGCTCAGTGCGACCGCCGTGAGGGCGCCCACGGCGGCGACGGCGATGGTGATCTTCCAGCGGATCCCGGTCCGGAGGGTGAACCGTTTCATGCCTTGAGCTTGTATCCGAAGCCTCGGACCGTCTCGATCCGGTCCTGCCCGATCTTGGTGCGCAGTCGCTGGACGTGGACGTCGACGACGCGGGTGTCGCCGCCCCAGTCGTAGTCCCAGACCCGCTCCAGCAGCCGGTCGCGCGACAGGACGGTGCCGGGCGCGGAGGAGAACTCCAGCAGCAGCCGCATCTCGGTGGGGGTCAGTGCCACGGCCGCGCCCGCCTTGCGCACCTCCATGCCCTCGGTGTCGACCTCCAGATCGCCGAAGGAGAGCACGCCGCGCTCCGCGTCCTGACCCTGGTCGGAGCCCGGGCCGCCGTTCTGCGGGCCGCCCGCGTGGCCGAAGCGGCGCAGCACCGCGCGGATCCGGGCGACGAGCACCGAGCCGTCGAAGGGCTTGGTGACGTAGTCGTCGGCCCCCGCCTCCAGGCCCAGCACCACGTCGATGGAGTCGGCGCGCGCCGACAGCATGATCACCGGGACGGTGGACTCGTCCCGGATGCGGCGGCACAGGCTCACGCCGTCCATGCCGGGGACCATCACGTCGAGCAGGGCGATGTCGGGCCGGTCCGCCCGGAAGGACTCCAGTCCGGACAGGCCGTCGGGCATGGCGGTGACCACGAACCCGTCGCGTTCCAGCGCCAGGGTCGTGGCCTCGCGGATGACGTCGTCGTCCTCCACGAACAGGACATGGGTCTCGGCCATGCGGGAGCCTCGCCTCGGTTCTTCGGTACTCGGTTCTGCGGGAGTCAGTCGGGTGCGGTCACGGCTTGCGGGGTCACGGCTTGTGGGTCACGGCCGGAGCGGGCTGGCCCCCGCCGTCGACCACGTTGCTGTATTCGGAGTGCACCCGGTCCTGCTCGGTGAACTTCTCCCCGTCCCAGCGGTACGTGATCACGTCCTCGCCCGACGGATAGGCGAGCGGATCGCTCTTCGCGTAGACCTGCTTCGTGACCACCAGATCGCCCCGGTCGATCTCCGCGTAGACGGGCGGCTGCTCGTCCGAGAAGACATTCTCGTACGTCGCGCCGTCCGCGCGGTACACGTACGAACCGCGCCCCAGCGCGTCGGCGCACGACAGGACGTTGACCACGATGTCGACGACGGTGCTGCCGGTGACCTTCCCGTAGGTCACGTCCACGGGGTACTCCTTGCCCGTGCAGGGCTTGAGGTCCCGCTTGATCTCGGCGCTGACCTTGGGGTCCGCCTTCAGCAGCGCCACCGGGTCGACCTTCTTCAGCGGCTTGCCGGACGTGGCCGCGGACGCGGACGCCCCGGAGGAGGCCTCCGGGGAGGCAGCGGACGGAGCCGTCTTGGCCACCGGGTCCGTCCGCGCGGGGCCGCCGTCGCGCAGGCCCGTGCCGCCCGTGGCGCAACCGACCGCCAACACGGCTGTGCCGACGAGGACGATCGTCCCCGCCGACACCAGGACCAGCGAACGTCTGCCGGTCAGTCCTTGGCCCTTCAGGCCGCGCACCGCTCACGCCCCTCGTACCGGATGGTGTGGTCACCGCGTTCCAGCGCGCGCATGTCCAGGTCCCGGCTCTCCAGCTCCTGCCGGAGGCGGGCCAGCGCGCGATGCAGCGTGCTCTTCACCGTACCCGCAGACATGCCGAGTGCGGCGGCCGTCTCCTCGGTGCTCATCTGCTCCCAGTGTCGCAGCACGACCACGCTGCGCTGCTTGGGCGCCAGCACCTTGAGGATGTCCATGAGCAGGGCGCGGTCGGCGCGCTGGTCGGAGCCGTCCTCGACGGAGGCGTCGGGGAGCTGCTCGGTGGGGACCTCTTCGAGCTTGCGGGCGCGCCACCACTCGGTACGGGTGTTGATCATGACGCGGCGGAGGTAGGCGTCGGCGAGGGACTTGTCGGCGATGCCGTCCCAGCGGCCGTAGGTGCGGACGAGGGCGGTCTGCAGGAGGTCCTGCGCGTCGGTGGGGTCCGGAACCAGGCGACGGGCGCTGCGCAGCAGCGCGTCCTGCCGAGTGCGTACGTACTCCTCGAATTCGAGTACCTCGCCGTGCGCCATCTCAGACCGCCTCCGTTCCGTGCAACCGCTCTTCCGCTGCCTCACGGATCCGAAGGTACGGAGGGGTTGTCACGGGCCTGTGCGGGTCAGCCTTCGGTGGACGCACGGACACCCATAGGTTGTGTAACAGTGCCCGTGAGCTGGGGTTTCACCGCTGAAAGCGGAATCGGCGAGTCAGCTTCGGGTGGGCTTGGAGGCGGCGCCGCTCAGGTCTGCGGAAGCCGGTACGCGCCTCCCTCCAGCGGCTCCACCAGCCCGTCGGAGACCAGCCCGTCGAGCGCCCGGGCGCGCTGCACCGGCTCCTCCCAGACCGTGTCGAGCACGGCCTGCGGAACCGGCCCCACCGCCTCCCGGAGCACGGCGAGCAGCCGGCCCCGCACCTGCCGGTCGGTCCCGGCGTACGTCTGCCCGCGCCGCGGCGGCCCGTCGTGCGCGGGCTTCCCGGCGAGGCGCCACGCGCACAGCCCGGCCACCGGGCAGCGGGCGCAGCCGGGGTTCTTGGCGGTGCACACCAGTGCGCCGAGCTCCATCGAGGCCGCCGCCCAGCGGGCCGCGGTGTCCTCGTCCGCGGGCAGCAGGGCCCGCGCCAGGCGCCGCTCGGCGGCGGTGGTGGCGTTCGGCGGGTACTCGACCCCGGTGGCGGTGCGCGCGAAGACCCGCCGGACGTTGGTGTCGAGCACGGCGTGCCGCTGTCCGTACGCGAAGGAGGCCACGGCGGCCGCGGTGTACTCCCCGATCCCGGGCAGCGCGAGGAGCTGCGCGTGCTCCCGCGGCACGTCGCCCCCGTGCCGCTCCGTTATCGCCACGGCCGCGCCGTGCAGCCGCAGCGCCCGGCGCGGGTAGCCCAGCCGGCCCCATGCGCGGACGGCCTCGCCCGGGGCCTCGGCGGCCAGGTCGGCGGGGCGCGGCCACCGGGCGAGCCACTGCTCGTACACCGGCAGGACGCGGCTGACGGGGGTCTGCTGGAGCATGAACTCGCTGACCATGACCCCCCAGGGGCCGGCCTCGGGGCGGCGCCAGGGCAGGTCGCGGGCGTGCTCGTCGAACCACGCGATGACGGGGGAGTGCAGTGCGTGGGAGACGGCGGGGGACTCGGGGGAGTCGGGGGATCCGGGCGAGGTGATGGGGGATGCAGTCATGGCAGACGGCATCCTGGCACGTTTCGTCCCTGCCTTGCGGGGCCCGGGCCGGTGAACCGGACAACTGCGGGTACCCCGCTCGCCCGCATGGCGGCGACGACCCGGCCGGCCGGACCCGCGAGGGCCAGGACGAGGAGGGCGGCCAGCGAACCGCCGAGCAGCAGGCCCATCGCCACGTCGTGCGGGTAGTGCACGCCGACGAAGACGCGGGAGAAGGCCATCAGCAGCGCGAGCGGGACGGTCAGCAGCGCGAGGCGGCGTACGGCCATGGCCAGCGCGACGGCGGCGGCCCCCGCCAGGGCGGAGTGGTTGCTTGGGAAGGACCAGTCGCCGGTGGCCGGGCAGGTGACGAGCGGGGCGACGGCCCCGGCGACGGCGCGGCAGGGCCGCTCCTCGTCCACGGTGGACTTCACGAGCTCCGAGGCGACGTACGCGGCGGCGGTGGCGGCCGGGGCCAGCACGGCGAGCGCGACCGGCCGGGGGCTCGACCGCCCGCGCGAGCGCCACCAGACGGCCGGGAAGAGCACTCCGAAGAGCAGGAGCCCGTACTCCGTCCAGATCTCGAACGCCGACTGCACCCAGACGGGTGTGGAGTGGGCGAAATCGGTGATGTCGAGGTAGAGGCCGGCGCTGTCCATGGTCACCGACGGTACTCATATCGGATGTATGCCCGCGTCGGGCTCTTGGCTGATTCCCTGCGCCCCCACTGGACCCGCAGGATGATCATCGGCAGAACAAACCTGCTGCGCGGCATGGGGGGCACCGATCGGGCCGCGGACTCTCGTAAAGTTCGGTCCGTGGGATCTCTGCGCAATCCGGTCGGGCCGCTCCCCTCCTCCATCTACTGGCGACGGAGGGCTGTGCTGGCGTCCGTCGTCGCGCTCCTCGCGCTCCTCGCCGTATGGACCGTCAGTTCCGGCGGGGGGAAGTCGAGTACGAACGGCAAGGGCCAGAGCCACCCCGATCCCGTCACCTCGATCACCCCCGGCCCGGCCGGCACGGGGCCGGCGATCAGTCAGGCCCCGGGCGGACGCGCGGAGTCGGGCGGCGGCGGCACCGGATCCGAGGGTGGCGGCTCCGCCGCCGGCGCGGGCAAGAACGGCGAACCGGGCGGCGGTACGGGCACCGGCGGCGCGGCCGGCACGGGCTCCGGCCCGGGCGGCGGCGCGGCCCCGGTCCCGGCCGACCCGGGCCTGCCCACGTGCGCGCCCACTGCGCTGCAGTGGGAGGTCAAGAGCGTGAAGAACGAGTACGAGGCGAACGAGAAGCCCCGCCTCGAACTCGTCGCCCGCAACATCGCCGGCACCACCTGCAAAATCGATCTCGGCCCGAAGCAGGCGGTCCTGACCATCCTTCAGGCGGCGGGGAACAAGGCGGTGTGGTCCTCGGCGGACTGCCCGACGGGCGCGGGCAGCGCCTTCTTCCGCGTTCCCGCGCAGGGGGAGACCAGGCACTCGGTGGAGTGGGACCGGCGGTTCAGCGCGGCCGACCAGTGCCAGTCGCCCCCGGCGGGCGTCGCGGGCCCGGACACGTACGTGGTCGAGGTCAAGTCCCCCGGCATGCCGGTCGCCCGAACCTCGTTCGTCCTGAAGCAGGACTGAGCGGTCCCGGGCCCGGTCCTCCCCTCCAGGACAGCTCGGCTCCGCGGGATTACGCTGAAATCACAGCGACATTTCCCGGCCGGCAGTGGTTCCAGGGGGCGGGGCCGGCCGCCCCAGTCGAAGGGGACCTTATGAGTGCGAGAGTCACGGGTGTGGCTGTCGGCGTCCTGGCCGCGGTCCTCACCTCCTGGAGCCCCGGGGCGGCGCGGGCGGACGATCCTTCGCCCAAGGAGGTCTACGAGAAGGCCGCGCCGGCCACGGTGCACGTGATCGGGAAGTACGGCGCCGGTACCGGCTTCGTCTATGACGCCGACGAGGGGCTCATCGTCACCAACGCGCACGTCATCCAGGGCGAGGCCGCCCTGAAGGCGGTCGTGGGGGAGGGATCGCCGGTTCCCGTGCGCGTGCTCGGCAGCGATCCCTGTGAGGACCTCGCGGTACTCAAGCTCACGTCTCCCCAAGAGGATCTGAAGGAGCTGAAGTTCGGCAAGAGCGACGACGTCGAGACGGCCGACACCGTCATGGCGCTCGGCTATCCGGCATCCCTGGGGGAAACCGACGTCACACAGAAGGTCGCCTTCACCTCCGGCGCCGTGCAAACGTCCAAGGTGGGTGCGACGCCCCTCACGTCACTTCCGAACTACCCCTCCTTGATCCAGCATTCCGCGACGGTCAACCCGGGCAACTCGGGCGGCCCCCTGCTCAACGCCAAGGGGGAAGTCGTCGGCATCAACACCCTGGGCTACTCGGACGAGGGAGTGACGGGGCAGTTCTACGCGATCAGCAGCGATCACGCCGAACCCAAGCTCGCCGGGCTGGCCGCGGGCGACACCAAGAACGACCCCGGGTGGTGGCTCCTCGACATGTCGGACCCGAGCCTCCCCACCACCTTCGAGGAGATCGGAGCACCGGACGACAAGGCCTTCGCCGCCTTCCAGAAGCAGGGCGTCGACGGGGTGATGGCCCTGAGCGTCACTCCGCAATCCCAGGCCGCCAAAGCGAACCTCGGAGCCGGCGACGTGCTGACCACGGTGAAGGGCGAGCCGGTGACCTCCGTCGCCGAGGTGTGCGACGTCCTCCAGTCCACGTCGGGCGGCGAGAAGCTGCCCGTGGACGGCGTCTACTCGGGCACCCTCGACAGCACCGGGGGCAAGGCGGGCGAGGAGTGGACCACTGAGCTGGTGCTCGAAGGCAAGTCCTAGACGGTACGTACCGCCTAGACGTACCGCTCGAGGATCGAGGATTCGGCCAGGCGGGAGAGGCCCTCGCGGACGCTGCGCGCACGGGCCTCGCCCACGCCGTCCACCGTCTGCAGGTCGTCCACGCTCGCGGCCAGCAGCTTCTGCAGACCCCCGAAGTGCTCCACGAGCCGCTCGATGATGGCGCCCGGCAGCCGGGGAACCTTCGCCAGGAGCCGGTACCCGCGGGGCGACACCGCCGAGTCCAGGGTCTCCGGCGACCCCGTGTACCCCAGTGCCTTCGCCACGATCGCCAGTTCCAGCAGCTCCGGATGCGTCAGCGCGTCCAGCGCCGGCAGCGCCTCCTCCACCGTGCGGGAACGCTTCGCCGTCGGCTCCGGCACGTAGTCCCGGATCACCAGCTCCCGCTCCTGCTCGATCCCGACCGTCAGCTCGTCCAGCTGGAGCGACAGCAGCCGCCCGTCCGTCCCCAGCTCGATGACGTACTCGGCGATCTCGGTCGCGATCCGGCGGACCATTTCCAGCCGCTGCGCGACCGCGGTCACGTCACGGACCGTGACCAGGTCCTCGATCTCCAGGGCCGACAGCGTGCCCGCCACCTCGTCGAGGCGCAGCTTGTACCGCTCCAGCGTGGCCAGCGCCTGGTTGGCCCGCGACAGGATCGCCCCGGACTCCTCCAGGACCCGCCGCTCCCCGTCCACGTACAGCGCGATCAGCCGCATCGACTGCGACACCGAGACGACCGGGAAACCGCACTGCTTGGAGACGCGGTCGGCGGTCCGGTGCCGGGTGCCCGTCTCCTCCGTGGGGATCGACGCGTCCGGCACCAGCTGCACACCGGCCCGCAGGATCTTGGTGATGTCCTTGTCCAGGATCAGCGCACCGTCGAGCTTGCACAGCTCGCGCAACCGGGTCGCCGTGAACTCCACGTCCAGGACGAAGCCACCGGTGCACATCGACTCGACCGTCTTGTCCATGCCGAGGACGATGAGCCCGCCGGTGTTGCCGCGGACGATCCGTTCCAGGCCGTCACGCAGCGGCTGACCAGGTGCGACCGCGCTCAGCGAGGCGCGCATCATGGCCTCCTGCTTGGAGCTCGCGCCCGACTTGCCGGATGCTGCTGCCCCGTCCTTGGCTGCCACTGCACTCCTCCGGTCGCGGGTTGCGCCGCCTGCGTACGGCCGGGCGGACCATCCCGAAGTCTACCGGCGTGCGCTGCGGCCCAGCCGGGGCTTGCCCGGGTACGCCCGTCCTGACCCCGTACGGACCCGCTGACCAGCTACGACCCGTCCCGCTCCTTGGCCGGCGTACGGGACCGCCCGCGCGGCAGGACCCGTAGCGCGTCGCCCATGTCGGCGACCTCGGTGACCTTCATCCCGGCCGGCACCCTGCCCGGATCCGCAGGCACCAGGGCGTGCGTGAAGCCGAGCCGGTGCGCCTCCGCGAGCCGCCGCTGTACGCCGGTCACCCGCCGCACCTCGCCGGCCAGGCCGACCTCCCCGATCGCCACGAGGTTCTTCGGGAGCGGGACGTCGCTGGCGGCGGAGGCCAGGGCCAGCGCGATCGCCAGGTCGGCGGCCGGCTCGGTCAGCTTCACCCCGCCCACGGTCGCGCTGTAGATGTCGCGCTTGCCCAGCGCGGTGATCCGGCCGCGCTGCTCCAGCACCGCCAGCATCATCGAGACGCGCGAGGTCTCCAGGCCCGAGGTGGTGCGCCGGGGGGAGGGGATCTGCGAGTCCACGGTCAGCGCCTGCACCTCGGCGACCAGCGGGCGCTTGCCCTCCAGGGTCACCGTCAGACAGGTGCCGGGCACCGCCTCGGCGCGCCGGGTCAGGAACAGCCCGCTCGGGTCGGCGAGGCCGGTGATCCCCTCGTCGTGCAGTTCGAAGCAGCCCACCTCGTCGGTGGCCCCGTACCGGTTCTTGACGCCGCGCACCAGCCGCAGCCGGGCGTGCCGGTCGCCCTCGAAGCTCAGCACCACGTCGACCAGGTGCTCCAGCAGGCGGGGACCGGCGATGGCCCCGTCCTTGGTCACGTGGCCGACGAGGAGCGTGGACATCCCGCGTTCCTTGGAGGCGCGGATCAGGGCGCCGGCGACCTCGCGCACCTGGGCCATGCCGCCGGGCGCGCCGTCGATCTCGGGGGAGGCGACGGTCTGTACGGAGTCCAGGATCAGGAGGGAGGGCTTCACCGCGTCCAGGTGCCCCAGCACGGCCGAGAGGTCGGTCTCGGCCGCCAGGTAGAGGTGGTCGCTCAGCGCGTTGATCCGGTCGGCGCGCAGCCGCACCTGGCTCGCCGACTCCTCACCCGTGACGTACAGCGTGCGGTGGTCGCCGCTGGACGCCTTCGCCGCGACGTCGAGCAGCAGCGTCGACTTCCCGACGCCGGGCTCCCCCGCGAGCAGCACCACGGCGCCGGGCACGAGCCCGCCGCCGAGGACCCGGTCCAGTTCGTCCACACCGGTGCTGCGCGCGGTCGCCGTCCGGCCGTCGACCTGCGCGATCGGCACCGCGGCGGTCGACACACGGCCCGCGGCGGTGGTCCGCACGGCGGGCGTGCCCATCTCCTCGACGGTGCCCCACGCCTGGCACTCGGGACACCGCCCGAGCCACTTCGCGGTCGTCCAGCCGCACTCGGTACAGCGGTAGGACGGCCGGTCCTTGGCGGATGAACGAGCGGTACGGGCAGCCATGCCGCTCACGGTAGCCGCAGGCACCGACAGCGCCCGCACCGCTACCGACAACCCCGCGGTCAGTACCCCACCGATCTGTTCACCCGTAAGGGCTAAATCCGGGGAAGGCTTCCGGAGGTCCACCGGCGCGCCGCCTACGGTCGCCAGGTGAACAGCAGCAGCCAGGCACACTCCTCGTCACGCTCCGGCGCACACCGGGCGCACGGGCGCACGCCGTTCGAGCAGGAGCCGCCGCCGCCCTTCCGACACGAGCCCTACCTGGACGGCCTGTTCACGTACTGCCTCTCGGTGCTGTGCGACCACGACACCGCCACCGACGTGCTGGGCGACGTACTCGCCGTGGCCGAACGGCATCCCGGCCGCTGCCCCGACGAGGGCGACCGACGGGCCTGGCTCTACGCCCTGGCGCGCTGGGGCTGCCTGCACCGGCTGGCCGAGCAGAGGCGCGTACGGCAGGGAGCGCATTGCGCCCGGCGTGCGCCGGAGCGCACGTACGCCGGTCGCGCGCCGGGTGAGGGCCACACGGACGGCGACCCCTCCGGCGGGGCCCGCCGCACGCTTGACGTGAGCGCGTACCGCCGTACCGAGCTGGCCCGGCTCGCCTGGCCGGAGGCCGCCGGGACCACGCCCGAACAGCGCGAGGCCCTGGAACTCGCCGTCCGCCACCGCCTCGGCGTCACCGAACTGGCCGCCGTCCTCGGCACGCCCGCGGTCGCCGCCCGGGAGCTGCTGTCCGGCGCCGCCTGCGAGGTGGAGCGCACCCGCACCGCCCTCGCCGTCGTGGAGACCGGCAGCTGCCCGAGCGTCTCCCGGCTCACCGCCGACGGACAGGTCCTGCTGTCCACCACCCTGCGCGCCGAGCTCGTACGCCACGTCGACGACTGTCCGCGCTGCCGCCGCGTCGCCGAACGCGTAGGCGCAGGGGCGCCCTGGCCGGGCTCCGGCGGCATCGACACCGCGGCCCTCCCGCTCGTCCCCGCCCCGCGCACCGCCGTCCACGCCGCCATGCTCCGCTCCGGCGGCCGGGGCCGCCGGCCCGCCCCGCGCTTCGACCGCACCGGCTTCCCGATGGACCCCAAGGACCGCGCGGCCCGCCGCGACAGGATGAGGGCCCGCGCGGTGACCACCACCGTGGTCGCCACCGTCGTGGCCGCGCCGGTCCTGGCCCTGTGGGCGGCCTACCGCGGCGCCCCCAGCACCGGCGAACCCGTCGGCGGCGACACCGCCACCCGCATCTCGGCGAGCGAGTCCGACCTCCCGGCGGCGCCGTACATCGGCGGCCGCCCGCTCACCGCCTACGAGAACACCGGGAACACCACATCCGCCACCGGCAGCCCCGGCTTCGCCCCGGGCAGCGCCGAGCCCGACGTCTCGGTCGAGGTGATCAGCACCGGGCCGCCGCCGGCTCCCGACCGGGCCGGCGCCCCCGGCCGGCTCACGGTCGCCGCGTCCTCCCACGGAGCCACCACGCTGCTCACCCTCACCGCGTCCGGCGGCGCCCCGGTGGACTGGCGGCTCTGGTCCGACGCGCCCTGGCTGCGCGCGAGCCGGACCGCGGGCACGCTGGCGCCCGGAGAATCGGTCACCCTGCGGATCGCCGTGGACACCGAGGCCCAGCCCGTGGGGGCCTGGACCGCCCGGGTGGGGGTGGATCCCGGGGGCGCGGTCGTCTCCATCCAGGGCCGCGGGCGCCCCGCTCCGACCCCGGAGCCGCCGTCGACCCCGGCCCCGACGCCCACGCCGACCCCGACACCCACGCCCACCCCGACGCCGACCCCGACACCCACGCCGACCCCGACACCGACGCCCACCCCGACACCGACGCCGACATCAGGAGGAACGGTTTCCCCCGACCCCGACCCCGGACCGGGGCCGTCGGCTTCGCCGGCCTAGGCCGGCGGCTCCGGGTCGGCCGGGTGCGGGGCCATCGGCAGCAGCGAGGCGAGCCGCGCCTCGCACAGCTTCACCAGCTCCTCGTACGCCTCCTTGCCCATCAGCTCCGTCAGCTCGGCGCGGTACGACACGTACACCGGCTTCCCGGCGCCGTGCGCGGAGGTGGCCGACGTGCACCACCAGTGCAGGTCGTGGCCGCCCGGACCCCAGCCGCGCCGGTCGTACTCGCCGATCGACACCTGGAGCACGCGGGTGTCGTCGGGCCGCTCGATCCAGTCGTAGGTACGGCGGATCGGCAGCTGCCAGCACACGTCCGGCTTCGTCTCCAGCGGCTCCTGGCCGCTCTTCAACGCCAGGATGTGCAGCGCACAGCCGGCCCCGGCGGGGAACCCCGGCCGGTTCAGGAAGATGCACGCGCCGTCCCAGCGGCGGGTCTGCTTCTCCCCGTCGTCGTCGTGCTGAGTCCACCCGGTCTCGCTGCCCACGTCGTGGAACTGCCACAGCTCGGGCGTCAGCCGGGCCACGTGCTGGGCGACGCGCTTCTCGTCGTCCTCGTCGGAGAAGTGCGCGCCGAGCGTGCAGCAGCCGTCGGACGCCCGGCCCGCCTGGATGCCCTGGCAGCCGCTGCCGAAGATGCAGGTCCAGCGCGAGGTGAGCCAGGTCAGGTCGCAGCGGAAGACCTGCTCGTCGTCGGCGGGATCGGGGAACTCCACCCAGGCCCGGGGGAAGTCGAGCCCCTTCTCGTCGGCCAGCGGTGCGGCGGCCTTCGCCTTGGCGGCCTTGTTTCCGGTCTTGTTTCCGGCCTTGTCGCCGGGCTTGGTCTTGTGGGCCTTCTTCGTATGTGGCACAAACCCAAGCGTAAGCGCCCCCTGCGTCACCCATACGCGTTCGCCGCAGTAGCGTTTCCCCCTATGAGACTCGGTGTCCTTGATGTGGGTTCGAACACGGTCCACCTGCTGGTGGTGGACGCGCACCCCGGCGCGCGCCCGCAGCCTGCGCACTCGCACAAGGTGGAAATTCGGCTGGCGGAGCTCCTCGACGAGGGCGGCGCGGTCACTCCCGAGGGCGTCGAGCGACTCGTCTCCGTGATCAACGACGCGGTGCAGGCCGCCGAGGACAAGGGCTGCGAGGACGTGCTGCCCTTCGCGACCAGCGCCGTCCGCGAGGCCACGAACGCGGACGCGGTGCTGGCCCGGATCAAGGCCGAGACCGGGGTCGACCTGCCCGTCCTGAGCGGTGAGGACGAGGCCCGGCTGACCTTCCTGGCCGCGCGCCGCTGGTTCGGCTGGTCGGCCGGGAAGCTGCTGGTCCTCGACATCGGCGGCGGCTCGCTGGAGATCGCGTACGGCATCGACGAGGACCCGGACGCGGCCGTCTCCCTCCCGCTGGGCGCGGGCCGGCTGACGTCGGGCTGGCTGCCGGGCGACCCGCCGGACGCGCTCGACATCCGGGCCCTGCGCAGGCACGTGCGGGCGGAGATCGCGCGCACGGTGGGGGAGTTCAGCCGCTTCGGGACGCCGGACCACGTGGTGGCGACGTCGAAGACGTTCAAGCAGCTGGCCCGCATCGCGGGTGCGGCCCGCTCGGCGGACGGCCTCTACGTGCAGCGCGACCTGACCCGAAAGTCGCTGGAGGAGTGGGTCCCGCGGCTGGCCGCGATGACCACGGCCCAGCGGGCGGCGCTCCCGGGCGTCTCGGAGGGCCGGGCGAACCAGCTGCTGGCCGGAGCGGTGGTCGCCGAGGGCGCGATGGACCTCTTCGGCGTCGACGAGCTCGAGATCTGCCCCTGGGCCCTGCGCGAGGGCGTCATCCTGCGCAGGCTGGACCACCTGCCGACGGGCAACGGCTGACGGCAACGGCTGAGGGGCGACACGTACACGCGGCCCCGGGCCCGTACCCTGTGTCCGTGGCAGAACCAGTCCGTGTCCCGACCGCGAAAGTCGCCCTGTCCACCGCCTCCGTCTATCCGGAGTCCACGGCGACCGCCTTCGAGATCGCCGCGCGCCTCGGCTACGACGGCGTCGAGGTCATGGTCTGGACGGACCCGGTCAGCCAGGACGTCGACGCCCTGCGCCGGCTGTCCGACCACCACCAGGTGCCGATCCTCGCCATCCACGCGCCGTGCCTGCTGATCACCCAGCGGGTGTGGTCCACCGACCCCTGGACCAAGCTCCAGCGGGCCCGGGCGGCGGCCGAGCGGCTCGGCGCATCCACCGTGGTCGTGCACCCGCCCTTCCGCTGGCAGCGCCAGTACGCGCGGGACTTCGTCACCGGGATCTGGCGGATGGCCGACGAGACCGACGTCCGGTTCGCCGTCGAGAACATGTACCCCTGGCGCTACCGCGACCGCGAGATGCTCGCGTACGCCCCCGAGTGGGACGTGACGAAGGACGACTACCGGCACTTCACCGTCGACCTGTCGCACACCGCGACCGCCCGTACCGACGCCACCGCGATGATCGACCGGATGGGCGACCGGCTCGCGCACGTCCACCTCGCCGACGGAAACGGTTCGGCGAAGGACGAGCACCTGGTCCCGGGCCGCGGTACGCAGCCCTGCGCCGAGCTGCTGGAGCGCCTCGCCCGTACGTCCTTCGACGGGCACGTGGTGATCGAGGTCAACACCCGGCGCGCCATGTCCTCCGCGGAGCGCGAGGCCGACCTCGCCGAGGCGCTGGCCTTCACCCGCCTGCACCTCGCCACGGCGTCCGCGCCGCGTGACGGGGCCCGGCGCCCGTGACCGAGCCCCTGAAGCGCCGCCGCGGCCCCGGCCGGCCCCGCCAGGACGAGGCCGGGGAAGGGCCCGGCACCCAGGAGCGCATCCGCCTCGCCGCCCGCTCCGAGTTCGCCGCGCGCGGCTACGACAAGACCTCCGTACGCGGCGTCGCCAAGGCCGCCGGCGTGGACCCGGCCCTGGTCCACCACTACTTCGGCAGCAAGGACGACCTCTTCGCCGCCGCCATCGAGCTGAGCATGGAGCCGGCGCTGGTGGTCCCGGCGATCCTCGGCGAGGGCCCGGAAGGCATCGGGGAACGGCTCGCCCGCTACTTCCTGGGGATCTGGGAGAACCCGGTCACCCGGGCGCCGCTGCTGGCCGTGATCCGGTCCGCGCTGACCCACGACGCGGCCGCCGCGGTGCTGCGCCGCATCGTCCTGCGCCGCGTCCTGGAGCGGGTGGCGGCCGATCTGGACGTCCCCGACCCGACCTTCCGCGCCGAGCTCGCCGCCTCCCACATGGTCGGCATCGCGATCCTGCGGTACGTGGTCCAGGTCGAGCCCCTCGCGTCCGCCGACCCGGAGGCGATCGTGGCCCTGGTGGCGCCCACCCTCCAGCGCTACCTGACCGAGGAATGAGCCCTTCGTCCCGGCATGCGGACTTGCCGTCCGTATCGCGGTCCAGGGGCGTAGCCTCGTAACTGATTCATATCTACAGTCGTGGCCGCGCTCCCAAGGCCGGCCGCACTCATGGGGAGTGAACCCGATGCCCGAGCTGAGGTCCCGCACCGTCACCCACGGCCGCAACATGGCGGGCGCACGCGCCCTTATGCGTGCGTCGGGCGTAGCGAGCGAGGACATCGGCAAGCCGATCATCGCGGTCGCCAACTCCTTCACCGAGTTCGTCCCCGGCCACACCCACCTGGCCCCGGTCGGCCGGATCGTCTCCGACGCCATCCGCGCGGCCGGCGCGATCCCGCGCGAGTTCAACACCATCGCGGTCGACGACGGCATCGCGATGGGCCACGCCGGCATGCTGTACTCCCTGCCCTCCCGCGACCTGATCGCGGACAGCGTGGAGTACATGGTCGAGGCCCACTGCGCCGACGCCCTGATCTGCATCTCCAACTGCGACAAGATCACCCCGGGCATGCTGATGGCCGCCATGCGCCTCAACATCCCGGTGGTCTTCGTCTCCGGCGGCCCGATGGAGGCCGGCCAGGCCACCCTGGTCGACGGCACCGTCCGCAAGCTCGACCTGATCGACGCCATGGTCGACGCCTCCAACGAGAACGTCTCCGACGAGGACGTCCTGCGCATCGAGGAGAACGCCTGTCCGACCTGCGGCTCGTGTTCCGGCATGTTCACCGCCAACTCGATGAACTGCCTGGCCGAGGCCATCGGCCTGGCCCTGCCCGGCAACGGCTCGGTCCTCGCCACGCACACCGCCCGCCGCGCCCTGTACGAGGACGCCGGCCGCACGATCGTCGAGATCACCAAGCGCCACTACGAGCAGGACGACCACTCGGTCCTGCCCCGCAACATCGCCACCCGCCAGGCCTTCGAGAACGCCATGGCCCTCGACATCGCGATGGGCGGCTCGACCAACACGATCCTGCACCTGCTCGCGGCGGCGCAGGAGGCGGGCCTGGACTACGACCTCAAGGACATCGACGAGGTCTCGCGCCGCGTCCCGTGCCTGTCGAAGGTCGCCCCGAACGTGGCGCCCGGCGGCACGTACTACATGGAGGACATCCACCGGGCCGGCGGCATCCCCGCCATCCTGGGCGAGCTGCACCGCGGCGGACTCCTGAACAAGGACGTCACCTCCGTCCACTCCACCAACCTGGAGGACTGGCTGGCCGAGTGGGACGCCCGCTCCGGCACGGCGTCCGAGGAGGCCATGGAGCTGTGGCACGCGGCCCCCGGCTGCAAGCGCTCCGCCACCGCCTTCTCCCAGTCCGAGCGCTGGGAGACCCTCGACCTCGACGCCGAGGGCGGCTGCATCCGCTCCGTGCAGCACGCGTACTCCAAGGACGGCGGCCTCGCCGTCCTGAAGGGCAACCTCGCGGTCGACGGCTGCGTCGTGAAGACGGCCGGCGTCGACGAGTCGATCTGGACCTTCGAGGGCCCGGCGGTCGTCTGCGAGTCCCAGGACGAGGCCGTGGACAAGATCCTGCGCAAGGAGATCAAGGCGGGCGACGTCGTCGTCATCCGCTACGAGGGCCCGCGCGGCGGCCCCGGCATGCAGGAGATGCTCTACCCGACCTCCTTCCTCAAGGGCCGCGGCCTCGGCAAGGTCTGCGCCCTGGTGACCGACGGCCGCTTCTCCGGCGGCACCTCGGGCCTGTCCATCGGCCACGCCTCCCCGGAGGCGGCCTCGGGCGGCACCATCGCGGTCGTCGAGGACGGCGACCGGATCCGGATCGACATCCCGAACCGGTCCATCGAGCTCCTGGTCGACGAGGCCACCCTCGCCGCGCGCCACGAGGCCCTCGGCGGTGTCTACGCACCGAAGAACCGCGAGCGCCAGGTCTCCGCGGCCCTGCGCGCCTACGCGGCGATGGCCACGAGCGCCGACAAGGGCGCCGTCCGCGACGTCAGCCGCCTGGGCTGACCCGCCCGCCCGCTGCGCAACCCCGCCGGCCGCTTCACCAGCCGGCGGGGTTCGCCGCGTCCACCGCGAACACGGACCCGTCGGGTGCGCTCCCGAACACCCGCCCGTCGGCGACGACGGGCGCGGGGACGGTGGCCGTGTAGGTGCCCTGGCCCGTACCCATCCTGGGGTCCGTCTGCCCGATCAGCCGCCCGGCCCGCGTGTCGACCGCGATCAGCCGGCCGTCGGCCGCCATCAGGTACAGCCGTCCCTCGCCCACGACCGGCCGGGACGCCGCGGCCACGGCCGTCTCCAGCCGCCACGCCTCCTTCTCACCGGCGACCGCCGTCAGCGCCCCCGAGATGCCGATCAGGTACACGACCCCGTCCGGCCCGACGGCCGCCTCGGCCTGCAACTGCTCCACCGACAACGGGGTGCGCCGTACCGCCCGGGTGGCGAGATCGATGTGCACGACCGCGACCGACATCCCCTGCAGGTCGCCGGCCAGCAGGTACAGCCCGCCCCGTGCGACGCCGACCGGCTTGAGCAGCCCCGGTGCGCGGAGTTGCCAGCGCACCGTGCCGCCGACCGGATCGACCGCCGAAACCTGCGAGGACGTGCCGTCGTCGGCGCGCGTCGACACGTACAGGTCGACGCTCCCGTCCGTCGGGCCGGGACCCGTGAGCCATACGGACCCCAGCCGGCCCAGGCGCTTGCTCCAGCTCACGCTGCCGGTGGCCGCGTCGAGCGCCGTGACGGTCCCGTCCGCCCCGGCGGTCAGCACCTTCGAGCCGGCGGTCAGCACCGTGGCGTTCGGTGCGACGTCCTTCTTCCAGCGCGGTACGCCCGTGGCCGGATCCAGCGCCTGGAGCACCCCGCTGCCGGGGGTCACGGCGAGTACGAGTCCGCCGCTTGATGCGGGAGCGATGGCGGTGGCGCCCGCCGTGCGGGCTCCCGTGCCCGGCACCGACCAGGCGAGGGCGCCGTCGGCCGGGTTCAGCCGGGCCGCGACGAGCCCCGGGGCCGAGCAGTACAGGGCTCCGGACGCCGCGGCACACGCGGACACGGTGTTGCCGGGACCGCGGTCGCCCAGCGGGGCCGACCACGGGGCGGGCGCTGCCGGTTCCAGGGCCGGGCCGGACGGGCGCGGGGCCGTGCGCCCCGCGGGGTCCTCGCCGTCCGCGAACTGCGCGTACGCTCCGACGGCTCCGCCCGTCAGCAGCAGTGCGAGAGCGAGCACGAGGGCGAGGCGCCGCGGCCGCCGCCCTGCCGGCGGGGTTTCGGGAGCCCGTACGCGCCGGTGCGTGACGTCGGCGGAGACCGCGGCGGACGGGTGCTGTGCCGAGACCGGCCGCCGGGGCTGCGGGATGAAGGCGCGCGTGTCCTCGCCCGTCGGATACGCGGCGGCCCGCAGCTCTCCGAGCAGGGCGTCGGGAGTCGGCCGGTCGGCTGGGTCCTTGGCGAGGCAGCGCGAGATGACCGGCGCGAGGGAGGGCGGCACCCCGGTCAGGTCCGGCTCGCTGTGCACCACCTGGTACGCGACGAGGTAGTGGCTGTCGGAGTCGAACGGCCCGCGCCCGGTCGCCGCGTGGACCAGTACGGCACCCATCGCGAACACGTCCGCCGCCGGCCCGACCTCCCGCGGCCGCTGGAACTGCTCGGGCGCCATGAACGGCGGTGTCCCGATCAGCTTCCCGGTCTCGGTCCGCAGATCGCTGTCGGCGGGCCGGGAGATCCCGAAGTCGATGACCCGTACCCCGTCCGGCGCCATCAGGACGTTGCTCGGCTTGAGGTCCCGGTGCACGACACCGGCCCGGTGGATGTCCCGCAGCGCCTCCGCCAGCCCGGCGCCGAGCCTCGCCAGTGCTCCGCGGTCCAGGGTCTCTTCCCGTACCTGCTCTGCGAGGGTGGGGGCGTCGATGAACAGGGTGGCCATCCACGGCCGCTCGGCATCGGGGTCCGCGTCCACGACGGGCGCGGTGAACGCCCCGCTCACCCGGCGGGCGGCCGCGACCTCCTGCCGGAACCGGGCCCGGAACTCCGGATCTGCCGCGTGCTGCGCGTGGACGACCTTGACCGCGAGCCGCAGCCCGGAGGCGGAGGTGGCCAGATGAACCACTCCCATGCCACCGGAACCCAGGACGGATTCCAGCCGGTACTGCCCGGCGTACTCCGGAAAACCGGCCCGTTCCGCGCGCAGTGAATGCACTGCCGACCACCCCCGCCGGAGCCTAGTCGATGGCGCATATGAATCGGTAAGGGCCTGCTACCCTGCGCGAGTTGCAGAGCGTCATGCTCGAGGGGGAGATCTTTGATGTCGGTTGAGAACGAAATGAACGAGGTCCAGACCCTTGCCGCAGGGTCCGGCTACAAGTCCTACCCGGTCGCGCCCGGCGTCCAGCTCAACGTGCGCAGCGGCCCGGGCACCGGATACCCCGTCGTCGGCGTCCTGCCGCTCGGAGCCTGGGTGACGATCCGCTGCCAGTGCGCGGGCACCACGGTCTCCGGCCCGTACGGCACCACGAACCTCTGGGACTGCGTCGGCAACGGCCAGTTCGTCTCCGACGCCTACGTCAAGACCGGCAGCGACGGCTACGTCGCCGCACACTGCGGCTAGCCGCGGTCCGGGCCACCGCCCGTCTGACACGTGAGACACACCCGGCCCGGCCCGCCCGGCGGGAGATAATCGCTGATGTGAGCGACGACCAGCGAGACCCCGCCCCCGCCGAGCAGGCCCCGGCCGGACCCGAGCCCGAGCCGATCCGCTTCTTCGGCACCACCTGGGTGAACCACGACGGCGGCTACGCCCTGCGCCGCGCCGGCGTCGCCATCGGCTCGCTGGTCACCGCCGTCGCCGCCGCGCTCCTGCTCCGGCTCTCCTACGAGGGCCTGGAGATCGGCAACGTCGGCCCCTTCCTCAGCATCTCCGTCGTCGTCCTCTTCGCGGTCTGCAGCTCCATCGCCTTCGCCAAGACCTGGGAGTCCTTCAGCCGCCGCCCGGCCCCCTCCTCCGACGAGGCCGCCCTCAAGGGCCTGAAGGCGATCGGTTTCATCGGCTCCCTCATCGCGTACTTCCTCCGCTGCCTCGTCGAGGCCCCGGGCGAGAAGCTGCGCCGCGCCGAGTACGAGCGCGCCGTGGCCGAATTCGCCCGCCGCCGCAGCACCCGTACCGGCAACCCCGCCGCGCGCCGCCCCAAGCGCAAGAAGTAACGCGCACCGCCCCGCACACCTCCGGCCGATTGACGCCCTGGCCCAGCCAGGAGCATTATTCATCACATGATGAATAACCCGCCCCCAGGAGCCCCGGCCGCCGCCGTGCACGCCGCCGGCCTGACCGTCCGCCGCGGCACGGGCCGCACCCCGCGCACCGTCCTCGACGGCATCGACTTCGACGTCCCCCGCGGCCGCATCACCGGCCTCCTCGGCCCCTCCGGCTGCGGAAAGTCCACCCTCATGCGTGCCGTCGTCGGCACCCAGGCCCGCGTCACCGGCACCCTCGACGTCCTCGGCCGCCCCGCCGGCCACCCCGAGCTCCGCTCCCGCATCGGCTACGTCACCCAGGCGCCCTCCGTCTACGACGACCTCACCGTCCGGCAGAACCTCGACTACTTCGCCGCGATCCTCGACCCGGGCCGCGCCGCCGCCGACCGCCGCGCCGCCGCCGTACGGCAGGCCATCACCGACGTCGACCTCACCACCCACACCGACGTCCTCGCCGGCAACCTCTCCGGCGGCCAGCGCAGCCGCGTCTCCCTCGCCGTCGCCCTGCTCGGCACCCCCGAGCTCCTCGTCCTCGACGAACCCACCGTCGGCCTCGACCCCGTCCTGCGCCGCGACCTCTGGAACCTCTTCCACGAGATCACCCGCACCCGCGGCGCCACGATCCTCGTCTCCTCCCACGTCATGGACGAGGCCGAGCGCTGCCACGACCTGCTCCTCATGCGCGAGGGCCGCATCCTCGCCCAGGACACCCCCGACGCCCTGCGCGCCCGTACCGGCTCCGCCACCGTCGAGGAAGGCTTCCTCCGCCTCGTCGACGAGGCCAACGCCCACGCGACCGCCAACGCCGCCAACGCAGCCCGGGAGGCACAGCGATGACTGCCACGACCGCAATGAACGGTGCCCGCACCGCCGCCACCGCCGCCCGCGTCCTGCGCCAGCTCAGCCACGACCCGCGCTCCATCGCGCTGATGCTGCTGGTCCCCGTCCTGATGCTCACGCTGCTCCGCTTCGTCTTCGACGGCAGCCCGCGCACCTTCGACGGCATCGGCGCGTCGCTCCTCGGGATCTTCCCCCTCATCACCATGTTCCTGGTGACCTCGATCGCCACGCTGCGCGAGCGCACCTCCGGCACCCTGGAGCGCCTCCTCGCCATGCCGCTCGGCAAGGGCGACCTCATCGCCGGCTACGCCCTCGCCTTCGGAGCCGTCGCCGTCGTCCAGTCGCTCCTCGCCACCGGCCTCGCCCTGTGGCTCCTCGGCCTCGACGTCGTCGGCTCCCCGTGGCTGCTCCTCCTCGTCGCCCTGCTCGACGCGCTCCTGGGCACCGCACTGGGCCTCTTCGTCTCGGCCTTCGCGGCCTCCGAGTTCCAAGCCGTCCAGTTCATGCCGGCGGTGATCTTCCCCCAGCTGCTCCTGTGCGGCCTCTTCGCGGCCCGCGACACCATGCAGCCCGTCCTCGAAGCCATCTCGAACGTCCTGCCCATGTCCTATGCCGTCGACGGCATGACCCAGGTCCTCACCCACACCGACATGACCGCCGACTTCGTCCGCGACGCCGTCGTCGTCGCCGCCTGCGCCCTGCTCGTCCTCGCCCTCGGCGCGGCCACCCTCCGCCGCCGGACCCCCTAGCCGGCCCCGTCGCCGCCCACGGACCGGACACACCGCCCGGCCCCCCGGCCCGAGTGCAAGGATGATCCCGTACGCAGTACTACGCAGCGCGTTCGGCGAGGTGAATCGGGCATGACCCAGACAGTCGCAGTCCTCGGTACCGGCAAGATCGGCGAGGCCCTGCTCAGCGGGATGATCCGCGGCGGCTGGCCCGCCTCGAAGCTCCTCGTCACCGCCCGCCGCGCGGAACGCGCCGAGGAGCTCCGCGCCCGCTACGGCGTCGAGGCCGTCAGCAACGCCGAGGCCGCCAAGCGCGCCGACACCCTCATCCTCACCGTCAAGCCGCAGGACATGGGCAAGCTCCTCGAAGAGCTCGCCCCGCACGTCCCCGCCGACCGCCTGGTCATCAGCGGCGCCGCCGGCATCCCGACCTCCTTCTTCGAGGAGCGGCTCGCGCCCGGCACCCCCGTCGTCCGCGTCATGACGAACACCCCCGCCCTCGTCGACGAGGCCATGTCCGTCATCTCGGCCGGCAGCCACGCCACCGCCGCGCACCTCGTCCACACCGAGGAGATCTTCGGCGGCGTCGGCAAGACCCTGCGCGTCCCGGAGTCCCAGCAGGACGCCGCCACCGCCCTCTCCGGCTCCGGACCCGCGTACTTCTACTTCCTCGTGGAGGCCATGACCGACGCCGGGATCCTCCTGGGCCTGCCCCGCGCCCAGGCCCACGACCTGATCGTGCAGGCCGCCATCGGGGCCGCCGTGATGCTGCGCGACAGCGGCGAGCACCCGGTCAAGCTCCGCGAGGCCGTCACCTCCCCGGCCGGTACGACGATCAACGCGATCGTCGAGCTCGAGCGGCACGGCGTACGCGCGGCCCTGATCGCCGCCCTCGAAGCGGCCCGCGACCGCAGCCGCGAACTCGCCTCCGGCAACAGCTGAGCCATCCGGTCACGTCCCGAGTCCACCGGCGGGCCGCCGTGCACCGTGCGGGGGACCGCCCTGGCGCGCCCCGGTCCGCCATCAACCTCGCCAACACCGTCCCCGGACCGGCGGTCCTCTTCCTCAGCTGCACGTACACCCTGACGGCCCCCGACAACCCCGGCAACGGCCTGCCCGTGGTGACCAGCGACATCAGCATCCTGGGCGCGGCAGCACCATTCGGCGCCACGCGACCGACTTCCGCCTCTTCGAGGTCTCCGGCCCCAGCGGCCGCCTCTCCCTCAACAGCCTCACGGTCCGCGACGGCCGGTCGGCGAGCGGCGGTGAGGGCGGCGGCGGGCTCCACGCCGGCGAGGGGACCACGCTCACCCTCAACAACGTGGAGGTGACCCGCAACTTCGCGGGCGTGGGCGGGACAGGCGGGGGCATCGTCAGCTTTGGCGCGCTGACCCTCCGCAACAGCACCCTCAGCTACAACATCGCCACGAACAACGGGGGCGGAGCCTTCGCGGTCGGAACCACGAACATCTCGAACACCACCATCACCGGCAACACCGCCCATGACGACGGCGGCGGCCTCGACACACGCGGCAGCCTCACCCTCACGGGCAGCCGGGTGACCGACAACGCGGCCCGGTTCGGCGGCGCCGGCATCAGCGCCTTCCAACTGACGGGGACCGTCACGGACACGCTCATCCGCGGCAACACGGCCGGGGACGACGGCGGCGGCGTGCACAACCGCACCTCCACCCTGACGCTGGAGCGGACCACCGTCTTCGCCAACCGGACCCTCAGCACCGGGGCGCGGGGCGGGGGCCTGGCCAACGCCTCCGACGCCACCCTCGACGTCCGCAACAGCTCGGTGACCCACAACTTCGCCAACACGGCCCCGGGCGGCATCTTCAACGACGGCGGCACGGTCACCCTCACCGCCACCCCCGTGACGGACAACTACCCCACCAACTGCGCCCCCAGTGTGATCGCGGGCTGTGTGAACTGACGCCCCCGGTCACCAACGCAGCCGGGCATCAGGGAGCGAGCAGTCCGATGGCCTCGTACGCCCGGTCCACCACCGGCCGCGCCAGCTCCCGGGCCCGCGCCGCACCCTCCCGCAGCACCTTGTCCACCTCGGCCGGATCGGCCGCCAGCTCCGCATGCCGCTCCCGTACCGGCCGCAGCAGCTCGACCACCGCGTCGGCGACGTCCCGCTTGAGCGCGCCGTACCCGCTGTAGCCCCCGGCGAGCCGCACGGGATCCCCGCCCGTACAGGCGGCCAGGATGTCCAGCAGGTTCGCGACGCCGGGCCGTGTCTCCCGGTCGTAGACCACCCCGCCGTCCCCGCTGTCGGTGACCGCCCGCATCACCTTCTTGCGCACGACCCCCGCCTCGTCGAGCAGGTAGACGATCCCCGTGCCGCTCGCGTCGGACTTCCCCATCTTCGAGGCCGGCTCCTGGAGGTCCATGACCCGGGCGGCCACCGCCGGGTGCGTGGCCTTGGGCACCGTGAACGTGTACCCGTACCGCTGGTTGAAGCGGACGGCCAGATCCCGGGTCAGCTCGACGTGCTGCCGCTGGTCCTCACCCACGGGCACCTCATCGGTCCGGTACGCGAGGATGTCGGCGGCCATCAGCACGGGATAGGTGAGCAGCGACAGCCGTACGCCGTCCCCGGCGGCCTGCGCCTTCGCCGCCTTCTCCTTGTACTGGATCATCCGGCGCAGCTCACCGTCGGTGGCGGTGCACTCCAGCAGGTACGCCAGCCGCGTGTGCTCGTCGACATGGCTCTGCACGAACAAGGTGCACCGCTGCGGGTCCAGCCCGGCGGCGAGCAGCAGCGTCGCCGCCTGTCGGCTGAGCCGCCGTACGCGAGCCGGATCGTGCTCGACGGTCAGCGCGTGGAGGTCGACGACACAGAACAGTGCCTCGTCCGGGTCCTGGTCGGCGGCGACCCACTGCCGTACGGCGCCCAGGTAGTTCCCCAGTGTCAGATGCCCGGTCGGCTTGACCCCGCTGAAGATCCTCGTCATGTCCTGCTCTCCCTTGTGTGAGTGATGTCGAGGCCGCCGCGTCGGGCGACCGAGCCACTCCCGGGAGGGAGAAAACAAAACGGCCGCCGAAGCGGCGGCCGTGAGCGCATGCGTGCTCGCGTTGCAGTCGGCCGCCGTCAGGCGGCCCACCAACGGAGGTTGAGCGTGAGCGCATGCGTAGTCATGGACCCAGCGTAGACGGAACAGGCTGGAGACGTCGTGGAGTTCGCGCACCACGCGGGGCCGGTCAGCCGGGGGTTGACACACGTGTGCCCGATCCGTAAGGTTCTTCGAGTTGTCCGAAGTGAGCGCCGACCCCGGTCGGTCCCCGGACAGCCATCCCGCACTACACATTCGAACGAACGACTCACTTTGTCGTCTCGTTTTCATGCGTATTTGCGAATGAGGAATCCGCGTCCGAGGACGCCGTCGCCGATTAGGTTCGGGGGCAAGGAATCCGCTACTGTCTCACTCGCCGGAAGGGTCCAACAGCCCGGAAGGCAAGCCCCGCTGACCGGGGGTCAGGCCCGAAAGGATCTGATAGAGTCGGAATCGCCGGAAAGAGAAAGCGCGAAAGCGCAGAACCTGGAAAGCGCCGAGGAAATCGGGCCCGAAAGAGTCTGATAGAGTCGGAAACGCAAGAACACAGAACGAAAGCCCGGAGGAAAGCCCGAGAGGGTGAGTACAAAGGAAGCGTCCGTTCCTTGAGAACTCAACAGCGTGCCAAAAATCAACGCCAAAAGTTGATACCCCGTCCATTTCGGTGGATGAGGTTCCTTTGAAAAAGACCTGTGAGGCTTCCTCGTGGAGTGCTTGCAGGCAATTACACAGCGAGGACGCAGTGGACGGTCGGTCTTATTCCGACATGATCGTCCCGCTCTGCGTGTGTGTGCACCCGATTACGGGTAAACATTCATGGAGAGTTTGATCC
>NZ_JBIXJQ010000022.1:0-51539 GCF_052871255.1 Streptomyces sp. LARHCF249
CATAGTGTTTCGGTGGTCATAGCGTTAGGGAAACGCCCGGTTACATTCCGAACCCGGAAGCTAAGCCTTTCAGCGCCGATGGTACTGCAGGGGGGACCCTGTGGGAGAGTAGGACGCCGCCGAACAACCCGCCCTTTTAGCTCAGTCGGTAGAGCGTCTCCATGGTAAGGAGAAGGTCAACGGTTCGATTCCGTTAAAGGGCTCCAAAGAAAAAGGCCCCCGCCTCATGGCGGGGGCCTTTTTGCGTTTGTCAAGTCCCGACTTCCCGGGTCGTGACCAGGGGCGTGGCACGGGGCGCAATGGGAGCACGGATGACGGACCGGGAGGCAGACGGCCTCCTCGCCGCATCCGCAGTCCGAGCCTTTGAGCCGCGTAAGGAGCCCCTCATGACCATCGCAAGGATCCGACGCCTCGTTCTGAAGATCGTGACGGCCTTCGAGCCGGAAGCCGACGATGCCCGCCCCGCTTCCCCGGTCTCCGCCCGCCCGGTCCGTGCTCCGGCACCGCAGCGTGCCGTCGCCCCCGGTGCCGGCAACGATCGCCATCCCTGGATCTCGGAGATGGCGGCCCCGTCGTTCATGATCCTGTCGGTGCGGCCCCGGCGGTGACGAGAGAGGACCACGGCGTCCTCAGTCGCCCTCGCGCTGGTGCGGGACGCGGAAGGCCAGGATGGCCATGTCGTCCGAGGCGGGTTCGGCCGCGAAGCGTTCCACCGCGCGCAGGACACGGGAGGCGACCGCCCCCGCGGTGAGGCCCGTGCACGTGGTGAGGACCTCGGCGAGGCCGTCGTCGCCCAGCATGCGGGTGCCCTCGCGGCGTTCGGTGACGCCGTCGGTGACGCAGAGCAGGACATCGCCCGGGTCGAGGGTCAGCGTCTGCTCGTAGAGCTCGAGGTCGTCGATCACGCCCAGCAGGGGCTGGGGGTCGGCGGCCGGGAGCACCTCGCCGTTCGGACGCAGGCGAAGCGGCAGCGGGTGGCCGGCGCACACGACCTTCATCAGGGCGCCGCCGTCCGGCTGGGGGTGGAGCTCCCCGTACAGGAGGGTGAGGAAGCGGCTGCGGGCGCCCTCGTCGAGGATCGCCGCGTTGAGGCGTTCCAGGACGGCGGGGCCGCCCAGGCCCTCGCGTGCGAGCAGGCGCAGGGCGTGGCGGGCCAGGCCCGTGACCGCTGCCGCCTCCGGGCCCGTACCGCACACGTCGCCGATGGCGAAGCCGTACGCGCCGTCGCGGATCGGGAAGACGTCGTAGAAGTCGCCGCCCACCTCGTTGCCCTCGCCCGCCGCGCGGTAGATGACCTCGACCTCCATGCCGGGGATCGCAGGTGAGCCGGGCGGCAGCAGGCTGCGCTGGAGGGAGCGGCTGATCGCGGTCCGCTCGGAGTACAGGCGGGCGTTGTCGAGGGCGAGGGCGGCCCGGCGGGAGAGGTCCTCGGCGAGTTCGAGGATCTCCTGGCGGAAGTGCTCCTCGCTGGGCTTGCCGAGGGTGAGCATGCCGATCACGCGGTTGCGGGCCATGAGCGGGAGGACGACGGTCTCGCCGCCGACGGCGAGGGCCGTCTCCGGCCAGGGGCGGGAGCCGGCCCCGCGGACGGGTTCGGGCGGGCTCACCCGGGAGAGCAGGGCCTTCAGGCCGTCGATGCGCTCTTCGTCCTCGTGCAGCACGTAGGAGAGGTACGGATCCGAGGACTGGTCGGCGATGGTGTAGACGGCGCACCAGGTTGCGAGGGTGGGGACCGTCATCTGGGCCATGAGGGCCAGGGTCTGGTCCCGGTCGAGGGTGCCGGCCAGCAGGTCGGATGCCTCGACGAGGAAGGACAGCGAGCCGCGGCGCAGGCGCTCGAGCTCGCCCAGCCGGGCGGACTCGACGGCGAGCGCGATGCGGTCGGCGGCGAACTGGAGCCGCAGGGCCTCTTCGTTGGAGTAGCGGCCGGGGACCTCGGCGGCGACGCCGAGCGAGCCCGTGAGCCGGCCTTCGACCTTGAGGGGGACGGTCACCACGGACCGCATGCCGGTGGACTCCAGCAGCGGGACGGCTCCGGGGACGGCGGCGAGGTCGTCGTGGACGGCGGGCATCCGGGCCGAGCCGTACCGGTTGGTGCCGGCTTCGACGGGGACGCGGGCGAAGCGCTGGCGGGTGGAGGGCAGGCCGGTGGTGGCGCGGACCTCGAGCTCGGTCTCGTCGTCGGTGGCGAGCAGCAGGAAGGCGGCGTCGGCGTCGAGGAGGTCGCGGGCCCGCTCGACGGTGCGCTGGAGGAGGCCGTCGAGGTCGTCGGGGGCGGGCGAGCCGATGAAGACCTCGAAGGGGTCCGCGGGGCGGGGCTCGGTGAGGTGGCCGCCGTCGGTGGGGATCCGCACGGGGGTCTGCAGGAGGGCGCGCTCGTCGTCGTGGACGAGGAGGCAGACGATGGAGGGTTCGCCATGGGCGTCGCGTACCCGAAGGTGGGAGGCGTAAACGGGGATGACGCGGCCGTCGGAGCCGCGGATTCCGTAGCTGCCCTCCCAGCGGGACAGGCTCAGTGCCTCGGCGATGCCGGTGCCGGTGCCGGGGGTCTGCGGCCAGGCGGCGAGCTCGGCGAGCGGGCGGCCGACGACCTTCTCGGCGGGGTAGCCGAAGATGTGCTCGGCGTCCTCGTTCCAGGCGGAGACGGCTCCGGAGGCGTCGATCTGGAGGACGGCGACGCGGACCCGGCTGTCGGCGAGGGGGAGCAGCTGGTCGGGGACGACGGGGCCCGCGGAGCGGGTACCGACCGGACGGTCTGGGAGGTCGAGGCGGAACCAGACGTGTTTGTGGGTGGCGGTGTACTCGACGCCCCAGCGGGTGGCGAGGGCGGCGCAGAGCATCAGGCCGCGGCCGTTCTCGCGGTCGGGGTCGGCGTACGGGCGCTCGCCGGGGTGCTGGAGCGGGAGCTCGCGCTCCGGGTAGCGGTCGGCGACCTCGACGCGCACGCCGTCCCCGGAGCGCAGGCACAGGACCTCGGCGCGGGTTCCGGCGTGGACCACGGCATTGGTGACGAGCTCGCTGGTGAGCACCACCGCGTCGTCGACGATGTCCGCGAAGCCCCAGCCCTGCAGGGTGTCGCGGACGAACGCGCGGGCGGCGGCGACCGAGCGCCCGAGGGGATCGAAACTGGCAGCCGCCCGTGCCGTGATCACGAGTCTCCTTCGACGCGGTTGGACATCGAGTGCCAGGTTACTTACCTTCGCGGTCGGCATGGTGCCGTCGTCGGGGATTCCACCCGCAGGGTACGGCGGCTGTGCGATGGTGCCGAAGTGTTATGGCCGGGTTCGGCCGGGGTGAAACACTGGGCAGGCTTGAAGAGCCGGGCGGGGACACTCGTAGCCCGGCGGAACAGCGGTCGACCCTTTCGGGAGGGACACGGTGGAGTCTGGCGCAGCGGTGCGGCGTACGGGAACGCGGCCGAAAGGCGGGCGGTCCCGGCGCGGGGGTACGACCGAGGTCGATACCGCCGCTCTGAACCGGCTGCTCACGGCCCTGGTGTCGATGCGGGACGGGAACTTCCGCAAGCGGCTGACGGTGTCCGGCGAGGGCGTGATGGCGGAGATCGCCGCCGTCTACAACGAGGTCGCCGACCGCAATCTGCACTTGACCGGGGAGCTGTCGCGGGTCCGCAGGATGGTGGGCCGCGAGGGCAAGCTGAGCGAACGGCTGGAAACCGGTGCCTGCGAGGGCTCCTGGGCGGCCGCGATCGACGCGTCGAACCAGTTGGTGGACGATCTTGCCCGGCCGGTGTCCGAGGTGGGCCGGGTGCTGTCGGCGGTCGCCGAGGGTGATCTGGACCAGCGGATGGATCTGCGGACCCAGGCCCCGGACGGGGTGGGGCATCCGCTGCGCGGGGAGTTCCTGAAGGTCGGGCGTACCGTCAACAACCTGGTCGACCAGCTGTCCGCGTTCACCGACGAGGTGACGCGCGTGGCGCTGGAAGTGGGTACCGAGGGCAAGCTCGGCGGCCAGGCCCAGGTGCGCGGAATGTCCGGTTCTTGGAAGGATCTGACCGACTCCGTCAACACGATGGCGTACCGGCTCACCGCTCAGGTGCGTGATATCGCTCTCGTCACGACGGCGGTCGCGAAGGGCGATCTGTCGCGCAAGGTCACCGTCCACGTGGCCGGCGAGATGCTCCAGCTGAAGAACACCGTGAACACCATGGTGGACCAGCTGTCCTCCTTCTCCTCCGAGGTGACCCGCGTCGCCCGCGAGGTGGGTACGGAGGGTGAGCTGGGCGGTCAGGCGAAGGTGCCCGGGGTCGCCGGCGTGTGGAAGGACCTGACCGACTCCGTCAACACCATGGCGGGCAACCTGACGGCCCAGGTGCGCGGGATCGCGCAGGTGACGACGGCGGTCGCGAACGGTGACCTGTCGCAGAAGGTACGGGTGAGCGCGCGCGGAGAGGTCGCGCAGCTGGCCGAAACGATCAATCAGATGACGGAGACCCTGCGGACCTTCGCGGACGAGGTCACGCGCGTGGCCAGCGAGGTCGGGGCCAAGGGTCTGCTCGGCGGGCAGGCGCAGGTGCCGGGGGCGGCGGGGACGTGGAAGGACCTCACCGACTCGGTGAACACGGTCTTCCGCAACCTCACCACGCAGGTGCGGGACATCGCCCAGGTGACGACCGCCGTGGCCAACGGCGATCTGTCGCAGAAGGTCACGGTCAACGTGGCCGGCGAGATGCTGGAGTTGAAGAACACCGTCAACACGATGGTGGACCAGCTCCAGTCCTTCGGTGCGGAAGTGACGCGTGTGGCCCGTGAGGTCGGCGTCGAGGGTGAGCTGGGCGGCCAGGCGCAGGTGCCGGGGGCCGCCGGTACCTGGAAGGACCTCACCGACTCGGTGAACACCGCCTTCCGCAACCTCACCGGTCAGGTCCGCAACATCGCGCAGGTGACGACGGCGGTGGCCAACGGCGACCTGTCGCAGAAGGTCACCGTGGACGTCTCCGGCGAGATGCTCCAGCTGAAGAACACCGTGAACACGATGGTGGACCAGCTGTCCTCGTTCGCCGACCAGGTCACGCGGATGGCGCGGGACGTGGGCACGGAGGGCCGGCTCGGCGGCCAGGCCCGGGTCGAGGGGGTGTCCGGTACCTGGAAGGAGCTCACCGACTCCGTCAACTTCATGGCCGGGAACCTGACGTCCCAGGTGCGCCAGATCGCCCAGGTGACCACGGCGGTGGCGCGCGGCGACCTGTCGCAGAAGATCGACGTGGACGCCCGCGGGGAGATCCTGGAGCTGAAGAACACCATCAACACGATGGTCGACCAGCTGTCGGCCTTCGCTGAGCAGGTGACCCGGGTGGCCCGGGACGTGGGTACCGAGGGCCGGCTCGGCGGCCAGGCGCAGGTGCCGGGCGTGGCGGGTGTGTGGCGGGACCTGACGGATTCCGTGAACGGGATGGCCGGGAACCTGACCTCGCAGGTGCGCAACATCGCGCAGGTCGCCACGGCGGTGGCGCGCGGTGACCTGTCGCAGAAGATCGACGTGGACGCCCGGGGCGAGATCCTGGAGCTGAAGAACACCCTCAACACGATGGTCGACCAGCTCTCGAACTTCGCGGAGCAGGTGACCCGGGTGGCCCGCGAGGTGGGTACCGAGGGCATCCTCGGCGGCCAGGCGGAGGTGAAGGGTGTCTCCGGCACCTGGAAGGACCTCACCCAGTCCGTCAACTTCATGGCCAACAACCTGACCTCGCAGGTGCGCAACATCGCCGAGGTGACCACGGCGGTGGCCATGGGCGACCTGTCCAAGAAGATCACGGTCGACGCGAAGGGCGAGATCCTCGAACTCGTCACCACCGTCAACACGATGGTCGACCAGCTGTCGTCGTTCGCGGAGCAGGTGACGCGGGTGGCGCGCGAGGTGGGCACCGAGGGCATCCTCGGCGGCCAGGCCCGGGTGCGCGGGGTGACCGGCATCTGGAAGGACCTCAGCGACAACGTGAACACCATGGCCGGGAACCTGACGGCCCAGGTGCGCGGGATCGCGCAGGTCTCGGCGGCGGTGGCCAACGGCGACCTGACCAAGAAGGTCACCGTGGAGGCGCGCGGCGAGGTCGCGCAGCTCGCGGACACGGTCAACACGATGGTCAAGACCCTGTCGTCCTTCGCCGACGAGGTCACGCGCGTGGCCCGCGAGGTGGGTACGGAGGGCCGCCTGGGCGGTCAGGCGCACGTACCGGGCGTCTCGGGGACGTGGAAGGACCTCACCGACTCGGTGAACTTCATGGCGTCGAACCTCACCGGTCAGGTGCGTCAGATCGCCATGGTCACGACCGCCATCGCCAAGGGCGACATGACCAAGAAGATCGACATCGACGCGCGCGGCGAGATCCTCGAGCTCAAGACGACCATCAACACGATGGTCGACCAGCTGTCCTCGTTCGCCGACCAGGTGACGCGGGTGGCCCGCGAGGTGGGTACCGAGGGCATCCTGGGCGGACAGGCCCGGGTCCGGGACGTCGACGGCACCTGGCGGGACCTGACCGAGTCCGTGAACGAGATGGCCGGGAACCTCACCCGGCAGGTGCGCGCGATCGCGGCCGTGGCCACCGCGGTGACCCGCGGCGACCTCAGCCTGAAGGTCGACGTGGACGCGGCGGGCGAGATCCAGGTCCTCCAGGACAACATCAACACGATGATCGTCAACCTGCGCGACACCACCTTGGCCAACAAGGAGCAGGACTGGCTCAAGGGCAACCTGGCGCGGATCTCCGCGCTGATGCAGGGCCGCCGGGAGCTCGACGACGTGGCCTCGCTGATCATGAGCGAGCTGACTCCGGTGGTCTCGGCCCAGCACGGCGCGTTCTTCCTGGCCCTGCCCACCGGCGGGAGCACCGAGATCGGGACGGACGGCGGCGCGGAGGGCTCGTACGAACTGCGGATGCGCGGCAGTTACGCCTACGCCGGGAGCCAGATGCCCACCTCCTTCCGGCCGGGGGAGGGCCTGATCGGGACCGTCGCCGAGGAGAAGCGGACGATCCTGGTCGAGAACACCCCGCCCGGCTACCTGAAGATCTCCTCGGGGCTCGGCGAGGCGCCGCCGGCGCACGTGATCGTGCTGCCGGTGCTCTTCGAGGGGAAGGTGCTCGGGGTCATCGAGCTGGCGTCCTTCACGCCGTTCACGCAGATCCAGAAGGACTTCCTCAGCCAGATCGCCGAGATGATCGGTACGAGCGTCAACACCATCAGCGTCAACTCCAAGACGGAGATGCTGCTGAAGCAGTCGCAGGAGATGACCGAGCAGCTGCGCGAGCGCTCCGACGAGCTGGAGAACCGGCAGAAGGCCCTCCAGGCCGCCAACGCGGAGCTGGAGGAGAAGGCCGAGCTGCTGGCCCAGCAGAACCGGGACATCGAGGTGAAGAACACCGAGATCGAGGAGGCCCGGCAGGTCCTCGAGGAGCGCGCCGAGCAGCTGGCGGTCTCGATGCGCTACAAGTCCGAGTTCCTCGCGAACATGTCGCACGAGCTGCGGACCCCGCTCAACTCGCTGCTGATCCTGGCCAAGCTGCTCGCCGACAACGCGGACGAGAACCTGTCGGGCAAGCAGGTGGAGTTCGCCGAGACCATCCACGGCGCCGGCTCGGACCTGCTCCAGCTGATCAACGACATCCTCGACCTGTCGAAGGTCGAGGCGGGGAAGATGGACGTCTCTCCGACGCGGATCGCGCTGGTCCAGCTCGTGGACTACGTGGAGGCCACGTTCCGGCCGCTGACGGCGGAGAAGGGGCTCGACTTCTCGGTACGGGTCTCCCCGGAGCTGCCGGCCACCTTGCACACGGACGAGCAGCGGCTGCTGCAGGTGCTGCGCAACCTGCTGTCCAACGCGGTGAAGTTCACCGACACCGGGGCGGTGGAGCTGGTGATCCGCCCGGCCGGGGCGGACGTGCCCACGGCGATCCGGGAGCAGCTGCTGGAGGCCGGATCGCTGCGGGAGGCGGACGCGGACCTGATCGCCTTCTCGGTGACCGACACCGGGATCGGGATCGCCGCGAGCAAGATGCTGGTGATCTTCGAGGCGTTCAAGCAGGCCGACGGGACGACCAGCCGCAAGTACGGGGGCACGGGTCTGGGCCTGTCCATCAGCCGGGAGATCGCCCGGCTGCTGGGCGGGGAGATCCACGCGGCCAGCGAGCCCGGCCGCGGCTCCACCTTCACGCTGTACCTGCCGCTGCACCCGAGCGAGCTGCCCCCGCAGGGGTACGCGCCGCCCACGCCGGGCGGTGGCCGCGCCGAGCTGTACCGCAGGCCCGCCGACGAGGCCCGGCCCGCGCTGCCGGCGGCCCCCGTGGCGTCGCCCGCGCCGACGGCTCCGGCGCAGCCCGCTGCGGCCCGGGCGGAGCGCTCGGGGCTGCCGGGCGCCGAGCCGGGCCAGGGCGGGGCCGCGCTGTTCCGGCGCCGGCGCAAGGCGCTGAGCGACCTGGAGCCGCGTACGGCCGTGCCGGGGCAGCCGGGCGCGGCGGGGGCCGAGGAAGGCTGGGGCGGCGCGGAGGAGCTGCCGGTGGTGCCCCGGACGTACGACTTCCACGGTGAGAAGGTGCTCATCGTGGACGACGACGTGCGCAACGTCTTCGCGCTGACCAGCGTGCTGGAGCAGCACGGGCTGGCGGTGCTGTACGCGGAGAACGGCCGGGAGGGCATCGAGGTCCTGGAGCAGCACGACGACGTGACGGTCGTGCTGATGGACATCATGATGCCGGAGATGGACGGGTACGCCACGACCTCGGCGATCCGGCGGATGCCGCAGTTCGCGGGGCTGCCGATCATCGCGCTGACGGCGAAGGCGATGAAGGGGGACCGGGAGAAGGCGATCGACTCCGGTGCTTCCGACTACGTCACCAAGCCGGTCGACCCGGACTATCTGCTGTCGGTGATGGAGCAGTGGATGCGCGGGAAGTGACCACCGGGCGAGCGGGCTGACAACGATTGCTGACGGACTGTGCCCGATGCGGTGTGGGAGGGCGGTAAACGGGGAACCTTCTGCTCTCCCACCACGTTTCTGCTTCGTGCACAGTGACATCTTGGTGACAGGGTGTGGCGATCTCGGGACTGGGGCTACGATGACCGGCACAAGGACGGACGGCGCAAGGATGCCGTCCTCTGGGGCGGGGCCCGGCGCACAGGCCGGAGCCTGGAGCCGGGTAGGCCCCATGCCGGGGCGAGGAGGACAGGGCATGGTGCAGAAGGCCAAGATCCTCCTGGTCGACGACCGGCCGGAGAATCTGCTGGCGCTGGAGGCCATCCTCTCCGCGCTCGATCAGACACTGGTCCGGGCGTCGTCGGGGGAGGAAGCGCTCAAGGCGCTGCTGACGGACGATTTCGCGGTCATCCTGCTGGATGTGCAGATGCCGGGAATGGACGGATTCGAAACGGCCGCGCACATCAAGCGGCGGGAGCGGACCCGGGACATCCCGATCATCTTCCTCACCGCGATCAACCACGGTCCGCACCACACCTTCCGCGGATACGCGGCGGGCGCGGTGGACTACATCTCCAAGCCCTTCGACCCCTGGGTGCTGCGCGCCAAGGTCTCGGTCTTCGTGGAGCTGTATACGAAGAACTGCCAGCTGCGCGAGCAGGCGGCGCTGCTGCGGCTCCAGCTGGAGGGCGGCGGTTCGAACGGCGTGGACGGCAGCAAGGAGACGGCCGGCCTGCTGGCCGAGCTCTCCGCGCGGCTCGCCGCGGTCGAGGAGCAGGCCGAGGCGCTGACCAAGCAGCTCGGCGAGGACTCGGCCGAGGCGGCGGTGGTGGCGACCGCGGCCCATCTGGAGCGCAAGCTGACCGGGCTGCGGCGGGCGCTGGACGCGCTGGAGCCGGGGGCCGGCGGGGGCGCCGTACTGCCGGTGCAGGGCTGAGGGGAGCCCCGCCTGGCGGTGCGTCAGGTCTGTCGGTGCGTCAAAGCGCCTACGGAACGGGCGACACGAACGGGTGAAGGGGTGGGCACGCGTGTCCACTGGCGTGGACACCGGTAATCTCGGGCCCATGGCCTCACGTACGTCCGGCAAGGGTTCCCAGAGCACCGCGGGCACCGCGAAGGGCCGCACCGGCCGGACCTCGGCGCCGGCGAAGAAGGCGGCTCCCGCGCGGGGGCCCGCCGCGAAGAAGTCCGCGGCCGCCCGGCGCGCCCCGGCCAAGAAGGTCGCGCCGAAGCCCGCGCCGTCCCCGACCGGGGGTGTGGTGCGGCTGGTGCGCGCCCTGTGGCTCGGCTGCGCGTACGCGGTCGGCGCCGTCTTCCGCGGGATCGGCCAGGGCGCCAGGAACCTCGACCCGGCCCACCGCAAGGACGGCCTCGCCCTGCTGCTGCTCGCCCTCGCGCTGATCGTCGCCGCCGGAACCTGGTCGAACCTGAGCGGTCCCGTCGGGGATCTGGTCACGATGCTGGTCACCGGTGCCTTCGGACGACTGGATCTGCTCGTGCCGATCCTGCTCGGCGTCATGGCGGTACGTTTCATCCGCCATCCCGAGCAGACCGACGCCAACGGCCGCATCGGCATCGGGCTCTCCGCCCTGGTCATCGGCGTGCTGGGGCTGGTCCACATCGCCTGCGGTGCGCCCGGCCGGGACGAGGGCACCACCGCCATGCAGAACGCGGGCGGGCTCATCGGCTGGGGCGCCTCCAAGCCGCTGATCTTCACCATGGGCGCGCCGCTGGCCGTGCCGATGCTGGTGCTGCTGACGGTCTTCGGGCTCCTCGTGGTCACCGCGACCCCGGTGAACGCGATCCCGGAGCGGCTGCGGCGGCTGGGGATCCGGCTCGGGATCATCGCGCCGAACCAGTACGACGAGGGATACGGGGAGCAGGAGGGTGCCGGCGACCGGCACGATCCGGAGCGCTGGCGGGCCCGTACCGGGGCCGGGGAGGACCCCGCCGATCCGGTGGACGCCGCCGAGGAGGACGCCCTCGCCCGGCGGCGCAGGCCGCGGAGGTCCGCGTCCCGGCCGGCCATGGACCGGGAGATGGACGCCGTCGACGTGGCCGCGGCGGCCGCCGCCGCGCTGGACGGGGTGGTCTACGGCGGGCTGCCGCCCTCCCCGCTGGTCGCCGACCTCACCCAGGGCATCTCCGTCGAGCGCGAGCGCGAGGGCGTGGAGGTCACCGCTCCGGTGCCGCCCGCCCGCGAGGAGCCTGCCGTACCTCGCCCGGCAGCAGCAGCGGCCGAGCCGGACGAGCCGGGCGGGGGCCCGTACGACACCACCGCCGCGGCCTCCGGGACGCTGGCGGTACCGGACCTGACCAAGGCTCCGCCGCAGACCCAGGCCCTGCCGCCGCGCGCCGAGCAGCTCCAGCTGCGCGGGGACATCACGTACGCGCTGCCCTCGCTGGACCTGCTCGAGCGGGGCGGGCCGGGCAAGACCCGCAGTGCCGCCAACGACGCGGTGGTCGCCTCGCTGACGAACGTGTTCACCGAGTTCAAGGTCGACGCGCAGGTCACCGGTTTTACCCGGGGGCCGACGGTCACCCGCTACGAGGTGACGCTCGGCGCGGCGGTGAAGGTCGAGCGGATCACGGCGCTGGCGAAGAACATCGCGTACGCCGTGGCCTCGCCGGACGTGCGGATCATCAGCCCGATCCCGGGCAAGTCCGCGGTCGGCATCGAGATCCCGAACACCGACCGCGAGATGGTCAACCTGGGCGACGTACTGCGGCTGGCGGACGCGGCCGAGGACGACCACCCGATGCTGGTCGCGCTGGGCAAGGACGTCGAGGGCGGCTACGTCATGGCCAACCTCGCGAAGATGCCGCACGTGCTCGTCGCCGGTGCCACCGGTTCCGGAAAGTCCTCCTGCATCAACTGCCTGATCACCTCGATCATGGTCCGGGCGACCCCTGAGGACGTCCGGATGGTGCTGGTGGACCCCAAGCGGGTGGAGCTGACGGCGTACGAGGGCATCCCGCACCTGATCACGCCGATCATCACCAACCCCAAGCGGGCCGCCGAGGCGCTCCAGTGGGTCGTGCGCGAGATGGACCTGCGCTACGACGACCTGGCCGCCTTCGGCTTCCGGCACATCGACGACTTCAACCAGGCCATCCGGGACGGGAAGATCAAACTGCCGCCGGGCAGCGAGCGCGAGCTCAGCCCGTACCCGTACCTGCTCGTGATCGTCGACGAGCTGGCCGACCTGATGATGGTGGCCCCGCGCGACGTGGAGGACTCCATCGTCCGCATCACGCAGCTGGCCCGAGCGGCCGGCATCCACCTGGTGCTGGCGACCCAGCGGCCCTCGGTGGACGTGGTCACCGGCCTGATCAAGGCGAACGTGCCCTCGCGGCTCGCCTTCGCCACCTCCTCGCTCGCCGACAGCCGGGTCATCCTGGACCAGCCGGGCGCCGAGAAGCTGATCGGCAAGGGTGACGGGCTGTTCCTGCCGATGGGCGCGAACAAGCCGGTCCGGCTGCAGGGCGCCTTCGTCACCGAGGACGAGATCGCCGGCATCGTCCAGCACTGCAAGGACCAGATGGCGCCGGTCTTCCGGGACGACGTCACCGTCGGGCAGAAGCAGAAGAGGGAGATCGACGAGGAGATCGGCGACGACCTGGACCTGCTGTGCCAGGCGGCCGAGCTGGTCGTCTCCACGCAGTTCGGCTCGACCTCGATGCTCCAGCGCAAGCTGCGGGTCGGCTTCGCGAAGGCCGGCCGGCTCATGGACCTCATGGAGTCGCGCGGCATCGTCGGCCCGAGCGAGGGCTCCAAGGCCCGCGACGTGCTGCTGAAGGCCGAGGAGCTGGACGGGGTACTCGCCGTCATCCGCGGGGAGACCCAGCCGTGAGGCCGCCCGTCCGCAGGGAAATACGGGCGATATCGCAGGCAACCGTTTCCCTTGGGCTCGCGTCCAGTTGAAGGGAGGAGGCGGCACCGCGCACGGTACGTGTACGGCGCAGCGCCGCCGCACCGGGCGGAACCCTCCTCGCCATTCGGATGGCGTAGGAAGTGCCCCCTCCGGTTGCTCCACCCTTTCGTCACCCCCCTAGACTGGACATCCAGCAGGTGGCTACACGCTCGAAAGGCGCCCTCGTGTCCATCGGCAACGCCAACTCCCCCGAAGAAGAGCGGCCTTCGACCGACGACCGGTCCGAGGACCGCATCGTCGAACGCTCCGTCGAAGGACCGTCCATCGGGACGGCTCTCAAGAAGGCCCGGATCGCCGCCGGGCTCACCGTCGACGAGGTCAGCTCCAGCACCCGCGTGCGCATCCCGATCGTGCACGCGATCGAAGAGGACGACTTCACGCGCTGCGGCGGCGACGTCTACGCCCGCGGCCACATCCGTACGCTCGCCCGCGCCGTCCACCTCGATCCGGTACCCCTGGTCGAGAGCTACGACGCGGCCCACGGCGGCCGGCCGGCACCCACCCCCGCCGCGCCGATGTTCGAGGCCGAGCGCCTCCGCCCCGAGCGGCAGCGGCCCAACTGGACCGCCGCCATGGTCGCCGCCATCGTCGCCGTGATCGGCTTCGTGGGCTTCACCGCCTTCAGCGGCGGCGACGACAACGCCAAGAAGCCGGTGGCGGAAGGTTCCGCCGCACCCAAGCCCGCTCCCAAGCAGAGCGGCGGAAAGCCGGCCGCGCAGCCCCAGCAGACGCCGCAGGCGCCCAAGCCGGAGCCTTCCGACAGCGCGATCGCCGCCGCACCCAAGGACCTCGTCACGGTCGTCCTGACGGCCGACACCGGCGAGAGCTGGATCTCGGCGAAGGACTCCACCGGTCGGCTGCTCTTCGACGGCACCCTGTCCCAGGGTGACTCCAAGACCTTCACGGACAAGGAGTCCGTCGATCTCGTACTCGGCGACGCCGGGGCCGTGAAGCTCTTCGTGAACGGCAAGGAGATCAAGGACGACTTCGAGCCGGGCCAGGTGGAACGTCTCACATACACCAAGGAAGACCCCCTCCAGGAACAGCCCCAGGCGGGCTGACCCGAGGCCGCCCTAGGGCGGAACGCCTTGATCCGGATCCCCGGTGCGCCGTGCGGTACTTGCCGCAGGCCCCGGGGATCTTGCTGTTCGGGGGCAGGAGGCGGGGGCCGGCGCCGGGACGAAGTAGTCTTGAGTCCATGCCCGAACGCCGTACCGTCGCCCTTGTCACTCTTGGCTGCGCCCGTAACGAGGTGGACTCGGAGGAGCTCGCAGGCCGCTTGGCGGCGGATGGCTGGGAGCTCGTCGAGGACGCCGCCGATGCGGACGTTGCCGTCGTCAACACCTGCGGATTCGTCGAAGCCGCCAAAAAGGACTCCGTAGACGCCCTGCTCGAAGCCAATGATCTGAAGGATCACGGCAGGACGCAGGCCGTCGTCGCCGTCGGCTGCATGGCCGAGCGCTACGGCAAGGAACTCGCCGAAGCGCTCCCCGAGGCGGACGGCGTGCTCGGCTTCGACGACTACTCCGACATCTCCAACCGCCTCCAGACCATCCTGGCGGGCGGCAGCGTGGAGGCCCACGCCCCGCGCGACCGGCGCCAGCTGCTGCCGATCAGCCCGGCGGAGCGCCAGGGCGCCGCCGTTGCGCTGCCGGGCCACGCCCAGGAGCCGGTGGCCGAGGCCCCCGCCGACCTGCCGGACGGGCTCGCGCCCGCCTCCGGGCCGCGCGCGCCGCTGCGCCGCCGTCTGGACAAGAGCCCCGTCGCCTCGGTCAAGCTGGCCTCCGGCTGCGACCGGCGCTGCTCCTTCTGCGCCATCCCGTCCTTCCGCGGCTCCTTCATCTCCCGCCGCCCCAGCGACGTGCTGGGCGAGACCCGCTGGCTCGCCGAGCAGGGCGTCAAGGAGATCATGCTGGTCTCCGAGAACAACACCTCGTACGGCAAGGACCTGGGCGACATCCGCCTGCTGGAGACCCTCCTGCCGGAGCTGGCCGAGGTCGACGGCATCGAGCGCGTCCGCGTCAGCTACCTCCAGCCCGCCGAGATGCGGCCCGGTCTGATCGACGTACTGACCTCGACCCCCAAGGTCGTGCCGTACTTCGACCTGTCCTTCCAGCACTCGGCCCCCGACGTGCTGCGCGCCATGCGCCGCTTCGGTGACACCGACCGGTTCCTGGAGCTGCTGGACACCATCCGCAGCAAGGCCCCGCAGGCCGGTGTCCGGTCCAACTTCATCGTCGGCTTCCCCGGCGAGACGGAGTCGGACTTCGCCGAGCTGGAGCGTTTCCTCACCCACGCGCGCCTCGACGCCATCGGCGTCTTCGGCTACTCCGACGAGGACGGCACCGAGGCCGCCACGTACGGGAACAAGCTGGACGAGGACACCATCGCGGAGCGGCTCGCCCACATGCAGCGGCTCGCCGAGGAGCTCACCTCGCAGCGCGCGGAGGAGCGGATCGGAGAGACGCTGGAGGTACTCGTCGAGACGGTCGTCCCGCTCGACGAGGCCGAGGAGGGCGAGGGTGCTTACGGGCGCGCCGCCCACCAGGCCCCCGAGACCGACGGGCAGGTCGTCTTCACGGACGGCACGGGGCTGGTCCCCGGGCGTATCGTCACGGCGAAGGTGGTCGGCACCCTGGGTGTGGACCTGGTGGCCGAGCCCCTGGGCATGGATCTTGAGGAGGCGGCCGGATGACCGGAGTCCCGGCATCTGCGGCGGGCGGGACCGGCCGCCGGCCCGCGCCCGGCGCGAAGCTGGGAGCCGCGGCGGTCAATCAGGCCAGCCTGTGGAACATCGCCAACATCCTGACGATGATCCGGCTGCTGCTGGTGCCGGGCTTCGTCTTCCTGCTGCTCGCCGAGGGCGGCTACGACCCGGCCTGGCGGGCCTGGGCATGGGCGGCGTTCGCCGTCGCCATGATCACGGACATCTTCGACGGGCACCTGGCCCGTACGTACAACCTGGTCACGGACTTCGGCAAGATCGCCGACCCCATCGCCGACAAGGCGATCATGGGGTCGGCGCTGATCTGCCTCTCCTGGCTCGGCGACCTCCCGTGGTGGGTGACCGGGGTGATCCTCGGGCGCGAGCTCGGGATCACGCTCCTGCGCTTCTGGGTGATCCGCTACGGCGTGATTCCGGCCAGCCGGGGCGGCAAGCTGAAGACCCTGGCGCAGGGCACCGCCGTCGGCATGTACGTCCTCGCGCTGACGGGCCCGCTGGCGACCTTGCGCTTCTGGGTGATGGCCCTCGCCGTCGTGCTGACCGTGGTCACCGGTTTGGACTACATCCGGCAGGCCGTCGTCCTGCGCCGCAAGGGTCTCGCCGAGGAGCGGGCCGCGCGGTGACGGACGGGTCGGGGGAGTCTCCGGAGGCGGTGGACGCGTCCGGAGCGGCCGGGGCGGCTGCGGAGGTGTTGCGGCTGCTCGCGGAGCGTGATCAGACCCTCGCCGTCGCCGAATCCCTGACCGGCGGCATGGTGGCCGCCGAGCTCACCGCCGTTCCCGGAGCCTCGCGCTCCTTCCGCGGCTCGGTCACGGCCTACGCGACGGAGCTCAAGCACCGCGTCCTGGGAGTGGACGGCGCGCTGCTGGCGGCCGAAGGCGCGGTGAACGCGCAGGTCGCGGCGGAGATGGCAGCCGGGGTGCGGGCCGTGATGGGCGCTTCGTGGGGAATCGCGACCACCGGAGTGGCCGGCCCCGACCCGCAGGACGGGCAGCCCGTGGGCACGGTTTTCGTCGCCGTGGAGGGACCGGACGTCAGGAAAACGGCCCGGCTGAGGTTGAACGGCTCCCGGGCGGAAATCCGTAGGGAGAGTGCACGGACAGTGCTCGAACTTCTCTCAAGCCAACTCCGTGAGAATGCGCGGGGGCAGGATACGGAACAGAACGGGGGGATTTGATGTTTGCAGCCCTGAGTGAACACGACATCGCTCCCCGCACGGCCGCGGCGCGAGGCGGTACGGTGGGGCGTGAAGGATGCGGCTACACGGTCAGAGGAGGGAGCCACCGATGATTCTGCTCCGTCGCCTGCTGGGTGACGTGCTGCGTCGGCAGCGCCAGCGCCAGGGCCGTACTCTGCGCGAAGTCTCCTCGTCGGCCCGAGTTTCGCTCGGCTATCTCTCCGAGGTGGAGCGGGGGCAGAAGGAGGCATCCTCCGAGCTGCTCTCCGCGATCTGCGACGCGTTGGACGTACGGATGTCCGAGCTGATGCGCGAAGTCAGCGATGAACTGTCGCTGGCCGAGCTGGCACAGTCGGCCGCGGCAAGCGAACCGGTGAGCGTACCGGTCCGCCCGATGCTCAATTCGGTCTCCATGGCTTCGGTCACGGCCGGACCGGAGCGGGTGACCATCAAGGCGCCTGCGGAAGCGGTGAATGTCGTAGCCGCGTGAGCGAGTACGTGAGCGTATGAGTGTGGCCGGAGCCCCGGCCGGTGCGTCAGGCACCGGACGGGGCTCCCGGCCTTTCTGGGTGCGGGCCCGGGGCGGGTGCGGGACGATGGTGCGGTCCGGGCTCCGGCCCCTCCCCCGTCCGGGGAGACCCCCAGGGAGGTAGCCGTGCGGCCGTTACTGACAGCCCTCGCGTTGGCGGTGGGGGTGCTCTGGTGGTGGGCCGTGCTGCGCCTCGCCCTGGCGCCCGCGGAGTCCGGGCCCGTGGAGGGCGCGGTGGCCGTGGGGGGCTGGGGGCTGGGGCTGCTGCCGGTGCACAGTGTTCCGGGGCCCGTGCGGCGCAGGGCCGCGGGGGCTACCAGGGCATCGACACTCCGCCGTTCGGGCGGAGGATCTGGCCCGTCATGAAGGACGAGGCGTCCGAGGCCAGGTAGAGCACGGCCTGGGCGATGTCCTCGGGCTCTCCGACCCGGCGCAGCGGGGACATGCGGACCATCGCCGCCTCGGTCTGCTCCTGGGCCTCGGCCCCGTGCCGGCCGGTCATCGGCGTGCGGATCCAGCCGGGGGCGACGGCATTGACCCGGATGCCGTGCGGGCCGGCTTCGGTGGCGAGGGTCTTGGTCAGCTGGACGACGGCGGCCTTGGCCGCGCTGTAGCAGAGCAGGCCGGGCTGGGCGGCGTCCACGGCCCCGGAGGCCATCGTGACGATCGAGCCGGGACGGCCCGCCGCGATCATGGCGCGGGCGGCTTCCTGGCAGGTGCGCAGGACGCCCTTGAAGTTGACGTCCAGGATCCGGTCGAGGTCCTCGTCGGAGGTCTCCAGGACGCTGCTGGTGTGCATGACCCCGGCGATGGCCGCGGCGATGTCGAGCGGGCCCGCGGCGGTGACGGCGGCCCGCAGGGCGGTCCGGTCGGTGACGTCGAGGGTGTGGACGGTGGCGGCGCCGCCCGCCCCGGCGACGAGGGCGGCCGTCTCGGCGAGCCCCTGTCCGTCGCGGTCCGCGCAGTGCACGTGCGCGCCCGCACCGGCGAGCAGGAGGGCGGTCGCGCGGCCTATGCCGCTCGCCGCGCCGGTGATCAGGGCGGTGCGGCCGGTGAGATCGTACGAGGCTGTGGGTGTGGGCATGCCGGGACCGTACGAGCAGATCTGACGGGCCGTCAACTAGCTGTCGGGCCGGATTGGCAGCGGGGGCACCAGTACGTGGGGCGGCCGTCCTGCGGGGCCTCGCGGATCGGGGTGTCGCAGCGCAGGCAGGGGCGGTGGGCGCGGCCGTACACGAACAGGTCCTGGCCGGGGCGGCGGCTGCCGGTGGTGTTGCGGGGGCCCGGCCGCTCGCCGGTGTTCGCGGCCAGCAGGCGGTGGGCCGCGGCGGCCAGGCGGGGCAGGGCGGTCCCTGGCAGCGCGCCGACCGGGGTCCAGGGGGTGACGCGGGCCAGGAAGCAGAGCTCGGCCTTGTAGATGTTGCCGATCCCGGCGAGGTTGCGCTGGTCGAGCAGGGCCTCGCCGAGGGGGCGCTCGGGGGCGGCGAGGAGGTTGGCGGCGGCCCGGTCCGGGTCCCAGTCGGGGCCGAGGAGATCGGGGCCGAGGTGGCCCACGGCCTGGTCCTCGTCGGCGGTGCGGATCAGTTCCAGGACGGGGAGGCGGTAGCCGACCGCGGTGTCGTCGGCGGTGCCGAGGATCGCGCGGATCTCGTGGGCGGGGCCGCCGTGCCACTTCGCGCCGACGGGGAAGACGTGCCAGGCGCCGTCCATGCGGAGGTGGCTGTGCAGGGTGAGGCCGCCCTCGAAGCGGGTGAGGAGGTGTTTGCCGCGCGGGGTGACGTCGAGGGTGGTGCGGCCGGTGAGGTCGGCCGTGGCGAAACGGGGGACGCGCAGGTCGCTGCGGGTGAGGGGCTTGCCGGCGAGGGCGCTGTGGAGGCGGGTCGCCGCGCGCCGGACGCTGTCTCCTTCGGGCATGCCGCCATTGTCCCGCCGGGGGACGGCGTCAGGAGGGGGTGAGGCCCAGGGCTTGGCGCAGGACGAGGAGGACCTCGGCACGGGTCGGCGGGGTGGGGGCCGTCATCGCGTGCAGGCACAGCCCGGTCATCAGCGGGGGGATGGTCGCGGCGACGGCGGGGCCGACGATCGGGGCCATCGCGGCGACGCTCGCCTCGGCGGAGCGGCTCGCGGCCGCGCGGAGTTCCGGGCGGCGCAGGGCGGCGACGTGGAGCTCGTACTCGACCACGGCCCGGGTGCGGCCCTCGCCGAGGCAGCTCAGCACGCTGTCCGCAAGGGCGTCCGCGATCCGGTCCGGGGTGGCGGCGGCCAGGTCTTCGGCCCACTGTCGGACGAAGCCGGTGAACCGGTCGGAGGCCCGTTCCAGGGCGGCGCGGATCAGCGCCTCGCGGTCGGCGAAGTGGTAGGTCGTCGAGCTGAGCGACACGTCCGCCCGCTCGGCGACGGCCCGGTGGGTCAGCCCCTCCAGCCCGCGCTCGGCGATGAGCTCCTCGGCCACTTCGGCGATCCGCTCCCGCCGGTTCGGGTCGTGTCGGCGGGTCCTGCGGGCTTTTTCGGTCACTGTGGTCAGGCTCCTTCCCGGGTGCGGTTCACTCTCGCACAAGTTTATTGGTACGGACGTCCGTACTGATGTTAGGGTGGAGGAGTTGCAGTCGCCGGGGGGAACGACAGGAGAGAGAACATGACACCAGCGCACCCCCTGAACCTGGTGGACGTCACCGTCCCCCACGAGGCGCACGCCGACGCCCGCCGCTTCTACACCGAGACCTTCGGCTGGACCGTGGACGTCGACCTTCCCGGCTACCCGATCATGGGCACCGGCCCGGGAGGCGGTCAGGTCGGACTGATGTGGGAGGGCAACCCGCAGTCCGGCGATCTGTCCGGGTTCTGGAAGACGGGCAAGGCGGTGCCGTTCCTCGGCACCGAGGACATCGAGGCCACCCTGGCCGAGGTGGAGCGGCACGGCGGCAAGGTCGCCGCCGCGGCCCGGCAGACCGGACCGGTCAAGGTCGCGGTCTTCGAGGACCCCTGGGGCAACCAGTGGTTCCTGTGCGAGAACGGGGCGTCCGCATGAAGATCACAGTCCTCGGCACCGGCGGCGGTGGCCGCGCCCACGCCGCCCGGCTCCTGCAACTCGGCCACGAGGTGGTCGTGGGTACCCGGGACTCGGAGGTCACGCTCGGGCGGACCGAGCCCAACTTCATGGGCATCGAGCCCTTCGGGCAGTGGGTCGCCGACTACCCCGGCATCGAGCTCATGAACTTCGGTGACGCCGCGGCCGGCGCCGAGTTCGTCATCAACGGGATCGACGGAGCCAACGCCGTACGGGTCCTGAGCGGCATCGCCGAGCACCTGGCCGGCAAGACCGTCATGGACTACGCCGTCCCGTACGTCTACAACCCCGAGCGGGCCCACCCCTGGCCCACCCCGTGGGGCGTCATGCCGGCCCTCGACCCGGTGGACCACGACAGCCTGGGGGAGCAGATCCAGCGGGCCCTGCCGGCGGCCAAGGTCGTCAAGGCGGGCGTCACGCAGGAGCAGGAGACCGTCGTGAACCCGCAGTCCGTCGGCGGCGGCGACCACACGATGTTCATCGCGGGCGAGGACGCCGGAGCGAAGGAGCAGGTCACCGAGCTGCTGCGGGCCTACGGCTGGCAGGACGTCCTCGACCTCGGCCCGATCGTCTCCTCCCGGGGCATGGAGATGTACGCCCACATGCACAGCGCGATCCAGTTCGCGCTCGGCGGTGCGCGCTTCGGGATGAAGGTGATCCGCTGATCAGCTCCGCATCCGCAGCCCCCTCGGGGTGGCGTGGAACCCGGCTTCCTCGAGGGCGCGGCCCAGCGGCGAGGTCAGCGACGGGGACGCGTTGATGCGCTCCACCGTCAGTGCCGGGAGCGTCCCCGCACGGGAGGCGGCGGCGACCGCCCCGACGGCCGCCTCCAGGCGCGGGTCGCCGGGCTCCGGCCAGGCCAGGAGTGTCTTGCCGCCGCGCTCCAGGTACAGGACGAGCTCGCCGTCGACCAGGACGACCAGGGAGCCCGCCTTGCGGCCCGGCTTGTGCGCGGCCCCGGTCGGGGGCTCCGGCCAGGGCAGCGCCGCCCCGTACGCGTTCGCCGGATCGGCGGCGGCCAGGACCACCGCCGCCAGCGGGGGCGGGGTCCGCTCGGCGGCCCGCAGCCGGTCCACCGCGCCGTCCATCGCGAACTGGGCCGCGCCGAGCCCCTCGACCACATAGCCCCGGCGGGCCTGGCCGCTGTCCTCGAAGGCGGACAGGACGCGGTAGACCGCGCTGAAGCCTCCCTCCACCCCTTCCGCGGCGACCGCGCCCCGGGTCACCACCCCGTGCCGGTCCAGCAGGGTCCTGGCGAGGGCGTGGGCCCGGTGGGTCGGGTCGGTGGCCTGGGACGGCAGGAGGGACCAGCGGCCCGAGACCGTGGGCGGGCCCGTACGGGACACGGTCGCGCTGAGCGTGCCGTACCGCCCGCGCGGGACCGTACGCCGGGCCCGGTGGGCCGTGGAGCCGGCCGTGCGGCCCGATCCGAGCAGGGCCCGCAGCGGGCTCAGGGTGTCGTTGGTGAGCCGGCCCGACCAGGCCAGGTCCCACACCGCCTCCGACAGCGCGAGGTCGGAGGTCTCGGGGAACGCGGCCCGCACCGACTCGGCGATCTGGCGGAAGAACAGGCCGTACCCGCCCGAGAGGGACTCCAGCACCGCCTGGTGGACGGCACTCAGCTCCAGCGGGTGCGGCGGCGGCAGGAGCAGCGGAGCGGCGTCAGCCAGATACAGGGAGACCCAGCCGTCCTTGCCCGGGAGGGCTCCGGCACCCGCCCAGACCACCTCGCCCGCCGTGGTCAGTTCGTCCAGCAGGCCGGGGGAGTAGCCGCTGACCCGGGACGGAAGGATCAGGCGCTCCAGCGCCGAGGCCGGAACCGGGGCGCCCTGGAGCTGCTCGACGGCCCGGGCCAGGCCGTCGATGCCGCGCAGTGCGCCGCCCAGGTGCTGCCACTGCGGCAGGAAGGTCGCCAGCGAGGCCGGCGCAACCGGTTCCAGCTCCTGGCGCAGCGCGGCCAGCGAACGGCGGCGGAGCCTGCGCAGCACCGTCGCGTCGCACCACTCCTGGCCGATGCCCGCCGGATGGAACTCGCCCTCGACCACCCGGCTGGCCGCTGCCAGCCGGTGCAGGGCGCCCTCGGTGACCGCCGGGCCCAGACCGAAGCGGGCGGCGACGGCGGCCGTGGTGAACGGCCCGTGCGTGCGGCCGTACCGGGCCAGGAGGTCACCCAGCGGATCCTTGACCGGCTCGGTGAAGGCCTCCGGGACACCGACCGGGAGCGCCGTGCCCAGCGCGTCACGCAGCCGGCCCGCGTCCTCGATCGCCGCCCAGTGGTCCGCGCCGCCGATCCGCACCCGGATCGCCCGGCGCGCCGAGGACAGCTCGGCAGCCCAGGCGGGCTCCGCCCCGCGCTCGGCCAGCTCGGCCTCGGTCAGCGGCCCCAGCATGCGCAGCAGGTCGGCCACCGACTCGGCGTCCTTGGCCCGCCGGTCCTCGGTGAGCCACTGCAGCTCCCGCTCCAGCTCCTCCAGCGCCTGCGCGTCGAGCAGTTCGCGCAGCTCCGCCTGGCCCAGCAGCTCTGCCAGCAGCCGGGAGTCCAGCGACAGCGCGGCCGCCCTGCGCTCGGCGAGGGGCGAGTCGCCCTCGTAGAGGAACTGGGCGACGTAACCGAACAGGAGGGAACGGGCGAACGGCGAGGGCTCGGGTGTGGTGACCTCGACCAGACGGACCCGGCGGGCCTCGATGTCGGCCATCAGCTCGGTCAGCCCCGGCACGTCGAAGACGTCCTGCAGGCATTCCCGTACGGCTTCCAGCACGATCGGGAACGAACCGAACTCCGAGGCCACCTGGAGCAGCTGCGAAGCACGCTGGCGCTGCTGCCACAGCGGGGTGCGCTTGCCCGGACTGCGCCGCGGCAGCAGCAGGGCGCGGGCCGCGCACTCGCGGAAACGGGAGGCGAACAGCGCCGAGCCGCCGACCTGGTCGGTGACCAGCTGGTTGACGTCACCGTGGTCGAAGGCGACGTCGGCCGCGCCGAGCGGGGCCTGTTCGTCGTCGAACTCGAACGGCGCCGGGGCGGTGGGGTCGTGGTCCAGCAGGTCCATCGAGAGCAGGTCGGCGTCCGGCAGGCGCAGCACGATCCCGTCGTCGGCGTGCACGACCTGCGCGTCCATGCCGTACTTCTCGGCGAGGCGGGCACCCAGCGCCAGCGCCCACGGGGCGTGCACCTGGGCACCGAAGGGGGAGTGGACGACGACCCGCCAGTCGCCGAGCTCGTCACGGAACCGCTCGACCACGATGGTCCGGTCGTCCGGCACGTGACCGCACGCCTCGCGCTGTTCGGCCAGGTACGCCAGGACGTTCTCCGCGGCCCACGCGTCCAGGCCGGCCGCCAGCAGCCGCAGCCGGGCGTCCTCGGCGCTGAGCCCGCCCAGCTCGCGCAGGAAAGCGCCGACCGCGCGGCCCAGTTCGAGCGGGCGGCCCAGCTGGTCGCCCTTCCAGAACGGCAGCCGGCCCGGCACCCCGGGCGCCGGGGTCACCAGGACCCGGTCGCGGGTGATGTCCTCGATCCGCCACGAGGTGGTGCCCAGGGTGAACACGTCCCCGACGCGGGACTCGTAGACCATCTCCTCGTCGAGCTCCCCGACCCGGCCGCCGCCCTTCTTGGGGTCGGATCCGGCGAGGAAGACGCCGAAGAGGCCGCGGTCGGGAATGGTGCCGCCGGAGGTCACCGCCAGGCGCTGGGCGCCCGGCCGGCCGGTGATCGTCCCGGCCACGCGGTCCCACACCACCCGCGGCCTGAGCTCGGCGAACGCGTCCGAGGGATAGCGGCCCGCCAGCATGTCCAGCACCGCGGTGAACGCCGACTCCGGCAGCGCCGCGAAGGGCGCCGCCCGGCGCACCAGCGCGAGCAGGTCGTCGAGCTGCCAGGTGTCCATCGCGACCATCGCGACCAGCTGCTGCGCCAGCACGTCCAAGGGGTTCGACGGGACGCGGAGGGACTCGATGGAGCCGGTGCGCATCCGCTCGGTGACCACGGCCGCCTGCACCAGGTCGCCCCGGTACTTGGGGAAGACCACACCGGTGGAGACCGCGCCCACCTGGTGCCCCGCGCGGCCCACCCGCTGCAGCCCGGACGCCACCGAGGGCGGGGACTCCACCTGCACCACCAGGTCCACCGCGCCCATGTCGATGCCCAGCTCCAGGCTGGAGGTGGCCACCACGGCGGGCAGCCGTCCCGCCTTCAGGTCTTCCTCCACCAGGGCCCGCTGCTCCTTGGACACCGAGCCGTGGTGCGCCCGGGCCAGCAGCGGCGGGGCGCCGTGGGCGGCGCCCGACTGGGCCATGACCTGCGCCGGGGGAGCGCCCTCGGGGAGCTTCTCGCCCATGGCGCGCTCGTACGCGATCTCGTTGAGCCGGTTGCACAGCCGCTCGGCGAGGCGGCGGGAGTTGGCGAACACGATCGTGGACCGGTGCGCCTGCACCAGATCCGCGATCCGCTCCTCCACGTGGGGCCAGATGGAGGGCTTGTCCCCGCCCTCCCGTCCCTCGGTGGCGGGCGAGCCCGCCAACTCGCCCATGTCCTGCACCGGGACGACCACCGACAGGTCGAACTCCTTGGCCGACGGCGGCTGCACGATCTCCACCCGGCCGCGGGGCGCGAGATACCGGGCCACCTCGTCCACCGGCCGGACCGTCGCCGACAGTCCGATCCGGCGCGCCGGGCGCGGCAGCAGCTCGTCCAGCCGCTCAAGGGACAGGGCCAGGTGCGCGCCGCGCTTGGTCCCGGCCACGGCGTGCACCTCGTCCAGGATCACGGTCTCGATCCCGGCGAGGGCGTCCCGGGCGGCCGAGGTCAGCATCAGGAACAGCGACTCGGGCGTGGTGATGAGGATGTCCGGCGGGCGGGTGGCCAGCGCCCGGCGCTCGGCCGGCGGGGTGTCGCCCGAGCGGATCCCGACCCGGATCTCCGGCTCGGGCAGACCCAGGCGCACGGACTCCTGGCGGATCCCGGTCAGCGGACTGCGCAGGTTGCGCTCCACGTCCACGGCCAGGGCCTTCAGCGGCGACACGTACAGTACCCGGCAGCGCTTCCGCGCCTCGGCCGGGGGCGGCACCGAGGCCAGCCGGTCGAGGGCGGCCAGGAAGGCGGCCAGCGTCTTGCCCGAACCGGTGGGCGCCACGACCAGCACGTCGGAGCCCTGCCCGATCGCCCGCCAGGCGCCCTCCTGTGCGGAGGTGGGCGTACGGAAGGCCCCCGTGAACCAGGAGCGGGTCGCGGGGGAGAACGAGGCGAGCGCGGAGCCGGACATGCCCCCATCGTGCACCCGGGCACTGACAACGGGCCGGACCTGCGGGAACACCCCCGTCCGGCCGGGCGCAGAATGGGGTGATGGGGACGGACGAGGGGCGCCGGGAATGGGCCCGGCACTGGCAGTACCCGCAGCTGCCCGGGCTGGACCTGCTGCGCGCCCACTACGTACGCCACACCTTCCCGCGCCACGCCCACGACGGCTACGTCATCGCGGCCGTCACCGGCGGCATCGAGGAGATCGGCCTCCCCGGCGGCACCGTGCGCGCCGGGCCGGGCAGCGTGGTCCTGATCAACCCCGAGGTGGCGCACACCGCGCGGGCCGGGGTGCCCGAGGGCTGGGCCTACGCCACCCTCTACCCCTCCCGTGAGCTGATCACCGAGGTCGCCGCCGAGATCGGCACGCTGCGCGGGACCCCCGGCTTCACCGCCGACATGGTCGCCGACGCGCAGGGCTCCCGGGCGATCGCCGAGGTCCACCGGGCCGCCGAGGCCGGGAACGCGCTGGCCGCCGACACGCTGCTGCGGGGGGTCGTGGCGCGGATGCTCGGCCGCCACGCGGGCCCGCTGCCCGCCCGTACGGTCCGCCGCGCGGGCGGAGCCGACGCCGAGCGGGCCCGGGCCGTACTGGAGGACCGGATAGCCGACCCGCCGTCGCTGGAACAGCTCGCGGCCGAGCTGGGGACCAGCCCGTTCGCCCTGCTGAGGGCCTTCAGGGAGCGGTACGGCATGCCGCCGCACACCTGGCTGACCGACGCCCGGATCCGGCGGGCGCGCCGGCTGCTCGACGCGGGGACGCCGCCCGCGGAGGCGGCCGTCACCGTCGGCTTCACCGACCAGCCGCACCTCAACCGGCACTTCACCCGCATCGTGGGGGTCCCGCCGGGCGCCTACCGGCGCGAGCGGGCGGCGGGTTAGCGGATCAGCCGCGGGTCAGCGCGCAAGAACGTACCGCGCAAGAACGTACAAGACCGCCCGGCCCGGCCCCGCATAGCTTCGGGGCGTGGGAGAGCAGCGGATGGTCACAGAGGCAGAGACGCGGGAGAACCCGGCGACACCCGGGCGGCCGCGCGCCGCCGTCGTACGCGACGCGCTCGGGGTGGGAGCGGCCGTCGGCCTGTCCGGCTTCGCGTTCGGGGTCACCGCCGCGGGCGCCGGCATCAGCGTGCTGCAGGCCTGCGTGCTGAGCCTGCTCGTCTTCACCGGCGCCTCGCAGTTCGCGCTGGTCGGGGCGCTGGCGGCCGGGGGCAACCCGTTCACCGCCGCCGCCGGGGCCTTCTTCCTCGGGACGCGGAACGCCTTCTACGGGCTGCGGCTGTCGCAGCTGCTCGCCGTGCCGCGCGCCGTACGGCCCCTCGCCGCCCACTGGGTCATCGACGAGACCGCCGCCGTCGCGCTGGGCCAGCCGGACCGCACGTCCGCCCGGCTCGGCTTCACCGTCACCGGGCTCACCCTCTACGTCCTGTGGAACCTCACCACCCTGCTCGGGGCGCTGGGCGCCGAGGCCATCGGGGACACCGCCGCGTGGGGGCTGGACGCCGCCGGGCCCGCCGTGTTCCTCGCCCTCCTCGCGCCGATGCTCAAGACCGCCACCGAGCGGGCCGTCGCCGCCCTCGCGCTGGTCCTCGGGCTGGGATTCCTGCCCGTACTGCCGGCCGGGTTGCCCGTGCTGATCGCCGCGCTGGCCGCGCCCGCCGTGCTGTGGATGAAGGGACGCCGCTCGTGAGCGTCTGGATCGCCATCGGACTGACCGTCCTCGGCTGCTACGCCGTCAAGCTCGCCGGGCTCCTCGTCCCTGCCGGGGCCCTGGAACGACCCCTCGTGCGCCGGCTCGCCGCCCTGCTGCCCGTCGCCCTGCTCGCGGCGCTCACCGCCCAGCAGACCTTCAGCACCGGCAGCGCACTCGTCCTCGACGCCCGCGCCGCCGGGCTCGCGGCCGCCGGGCTCGCCCTGCTGGTGCGCGCGCCGTTCCTGCTCGTGGTCGCGGCCGCCGTCGTCGTCACCGCGGGGGTACGGGCCCTCGGGGGCTGACACCGGCGGGCAGGCGCCCGTACGCGCGCAGCGTCAGCAGGGCCTCCAGCGTGGCGATCGGCCGCCGCTCCAGCGAGCTGCCCGGCGCCCAGGCCCGGCGGCGCACCGGCCAGCCGCCGTCCGGCTGCTGCTCGGCCGCCAGGAAGTCCAGCGCGCGGGCCATCTCCCGGTCGGTGAACCAGCTCCGGGCCAGCGACTCCGGACGGCGCGCGAAGTCGTACGCGTACAGGTGCTCGCCCGGCGCGTAGCCGGGGAACAGCGGGTGCTGCGAGCGCCGCCACGGGTCCAGCACCGCGAGGTTCCCCTCGCGCACCAGCCGTCCCAGCCGGTCCGCGGCCGCCGCGGCGCGGGCCCGGTCCGGGGCGCCGTCGAGGAAGGCCACCGCGCTCTGGACCTCGTACGGATGCGCGTGGCGCAGGCTCTCGATCCGGTCCCAGCAGAAGTCCGTGGCCCGGAAGAGCCAGGCGTGCCAGACCCGGTTGCGGTGCAGCACCCCGACGACCGGGCCCGTGGTCAGCAGCTCGCCCGGCGGGTCGTCGTACACCGGGTGGTACGGGGCGCCCGGATAGCCGCGGGGGGCCGGCGCGACCACCGGAAGGGCGCCCTCCGGGGTGGAGACCCGGGTCAGGTGGCGGCAGAGCCGCTCGATGCGCTGCCCGGCGCAGCGGCCCAGGCTGTCCAGGACGTGCAGCGCGTGCGCGGTGTGCAGGGGCTGGCTGAGCGGGCCGCGCAGATCCGGATCGAGGGCGTGCCCGTAGCCGCCGTCGCCGTTGAGGTAGGAGCCGAGGGCGGTGTCCACCGGGTCGGCGTCGCCTCCGAGGAAGTGGAACGCGAACCGCCGCTGCTCCAGCACCCGCGCCGTGAGCCAGATGAACTGCTCGGCGCGGGCCAGTGCGGGCAGCGGGGTCAGCGGGGAAGCGTCGTCTCCGGCCATGCGTGCAACGTAGGGCGCGGCGGAGCGCAGGGGAGGGACGAACGCGGCCGGTGCACTCTCCCGGGGCGGGATACTGGGGTCATGCGGTTGACGATTTTCTGGGAGCGGATGGCCGAGCACTTCGGTGCGGGCTACGCCGAGTCCTTCGCGCGGGACCACGTCATGGCGGAGCTGGGCGGCCGGACCGTCCACCAGGCGCTGGAGGCCGGCTGGGAGGCCAAGGACGTGTGGCGCGCGGTCTGTTCGGCGATGGACGTGCCGGCCTCGCTGCGCTGACGGGCGGGGCCGCTCCTCCGGCCGCGCGGGCCGCTCCTGCGCCGTGCGAGCCGTGTCCGCGGGCGGCGGGAGGCACCGCTTCGCGGTACGGGCCGCCGGTGGGACAGACTTGTCGGCGTGGCAGCCAGTGATGAGACGACGACCGATCAGCCCGCAGACGCCCACGGTGCGACGCAGCCGCGGCCGGCCGGCCCCGCCTCGCAGGCCGCGCCCGCCGGACCCGCCGCGTCCACCGGGCCCGGGACGCCGCCCGTCGGCCCGGCCGGGCCTGCCGACGACGCCGGGGCCGTGAGCCCGGAGGGCGGTTTCGCGGGGGCCGGGAGCCCTCCGACCGCTGCGGCCCGCGGCGGGGACGATGCGCGGATGCCGCGCTGGCTGCCGCGGGCCGTGATCCTCGTACTGGCCCTCGTCGCCTGCTTCCAGCTCGGCAGCTGGGCCTTCCACCAGCTGATCGGGCTGCTCCTCAACATCCTGATCGCGTTCTTCCTCGCGCTCGCGATCGAACCCGCGGTGTCCCGGATGGCGGCCCGCGGCATGCGCCGCGGGATCGCCACCTTCCTGGTGTTCCTCGGGGTGTTCGCCGCGGCCGCGGGGTTCCTCACGCTGCTCGGCTCGATGCTCGCCGGGCAGATCATCGAGATGGTGGAGGGCTTCCCGCGCTACCTCGACTCGGTGATCAACTCGATCAACGCCACCTTCCGCACCGAGCTGTCCCGGCTGGAGATCCAGGACAGCCTGCTGCGCTCCGACTGGCTGCGCAAGTACGTGCAGGACAGCGCGACCGGCGTGCTCGACGTGTCCGCCACCGTGCTCGGCGGACTCTTCAAGCTGCTGACGATCGGGCTGTTCTCCTTCTACTTCGCCGCCGACGGGCCGCGGCTGCGGCGCGCGCTGTGCTCCGTACTGCCGCCCGCCAAGCAGTCCGAGGTGCTGCGCGCCTGGGAGATCGCCGTCGCCAAGACGGGCGGCTACCTCTACTCGCGCGGGCTGATGGCGCTGATCTCCGGCATCGCGCACTACATCCTGCTGGTGATCCTCGAAGTGCCGTACGCGCCCGCGCTCGCGGTGTGGGTGGGGCTGGTCTCCCAGTTCATCCCCACCATCGGCACCTATCTGGCGGGCGCGCTGCCGATGCTGATCGCCTTCGCGGTCAACCCCTGGTACGCGCTGTACGTCCTCGGATTCGTGGTGGTCTACCAGCAGTTCGAGAACTACGTCCTGCAGCCCAAGCTGACCTCGAAGACCGTCGACATCCATCCGGCGGTGGCCTTCGGATCGGTCGTCGCGGGCACCGCCCTGCTGGGCGCGGTCGGGGCGCTCATCGCGATCCCGGCCGTCGCCACGCTGCAGGCGTTCCTCGGCGCGTACGTGAAGCGGTACGAGCTGACGCGGGACGCGGACGACTCTACTTCCCGGCCTCGCCGCCGAGTACGGCTGCCAAGGCTTCGGTGACGGCGGCCTCGACGGCGTCCTTGTCCACGCCGAGGCCGGTCAGCAGGCCCTCGCCGTGCTCCTGCTCCAGGAGCGCGAGCAGGATGTGCTCCGTGCCCACGTAGCCGTGGCCGAGGCGCAGGGCTTCGCGGAAGGTGAGTTCCAGGGTCTTCTTCGCGGACGCGTCGAAGGGGATGAGGTCGGGGACGTCCGCCACTGCCGGGGGCAGGGCGGCGGTCGCCGCGGCGCGTACCGCGTCGGTGGCGACTCCCTGGGCGCTCAGCGCGAGCGCCGCGAGGCCCTCGGGCTCGGCGAGCAGGCCGAGGACCAGGTGCTCGGTGCGGATCTCGGTGTTGCCTGCGGCGCGGGCCTCGTTCTGCGAGACCGTCACGACGTTGCGGGCACGGGGGGTGAACCGGCCGAAGCCCGCGCTGGGGTCGAGGCCGGAGTCCCCCTCCTTGTCGGCCTTGGGCACGAAGCGCTTCTGGGCGGCCTGGCGGGTGACGCCCATGCTGCGGCCGATGTCGGTCCAGGAGGCACCGGAGCGGCGGGCCTGGTCGACGAAGTGGCCGATGAGGTGGTCGGCCACGTCGCCCAGGGCCTCGGCGGCGACGACGGCGCCGCTGAGCTGCTCCAGGGTGTCGGTGTGGACCTTCTTGATGGCCTCGATCAGGTCGTCGAGGCGGACCGGGTTGGTCATGCGAACGGGTTCCACGGAAGGGTTCGTCATGGGTGCAACCCTAGGTTGACAGTCCCTGGGGTGTCAACCTGCGGTTGTCACTCGGTGAGGGCTGCTTGCGGGGCGGCCGGGCCGCCGCCCAGGTCGAGCCGCATCAGGACGCGGGGGTGGCCGGCCAGTACGGAGGCGGTGTCGGCGGCGTGGGTGAACCCGGCGCGCTCGAAGTTCTTGCGGAGTCCGGCGTACGCCATCGTCAGGTCGACCTCGGCGTCGCCGTTGTCGAGGGGATACGCCTCGATCGCCGGGGCGCCGTGGGCGCGGGCGAACTCGACGGCGCCGGCGATCAGGGCGTGCGAGATCCCCTTCTTGCGGTGGCCCGGGCGCACGCGGATGCACCACAGTGACCACACCGGGAGGTCGTCGACGTGCGGGATCTTGCGGCTGTGCGCGAAGGAGGTGTCCGCGCGCGGCGCCACGGCGGCCCAGCCGACCGGCTCGTCGCCGTCGTAGGCGATCACCCCCGGAGGGGGCTGCCTGCGGCACAGCTCGGCGACGTACTCTCCGCGGGCCGGCCCCCGGAGGTCGTTGTTGAGCTTGGACGGGATCCGGTAGCTCAGGCACCAGCAGACGTTGGCCCCGGGTGACTTCGGTCCGACCAGGGTGCGGACATCCTCGAAGACGGAAGCCGGGCGTACGTCGATGGCCATGCCCCCACGATGCCACGAGAGGCGCGGCGCCCCACGGGCGGCGTGGTGCGCTTGACAGGGAAATCGAACATCCATTCTGATGAGTTATCCACAGCCGAACCGGTCGTGGAGGCGCATTGTCAGTGGCAGGCATTAGCGTCAATGGCGTGAAGCGATCGACTCAAGCAAACCGGGTGGAACCCATGGCAGGCACCGACCGCGAGAAGGCTCTCGACGCCGCGCTCGCACAGATTGAACGGCAATTCGGCAAGGGTGCGGTCATGCGCCTCGGCGACAAGCCGAACGACCCCATCGAGGTCATCCCCACCGGGTCGACCGCGCTGGACATCGCCCTCGGCGTCGGCGGGCTGCCCCGCGGCCGCGTGATCGAGGTGTACGGGCCGGAGTCCTCCGGTAAGACGACCCTGACCCTGCACGCCGTGGCCAACGCGCAGAAGGCCGGCGGCACCGTCGCCTTCGTGGACGCCGAGCACGCGCTCGACCCCGAGTACGCGAAGGCCCTCGGCGTCGACACCGACAACCTCATCCTGTCGCAGCCGGACACCGGCGAGCAGGCGCTGGAGATCGTGGACATGCTCGTCCGCTCCGGTGCCCTCGACCTGATCGTCATCGACTCCGTGGCGGCCCTGGTGCCGCGCGCCGAGATCGAGGGCGAGATGGGCGACTCGCACGTGGGTCTGCAGGCCCGCCTGATGAGCCAGGCGCTCCGGAAGATCACCGGTGCGCTCAACCAGTCGAAGACCACCGCGATCTTCATCAACCAGCTCCGCGAGAAGATCGGTGTGATGTTCGGCTCGCCGGAGACCACGACCGGTGGCCGCGCGCTGAAGTTCTACGCCTCCGTGCGTCTCGACATCCGCCGCATCGAGACCCTGAAGGACGGCACGGACGCGGTCGGCAACCGCACCCGCGTCAAGGTCGTCAAGAACAAGGTCGCCCCGCCCTTCAAGCAGGCCGAGTTCGACATCCTCTACGGCCAGGGCATCAGCCGCGAGGGCGGCCTGATCGACATGGGCGTGGAGCACGGCTTCGTGCGCAAGGCCGGCGCCTGGTACACGTACGAGGGCGACCAGCTCGGCCAGGGCAAGGAGAACGCCCGCAACTTCCTGAAGGACAACCCGGATCTCGCCAACGAGATCGAGCGGAAGATCAAGGAGAAGCTGGGCGTGGGGGTCCGCAAGGACGCCGCCGCCGACGCTGCCGCCGCCGCGCCCGCCGAGGCCGCGGCCGTGCCCGCGCCCGCGTCGAAGGCAAAGACGACGGCCAAGGCCGCCGTGGCCAAGAGCTGACCCGTGCGGGAGCAGGAAAGGGGCGGCAGGGACCGGGGCGGCCGTGAAGGCCGCCAGGAACTGCCGCCCCAGAGCCCCGAGGAGCAGGCGCGGGCCATCTGCCTGCGCCTGCTCACGGGGAGCCCGCGCACCCGGCGCCAGCTCGCGGACGCCCTGCACAAGCGGGGGATCCCCGAGGAGGTGTCGCAGCAGGTCCTCTCCCGGTACGAGGAGGTGGGCCTGATCGACGACGCCGCCTTCGCCGGGGCCTGGGTCGAGTCCCGGCACCGCGGCCGGGGCCTGGCCCGCCGGGCCCTCGCCCAGGAGCTCCGGACCAAGGGGGTGCACGCCACCCTCGTGGAGGAGGCCCTGGAACTGCTGGACTCCGACCAGGAGGAGCAGACCGCCCGCGAGCTCGTGGAGCGCAAGCTCCGCGCCACCCGGGGCCTGGAGCGCGACAAGCGGATCCGGCGCCTCGCCGGGATGCTCGCCCGCAAGGGGTACCCCGAGGGCATGGCCCTGCGGGTGGTCCGCCGTGCGCTGGAAGCGGAGGGCGAGGACGCCGAGGACCTTGACCACCCGGGGTAGGCGGAGCGGGCCCGCTCCCGGACACCCGCGCCCCAGACTTCCCCGGACTCCGTCCGGGGGGCCCTCACGCGGGGCCGGATCCCGGAGGCGTCACCGGGAGGCCTGCCGACCGCCAGGCCTGGAAGCCGCCGGTCAGGTCCGTCGCGCGGTGGAGGCCCAGGGTGTGGAGGGAGGCCGCGGCGAGGCTGGAGGCGTAGCCCTCGTTGCAGATCACCACCACCTGGAGGTCGTGGCTCTCGGCCTCGGGGGCGCGGTGGCTGCCCAGGGGGTCCAGGCGCCACTCCAGTTCGTTGCGCTCGACCACCAGCGCACCCGGGATCAGCCCGTCGCGGTCCCGCAGGGCCTGGTAGCGGATGTCGACCAGGAGGGCTCCGGCGCGGGAGGCGGCGTACGCCTCCTGCGGGTCGACGCGGGTGTAGCCCGAGCGGACCCGCTCCAGCAGTTCGTCGATGCCGGCCGGGGCGCTCACTGCCAGTCCTCCGGACGCTCGACGTGTTCCAGGTTGAGGACCGGGCCGCTGCGGCTGTACCGCCGGATCAGGGGAAGCGGCGGGTAGTACACGTGCACCGAGACCGCGTGCTCGGCCGGCGAGTCGTTGAGGACCTCGTGTACGTGGTGCTCCCCGAAGGCCCGCCCGGTGCCCGCGCCCAGGCTGCGGCGGCGGTCCAGTCCGGGCGCGAGCTCCAGCGACTGCCAGCCCTCCGCGGGCAGCCGTACGGCCAGCGAGTGCTCGGTGAGCCGGCCGCGCGCGGTGGCGAACGCGCCCCGCGACTCGGCGTGGTCGTGCCAGCCGGTGCCGGTCCCCGGCGGCCAGCCGATCAGCCACGCCTCACTGCCGGACGGCCCGTCCAGCCGGATCCAGGTGCGGCCCTGGGGATCGAGCGGCAGCGAGGACACGATCTCGGGGTCGGTGGCGGTGCGGAGGGCGAAGTGGAGGAGCTCGGCGGCCGTGGGGCCGGGCAGGCCGGCGACGGCAGGGGAGTGCGCGGGTGCAGACATGAAGGGGGGACCGTTCCTGGGTTCGCGGAGGTGCGCGCAGGCCGGTGACGGCACGGGGCGCGCGGAGGGAAGGGCGAATCAGCAGGAAGGGCGACACACGCAGCCCGCGTAGCGGAGCAGGTCCATATGGACCCTCCGCCACAGGCGTACGTCATTGCCGGTCATGTCCGCGAGTGAACCACGAGCGCCGCTGGCCGGTCAATCGATCACCACGGCCGGCGGCGTGGCGGCCGACGGCGCCGGCACCCGGGCGGCGGGCGCGCCCGCCCGGACCGAGTCCGCCGCCTCGTACAGCTCCGCCGGGCGCACCCCCGCGAAGGTCGCCGCCAGGTGCCCGTCCGGCCGGACCAGCAGCACGGTGTGCGCCGGGGCTCCCGGATAGGCGTCCGCGACCAGCAGATCGGTGCGGACGGGCAGCGCGCTCACCGCGGCCGCGAGGCGCGGCATGAGCCCGGCGCCGAGCCAGTGGCGCCGGTCCCAGACCCCGGTGCCCGGCGCGACCAGGACCACCAGAAGCCGGCCCTGGCCCAGCAGGTCACGCAGCGGCACGGTCGACCCGTCGGGCGCGGTCACCGGTACGTTCGCCACCGGACCGCCCGGTTCCGTGGCCGTCGGGACCTCCCGTACGGCCATCGGAGGGGCGTACGCCGGCGCCGCGCCCAGCGGCCCCCGCCCCAGGTGCCCGTCGGTCAGGAGGGATTCGGCGGACCGCGCGGAGCCGGGGAGGTAGGTGCGCAGGGCGCCCCCGGACCGCAGCGCCGGCATCGCCTGGTCGGTGGCGCGCAGCCGTGCGGCGACCGCCGTGCGCCGTTCGCCCTCGTAGCTGTCGAGCAGCGCCTCGGAGGCTCCGTGGTGCCAGGCCAGCGACAGCTTCCACGCGAGGTTCTCGGCGTCCCGGAGCCCTTCCTCGACCCCCTGGGTGCCGAGGGCGCCCAGCAGGTGGGCGGCGTCCCCGGCGAGGAAGGCGCGGCCGTCGCGCCAGCGGCGCGCGAGCCGGTGGTGCAGCGTGTGGACCCCGGTGTCGAGGAGGTCGTACGGCGGAGTCGTGCCCCCGCACCACACCGCGAGGGTGTCCCGTACGAGGGTCACCAGCGCATCGGGAGTGACGAGGTCCCCGCGGCCCGGCAGCAGCCAGTCCAGCCGCCACACCCCGTCGGGCAGCGGCCGGCAGGTGACCTCCTGCGGCGGGTTCCGGTCCAGCAGCGCCTCGCCGGGCCAGGGCAGTTCGGTGCGCAGGGCGGCCACGGCGTGCCGTTCCACGGCGGTGCGGCCCGGGAAGCGGATGCCGAGCAGTTTGCGCACGGTGGACCGGGCGCCGTCGCAGCCGACCAGGTAACTCCCGCGCCACCACGTGGTCTCGGCGCCCTGGGTGTGCGCGGTGACCCCCCGGCCGTCCTGCTCCACGGTGTCCAGCCGGCTGTCGGTGACGAGCCGGACGAGCGGGTGCGCGGCCGCGGCGTCGCGCAGCCCGCGCGCCAGGGCGTGCTGCGGAAGGTGCAGCGGGGCGGGGCCGTCGTCGAAGGTGATCCGCTGGGCGGGGCGGCTGCGGCGCATGGTGCGCCAGGCGGCGAAGTACGCCCCCTCGTCGCGCAGCGTCCTGCAGCCCAGCCGGTGCGCCATGGCCGCCGTGTCGGCGTGCAGGACGACCGTACGGGCCGGGCGGGGTTCGTCCTTGCCGGGCCCTTCGTCGAGCACGACGGAGGGCACGCCCTGGCCGGCGAGGGCGAGGGACAGGGACAGTCCGACGGGCCCCGCGCCGACGACGATCACCGGGTCCATGGCGCGGCTCCCGATGTCCGGTATGTGATCACAGAACGTATGCAACCCACTGGAGGTGCCTGCGTCAAGTGACGCCGGCCGCGACAACGCCGTGTGGTGCGGCGGAAAGAGTTCCGCCGCACCACACGTGTCACACCAGTGTACTGACCGACTGTCAGGGAGCCTCGCCCACGCCGGCGGCGCCGCCCGCGTCGACCTCGGCCACGTCACCGGCGACGACGGCGCCGGTGCCCTTCTTCGACTTCCGCAGCCGGCCTTCCAGCCAGGAGGCGAAGGTGGTGAGTGCGAAGTTGACCACGATGTAGATCAGCGCGATCACCATGAGGGCCGCGATGGTGTTGCTGTAGTTCGCCGAGATCTGTCGGTACGTCGACAGCAGCTCGGCGAGGCCCAGCACCGCGCCGCCCAGTGCGGTGTCCTTCAGGATCACCACGAGCTGGCTGACCAGGGCCGGCAGCATCGCCGTGACGGCCTGCGGGATCAGCACGTGGACCATGGTCTGGCCCTTGCGCATGCCGATCGCCTTGGCCGCGTCGGTCTGGCCGGAGGGCAGGGACAGCACGCCCGCCCGGACGATCTCCGCGATGACCGCCGCGTTGTACAGGACCAGTCCGGTGACCACTGCGTACAGCGGCCGCACATCGGAGCTGACCGTGCCGAGCAGGACGTACAGCGCAGAGCTGAAGATCATCAGCATCAGCACCGGGATGGCGCGGAAGAACTCCACAACCGCGCCGACCGGCACCCGCACCCAGGCGTGGTCGGACAGCCGGCCGATCCCCAGCAGGGCGCCCAGCGGGAGCGCGATGACCATGGCGATCGCGCCGGCCTTGAGGGTCTCCAGCAGGCCGGGGATCAGGAACGTGGTCCAGATCTGGCTGTCGGTGACGAAGGGGTTCCACTTGTCGGCATCGAGCTGGTTCTTCTCGCCCATGAGGGACAGCACCCACCACAGGGCGAGCCCGAAGAGCACGACGAAGATCCCGCTGTAGATCCAGTTGCGCGCCTTGGCCTTGGGGCCCGGGGCGTCGTACAGCACGGAGGTCATCGCTTCACCGCCACTCGCTTGGAAACCCAGCCCAGCAGCAGACCGGTGGGCAGGGTCAGAAGGACGAAGCCGAGGGCGAAGACGCCGAACACGGCGAAGAGCGCGTCCGCTTCGTTCTCGACCATTTCCTTCATCAGCAGGGCCGCCTCGGCCACGCCGATGGTCGCCGCCACCGTGGTGTTCTTGGTGAGTGCGATCAGTACGTTGGTGAGCGGTGCGACGACCGCCCGGAAGGCCTGGGGGAGCACGATCAGGGTGAGCACCTGGAAGAAGCTCAGTCCCAGTGCGCGGGCCGCCTCGGCCTGGCCGACGGGCACGGTGTTGATACCGGAGCGCACGGCCTCGCAGACGAAGGTTCCGGTGTAGGCGACCAGTCCGAGGACCGCGAGCCGGAAGCCGGCCTCCTTGGACGTGTCGCCGCCCAGGTTGATGCTGAGGGTCTGGTACAGGCCCAGCGAGCAGCCGAGGATCAGCACCGTCAGCGGGGTGTTCCGCACCAGGTGGACGTATGCGGTACCGAAGCCCCGCAGCAGCGGGACCGGGCTGACCCGCATCCCGGCCAGGATGGTGCCCCAGATCAAGGATCCGGCCGCCGAATAGAGGGTGAGCTGAACCGTCACCCAGAAGGCTCCGAGCACGTCGTACTGCCCGGACTCAAGAAAATCGAACACGATGCCCTGCGCTCTCCCCAGGATGGCCGGTGAGGTGCGCCGCCGCCCGTGGCAGGCGGGCGGCGACGCTCCTCACCGATGAATCAGCTGCCTTCGGTGATCTGCGGGGCAGGCTCGCTCTTGTAGTTGGCCGGGCCGAAGTTCTTCTGCACGGCTGCCTCCCAGGCGCCGTCCGCGACCATCTTCTTGAGCGCGGCGTTGACCTTGGTCTGCAACTCGGTGTCGCCCTTCTTCAGGCCGATGCCGTAGGGCTCGTTGCTCAGGCTCAGCCCGACCAGCTTGAACTTGCCCTTGTTCTTGTCCTGGGCCGCGTAGCCCGCCAGGATCGAGTTGTCCGTGGTCAGCGCGTCCACGGCCTTGTTCTCCAGGCCGGTGAGGCAGTCGGAGTAGCCCGGGTACTCCTGCAGGTCGGCCTCGGGGGCCAGCTTGGTCTTGACGTTCTGCGCCGAGGTGGAGCCGGTGACCGAGCAGAGCTTCTTCTTGTTCAGGTCCTCGGCCTTGGTGATCGAGGTGTCGTCGGCGCGGACCAGCAGGTCCTGGTGGGCCAGGAAGTACGGGCCGGCGAAGTCGACCTTGGCCTTGCGCTTGTCGTTGATCGTGTAGCTCGCGACGACCAGCTTGACGTCGCCGTTGGCGATGAGGTTCTCGCGCTCGGCGCTGACGGCCTGCTTGAACTCGATCTGGTCGGGCTGGTAGCCGAGCTCCTTGGCCACGTAGGTCGCGACGTCGACGTCGAAGCCCGTGTACTTGCCGTCCGGGGTCTTGAGGCCCAGACCCGGCTGGTCGAACTTGATGCCGATGACGATCTTGTCGTTCTTGGCGCCACCGGTCGCACCGCCGTCACTGGCGGCCTTGTCGCTGCCGCCACAGGCGGTCGCGGTCAGGGCGAGAGCGACGGCTGCGGCCGCGGCCGCAACGGCCTTGGAGATCTTCATGGTGAACTTCCCTCGGATGAGACGTTGTTGAACGACGAGCGACGCGTACGGCCGCACGCGCGGGCAGCGGAAGCCGTCCTCGCAGTGGTCCGTCACCGGATGACTACCAGACGAGACCCTCAGTGGTGCAGGATCTTCGACAGGAAGTCCTTGGCGCGGTCACTGCGCGGGTTGCTGAAGAACTGCTCGGGCGTGGCCTCTTCGACGATCTTTCCGTCGGCCATGAAGACGACCCGATTGGCCGCAGAGCGGGCGAAGCCCATCTCGTGCGTGACGACCACCATGGTCATCCCCTCACGGGCGAGCTGCTGCATGACCTCCAGCACCTCGTTGATCATCTCCGGGTCGAGCGCCGAGGTCGGCTCGTCGAACAGCATCACCTTCGGCTCCATCGCCAGCGCGCGGGCGATCGCCACGCGCTGCTGCTGGCCGCCGGAGAGCTGCGCCGGGTACTTGTCGGCCTGCGAGCCGACACCCACACGGTCCAGCAGGGCCACCGCCTTCGCGTGGGCCTCGGCCTGGTCCGTCTTGCGGACCTTGAGCTGGCCCAGCATGACGTTCTGGAGCACCGTCTTGTGCGCGAAGAGGTTGAACGACTGGAACACCATGCCGACGTCGGCGCGCAGCCGGGCGAGTTCCCTGCCCTCCGAGGGCAGCTCCTTGCCGTCGAGCGTGATGGTGCCCGAGTCGATGGTTTCCAACCGGTTGATGGTCCGGCACAGCGTGGATTTGCCCGATCCCGAAGGACCGATCACCACGACGACCTCACCGCGGGCAATGCTCAGATCGATGTCCTGAAGCACGTGCAGCGCGCCGAAGTGCTTGTTGACGTTGCTCAGTACAACCAGGTCGTCCGCGGCACCGGCCGCGTCCTGCACGTCCTTGGTCACTGATACTCCGCTCATCGGCCTCTAGCTCCGTCCTCCTCGGTTGGGAGGACAGTAGTGACGTGGTGTCCACACCGTCATCACATCTGAGGGAGAATTGAGCATAACGATCCGGCCTCGCTCGGATACGCTCCGTGCGCCCCGCCGATCCGCTCGTACCGGGTGCATAACGGAAGACGCGCCCGGCCCGTACCCCCTTGACGTGGGAGTCTGCATCGGCGTGGATGCAAGGTGGCCCTGAACAGAAGCCGAAGACCGAGAAGAGGAGAGGGGGACGACATGAGACTGCTGCTCGTCGAGGACGACGACCACGTCGCCGCCGCCCTGTCCGCGATCCTCACCCGGCACGGCTTCCAGGTCACCCACGCACGCAACGGCGAAGAGGCCCTCCAGGCCCTGCTGCCCGCCGGAGCCCCGCCCTGCCCGCCTCCCTACGGGGTTGTCCTGCTCGACCTGGGACTGCCCGACCAGGACGGTTACGAGGTGTGCGGCAAGATCCGCAAGCGCACCGCCACGCCCGTCATCATGGTCACCGCGCGGGCCGACGTGCGCTCCCGCATCCACGGCCTGAACATGGGCGCCGACGACTACGTCGTCAAGCCCTACGACACCGGCGAACTCCTGGCCCGCATCCACGCGGTCGCCCGGCGCACCGGCGCCTCCGAGGAGGCCGCCGCCACCGGCACCGGGACGCCCGCCACGGTCCGGCTCGGCTCCGTCAGCATCGAGCTGCCCAACCGCCGGGTCACCGTGGACGGCGCCGATGTGCCGCTCACCCGCAAGGAGTTCGACCTGCTGGCCCTGCTCGCGCAGCGGCCCGGCGTCGTCTTCCGCCGCGAGCAGATCATCAGCGAGGTGTGGCGCACCAGCTGGGAGGGGACGGGGCGCACCCTGGAGGTCCACGTCGCCTCGCTGCGCTCCAAGCTGCGCATGCCCGCGCTCATCGAGACCGTCCGCGGGGTGGGCTACCGGCTCGTCGCCCCGACCGCCCCCTAAGGAACCGGCTCCGTGCGCGCCAGGCTGCTCCCGCTGCTCGTCGTCCTGATGGCGGGCACGCTCCTCGCGCTCGGCTTCCCGCTCGCCGTGAGCCTGGCCGCCGGACAGCAGCAGCGGGTGGTCGTCGACCGCATCGACGACAGCGCCCGCTTCGCCGCCCTGGCCCAGTTCGTCGTCAACGCCGAGGGCTCCGGATCCAGCGGCGCCGACGAGCGCATCGCGACCCTCCAGCACGAACTCGCCCGCTACCAGGAGCTTTACGGCATCCGCGCCGGCATCTTCTACCGCGACGACAACGCGATGGCCCGGTCCCCCGGCTGGTGGCAGCTCCCCGAGTCCGGCGAGGGCCGCCGCGCCTTCGAGGAGGCCCTGGCCGGGCGGCGCAGCCACGATCCCGGCCAGGTCTGGCCCTGGCAGACCCACGGCAAGCTCCTCGTCGCCTCCCCGGTGGTCCTCGACGGGGACGTGGTCGCCGTCGTCGCCACCGAATCGCCCACCGACCTGATGCGCGGCCGGATCCTGCGGGGCTGGCTGCTCATCGCGGGCGGCCTCGCCGGCGCCATGCTGGTGGCCTTCGGGGCCGCCCTGCGCCTCACCAGCTGGGTCCTCAAGCCCGTGCAGACCCTGGACGCGGCCGCCCACGGCATCGCCACCGGACGGATGAACTCGCGCGTCGCGGCCGCCGGCGGGCCGCCGGAACTCCAACGCCTGGCCCGTTCGTTCAACGAGATGGCCGACAACGTCGAAGAGGTACTGGAGCAGCAGCGTGCGTTCGTCGCGGACGCCTCCCACCAGCTGCGCAACCCGCTCGCCGCGCTGCTCCTGCGGATCGAGCTGCTCGCCCTGGAACTCCCCGAGGGCAATGAGGAGATCGCCTCCGTCCGCGCCGAGGGCAAGCGCCTGACCCAGGTCCTGGACGACCTGCTGGACCTGGCGCTGGCCGAGCACGCCTCCGCCGAGATCAGCCTCACCGACATCGGGGCGCTGGCCGCCGAGCGGGTCGCCGCGTGGCGCCCGTACGCCGAGGACAAGGGCGTACGGCTCACCGCGACGGGCCGGTCCGCCGTCACCGGCTGGGCCGACCCCATCGCCCTGTCCAGCGCGCTCGACGCCGTCATCGACAACGCGCTGAAGTTCACCCCCACGGGTGAGGAGGTCGAGGTGTCGGTCTCGGTCGTCGAGCGCACCGTCCGCGTGGTCGTCGCCGACCGCGGCCCCGGCCTGACCGAGGACGAGCTGCTCCGCATCGGCGACCGGTTCTGGCGCAGCGGCCGGCACCAGAACATCAAGGGCTCCGGGCTCGGCCTGTCGATCTCCCGGGCCCTGCTGGCCGCGGGCGGCGGGTCCCTCTCGTACGAGAAGAATCCGCCGCACGGGCTGCGGGTGACGGTGGCGGTCCCGCGCACCGACCCGCACCACTCCTGACCGGCGGTTCTACCAGGGCATGGCGGTGCGGGCCGGGGCGGAGGCCGCATACAGCTCGTCCACGGCCCGCACCTCGAAGACCGCCGCCGGCTCGCGGCCCGCCCGCGGGACGGCAGGCAGGTAGAGGGCGGCGCCGCAGGTGCCGCCGAGGAAGCGGCGGCTGCCGTCGGGCAGGACCCGGGACACCGTGTAGTGCCGTACCGGCCCGGCCGCCCGGCGCCACGACAGGCGGAGCCGGGCCTGGTCCTCGTGGCGGGCCGAGGCGTCCACGGTCAGGGCGGCAGGAGACGCCGGGCGCCGACCGGCGGCGGTGTCGCGTACCGACAAGGACCCGAGCCGCCACGCCACGGCTCTCTTCCCGAGCCCCGTGATCCGTACGGCAAGTCCGTACGCGGTCTTCCCCGCCAGGGCCGACAGCCCGACCCGCGACCGCCGCCAGGCCTGCCCCGTGCCGGGGCTTTCCGCACGGAGCCAGGTGTACGGGACCGGCTCGCCCGGAGCCGCCGGCTCGCGCGTGGCCACCCCGACCTCCACGGCCACCGGGCCCGCCTCGGTGGCGTGCACCAGCTCGATGACCGTGGACCGGGTCAGGGGAAGGCGTGTCGCGTGCAGCCCGACGGCGGCCGGGGCGGTCAGGGGACCGGCGACGAGCAGGCTGGAGCCGCCGCGCCAGGCACGCGCGAAGTCCAGGGTCACGGCGGGCCGCTGCCCGGCGGTGTCCACCACCCAGCGTCGGCCCGGCAGCCGGTCCTGGAGCCCCAGGTGGTTCCACGGGGTGTCGGAGGCGACCTCGCCGTCCTCGTACCAGCGCTCCCCGTGCCCGGTGTTGAACGAACAGGCGAAGGGCAGCGCGGCGACCGTGGACCGGTCGGCGACGGCCGTGGCCGGGGCCCGCCAGGTGTCCTCGGGCGCCGGGCGGGACGGATCGAGGGAGGCGCCCGTCCAGAACCGGTCGTCGGCGCGGTGGAAGGCGCCGGGGGAGCGGTCGGTGAGGTGGTTGCGGGTCCATTCGGGCCGGTAGAAGCCGTAGCTGACGATGTGGTCGCGCCCGCGCGGGATGATCGCGTCCCAGCGGACGGCGGAGTTCCAGCCGTGGGACTCGGTGTCCACGGCCGCCCACAGCTCGTGGCGGGAACGGCCCAGCCGGTCCGCGAGCGCCCCGGAGGCGGCCAGGGTCTGCGGGGTCCAGCGGAAGTCCACGAACATCGTGTCCGCGACCCGGCCGGCCCGGTCCTCGAAGAACTCCTGGTTCAGCTCGTTGAGCGCGCCCTGCCAGCCGACGCGCCCGGTGGTGTTCATGGCGTCGTACCACGTGATGCGCAGCCCGTGCGGCTCGCCGGCCGCCCGCAGGGCGCGCAGGAACTGCCGCATCAGGGAAGCCAGTTCGCTGTCCCCGCCCTCGGTCTCGGCGTTGACGAACCAGCCGTCGAAGCCGTACGCCGACGCCACCCGCACCAGCTGCTCGGCGATCGGGAAACGGCCGAGGGAGTCCCGCTGGACCAGGTCGCGGGTCCACCGCAGGTCGCCGCCGTAGGCCGCGGGCGGCAGGAAGACGTTGCCCAGGACCCGGACCCCGTTGCGGTGCGCCGCGTCGACCACGGGCGCGTTCGGGGCGAGCACGATGCCCTCGCCGGAGGAGCCGCCCCAGAAGACCAGCTCGTCGATGTACGCCCAGTGCGTCAGCGCGTAGTAGTCGGCGGTGGCCGAACCCTGCGAGGGGTTCTGCGCGGTGGGCCCGAAGGAGACGAGGGAGGCGATCCGGGCCTGGCCGGTGCGGGCGCCCGGGTGCGGCGGCACCGGGGTGAAGCGCGGCGCGAGCGGCACGGTCGCGCTGTTGTGGGCGAGATCGGGGTCGCCCTGCGGGGTCCACCGCTTGAGCGAGCGCCACACGATCCCGGGCCCGGGGGCGCCCTCGGGGAGGGAGTCCGGGAACCAGTAGGAGGCGTACGGGGCCAGGTCGGCGGGAGTGGTCGCGGCGGCCGTGGCTGCCGCGGCCGCCGGGGTTTTTGAGGCGGCAGCCGACGCCGTAGCGGGAGCGGCCGGCAGGGCGACGGCCCCGGCTGCGGCTGCGGCTGCGGCTGCCAGGACCGTGCGCCGGGTCGGTCGTACCGCTTCGCGTCGTACCGCTTCGCCTCGTATCGATTCGCCTCGTAACGCATCGCTCTCGGACATGCGGGCTCCTCCGGATGGGGCGTCAGGTCAGGCCAGGTCGGGCACGCGCAGCACCTCGGTGATGCCGCGCGCGGACAGGTGCGCGGGGTCCTCGGCGAGCTCGGCCAGCACCACCGCGGGCCGGACGCCCTCCGCGGTGAGCGCCGCCCACGCCTCGAAGAAGGCGCCGCCCGGCGCGCACACCGAACGCCGCGGAGCCGCCTCCGCCCCGCCGACGTCCGCCACCAGAGCGGTGGAGCGCACGGCCGGACGGTGCTCGCGGCCCCGCCGCGCAGCGGCGATCCGCGCGACGGCCGCGCCGGCGGGCTTGGGGCGGCGGTCGTTGGTGAGCAGGCCGAGGCCGTACTCCAGCTCCGGGAAGTCCGCCAGCTCCCGGGAGACGTCGTGCGAGCACCACCAGGTCACGCCCCACAGATCCGGACAGTCCAGGGCGTTGGCCACGGTCGCCTCGGTGAAGGCGGCCGCCCGCTCCGGCCCGATCAACGGGGCGGGGGCGCCGACCTCCTGGAGCCACACCGGGCGGTGCGGGTCCAGCGCCCAGGCCTTGGACAGCTCGATCAGGTACGCGGCGTGGTGCTCGGTCGCCGTCCCCGTCGGGCCGTGGCGCTGCGCGGTGCCGTTGAACACCCAGGAGTGCACGGCGGTGGCCGCGCCCAGCCGCGCGGCCTGGGCGACGGTGAAGGGGTGCCCGTCCCGGTACCAGGCGGCGTCGTACGCGGCGTGCAGGTGGAACCGGCCGGGCGCGCCCGCCTCACAGGCGGCGAGCATCCGCTCCAGCCAGCGGGCGGCCTGCTCCCGGGTGATCCGGTCGGGATCGGGGTGCGGATCGTCGGAGAACTGGTTGACCTCGTTGCCGACGGTCATGCCCAGGAAGTTCGGCCGGTCCGCGAGGGCCGCGGCCAGTGTGCGCAGGTACTCCTCCTGGCCGCCGACCACCTCCGGGTCGGCGAAGAGGCTGCGCCGGTGCCAGGTCCGGGTCCAGGCGGGCAGGAAGTCGAAGCTCGACAGGTGCCCCTGCAGCCCGTCCACCGCGACGTCGAGCCCGCGCTCGGCGGCCGCGTCGGCGAGCGCGACGAGCTGCTCCACCGCGCGCGGCCGGATCAGCGTCCGGTTCGGCTGGAACACCGGCCACAGCGGGAACACCCGGACGTGGTCCAGCCCGAGGGCGGCGATCGAGTCGAGATCGGCCCTGACCTCGTCGAGGTCGAAGTCCAGCCAGTGGTGGAACCAGCCCCGGGCGGGCGTGTAGTTGGCGCCGAAACGGAGCGCGTCTGCGTGCACTGGGCGTCCCTGGAGTTCTGAGGAATTCACCGGGCGAGCCACAACCTGCCGGTGTGCACGGGGAAAGTCAACAGGGCCCCGGCCCGGTGTACTTATGCGCTTCAGCCCTGTTGACACAGGGGTTCCGGCCACTCGAAGCTGTGGGAACTAATGCGCTTTAGCTGTGACGTGCACAGGGAGTGCGGGGAAAAGGACAGCGGTATTTCGGTCCGCGTCACCGAAGGACGAGGCAGGCATGGCCCGCAGACCCACCATCAAGGACATCGCCCGCCGGGCCGGGGTGTCGGAGAGCGCCGTGTCCTTCGCGCTCAACGACCGGCCGGGCGTCTCCCAGGAGACCCGTGCCCGGATCCGCCGCGTCGCCGAGGAGCTCGGCTGGCAGCCCAACAGCGCCGCCCGCGCCCTGTCCGGCGAACGCTCCGGGGCCGTCGGACTGGTCCTCGCCCGGCCCGCGCACACGCTCGGCGTCGAGTCCTTCTTCCTCCAGCTCGTGTCAGGCATCCAGGAGGTCCTCTCCGCCGCCCGGACCGCCCTGCTGTTCCAGGTCGTCGAGGACATCGACGCCGAGTGCGCCGTCTACCGCCGCTGGTGGGCCGAGCGGCGGGTCGACGGGGTGCTCGTCGTCGACCCCCGTACGCACGACCCGCGCCCGGAGCTGCTCGGACAGCTTGGCCTGCCCGCGGTCATGGTGGGCGAGGGGGACCTCTCCCGGGCCGCGGACGCCGTCTCCTCCGTCCGGGCCGACGACGCCGGGGCGATGACCCGGATCCTGGACCACCTCCACGGGCTCGGCCACCGCCGGATCGTCCACGTCGCCGGGCTCCCCGAGCTCGCCCACACGGCCCGCCGGATCGAGGCGCTGCGCACCGAGGCCGCGCTGCGGGGACTCGGCCCCGGCCGGGTGCGCTCCGTGGTCACCGACTACTCCGACGCCGAGGGAGCCGCGGCCACCCGCCGGGTCCTCGCCGAGCCCGATCCCCCCACCGCACTCGTCTACGACAACGACGTGATGGCCGTCGCCGGGATCGCGGTCGCCGCCGAGCTCGGGATCCCCGTGCCCGGCCGGCTCTCCATGGTGGCGTGGGACGACTCCGCGCTGTGCCGGGTCACCCACCCGCGGCTCACCGCGCTCGTACGGGACACCGCGGCCTTCGGCCGGCTCGCCGCCGGGGAACTCCTCGCCGTCCTCGCGGGACGGCCGCCCGGAGTGCGCACGAGCGAGCAGCCGCGGCTCGAGCCCCGCGAGAGTACGGCGCCGCCGGCGGCGCATACTGAATCCTGACCCCTCCCTGGAGCCGCCACCGTGACCAGTCCCACCGCCTCCTTCCCCACCCCGCGCGCCCGCGTCCCGGCCGCGGGCCTGACGGTGGCGATCGACATCGGCGGGACGAAGATCGCCGGGGCGCTGGTGCACCCCGACGGCACGATGACGGGCACGACCCGCCGGCCGACCCCGCGCGGCGGGGGCGCGGACTCCGTGATGGCGGCGGTCACCGAGGTCATCACCGACCTGTCCGGCTCCCCGCTCTGGCCCTCGGCGGTCCGCTGCGGGATCGGCAGCGCGGGCCCGGTGGACTCCTCCCGGGGGACGGTCAGCCCGGTCAACATCGGGGCGTGGCGGGAGTTCCCGGTCCAGGCCCGGGTCACGGCGGAGCTCGCGGCGCGCAGGGCTGCCGTCCCGGCCGTGCTGGTCGGGGACGGCGTGGCGATGACCGCGGCGGAACACTGGCTGGGAGCCGCGCGGGGCCATGCCAACGCCCTGTGCATGGTGGTCTCCACGGGCGTCGGCGGCGGCCTCGTCCTGAACAACCAGCTCCACCCCGGCCCCACCGGCAACGCAGGCCACATCGGCCACATCAGCGTGGCCTTCGACGGCGAACCCTGCGTCTGCGGCAGCCGCGGCTGCGTCGAGTCGATCGCCTCCGGCACCGCCATCGCCGGCTGGGCCCGCGCCCAGGGCTGGACCCCGGCAGAGCCCGGGGGCGACGCCACGGCGGCGGGCGTGGCCGCGGCCGCCGAGGCCGGCGAACCGGTCGCGCTGGCCGCCTTCGACCGCGCGGGCCGCGCCCTCGCGGCGGCCATCGCAGCCACCGCGACCCTCGTCGAGACGGACATCGCGGTCATCGGCGGGGGAGTCGCCGGCTGCGGCGAGACCCTCTTCGGGCCGATCCGCAGCCATCTCGCGGACTACGCCACGCTGTCCTTCGTACGGGACCTGACGGTGGTCCCGGCGAGCCTGGGCACGCACGCGGGCCTCATCGGCGCGGCCGCCGCGGCGACCATGCTGCTGCCCCGGGCCGACACCTCGGACTCACTTCTCTAGGCCGTCTCTTTCGGATCTTGTCGGTCAAGCCCGCGTTGTCTGGCGCCGTGCATCGCAAGGCGGAGGGGCGCCCGAGTACTGGACGTACTTGGGCGCCCCGACAACGCGGCGAGGTGCGGTGCCAGACAACGCGGGTCAGGCAAGATCCGAAAGAGACGGCCTAGGGCTTGACCGACCGGTAGTAGCGCCGCGCGCCCTCGTGCAGGTCCAGGGGGTCGGTGTAGATCGCGGTCCGCAGGTCCACCAGCTGCGCCGCGTGCACCACGCGCCCGATCCCGTCGCGGCTGAGGATCACCGTCCGCGTGAACCGCTCGGTCAGCTCGGGGTCCGTGCCCTCCGTGGTCACCAGCAGGTTCGGGACGGCCAGGGTCGCCACCGCGCTGGTGTTGCGCGCCCGCGCGTAGGCGTCCTGCGGCATCACCGCCGCCCGGTAGTAGCGCGCGGGGCTTCCGCTCCCCTGCAGCCGCTCCACCAGGTCGCCGAGCTGCACGAGCCGGATGTCGAACCGCTCCGACAGCTCCCGCACCGCGTTCGTCGGCAGCCCGCCCGACCAGAAGAAGGCGTCGATCCGCCCCGCCTCCAGCTCGGCCGGCATCGTGTCGATGCCGATGGACACCGGGGTGATGTCGCGCACCGGGTCCAGCAGGGCCGCCGTCAGCAGCCGCTCCGAGATCAGCCGCACCCCGGATCCCGGCTGGCCGATCGCCACCCGCTTGCCCCGCAGGTCACGGGCCGACTGCACCGGGGACCCGGCCGGCACCACCAGCTGCACGTAATCGTCGTAGAGCCGCGCGCAGCCGCGCAGCGAGTCGGCCCCGGGCTTCCCGTCCAGCCGGTACTTGGCCACCGCGTCCGCCGTCGCGACCGTGAAGTCCGCCTTCCCGGCGGCCACCCGCTGCAGGTTCTGCTGCGAGCCCTCGCTGGTCTCCAGCCGGACCCTCACCCCGGGCATGTCCCGCCGGAGCTGCTGCTCCAGCAGCTCTCCGTAGCGGTGGTAGACCCCGGTCCTGACGCCCGTGCTGAAGGTCAGCTCGCCCTTGAGCTCCGGCTCCCCGAAGGGCTTCAGCCACCAGACCAGGACGCCGAGCAGGGCGAGTACGGCCACCAGGGCCCGCAGGGCGTGGCGCCTGCTGATCCGGGGCGGTACGTGAGGCATGGGCGCGATCCTGCCACCCGCCCGCCGTCCTGTCACGGCGCGGGCTCACGGCACGGTCCGTCGCCCACGGCGGCCGGAGGGCCTCCGGGTACCGCCTACCCTTGTTCCATGACCAGCAGCAGCGACCGGAGCACGGCAGTGGACGTCAAGGGAACATACGAGGTGCGCACCTACGGGTGCCAGATGAACGTGCACGACTCCGAGCGGCTCTCCGGTCTGCTGGAGGACGCCGGCTACGTCCGCGCCCCGGAGGGCTCCGACGGCGACGCCGACGTCGTGGTCTTCAACACCTGCGCGGTCCGCGAGAACGCCGACAACAAGCTGTACGGCAACCTCGGCCGGCTCGCCCCCATGAAGACGAAGCGGCCCGGCATGCAGATCGCCGTCGGCGGCTGCCTCGCGCAGAAGGACCGCGACACGATCGTCAAGCGGGCCCCCTGGGTGGACGTCGTCTTCGGTACGCACAACATCGGCAAGCTGCCCGTGCTGCTGGAGCGCGCCCGCATCCAGGAGGAGGCGCAGATCGAGATCGCCGAGTCCCTGGAGGCGTTCCCCTCGACGCTGCCGACCCGCCGCGAGTCCGCGTACGCGGCCTGGGTCTCGATCTCCGTAGGCTGCAACAACACCTGCACCTTCTGCATCGTTCCGGCGCTGCGCGGCAAGGAGGAGGACCGCCGTCCCGGCGACATCCTCGCCGAGGTGGAGGCCCTGGTCGCCGAGGGCGTCTCCGAGATCACCCTGCTCGGGCAGAACGTCAACGCGTACGGCTCCGACCTGGGCGACCGCGAGGCCTTCGGCAAGCTGCTGCGCGCCTGCGGCCGGATCGAGGGCCTGGAGCGGGTCCGCTTCACCTCGCCGCACCCGCGCGACTTCACGGACGACGTGATCGCGGCGATGGCCGAGACCCCGAACGTGATGCCGCAGCTGCACATGCCGCTGCAGTCCGGCTCGGACCCCATCCTCAAGGCGATGCGCCGGTCGTACCGGCAGGAGCGTTTCCTCGGGATCATCGAGAAGGTCCGCGCCGCGATCCCGCACGCCGCGATCTCCACCGACATCATCGTGGGCTTCCCCGGCGAGACGGAGGAGGACTTCCAGCAGACGATGCACGTGGTACGCGAGGCCCGCTTCGCGAGCGCCTTCACCTTCCAGTACTCCAAGCGGCCCGGCACCCCCGCCGCCGACATGGAGGGGCAGATCCCCAAGGAGGTCGTGCAGGACCGCTACATGCGCCTGGTCGCCCTCCAGGAGGAGATCTCCTGGGAGGAGAACAAGAAGCAGGTCGGCCGCACGCTGGAGGTCATGGTCGCGGAGGGCGAGGGCCGCAAGGACGGCGCCACCCACCGACTGTCGGGCCGCGCCGCCGACAACCGCCTGGTCCACTTCACGAAGCCGGACGCGGAGGTCCGGCCGGGCGACGTGGTCACCGTGGACATCACCTACGCGGCCCCGCACCACCTGCTGGCCGAGGGCCCGACCCTGGCCGTGCGCCGCACCCGCGCCGGCGACGCCTGGGAGAAGCGCAACGCCGCCCCGGCCCAGCCCGCCGGAGTCATGCTCGGCATCCCGACCCTGGGCGTCCCGGCCCCGCTGCCCGCCGCCACCTCGGGCTGCGCCATCGACTGACCGCCGGCCGCGGGCGGCGGCTAGGCTGCGGATCATGCTCGTAGCCGCTGCCGTCTGTCCCGCCCCGCCGCTGCTCGTGCCGGAGGTCGCCTCGGGGGCCGCCGCCGAACTCGGCGACGCCCGCACCGCCTGCTCCGACGCGATCGCGGTGCTCGCCGCCTCCCGGCCCGACCTGCTCGTCGTGGTCGGGGCCGCCGACGAGGACCGCATCGGGCCCTACCCCCAGGGTGCCCGCGGCACCTTCCGCGGATTCGGCGTCGAGGCCGGCGTAGAGCTCGGGGAGGGTGAGGAAGGGCGGCGCCCGCTGCCCCCCTCGCTCACCGTGGGTGCCTGGCTGCTGCGGCACGCGCGCTGGGGCGCGGCGCCCGTCGAGGGGCTCGGTGTCGCGGAGCGGCTGGACACCGGGCGGTGCCTGGAGGCCGGCCGGGAGCTCGCCGCGCGCGATGCCCGCGTCGCGCTGCTCGTGATGGGCGACGGCAGCGCCTGCCGGACCCTGAAGGCCCCCGGCTACCTGGACGAGCGCGCCGCAGCCTTCGACGCGGCCGCCGCCCGGGCGCTGGGCGCCGCCGACGCGGCCGCGCTCGCCGCCCTCGACACGGAACTCGCGGCCGAGCTCCTGGCCGCCGGACGGGCCCCCTGGCAGGTGCTTGCGGGCGCCGCCGAGGGCGCGGGGCTCGACGGGCGCCTGCTGTACGAGGACGCGCCGTACGGG
>NZ_JBIXJQ010000023.1:0-51458 GCF_052871255.1 Streptomyces sp. LARHCF249
TAGGTGCCGTCCGCCTGCAGGCGCTCGCCCTCGGGGAGGGTCGTCCACGTGGCCGGCTCGGACTTCACCAGCGCGGCCAGCGGCGCGGCCAGGGCGCTGTACTCCTCGCTGCCCACGGCGGCCTCGAAGGCCTCCTTGTCGTCCCAGTGCGCGATGTAGATGAAGACGTTCGGCTCACCCAGGTTGCGCAGGGTCCGGCTGCCCACGTGCTTGGCCGTGCCGCCCAGGTACGCCGTCACCGGCTCCTTCGCGGCCAGGAACTCGTTGACGTCACCGAGCACGGTCATCTTGTTGATGAAGGTCAGCATGGCGGTCTCTCCTCAGATCAGGGGGTGGCGGGGTGGAGAACGGCGGACGGTCCGCGGATCAGGCAGCGGCCGGGGCGTAGGTGCCGTCCGCCTGCAGGCGCTCGCCCTCGGGGAGCGTCGTCCACAGGGCCGGCTCCGGCTTGGCGAGCGCGACCAGCGGGGCGACGAGGGCGCGGAACTCCGCGCTGCCCACGACGGCCTGGTGGGCGGCGTGGTCGTCCCAGTGGGCGATCTCGATGAAGACGTTGGGCTCATCGAGGTTGCGCAGGGTGCGGTTGCCGACGTGGCCGGGCTGGGCGCTCATGAAGGCCGTGAGCGGCTCCTTGGCGGCCAGGAACTCGTTGACGTCGCCGAACACGGTCAGCTTGTTGATGAAGGTCACCATGGTGGTCTCTCCTCGGGTCGGGGGGGCGCAGCGGCGGGGATGAAGACGGCGATCAGGCGTAGGTGCCGTCCGCCTGCAGGCGCTCGCCCTCGGGGAGGGTCGTCCACGTGGCCGGCTCGGACTTCACCAGCGCGGCCAGCGGCGCGGCCAGGGCGCTGTACTCCTCGCTGCCCACGGCGGCCTCGAAGGCCTCCTTGTCGTCCCAGTGCGCGATGTAGATGAAGACGTTCGGCTCACCCAGGTTGCGCAGGGTCCGGCTGCCCACGTGCTTGGCCGTGCCGCCCAGGTACGCCGTCACCGGCTCCTTCGCGGCCAGGAACTCGTTGACGTCACCGAGCACGGTCATCTTGTTGATGAAGGTCAGCATGGCGGTCTCTCCTCAGATCAGGGGATGCGGATGGGGACGGGATTGAAAACGAAGGACGGCTCGGGGATCAGGCGGCGGCCTCGGCCGCGGCCCGTGCGTGGAGGGTGCGGCGCAGGCCGCGGCGCTCCGGCTTGCCGACGGGGGTGCGCGGAACGGAGTCGATGACCTCGACGCGGCGGATCTGCTCGAAGGGCGCGAGCCGCTCGTTGGCCCGCACCACGATCGAGTCGACGAGGTCGAGCAGTCCCGGGGCGGTCGGCTCGCGCAGCACGATCCCCGCCCACACCAGGGCCCCGTGGACCGGGTCGGGCCAGCCCACGACCACGCAATCGGCGACGCGCGGGTCGTCGGCGAGGATCCGCTCGACGGCGGTCGGGGAGACGAGTTCGTTGTCGTACTTGAAGACGTCGCCGAGCCGGTCCACCAGGAACAGCACCCCGTCGGGGGTGACGTAGCCGACGTCGCCGGTGGAGAACCAGCCCTGGGCGTCCAGGTGCCCCTGGCCGTCGTCGCCGAGGTATCCGGTCATCACCTGCGGTCCGCGGACCTGGACCTCCCCGGTGCTGTACACGTCGACCGGCTCCCGGGCGGCGAGGTCGACGATCCGGCACTCGGTCCCGGCGACGGGGGCGCCGACCGAGCCGGTCAGCGGGTGCTCGGGGTCCTGGCTGTGGGCGAGCGGGGACAGTTCGGCCATCCCGTAGCCCTGGACGACGGGGACGCCGAGCCAGTCCTGGAGCTGCCGGGTGGCGGCGGGGGCCAGCGCGGTGCCGCCGGACAGGACGGCCTGCAGCCGCAGCCCGGCGGGCGGGGCGGGCAGGTCGGCGCCGTCCTGCCCGCCGGCGCGGACGGCGGCGGCGAGCTGGTGCAGGCGGGCCGGCAGCCCGTAGAAGTGCGTGGCTCCGGACCCGGCGGCCAGCTCGAGCGCGGCCGTCGGCGCCGGGTCGTTGCACAGCACCTGGCGGGCTCCCGCATAGATCGCCGAGTTGAGGTGCATGACGTGGAAGAGCGGCAGGTGGTTCAGGGTCACGCTGTCGCTGCCCAGGCCGTGCGCGTGGGCGGTCTGGGCGGCGTTGGCCACCAGGTTGCGGTGGCTGAGGCGGACTCCGCGGGGCAGGCCCGTGGTGCCCGTCGTGAACTGGATGCAGGCGTCGGCGGCCAGATCGGCGCTGCCGGCGCCGGCTGCGCCGGACCCGGGCGCGGCGGTGGGACGGCTCTCGGCCACCCGGTCCAGGGCGACGGCCAGCGGCACGGTGTCCGCGGGCACCACCCCGTCGGGCGCGTCGGTCACGATGATCTCGGCGAGGGCGGGCAGCCGTTCGCGCGCCTTGACGAGCAGTTCGGCCGTCGCCGTCGGGACCAGGGCCAGCTCCACCTCGGCCGTGGCGCAGACGTGCACCAGCCCGGCCTCCTTGATCAGCGGGTTGACCAGGACGACCGTGTTGCCGCTGCGGACGGTGCCGTAGTACGCGGCGGCGAAGTCCGCGTCCAGGACGTTGGCGACGCCCACGCGGGCGCCGCGGCGGCCGAGCCGCTGCTCCAGGCAGGCCGCGTAGCGGTCGGCCCGGTCGTCGAGCTCGGCGAAGGTGACCGCGCCCGAGGCCGCGGTGATGGCGCAGCCGCCGGGGTCGCGGACGGCGGCCCGGCGCAGCAGGGCGTCCAGCGGGAGTTCGGGATACGTGAATCGCGGCACGGCTTTCCTCACTGGTCGGGCGGCTGACGGTCGGATCGGTCCGGGGCGGGCGGCCGGCGGTGGGGCGGCCGGGTGGGCCGGGGGGCTTCTGCGGGAGGGTCGGGTACCACCGTCGGCATTCGTGCTCGAAGGAGCTTCGAAGCGTGCTCAAGCCGCGCCACAGGACGCGTCGGGATGGTTGTCGCGCGGTGATCGCAATCGACGACCGCCACGCGTGCGATCGACGGGCGCTCGAGGAATCGGGCCACTGCCCGCGGCTCGCCCTACCGTTCGCGTGACCTCGCACTACCCGGACCCCCGCCGGGGGTGCCGCGCCCGGCTCGCCGGGAAGGAAGGCGGCCGCTGCCGTGGCCTGGAAGGTCTGCCGGGGGTCGTGACCCCGGTGAACCCTCCCGGCCGCAGCACCGGCCCCACGGCGCTGATCGCCGAGGAGGCGTTGAACCGATGGTGACGACGGTACTCATGGACGAAGCCGGGGCCCCGGCCCCGCTGACGGCGGACGCCGATCCCGAGCACAGACCCAGACCGCAGCCGGAGCCGGACGCCCTCCCCCGGCTGCCCCGTCCGGCCGGCCCGGGCCCCTTGCGCTTCGCTGCCTCGCCCGGCCAGGAGGCGCTCTGGGCCGGCCTCCCGCACCGGACCCGCCCCCCGGTGGTGACGGGCACGCTCCGGCTGACGGGACAACTGGACGCCCAGGCCCTGGCGGCCGCCTGGCGGGCCGTCGCCGGCCGGCACGAGATCCTGCGCAGCCACTACCTGGTGCACGACGGCCGGCTCACCCAGGTCGTCGCGGCGCCGGACGAACTGCCCGTACCCGTCTCGCTGGCGGAGGTCCGGCCCTCGCAGGTACCCGCGGCCGTCACGGCGGAGCGGGAGCGGGCGTTCGACCCGGCGCGCGAACCGCTGGCCCGGCTGCGGCTGCTGCGCCAGGGCCCGGGCGACCACGTGGCCGTCTTCGTCCTGCACGAGCTGATCGCCGACTCCTGCGCGCTCGGTGTGCTCGTCGCGGAACTCGCCGCCGCCTACCGCGGTGTGCCGGCGGACCGCCCGGCCGCCCAGTACGCCGACCTCGCCGCCTGGCAGCAACAGCGCGCGGCGCAGGGACGCGTCGACGAGAGCACCGAGTACTGGCTGCGCCGGCTCAACGGCGCGGAACCGGCCGTCCTGCCCTGGGACCTCGGCGCGCCCGGTGCGCCCGGGCGCACCCCGGGCCCCGGGCGGGCGCTGTCCTTCCCGCTGCCGCAGGAGCTGTCCGCGAAGATCGCGGAGGCCGCGCGCCGGCACCGGGCCGGTGTGCAGGTGGTGGGCCTGGCCGCCTTCCAGCTGCTGCTGGCCTGCTGGTCGGGCCAGCGGGACATCACCGTCCGCGGGCCGGTCCCCGAGCGCGCGCGGGACGGGGAGCAGCGCATGCTGGGCCCGCTGTCCCACGCGGTGGCGCTGCGGGCCGATCTGACCGGCGCGCCCTCCTTCGGCGAGGTCGTCGACCGGGTCCGGCTCACCAGCGCGTGGGACTTCGCGCACCACGAGGTGCCGCTGGAGCCGGTCGCCGCGCAGTTGCGCCGGCCGCGGCTGGTGGAGCAGCTGGACGAGGTGCGGTTCGGCGCCGGACCGGCCGCCGGCGGGCCCCGGTGGGGTACGGCCTCCTGGGGCGGCCGGCTGCGCGCCGAGCCGTTCACGTCCGCTCCCGCCCCGGCGGCCCGTCCCCTGACCCTGCAGCTGCGGCACGACGAGCGCGCCGCGCACTGCGTGTTCACGTACGACCCGTCCGTGTTCTCCGAGGCCCGCATCCGCCAGCTGCGCGCCGACTACTTCGGGCTGCTCGGCGATGTCGCCGACCACCCCAAGGCCCGCTTCCGCTGAGCCCCGGGGCCTGTCTTTCGGGTCAGGCCGGGCGGTGCGCCGCCGACGCGGTGAACAGATCGGTGCGCACCGCCACCGGATCGGTCCCGAACGCGACCTTGCGCGTGATCTTCCCCCCGATGGGGGTGCGCGTGACCAGCCCGGCGGCGCGGGCCAGCGCGAACCGGGCGAACGCCCCGTCCGCCCCGAACATCGCGCGCGCCTGCATCCGCTGCATCCGGTGGACGGCCGCGGCCGCCGCCGCCCGGCGCCGGTCGTACGGTTCCAGGTCCGCCGCCGTGACCGCTCCCCGGCCCAGCGCCTCCACGAGCACGGGATGCAGGGCGGCGGCGTCCTGGAGCGCGAGGTTGATGCCCTGGGCGCCGATCGGGCCGTGCGTGTGCGCGCTGTCCCCGATCAGGACGAGGCCGTCGCGGGTCCACTGCTCGGCGTGCGAGGCGAAGACGTCGAGCAGGGTGAGCTGGTTCAGCGAGGTGAGCTGCTCGTGCAGAAGGTCGGCGAACTGCGGGAGCACCCGCGCCAGTTCGCCGCGGATCTCCTCGATCCCGCGGCCCGGCCGGCTCCATCCGCCGTGCGGCAGGGTCCAGCCGATCCGCAGCCGGTCGGGGTGGCTGTCCTGGACCAGGACGGCGCTGCCGCCGGCCCGGTGCACCCGGACCTTCCCGGTGGCCCGGCCGGGCGCGTGCAGCGAGAACCACACCACGTCGTGGGCGAAGGAGTCCGAGCGGCCGGCCCCGATCCCGGCCAGCGCCCGGGTCTTGGAGAACCGGCCGTCCGCGCCCACCACGGCCAGGGCGCGTACGGTGACGGGCTCGCGGTCGGGTCCCCGCGCGACGACCCCGGTGCAGGGGCTGCCGGGCCGCGTCTCCAGCAGGGCCGACACGCGGTGGCCCTCCAGGTGGGTGAAGCCGGGCAGCTCCCGGCAGGCGCCCAGGAGTTCGGCCAGCAGATGCGGCTGCGGCAGGGCCAGCAGGTGGTCGTACGGGGCGGGCAGCCGCCCGTAGTCGATGTCGAGCAGCACCCGGCCCTCGTCCAGCACCTGGAAGCCGGTCAGGGCGAGCGAGCCGCGGGCCCGCGCCGGTCCCAGGACGCCCAGCTCGTCGAGGATGCGCTGGCCGCCCGGCTGGAGGACCTCGCCGTGGAACTCCCGGCGCAGGGCGGTGGACCGCTCGATCAGCGTCACGCGGACGCCGGAGCGCAGCAGCATGAGGGTCAGTGCCAGCCCGGCGGGTCCGGCGCCGACGACGCACACGTCGGTCCCGGTCTCGGCGGCGGTGGTCGCGGGGCACGGATCGGGGTGGTCCATGGGGTGTCCCTCCGTCGTGGGTCGGTCCGGGCGGTCGGCCAGTGCTGTGGCCGGAAGGGTCTGCCGGCCGGCGACGGCCTAGGCGAGTGAGTCCGGACGGGTCAGCACGAGCGCGCTCTGGAACCCGCCGAATCCGCTGCCGAGGGCCAGCACCGCGCTCGTGTGCTGGTGACGGGCGGTCCCGGGGACGTAGTCGAGATCGCACTCCGGATCGGGCACCCGCAGGTGGGCGGTGGGCGGCACCGTTCCGTACTCGATCGCCAGGGCCCCGGCGGCGGCCTGGAAGGCACCGACCGCGCCGAGGGGGTACCCGGTCATCGAGGCGATCGCGCTGACGGGCACGTGGCGGGCGTGCCGGCCGAGCGCGCGCTTGATGGCCGCGGTCTCGTGCCGGTCGCTTTGCCGGGTGGCCGAGCCGTGCGCGCTGACGTACTCGACGGCGGACGGGTCGAGGCGGGCCTCGTCGAGCGCGGCGCCGATGGCCGCGGCCAGCTCCGCACCGTCCGGGCTCAGCCCCGTCATGTGCTGGGCGGCGGCCCGGCTCGCGTAGCCGGAGAGCTCCGCGTAGACCCGGGCGCCGCGGCGGCGGGCCCGCTCCCGCTCCTCCAGGACCAGGACGGCCGCGCCCTCGCCGAGCACGAACCCGTCCCGGGTCCGGTCGAAGGGCCGGGCGGCGCTCGCGGGCTCGGCGTTGCGCCGCGAGGTGATGCGGACGGTGTCGCAACAGGCCATGACCACGGGCGAGATCGGGGCCTCGGCCGCTCCGGCGAGCACCACGTCGGCGCTGCCCTCGCGGATCAGTTCGGCCGCATGGCCCAGCGAGTCCAGGCCGGCCGTGCAGCCGCCGGCGACGAACGAGACGGGTCCCTGCGCCCCCGCGTCCCGGGCCACTTCGGCGGCCAGCGAACCCGGTACGAAGTAGTCGTACAGCTGGGGCACCGCCCGGGTGTGGTCGACCAGCCAGCGGGCGCCGACGTGGCTGGCCACGGCGTACTCCAGGCTCAGCTCGGAGGCGCAGCCCAGCGCGCTGCCCAGGGCGACCCCGGTGCGCAGCGGGTCGAGCGTCGGCGCCGCCCCGCTGTCGGCGAGCGCCTCGCGGGCGCCGGCCAGCGCGAACTGCGTCACGCGGGCGAGGTCGAGGGCCTGCGCCGCGCTCAGCCCGTGCTCCAGGGGGTCGAAGTCGATTTCGGCGGCGACGCGCGAACGCAACGGCCGCGCGTCGAAGGAGGTGACCGCGCGGGTGGCGGAGCGCCCGGCGGTCAGCATCGACCAGAAGCCCTTGGTGCCGCCACCGCCCGGGGCGACCACCCCGATACCGGTGATGACCACGCGTTTCAACGCCCGGACCGCCCCACCGTCCGGCAGACCTGCCCCAGCAGTCTCGGCAGTTCGCCGTCGCGTACGAAGAAGTGTCCGCCGGGCACGGTGCGCAACTCGAAGCGCCCGGTGGTCCACTTGCTCCAGCCCTGGAGCACTTCGGGGGGTCCCACCGGGTCCTCGCTGCCGGCGACGGCCAGCAGCGGGACGGACACCGGGCCGCCGGCGACCGGATCCAGGGCGGCGGCGCGCAGCGAGGCGGCCAGCCGCAGGTCGTCGCGGAGCACGGGGAAGACGAAGCGGTGCCACACGCCGGGATCGATGCCGGCGGGCACGCCGTCGAAGCTTTCGAGGATGCGCATCAGTTCGTCGTCGGGCGCGTCGGCGGCGAAGGCCGCTCCCGCGAACACGTCGGGCGGCGGTACGGCGCCTATCACCAGCAGCTCGGGCAGCGGCAGTCCCGCGTCGTCGAGCGCGCGGGTCAGCGTGTAGGCGATCAGCCCGCCGAGACTGTGCCCGTACAGGACGTACGGGCCGGGCGGCTGCTCCTTGAACAGCTCGCGCAAGTCGTCGAGGAGCGCCTCGCGGGTGGTCACCCGCGCCTCGCGGCGCCGCCCGTCACGGCCCGGCAGCAGCTGGGGCTCGGGGGTCGCTCCGGGGCCGAGCAGATCGCTCCAGCGGTGGAAGGCCGAGGTCCCGGCTCCCGCGTGCGCGAAGCACACCAGCCGCACGTCCTGTTCCCGTGCCATGCCCCGTCCTTCCTCGGCCACCGTATCCACCCCACCCTGACCAGCCCCGCTCGAGGGAGGCTCGAGCACTCCCCGGATCCGGGTCACGCCACCGCGGACCGCGGCCTTCGGCCACCGTCCGCGGTCCCGGCGTCCCCGTGCCGCATCTCAGGCCGCGTACAGGTCGAACGTGGACCCCCGGCGCGGGCCGGCCGGCACGTCCAGCGCCGGATCCACCGTCAGCATCGCCTGGTGCAGGCGCTGCAGCTGCGGTGAGGGTTCGACCCCGAGGTCCTCGATGAGGCGCATCCGGAGCCTGCGGTAGACGTCGAGCGCCGTGGCCTGCCGGCCGGAGCGGTAGAGCGCCACCATCGCCTGCGAGTGCAGGCCCTCGTGCTGCGGGTGCCGGGCGATCAGCTCGGAGAGCTCGGCGATGAGCTCGGTGTGCCGGCCGAGCCGCAGGTCCACGTCGATGCGCCGCTCGACGGTCACCAGCCGGCTCTCCTCCAGGCGCATGACCTCGATCTCGAGGATCGGCCCCACGCGTACGTCGACCAGCGCCGGGCCCTGCCACAGGGCCAGCGCCTGCCGCAGCTTGGCGGCGGTGCGCTCGTCGTCGCCCTCCTCGAAGGCGCTCTGCCCGTCGGCCACCAGGCGCTCGTACTCGTGGACGTCCACGCTCTCCGGGGCGATCTGGAGCAGGTATCCGCCGTGCCGCGTGGCCAGCACCTCCTTGGCCCCGCCCGGGTCGCCCGGCCCCATGGCCGTACCGAGCCGCCTGCGCAGCTGGAGTATGTAGGTCTGCAGGGTAGTGAGCGCGCTCTGCGGCAGGTCGGTGCCCCACACCTCCTCCATCAGGGTCGGTACGGGCATCACCCGCCCCGGGTAGAGCGCGAGCAGCGCCAGAATCTGGCGCGGCTTGCCGGCCGTCGGAACAATCGAGCCCCCGTTGACTTCGGCACTCAACGGACCCAGAACCTGAATCTTCACGGTTTCCTCCGCACGTCGTCGAGTTCCCATCGATTTCAAGCCTTCGACTGAGGCACAGTAGCGGGACCCAGGGCAACACCCCTCAATTTCTTGAGTGCTTGTCGACCGCACCTCCAACTTCGGCGTTTGCGCACTTCAGTCAAACTGTTAGATTCCCTTGCGGGATGACTGCCGGAACGTAATTCAACGACCGTCCGTACAGGTCTTTTCCGCGATTCCCACCGGATCGCTGGGAGGAGTGACCGATGGAATGGGACGTACGTCAGAGCGACGGCCTGGACTTCCGCGTCCTGGGCCCCGTCGAGGTGCACGACCACCGGTCGGGCACCTCGATCGCGCCGTCCGGCGCCAAGCAGCGCGCCCTTCTCGCGGCCCTGGTCGTACGGGCCGGAGAGGTGCTCTCCACCGACCGGCTCATCGACGAGCTGTGGGGGGACCGCCCGCCCGCGGGCGCGGCCAACGCGCTCCAGGCCCATGTGGCCCGGCTGCGCCGGCTGCTGGCGCCCGCCGTCCTGCCCGGCCCCGGCCGGGGCGGTGCCGGCCAGGACGACCCCGACCGGGCCCTGATCACCACGCACCCGCTCGGCTACCTGCTGCGGCTCGGATCGGCCCGTACGGACGCCCAGCGCTTCCACCGGCTCTCCGCTCAGGGCCGGGCGGCGGTCGTGGCCGACCCCGCGCACGCCGCCGACCTGCTGCACCGGGCCCTGGAGCTGTGGCGCGGGCCCGCGCTGGAAGGCAGCGGACGGGGCCAGATCTGCGCTCGGGAGGCGGAGCGGCTCGAGGAGAGCCGGCTGACCGCCCTGGAGACGTACTACGAGGCGAAGCTGCGCGGCGCGCGGCACGAAGAGGTCACCGGGGAGCTGGAGCGGCTCACGGCGTCCCATCCCACCCGGGAGCGCTTCTACGACCTGCTGATGCTCGCCCTGTACCGGTGCGGCCGCAGGTCCGAGGCCCTGGGCGTGTACGAGCGGGCCCGGCAGCGGCTGCTCGGCGAGCTCGGCGTCGGGCCCGGGCCGGCCCTGCGGGACCGGATGGAGTCCGTCCTGCTGCGGGAGCCGGGGCTGGACTGCGCCGGGCCGCCGGCCGCCGCGGGCCTGGACGCGGCCGTACTGGGCCTGGGCGGGGAAATCGCCCGCCTCCGGGCCCGCATCGACGACATCGGCCGCGAACAGGAAGAACTCGTACGCCGTTTCACACTCCTGTCCGAAGGCGTCCGGCAAGCCTCGCCCGTCCTCTGACCGAATCGGAACGGCAGCCGCGCCACCCGGAATTCGGCTCGAGATATTCTCCACCGATATTCCAGCGGCCGCGGATATCCGCGGCCGGGGATTTCTCGAGAACGCGACGGCCGATTTCACGCACGAGGTCATACTCCGGCGAGTTCCGGCAGCACCAGTCGGCGCGGTGCGGCGCGCCCCCAGGGGAATCCGTGGTGCAGGTGGACCGCCGGCGGCCGGGCGGCGTCGACCTCCACCGCCACCGCAGCCAGCACCTCCGGCACCGGCTCGACCTCGAGGAAGCGCCAGCGCCTCGCCGAGTCGTCGGCGGGCGGCCGGAAGGCGAGGACGCCCTGGTCCTCGGCCAGGGTGAAGGCGAAGGAGTCGAAGGGCAGGGCGAGCCCCAGGCCGCGGGCCTTGGAGTAGGCCTCCTTCAGCGTCCACAGGCGCAGCGCCCGCCGGTCGCGCGGCCGCCCGGGTGCGGCGCGGGCGATCCACTCCTGCTCCTGGGGGGAGAACGTCGCGATGATGTTCTCCAGGCCGCGCTCGCCCCGGTCCAGCCGCTCGACGTCCACACCGATGCGGTGCTCGCGGGACACGCCCATCAGGTTGTACGCGTGGGCGTGCGAGAGGTTGAAGTCCAGCGTGTCCGCGCCGCGCGGCAGTCCTCCGGCGGGCAGCTGGAGGAACGGCCGCCCGCGCGAGGAGCGCCAGATGATCGCCTCGGCCTCGGGGATGCCGGTCTCCAGGGCCAGCACCCGGCGCACCAGGGCGTGGGCGACGAGGTACTGGCGGCGGTCGCGTTCGAAGAGGAAGCGCCCGGCGATCTCCTGCTCGTGCTCGTCCAGCCAGTACGAGGCCAGGGTGGCGGCGATCCCGGGGGCGAGGTCCTCGTTGGGACAGAACCACAGGTTGACCGGGCCGGGTCTGTTCCCGTCCGGCCCCGGGGGCCCGGCGGACGGCCCGGCGGACCCGGCGGGCCCGGCAGGCCCGGAAGTCAGCATGGTCATGCCCGTTCCTCCTCGCCGCCCAGCCACGACGGGGTGCGCAGGAACGCGGACGCGGGCAGCGGCACGGCCACGGCGCCCGCCCCGTGGGCCCGCTCCAGCGCGGCCCAGTCGACGTCCAGTCCGGCCAGCCACAGGCTCCTGACCTGGTGCAGGTGCCCGGCCCGCCACAGCGCGGCGAGGTAGTCGGCCGTTTCGGGCACGGCGCCCATGTCCAGCGGGTCGGCGCCGCCGTCCCGCAGGTCGGCGTACGGGCCGCCGTCCGCCAGGAACCGCTCCAAGGCCGCCGCGAGTTCCGCGGTGTCGCCGACGACGGCCGCGAACCGGCAGTCCATCGCGGCGCGCCCGGTGCGCAGGGCGCGGGCGAGCACGCCCAGCGCCGGCACCGGGCCCGCACCGCCCAGCAGCTCGGCGAACCGGCGTGCGGTGGCGGCGAGATGGGCCGGGGTGGGCGCGGACAGCACGAACAGCTCGGCTCCCCCGGCGGCCCCCGCGGCTTCGGCGGGCGCGTCGGCCCCGGCGGCGGGGAGGTACTCCTCCAGGATCACGTGCGCGGCACAGCCGCCGGCCCCGTGCGCCCCGACGGACGCCTGGCGCGGCGCCGACTCCCCGCCCTCCCAGGCCTGCGCCTCGGCCCTGCCCGGACCGGGCACCAGCACCCGGTGGCTGAGCTGGAGCACGGCCCGGGTCAGCGCGGCCGCCCCGGTCACGGCCCCGGCCTCGCCCACGAACGCCCGTACGGAATCGGTGTCCTCGTGGACGGCGACGGTGGAGGCGTCCACCCCGGCCGCCCGCAGCGCCGCGCGCGGCACCCGCCGCCCGTCGGCCGCCTCGTCACCGGCGGCCCGGGAGCCGCGGCCCGGTCCGGCGGCCGAGAAGCCCGGTGCGGTGTGGCCGACGGCGCTGCCGCGGATCACGCAGTGGACGGTGTCCCCGTCGGCCAGGGCCCGCTCCAGGGGCTTGAGCAGCAGCGCGCCGACGCCCTCGCCCGCGCCGGGACGGCGGCTGGCGGGGTGCAGCAGCAGCTGGACGCCGCCCACGAGCGCCGCGGCGCACTCTCCGGCGCGCAGGGCGGCCGCCGCCAGGTGGAGGGCGACGAGCACGGAGGACTCGGCGGAGTCGACCGACTGGCTGGGGCCGGTGAGGCCGGCCAGGGCCGAGAACCGGTTGGGCAGGCTCCAGTGGCCGCCGCGGGGCAGCCGCACGGGCCGCTCGCGCGTCCAGGTCCGGGCCGCGAGCAGTGCGTAGTCCGCGGTCCCGGCGCAGGTGAACACCCCGACGCTGCGCGGGGTCCCGTCCGCGGAGGTGAGGGCGTCCAGGCGGCCGCCGGTGCATCCGGCGTCCTCGAGGGCTTCCCACGCCGTCTCCAGGAAGAGCCGTTCCTGGGGGTCGATCAGGGCGGCTTCGGACCCGTCGATCCCGAAGAACTCCGCGTCGAAGTCCTGGACGCGCTCCAGGTAGTGGCCCCGCTCGTCACCGGGCCGCCCGGACGGCGGCGCTCCGGCGCTGCCGTGCCCCTCGCGCGCCTGCCGCCAGAACGAGGCGAGGTCGGGCGCGCCCGGGTAGCGTCCGGCCATCCCGACCACGGCGATCCGCTCGGTGGAGGACGGCCCCTGCGCGGCGCGCTCCCGCGCGGTGTCCGGCCGCGGGAAGGCCACGGGCACCGGAACCGTGCCGCCGGCGGCGAGGCCCATGCCCACGCCCGCGCCCATGCCGGTCCCGGCACCGGTCCCGGTGCCGCTCCCGGGGCCCGTACCGCCGCGGGTACGCGGGCCGGCGCCGGTGCCGGTCAGCAGCGCGGCCGCCTGTGCCCGGTCCAGATGGCCGTTCTTGAACCGGGTCAGGACTTCCTTCTCGTCCATCTGGACGCGCTCCTTCTGGAGAGAGAGACGGCTTCAGCCGCGTCGGGCGAGCAGCACCAGCGCCTCGTCCACGCTGAGCCGGTCCTCGCGGACCGCGTCCAGCAGGACGTCGAGGTCGCCCCGGGCCGCCGGGCGGAAGGCGAGCTCGGGCACCCGGGCGGGGGCCGCCTCGTGCCCGGAGGCTCCGGTGCGCACGGCGATGTAGGCGGCCATGGCTGCGAGATTGGGGTGTTCGTAGAGCAGGACGGACCGCTCCTTCATGCCGAAGGTGCGGTTGACGGTGGCGATGAACTCGGCGCCCACGACGGAGTCGACGCCCAGCACGTTGAACGGGGCCGTGGTGTCGATGTCCCAGGCGTCGCAGCACAGGATCGCCGCGAGCTGCTCGCGCAGCACCTCCGCGATCTGCTGCGCCGCGGGCGCGGCCGCGGGCGCCGCCGCGGGTTCCGGTGCGCGGACGGGGTCCACGGCGGGAGCGGCAGGAGCGGCAGGAGCGATCGCGACGGCGGGCGCCATCGGCGCGGCGGGCGCGGTCTCGGCGCCGGCCCCGGTGAACGCGGTGGCGGCCGGGCGGGCCTCTCCGCTGTTCATCGCCCGCTTGACCTCCCGTGCGAAGGACGCCGGGGTCGGGTAGTCGTACAGGTCGGTCGCCCGCACCCGCAGTCCGTACCGGCTGTTGACGACGGCCACGAACTCCACGACCAGCAGGGAGTCGAGCCCCAGGGTCCGGAAGGTCTGCTCGGGGTCGATCTTCTCCGCTTTGATCCGCAGAACGTCGCCGAGCACTCCGACGAGGTCGCTCAGCACGTCAGCAGGATGGTCGTTCGTCATCGATTGCTCCTCCAAGCCTTCAGTGGCACACGGTCCGGTATCGGTGGTCCGGCGCGCCGCCCGCGGGGCAGGCCGGGAGTTCGGGCGCCGGCACTTCGGAGCGGAACTCCTCCGCCGCGCCCTCGGGCACCAGCATCGGCAGCAGCAGCGACCACAGTCCGGAGACCCGGCGCTGCAGCTCGGCGTAGGGCATCGCGGTGCCGGCCATCGCCTCGATCCCGCAGGCCGCCGCGGCGACCAGCGATTCGACGCTCTCCCAGCGGCCCTCGGCGCGCAGTTCGCCCGCGTCGCGGGCCTGCCGCAGCAGCCCGCAGACCGCCGCGAGCCAGATCTGGTGGAAGTCGGCGACGGCCTGGGGAAGGCCCGCGCACTCCTTGGTGAGCCGGAAGCTCGCCGGGATCGCCGGCTCCTCCCGCAGGGTGCGGGCCATCCAGTGCGTGGTGTCGACCAGTGTCTGGAGCGGGGAGAGCCCGGCTTCGAGCCGTTCGCGCACCGACTCGTCCAGCAGGGCGCACCCGCGCTGCTGGACCGCCTCGGCCAGTTCGTCCTTGGAGGCGAAGTGGAAGTACAGCGCCCCCTTGGTCACTCCGGCGAACGCGGCGATCCCTCCGAGGGTGGCGTTCGCGTATCCGTTGCGGTGGAACATCTCGGCCCCCGCGTGCACCAGCTTCCTGCGGGTCCGCTCCGACCTCTCCTGCACCGCGGTTCCTCCTCGGCGACCTGTGGCTGTCCGGTCGCGCGGCCGCACCTCCGGGCCGTCCGCGGCGTGCCGGATGTGGTGTGCGGGCATCTCAGCCCACGCGTACGAGACGCTCGTTGCCGGTTTCCGCCACCCCCGCGGGGCTTTCGGGGCCCGCCATGAGGATCGAGCGCTGCAGCCGGCGCAGGGCGGCCGACGGCTCGAGCCCGAGCTCGCGCACGAGGACTCCGCGCAGCCGCTGGTAGACGTCGAGCGCCTCGCCCCGGCGGCCGGACCGGTGCAGGGCCAGCATGAACTGGCCGTGCAGGTTCTCGTGCGTGCGGTACCGGCTGGCCAGTACGGTCAGTTCGGCGAGCAGCTCGCGGTGCCGTCCGATCCGCAGGTCGGCCTCGATGCGCTGGTCGAGGGCGCACAGCCGGGTCTCCTCCAGCCGACGGGTCTCCATGTCGAGCTGTATGCCGCCCTGCACGTCGGCGAAGGCCGGCCCCGACCACAGGGACAGCGCCTCGCGCAGCAGCCGGGCCGCGCCCGGGAAGTCGCCCGCGTCCATGGCCCGGTAGCCCATGCCGGCGAGCCGGTCGAACTCGCGGACGTCGCTGGTACCGCCGCCGCTGTTGAGCAGGTAGCCGCCGGGCAGTGTGACGAGCACGTCCTTGGCCGTACGCCGGCCTTCACCGCCTTCACCCCCCTCGCCCTGCTCCAGGGCCGTCGCGATGAGGGTCCGCAGCTGCAGTACGTAGGTCTGCAGCGTGGTGCGGGCGCTGCGCGGCGGCGTCCCCGCCCACAACTCCTCGATGAGGGCCGACACCGGGACGACCTGGTCTGCGTGCAGGGCCAGCAGTGCCAGCACCTGTCGCGGCTTGGGGGCGGTCGGCGTTACGGAGACTCCTTGTTCCCGCACCGCCAGTGTGCCCAGTACTTCGATGTCCACGCCGTACTCCCCTGTCCGTGGATGAGCCTGACTCAGTAAAAAACAGGACTGGCGGTTTGTCAATACGAAACCGACCGCGCTGTTTTTATTTCTTAGCCCACCTAATGAGCCGTCTGACCTGCGCAAACGCGGGCCCGAGCCGCAGTGGGGCCGCCTCATGAGCCGCTCCACCTCCCCTCTAGAACGAGCTGAGAGGGAAGTCAAACAAACCGAGCGGTCTTGAACACCGAGAAGCCCCGGTCTTCCTGCGTGCGCAGGAAGACCGGGGCTCAGGGCCCCTACGGCGGGCAGCTCCCTTCGGAGTCGAGGTCCGAGAGAAGGGCCGCCTGTACGACCGTCGGCAGCAGCAGCCGCCAGAACCGGGTGACGGTGGAGGCGGAAAGCCACTCCGCCTCCCGCACCCCCAGCACCTCGAAGCCCACGGTGGCGGCCACGACAGCGCTCACCACGTCCGAAGCAGTGACATCCGGCCGCAATTCACCCTCGGCGTCTGCCTGTTTGAGCGTCTCCTCGACCCAACGCCGCCAGCACTCGCGCAGATCGACATGCGGCGGCCGGGACATCTCACCGCTCAGCTCGAACCCGGCCCGCAGCACCACGTCCCCGCGCAGCGCCGCCGCCAGCCGGTGGGTCACGTCGACCAGGAGCTGCATGCGGCTCGCCCCGACCCGGAGCACGGGCTCGGTGACGGCCAGCAGCCGGGCGAGCGCCGCCTCCTCGACCGCGTCGGTCAGCACGGCCTTGCTGGTGAAGTGGTGGTGCAGCGCGCCGTTGCTCACCCCGGCCAGCGTACTGATCGCGGTGAGTGACGCCACCGCGAACCCCTCCCGGTCGAAGATCTCGGCCGCGGACCGGATCAGGGTGTCACGCGTACGCAACGCGCGTTCCTGTTTGACCATCAACTACTCCGTCATTGCGAGGGGTTGCCACGCCTGCGGAAGGGCAGGCGGCGAGGGAGGCTGCCACGGAGTCAGCCGGGGAGCTGGACTCGCTGGCGCCCCCGGCACCACCGCTCACAGTCACACCAGGCCGCTCCCCACGATGCAGCGAGCCCCACTACTCGAGAGTCTAACAAACCGCTTGTGCGGTTTTAATGGCTTGGCAGAGCCGAACACACAGTTCAGCCGCAGTAGCGCTCCAAGCTCGGGCATGCGCATGCCCGACCGGGCTGCGCCTGCGACGCGCGCCCGGCCGGGCGGCAAAGCCCTGAACAACGGGGCAAGGCATCAGCAGACCCGGCAGCGCAAGCGGACGATGAAACGCTTCCGGGGCACCGGACACACCCGAAAAGCTCCCCAACAAACCGCTTATGCGGTTTCTGTACGTGGTTCGAAGAGGGCCCGTCGGCCACGGGAAGAAGGGGAAGGCGAAGCTCCCTGCCTACCGTCCGGAAACAACGGAAAGGCTCCGCGGCCGAGTTCGCCGCGGAGCCTGTGGCTCTGTCCCGTACGCCGTGCCCGGCGCCCGCTCAGGCCTGGCGCAGCACCACCGGAAGGGCCGCGTAGCCGTTCAGCAGGAAAGTGGGCAGCGGCTCCAGGTCCCCCGCCGGGCGGCCAAGGGCCATGTCCGGGTAGCGCTCGAAGAGCGCGGAGAGGGCGGTGGTGGCCTCTATCACCGCCAGCGGGGCGCCAAGGCAGCGGTGCACGCCGTGGCCGAATCCGAGGGTGTCGCGGTCGGTGCGCAGCAGGTCGAACTCTGCGGCGTCCGCCCCGTACCGCTCCGGGTCCGTGCCGCCGGCCGCGAAGGAGACGAGGATGGCGTCGCCCTGCCGTATCTTCACGCCGTCCAGGTCGATGTCCTCCACCGCGAAGCGCATGGGCGAGTAGCTCGCGGGGCTGTGGACCCGGATCGTCTCGGCGACCACGTCCCCCCAGCCGGCCCGGCCCTCCCGTATGTGCTCCAGCTGCCCGGGACGGGACAGCAGCGCGCCCAGGGCGTTGGTGATCAGCGTGGACGTGGTGTCCTGGCCTGCCGCGATCAACAGGAAGAGGGAGCCGAGAAGTTCGGACTCGGTCAGCGCCTCGCCGTTGTCCCGTGCCTCGATGAGCGAGGACGTCAGGTCGTCGCCCGGCTCGGCCCGCTTGGCCGCCACGTGCTCGGCCAGCAGCCCGAAGGCCGTCATGCGCGCGGCTTCCATCTCGTCCGCCGGGACCGTCGTGCTGAACACGGTGCGCAGCGCGGCCGACAGCGCGTCCCGCCTGGCGCCCCATTCGACTCCGAACAGCTCGCATATCACCTGCAGGGGCAGCACTTCCGCGAACGCGGAACGCAGCTCGACGGGCTCGCCGGCAGGTACGGAGTCCAGTCCGTCGAGCAGCGCGGCGGTCAACTCCTCGACCCTGGGCCGCAGGGCCGCGGACCGCCGTGCCGTGAACGCCCCCGCGACGAGGCGACGCAGCCGGCTGTGTTCCTCGCCGTAGGCGAACAGCATGTTCTCGTTGGCCACCCAGGGATAGAGCGGCCACTCGGGCGTTATCCGCCCGTCGACGAACTCCGGCCAGTGCCGTCTGGCGTCCTTGGACACCCGCGGGTCGAGCAGCAGGCGCTCGACGTACTGCTGGCCCACCACGGCCCAGGCGCGGACCCCGCCCGGGAGCTCCACCTCGACCGCCGGTGCCTGCTCCCGGAGCATCGCGACCTCACCCGCGATGTCCCGCCCCGTCACGTCCAACGCGTACGGGCAAGCAGCCATGTCCATCTGTGCACTCCGTTCGGTTTGTTTTTGCGTTGTCGTGCTCTGACACACCCACGCACACCGAGGAGAACCGCATGCCCCCCTCCCCCGTTCATTCGACGGCGCTATGCCGCCTCGTCCGCCGCCTCGGCCTCGGCCTTCGCGTCGCGCAGCCTGACGGCCGCCTCGTACACGCGCTCCGCGCGGTCCGCGGCGAAGTCCAGGCGCACCAGCACCCCGGGCGTGGCGATCGCGGTCAGCAGCGTACGCATCAGGTCGGTCACCCGGTCCACCATGTCCGCGTGCCCGGTCATGATCTTCGAGAGCACCTGGACGCCGGTGAAGCTGCCGGTGAACAGTTTGGCGGTGGCCTCGATGTCGACGTGCGGCAGGAGTTCCCCGCGCTCCTTGGCATGGGTGAGCAGCGCCGTGTTGTGGTCGTTCCAGCCCTGCATGGGGATGCGGCGGTCCAGGCCGTCGATCGGGGTGCCCTGGTCCACGGTGAGCCGCACGCTCCCCCGTACCAGCGGGTCGCCCTTGTGCAGCAGGTAGGCGAGGACCAGGGCCTCGTCCAGGTTCTGCTGCAGGAGCAGTTCCGTCTCCGGTACCGGCGGCAGGGCTCCCACCTGCCCGGCCAGTACTGCCTGGGCGAGCTCTTCCTTCGAGGTGAAGTGGAAGTAGAGCGCCCCCTTGGTCACCCCGGATTTCTTGAGCACCTCGGAGATCGTCGCGGACTCGTACCCGACCTCGTCGAACAGCTCCGCCGCCGCGACCAGGATCTTCTGCCGTGTACGAATGGCTCGCTCTTGCCGCGCCATACACCCTCCGCTGCCACTCGGGCCAAGAACAAACCGCGAGGTTCGCACTCTTGACCCGTGCTCACATGGCGTGATCATCGTGCCACGGTACGATATCACCCCTGGTCAGCCTATATACCGACCAAGTTACCCCCTCGACTATAGCGTCCGCCCTCCCAAAACAAAACCAGGCCACCGGTTTTTGCTCAGGCCTTGAAAATAAAACCGGTTAGTTCGTATCTTTGTCCCTGCGCAACCTGTACTTCGGTTCCTAACGGGGGATGGTCCGATGTCCGCACTGACGCATGAGTACGCGGAGACCCATCGACGCAGCTGGGGTGGCGGGGCTGACCGCCGCACCACGCAGATCGGCGTTCTGCCTGGTCAGCGGGGCTCGCTCAAAAAGCCCCGACCCAGATCTGCTGCACAGCAGCTGACCCACCTGCTCTTCGACCGCGACGACCGCGAGCGGGTCCACGGGGGCTGGCGGGGACTCCTCGCCGGCTTCTCCTACCTTCCGGACCTGACTCCGGGTGAGCGGACGGCGGTTTCCTACGACCGTCTGCGTCTGGTCAACAGCACGGTCGACGATCCGGTGGCGCTGGCGCACGACGCCCGCCTGCTGGCCGGGCTCCACGAGTGGGCCGGGTTCGTGGACGGGGGCCTGTGCACTCTGGCGAGCATCCACTACAACCTCTTCATGGGGAGCCTGCTCGACCACGAGGTCTACGGACGGGATCTGTCCGCCTTCACCTCCATGCAGCGCATCGGGACCTTCCTGTGCACCGAGCTGGCACACGGCAACGACGTCGCCGCACTGCAGACCGTCGCCGTCTTCGACCCGGCGACCGGCGGCTTCATCCTGAACACGCCCAATCCGGGGGCGCGCAAGTTCATGCCCAACACCAGCCTCATCGGCGGTCCGAAGAGCGCCGTGGTGGCGGCTCGGCTCCTGGTCGACGGCGAGGACCAGGGCATCTTCCTGTTCCTGACCCCGCTGAGCGACCATGACGGGCACCTGCCCGGGGTTACCGTCCGCCAGCTGCCGCAGCGCACGGGAACGCCGGTCGACCACTGCCTCACCTCCTTCGACCACGTATGGCTGCCGCGTGAGGCCATGCTGGAGGCCGACCACGGCCGGCTCGACGAGGACGGCACGCTGACCAGCGTGCTGGGAAACCGGCGCAAGCGCTTCCTGCGCTCCGTCAACCGCGTCACCATGGGCAAGCTCTGCATGAGCGCCGGCACCTTGGGCATGGCACGGGCCGCGCTGACCATCGCGGTGCGCTATGCGCACCACCGGCACGTCGGCGGCCCGAAGAGCGGCCAACGCATCCCCGTGGTCCGCCACCGCAGCCACCACGGCCGGCTGCTGCACTCCCTCGCGAACGCCTACGCCATGACCTTCCTGCACCGGACGGTCATGGACCGCTTCGTCGCGCACGAAGAAGCGGAACGCGAAGAGGTCGAGCGCCTGGTCGCCGTCGCCAAGGGCTGGATAACCTGGCAGGCGCGGGAGATCACGACCGAGTCCCGCGAACGGTGCGGCGCTCAGGGCCTGTTCCCGGCGAACAGGATCTCGGACCTGCCCGGGAACGTCGAGGGCGGGATCACCGCGGAGGGCGACAACCTGGTGATCTGGGTGAAGGCCGCCGCCGAGATGGTCTTCGGGCACCAGGTGGACCCCATCAGCTCGGACAGCCGGCCGGCCGCCGAACGCGACCTGTCGGACCTGCGCTTCCTGCGCGACCTGCTCGCCTCCGTCGAACGGACCTGGCAGGCACGCGCCCGCACCGCCCTGCGTCAGGGCCCCTCCGGGGACCCGGTCGGCCGCTGGAACGAGTCCTCCGGCGCCGCGCTGGAGATGGTCTCCGCCCATGCCGGCAGGCTGGCGGCCGACGCCTTCCTGGAGGCGGCGGGGCAGGCGACCGACCCCGCGACCCGCAAGCTGCTCACGAACCTGTGCTGGCTGTTCCTGCTCCAGCAGCTGCGCCAGCACACCGGTGACCTGCTCGCGGAGGAGCGGCTGACGGTGGAGCACGTACTCGGGCTGCACCAGACGATCGACACCGTCCTCGCGGAGCTCGCCCCGCACATGATGACGCTCGTGGACGCCTTCGACCTGCCGGACGAGTTCCTCGCCGAGGTCCCCATCGCCAACGTGGACTACCTCGACCACTACCGGTAGAGCGCCACCTCCTGACCCGGCCGCCGCGAGTCGCGCCGCCGACTCGCCGCTCGCGGCGCACGGGTGTCAGTGGGGGGACGGGACGGTGCTGTCAACTTGGCGAGCCCCCGGCCCCGCGGAGTGTGTCCGTCCAGCCGGCTTACGGCAGCAGTCCCCGCATGGCCGACGACATCGGGCCGCCCTCCGAGCGCTCCGTCTTGCGCCCCTTGCTGCCCGGGGCCAGGGTCCGCGCGTCCACGGCCTCCGCCGGCGCGCCCGTCGCGTACAGGCCGTCAGGGTCGGTGTCCCGGTCGTGCGGGAGCAGCCAGAACACCCGGCGCCGGAACGTGCCGGAGGAGCGGGACGGCTTGGCTCCCGGGCCCAGCAGCGCGTACCCGACCATCCGCCCGTCGCGGTGGTAGGCGGGCCTGCCGCGCCGGGTCGGCAGCCGGTCCAGGCTCTGCCGGACGTAGTCGAGCCTGCTGATGTCCTCGAGCCAGACGAGGTCCACTTCGTGGACGATCTCGTCCTCTGCGATGAGGGCGCTCATGCTGTCTCCTCGTCCGCGAGCAGGCCGATGCCCGGGTAGTACTTGCGCTGGTTGGACAGGATCATTTCCTTGGGCGAGGCCAGTCCCACCACCTCGCGGACGCGTGCCGCGAAGGCCCGGGACGAGATCGCCGGGGCGCCCTCATTGTGACACCAGGCCCTGTAGGCCGCGTAGAGCGTGGCCTGCTCGGCCCGCAGCTCGGGATCGAGCCGGCAGGCCTCCCCGATGAAGCGCCCGGTGTGGTCCTCGGTCTCGGCGTACGCCGTGGTCGCGATGCGCACCCGCTCGGGGCCCGTGAGGTCCTTGTCGCCTCCCAGGTAGCGGCGGGCGCCCTCGATGAGCCAGTTGAGGATGCCGGGGCCCTCCTGGGTGACGAGGACGTCCGCCAGGTTGTCGATCTTGCGGTCGTCGGAGACGACCCGCTCGAACGGGATCAGCCGCATGCGCCGCCAGAACGCGAAGCCGCCCGTGCCCACTTCGGGGCGGTGGTTGCCCAGCAGCCACAGCTTGTGGGTCGGCTCGAAGCTGAAGAAGTCCTGCCGCATCCGGCGGGCCTTGATCCGGTCGCCGCCGGTGAGCAGCTTGACCCGGGCCTCGTCGAAGCGGTCGCCCGGCTTGACCTCGCTGCACACGATCACCCGCCGGCCGTGCAGTTCGGCGAGGTCGGTCGGATGTCCCTCGTACGGGCGGGCCATCAGGAACCCGGGCGGGGCCGCGTCCGCGTAGTCGCCGAGCAGCTTCATCAGAACGTCCAGCAGGACGGACTTGCCGTTCTTTCCGGACCCGAACAGGAACGGCATCACCTGGGCGCCGACGTCCCCGGTGACGGAGTAGCCGAGCAGCAGCTGCAGGAAGTCGATCATCTGCGCGCCCTCCGGTCCCTGGCCGAAGGTGTCGGTCAGGAAGCGGTTCCAGCGCGGCGTGGGCATCGGCTGCGGCGCCGCCGATGTGGAGCGGGAGTGGAAGTCGTGCGCGGGGTCGGAGGGGCGGATGTGGCCGGTCCGCAGGTCCACGACACCGGCGGGCGTGCACAGCGCGTACGGGTCGGCGTCCAGCCGCGCCGCGTTGAGCACCATGCCCGGGGCGGACTTCGCCTGCGCGAGCATGGCGTTCATCCCGCTGGTGCTGAGCGCGCGACGGCGGTGCTGCTGGAGCGCGGCCGGGGTGTACACGCCGCGGGGGTCGGTGGTGGCGATGGACTCCGCCAGGTCGCCCGCGGCCCACACCGCGGTGTCGTCCTCGTCGATCTGCCAGCGGGTGGCGTCCCAGCGGAACCAGCCGATCCCGGGGACGTGCCGGTAGTCGTTGGAGTAGAGCTTGACGAACAGTTTGGCGTTGCCCCGGTCGGTGAGCGTGTCGGGCAGCAGTCCGTCCGCCGTCGCCTCGCCGTCGGAAGCGGGAGCACCGCGCTCCCCGCCGGACATCGCAGCCGGCGTGCCCGTACCCGACTGACCGCCCTCAGCCGGCGCCCGGGGCGCCGGGACGGGCTGCGCGAGGATCTGCGCCGCGACCGCCTGGACGTCGAACTCGGAGAGCACGCTCTCCTGGTCCGGGCTCATACCCGGCCTCCGGGGGACAGCGGGCGCGCCAGACCCGCACGCAGCCCCCCGCGGATGATGGCCCCGCAGCGGCTCCCCTGACCGGGCCGGGCCCCCTCGGCCGCTTCCCGCAGGGCCCGCGTGGCAGCGGCCTCCGTGAGGTGCCCGGAGGCGACCAGCCCGCCGGCCGTGTAGGCGGCCCGGTTCAACTTCTCGGAGAACGCCGCCCCTTCGGGTACGGTCGCGCACGCGGCGACCTCGGCGAGCACTCCCGCCAGGACCCGCTGCGCCACGCCCTCGCCCCCGCCGGCCGCGAGGACCGCCTGCCGGGCACGGGGCGGCACGGGCCGCGGCCCGGCGAACGCGGGCGCAGCCGCGGCCGCGGTCTCGGGAGCCAGGTGCCCGGTGCGCTCCAGCTCCCGCGCGAGCCAGTCCGGCAGCGGCGCGGGCTCGCGTACGGATCCCACGGCGCGGTAGGCGCCCGCGCGGGTCACGGTCCCGGGGGCCACGATGTAGCCGCCGTGGGCGCGTACGTCCACCTGCCAGGCGAGGGCCCGGCCGGCGCCCGAACCGGTGGAGCACTGCCAGCGCCGGCCGCCGCCCTGGTACCAGACGTGCAGCCCGCCCGACGGCGTGCGCACGCGCAGCGTCGAGGCGTCCTGCGCCGGGCTGGTGGCCCCGCGCAGAGCGGCCAGCACGCCAAGGGTGTGAAAGCCGTTGGCCAGCCCCGTCAGGTCGATCCCGGCGGAGATCCCGATGCCGGGCAGCAGCCGGTCGCGACCGGGCAGTTCCCGCCCGTGCGCGTCGACGTCGACGACCACCAGGTCCGCGGGACCGGTGGCCACGCCGACACCCAGATCCGGCCGCGGGCCCCACCACTGCCCGATCCGGTCCGCGTCGAGGGTGGCCGCGTGGAAACCGTGGCACCAGCGGCCCGCCCGGAGGCAGTCGCACGCCGTGCGGTCGTGTCCCGGTGCGCGGCACGCGTCGCAGTTGCCCACGGGCGTCTTGCGGCCCGCGGCGAGGGGGTGAACCGGCCACCCCTGCCGGGCACACCACATGGCAGTCGTCACAGGGAGCGCGGCGACGGGCGCAGTTCTCGTGCACTGCGCCGGGTCGCTGCGCGAATCCCGCAGCTCAGCTGCCATTCACATCCCCCATCAGCGACTGAAGCGACTCAACGCCCAAAATCAGATTAGCGAAACCCCCGGGAGGCGAGGGGCATATGAGCCAGAACAGATGTACGCCTCCCCCGGGCGGGGCAGCGACCGGCCGACCCACCTCCCAGCGACCGGTTCTCCTTCGGTCGCTCGTCGGGCTGCTCACAGAACACCAGGTCACAGGCGTACGCAAGCACGAACAGCGACTGAAGCGACTCAAGGTCCGTATATATGACGCACACACACGCACACGCGCACGCGCACGAATGTCTTCATATACCCGAACCTTGGGTCGCTTCAGTCGCTGAATGCCCCGTCAAACCCCTCTGACCTGGGGTTTCTTCCTACTGCTCGGAGCGACTCGGAGGGTCTTGAGTAGCTCGCGTCCGGTAGCTGCCCGCCCGTACCCGCCTTCCGGGCGCCCCCTACCCCTCCTGGGCCGGGCCTCGAGCGAAGAGCGAGCCGCAGCAGCCGGCCCGCCCTCCCCCTCCCGTTCGAGGCCCGTTTTCAGCCTGCCTGCGGGCCCGACTCCCCCGTCAGCAGCAGCTTCTTCTGCGGCTTGCCCATGGCGTTGCGCGGCAGCGCCGCGACGAACCGCACCTCCCGCGGGCGCTTGTGCACGGACAGGTGCGCGGCCACGAACTCGGTGAGCTCCTCGCCGGTCACCCCCTCGGCGACGACGAAGGCGACGATGCGCTGGCCGAGGTCCGGGTCCGGGACGCCGACCACGGCCGCCTCGGTCACCTTGGGGTGGTCCAGCAGGGCGTTCTCGATCTCGCCGGCGCCGATCCGGTACCCGCCCGACTTGATCAGGTCGATGGAGGCCCGGCCCACGATCCGGTGCACGCCGTCCGCCTCGTCGACGGCCGCGATGTCGCCCGTACGGAACCAGCCGTCCTCGGTGTACGCGGCGGCGGTAGCCTCCGGGCGCCCCAGGTATCCGGCGAACAACGTCGGCCCCGTGAGCTGGAGTTCCCCGATCTCGGCGCCCGGCTCGGCCGCGATCCGGGTCCGGATGCCGGGCAGCGGGGTGCCGACCGTACCGGGGCGGACCTCCCCGCCCGCCCGGCCGCTGATGGTGATCAGCGTCTCGGTCATCCCGTAGCGCTCCACGGGCCGCAGCCCGGTCAGCCGCTCCAGGTCCCGGAAGACGGGCGCGGGCAGGGCCGCGCTGCCCGACACCAGCAGCCGCGCCCCGGACAGCGCTGCGGCGGCCTGCGGCGCTGCCGCGATACGGGACCACACGGTCGGCACCCCGAAGTACAGGCTGCCGCTCGCCTCCGCGTAGGCCTCGGGCGTGGGCCGCCCGGTGTGGACGAGGCGGCTGCCGGTCCGCAGGGCGCCGAGCACGCCGAGCACCAGCCCGTGCACGTGGAACAGCGGCAGCCCGTGCACCAGGGTGTCCTCGGCGCTCCACTGCCAGGCTCCGGCCAGTGCGTCCAGGTCGGCGGCGAGGGCCGCCCCGCTGAGCACCACGCCCTTGGGCGCGCCGGTGGTTCCGGAGGTGTAGAGGATCAGCGCGGGGTCCTCGGGCGCCGGCTCCTTCCCCGACCAGCCGGAGGAGCGCCGGGCGAAGTCCACGTCGACGAGGACCGCCCCGGAGTCGCGCAGGATGTGCTCGCGCTCGGCGGGCCCGGCGTCGGGCGGCAGCGGGACGAGCGGCACCCCGGCCAGCAGCGCGCCGACCGCGGCCGCGACGGTCTCCAGCGAGGCCGTCGCGGTCACCGCGAAGGCCGGGGCTCCGGCCACGTCGGCCGCGACCGCCCGGGCGGCGCCGAGCAGTTCCTCGTAGGAGGCGGAGCGGCCGGCGACGGTCACGGCGTCCGGCCGGTCCCCGTACACCCCGTCGAGCGCGGTCAGCATGGTTGGCATGGTCGGCAACTCCCCTTCGCACGTGGCCTGCACGGCCTGCACGCCGGGCCCAGCCTACGGCCGGTGATGCCCCTATGATCGGCGGGACTCGACCGTTCGACGACTGCTCGACAAGTGCTTCGACGAGCATCTTCGACGAGCTTTTACGACGACTGCGGGGAGACCGGAGTGGAAACGGCACGGTTCGCATCCTTGATCGCCGCGACGATCACGACGGGCCTCGTGAGCGGCCTGTTCTACGGGTTCTCGGTGGCCGTGATGCCGGGCCTGCGGCGCACCGGCGACCGGGCGGTCATCGAGGTGATGCAGCGCATCAACGAGGCCATCCTGAACGGCTGGTTCCTCCTCGGCTACGTCGGCTCCCTGCTCTTCACCGGGCTGGCGCTCGGGCTGTCCCTCCCGGCCGGCGGCCGGGACGTGCTGCCCCCGGTGATCGGCGCCTTCGTCTGCTGCGTCCTGGCGATGGGCATCACGGCCAGGGTGAACATCCCGCTCAACAACGCCCTGGAGCAGGCCGGCCCGGTCGACCGGATCGCCGACCCGGCGGCCGTCCGCAGGGCCTTCGAGCAGCCGTGGGTACGGGCCAACGTGTGGCGGACGGTGCTGTCCACGGCGGCGCTGGGCCTGCTCGCCTGGGCGCTGGTCCTGCACGGGCAGAACGCCTAGACGGCCTGGCGCCACCGCACCAGGGCCGCCCGGTAGGGGTGGCGCGGCCGTTCAGCACCAGGGCGCGGGCGAGCGCGTCGCCCGCCGCCGGGCCCCGTGCGGGATCTCCGACCGGTGTGCACGCGCTGCGTCCTTGTCTCGGTCGCCGGAACGGCGTACGCGCGGGAGACGTTCTACGCTGAGGCCGTGATCAGTACCCGAACCCCCCGCCTCGAGCCCGTGACCGCCGAGAATATCGACGCGGTCTGCGCGATACAGGTGCGCCCCGATCAGGCGCACCTCGTCTCCCCGGTGGTGAAGTCACTGGCCGAGGCGTACGTCCACGGAGACGTGGCCTGGCCGCGGGCCGTCGTCGACGGCGACGAGGTCGTCGGCTTCGTCATGGCCTTCCTCGACATCCAGTGGGACCCGGCCCGCGACCCCGCCGACCGGCGCTCCGGCATCTGGCGCCTGAACGTCTCCGCCGCCCACCAGGGCAAGGGGTACGGCAGTTTCGCGGTCGGCGCGGTCGTCGAGGAGCTCCGCCGCCGGGGCGCCGGCCGCGCGTACGTCACCTGGGACACGGGCGACGGCACCCCCGAGCCCTTCTACCTGGGCCTGGGCTTCCGCCTCACCGGCGAGCTCAGCGGCGACCAGCGCGTCGGCGAACTGCTGCTGCACTAGGCCGTGTCCGGCAGGACCACGGTGCGCGGCGGCCCGCACACCTCCGCCGCCACCGCCGCGGCGGCCGCGGCCGCCGCCCCCGACCGGAACTCCTGCGGGCTGACGCCCCGTACCCGCTTGAAGGCCGCCGACAGCGCGAACGCGCTGCCGTACCCGACCCGGCGGGCCACCGTCGCGACGGTGGCGTCCGGTTCGCGCAACAGGTCCGCCGCCAGCGCGAGGCGCCAGCCCGTCAGATACGCCACCGGCGGCTCGCCCACCACGTCCGTGAACCGCCGGGCCAGCGAGGCCCGGGAGACACCGGTCTTGAGGGCGAGCCCCTCCACCGTCCAGCCGTACGCCGGGTTCTCGTGCAGCAGCCGCAGCGCCGGGCCGACCACCGGATCGCTCTGCGCCCGGTACCAGGCCGGGGCTCCCGAGCCCGGGGCGGCGAGCCAGGCCCGCAGCACACCGATCAGCAGCAGGTCGAGCAGCCGGTCCAGGACGATCTCCTGGCCCGGCTCGTCCCGGGAGATCTCCGAGGCGAGCAGGGCGATCAGGGTGGCGTCCGCGGCCCCCGCCGGGCGGACCACGATCGTGGGCAGCGCGCCCAGCAGCCGGCGGCCGATCTCGCTCGGCGCCTGATAGGTGCCGCTCAGCATCACCGCCGACCCCTCGTCCTGATGCCCCTCGCCCCAGGTCCGGACCCCCAGCAGCATGGAGTCGCTGACGTCCTCGCCCGCCTCCGTGCTGCACCGCTGGTCCGGGCCCACCCTGATCTGCACCGGGGAGTCCGGGGAGTCGGCGACCGTGTACGGCGCGGGTCCCCGCACGACGGCCACGTCTCCGGGGCTGATCCGCACTCCCTCCCCTTCGTCGGGCAGCAGCCACGCCGAGCCGCGCACCATCGTCACCACCGACAGCGGGGCGCGGTCCTCGATGCGCATGGCCCACGGCGGGTTGAGGAGGGACTTCTGGAGGAAGGCGCCCCGGGCGCCCGGGCCTGCGAGGAGACCGGTCAGCGTGTCCATATCAGGACCGTACGTCCCAGACTCCGGTGGCGGCCGCCTCCCGGGCGAAGTCGGCGAAGTCCTTGGGCGCGCGCCCCAGAACCTCCTGCACCCCGTGCACCAGGTGGGCGTTGCGCCCGTCCGAGATCAGCGTGAAGAGGTCGGCGAACTCCTGCGGCAGCCCGTTCTCGCGCAGCACCGCGCGGTAGTCCCCGTCGGAGACCGGGATGTAGGAGATCTCGCGGCCGGTCACCTTCGACAGCTCGGCGGCGACGTCGACGAAGCTGAGCAGGCGCGGGCCCGACAGCTCGTACGTCCTGCCGATGTGCCGGTCGTCGGTCAGGGCGGCCACGACCACGTCGGCGATGTCGTCGGCGTCGACGAAGGCCTCGACGGCCTGTGCGGTCGGCAGCGCGAGCTCGCCGGCCAGTACGGGCTCCAGGAAGAAGCTCTCGTCGAAGTTCTGGTTGAACCAGCTCGCCCGCACGACGGTCCAGTCGGCGCCGGAGGCCTTCAGCCGGTCCTCGGCCCGCTGCGCGGCCTCCTCGCCGCGCCCGGAGAGCAGCACCAGACGGCGCGCCCCGGCGGCCACGGCCACCTCGGCGAACGCGCCGACCTGCTCGGCTGCGCCGGGGAATCCGAGGTCGGGGTAGTAGGTCACGTACACCCGGTCCATGCCCTCCAGCGCGGCCGGCCAGCCCGCGGGCTCGTTCCAGTCGAAGGCCGGGGCCCCGCCGCGGGATCCGATCCGGACCGGGAGGCTCTGGGCGGTGAGCTTCTCGGCGACGCGCCGCCCGGTCTTGCCGGTGCCCCCGATGACGAGGGTGGTGTGCTGCGCGGGGCCCTGCGTGGGGTTGTTCGTCGTCTGCGTCATGAGGACAAGTCAAGTCCAGGTGCCCGAGACGGAACATAGCCGAAAAGCTCAACTCCATACGCGAGCGTCCAACGGGCGCCTGCCGCCGCTCTCGGCCCTGCTCCCGGCCCGTTTCTCTCCGCTCAGGCGGAGGCCGCGGCGGGGGCGTAGGCGTGCACCTGGGCGCCGCTGCCGAAGGTGGTGGTGCCGATCGGCCGCAGCGTCGTGACCGGGGAGTCCTCGCCGAAGAGCTTGCGGCCCTTGCCCTGCACGACCGGCAGGGTCCACAGGCGCAGCTCGTCGAGGAGGCCGTGCGCGAGCAGGGCGTTGACGAGCTGTCCGCTGCCGTAGACCAGCAGGTCGCCGCCGTCCTGGCGCTTGAGCTCCGCGACCTCGGCGGCGAGGTCGCCGGAAAGGAAGGTGGCGTTCCACTCGGGGGTGTCCAGGGTGCGGGTGGCGACGTACTTCGGCATCGCGTTCATCCGCTCGGTACCGGCGTCGGCGCCCTCGGCGCGGGCGGTCCAGGCCGGCGCCATGCCCTCGTAGGTCACCCGGCCCAGGAGCAGCGCGTCGGCGGCGGCGAGCTGCTTGCCGGCGAACTCCGCCGCCTCCTCGTTCCAGAACGGCATCGACCAGCTCGGGTCCTCGAAGACGCCGTCGACCGAGATGAAGACGGAGGCGATGACCTTGCGCATGAGGGTTCCCCTTTGATGTGTACGGCGTCCACATTGGACGTTCCGCAGCCTAGCCGAGGATGTGGACACCGTCCACATCTTTCGTTCCCGCAACCACAGGGGCAGACCGGGGCCACGCCCGAAACTCATCGCACACATCACGGAAAATCGAATGTTCTTCGGGCTGCGCAGACCGAACGCCCCGTCACCCCCGCCCGGGCACGCACCCCTTGCGCGACACCGGCGCCCCCGCCCCACGGCTCGCGGCCGTCGACCAGAGCGGCCACGGCGCCGCATCCCGCTCCCTCAAGCATGGTTGAGGTTGGAGAATATGATCATATGGTGACATGACCACGAAGACTCTCTACCTGCTCTGCTCCGCGGCCCCGCCCGTCTTCGACGTAGCCCATGTGATCGAGGACGCCCAGGCCCGCGGCTGGGACGTCTGCCTGGGGCTCACCCCCACCGCGGCGCACTGGGTGGCCGGGAGCCTCGACGGGCTGGCCGCCCTGACCGGCCATCCGGTGCGCTGGCAGTACAAGCTGCCCGGGGAGGACGACGTATGGCCGCCGGCCGACGCCCTGCTCTTCGCCCCGGCCACCTTCAACTCGGTGAACGCCTGGGCCCTCGGCCTCACCGACCGCTTCGCCGTCGGCGTCGCCGCCGAGGCCATCGGCAAGGGCACCCCCGTCGTCGCCATGCCCTGCACGAACGCCGCCCTCGCCGCACACCCGCAGTTCGACCAGTCCCTGGCCGTCCTGCGCACCGCCGGTGTCGAACTCCTCTACGGCGAGCCCGGCTTCACCCCGGGCCCGGCCGGCCCGGACACCCCGCCCCACTTCCCGTGGCAGGTCGCCCTGGACACCGTGACCCGCGCCGGCGCCGCCGCCCAGTCCTGACCCGGGTTCGCCTCCACTCCGCCGGATCCGCGTCCTCGACGTGGAGCGGCGCAGTTGCTCGTCGGTCAGGCCCGGAAGAAGGCGCGCACGTCCCCCACCAACAACTCCGGCACCTCCATGGCGGGGAAGTGACCGCCGCGGTCGTACGAGGTCCAGCGCACGATGTTGTCGGTCCGCGCGGCGACGTGCCGCAGCGGTACGAAGTTGTCCCGGGGGAAGTCGGCCAGGGCGGTCGGCGTCCGCGACACCTCGGGCGGCTGCCCGAAGTAGTCGGCGTGCGCCCGCTCGTAGTAGATCCGGGCGGCGGAGCCGACGGTCCCGGTCAGCCAGTACAGCATCACGTTGGTCAGCATCTGGTCCCGGTCGATCGGGCACCCGGGGTCGCTCCACTCGGCGAACTTCTCGCCGATCCACGCGAGCAGCCCCACCGGCGAATCGTTCAGCCCGTACGCGAGGGTCTGCGGCCGGGTCGCCTGGATGTCGGCGTACCCCTGCCGCTCGCGCGCCCAGACCCGGTACCGCTCCCAGGACGCGAGGGTCCGCTCCCGCTCGGCCGGGCTCAGCGCGGCCAGCTCCTCCGCGCCCGGCTCCTGGGTCGCCCCGCCCCCCGGCAGCAGGTTCAGATGCACCCCGACCACGTTCCGCGGCCGGATCCGCCCCAGCTCCCGCGAGATCGCGGCTCCCCAGTCGCCGCCCTGGACCCCGTACTCCTCGTACCCGAGCCGCTCCATCAGCACCCCGAAGGCCCGCGCGACCCTCTTGAACTCCCAGCCGGTCTCGGTCGTCGGCCCCGAGAGCCCGAAGCCGGGAATGCTCGGCAGCACCAGGTGGAAGGCGTCGGCGGGATCCCCGCCGTGCGCCCGCGGATCGGTCAGCGGTCCCGCGACCCGCTGGAACTCCACGAAGGACCCCGGCCAGCCGTGCGTCATCAGCAAGGGCCTGGCATCCGGCTCGGGCGACCGCAGATGCGCGAAGTGCACCCGGGCCCCGTCGATGACGGTGGTGAACTGCGGCCACTCGTTGAGCCGCGCCTCGGCCGCCCGCCAGTCGTACCCGTCCCGCCAGTACGCGACGAGCTCGCGCATCTCCCCGAGCGGAATCCCGTACGCCCACCCCACCCCGGGCAACTCATCGGGCCACCGCACCCGCCCCAACCGCTCGCCGAGATCGTCCAGCTCCCCCTGCGCCACATCGAGCCGAAACCTCCGCAGCCCTTCCCCAAGATCACTCATGGCCCGATGCTAGGCGCCGCCCCCGCATCCGTTAACGCCGTTAATGACCCCGACCGTTAACGCCGTTAACGCTCCGGCCCGACCCCGACCCCGACCGTTAACGCCGTTAACGCCGCCCGGCCACCCGGACCGGACCATTAACGCCGTTAACGCCACCGTCCCCACCTCCGTCCGACCGTTAACGCCGTTAACACCCCGTCGCTCACAATAGATCGTGCGCCCACCCTGCCAGCCGGACCGTTAACGCCGTTAACGCCGTTAACGGCGTTAACGCTCGGCCCCGCCCACCCGCCGCGCCACCAGCAACCCCAGCCCGTCCAGGATCCGCTCCAGTCCGAACTCCAGCGCCTGGTCCTGCCCCCCGTGCTCCCCCACCGAGGCCAACGCGGCCCCCAACGCCGGGAACTGCTCCCCGTGCGTCCGCATCAGCTCCCCCATCACCGCCACGAGCTGCGCATCAGGTCCGGCCCCCGCCGCCCCGGCCCCGGCCCCCGCCGCCCGCTCCTGCTCCGCAATCCCCCGTACATGCCCCGCCAGCAACACCACCGCATCCATCGCCTCGGCCCCGGTCAGCCCGCACCCGTCCAACGCGGCGAGGGCCCGCTCCATCCACCCCACCTCCCGCGGCCCCATCACCCGCGCCCCGACCGTCGCCTCCAGCAGCCACGGATGCCCGCGGAACCCGGCGAGCAACTCCCGCGCCCACGCCCGGAGCCGCCCCCGCCACCCCTCGGCCTCCGCCACCCGGGCCCAGGCAGCGTCGACCACCCCCGGATCCGGGATGGCGGCCTCCACCATCAGCGACACCAGCTCGGCCTTCCCCGGCACGTACCGGTACAACGCCATCTTCGTGACCGCCAGTTCTCCGGCCACCCGCTGCATCGATACGCCGCCCAGCCCCTCCGCGTCGGCGACGGCGACCCCCGCCCCGGCGATGCCCTCCAGCGTGAGCCCCCGCTTCGGCCCCCGCGCGGGCGTGGCCGGCGGTCCCCACAACAACCGCACGGCCGCGCCCCACTGCTCGTCCGTCATCGGATCCCCTTGCGCTCGCACAAAAACTGCGTCTACCGTACACGGTATCGCTTTAGTGTCCGCCGGACACAGTTACGCAAGGAGTCCCGCATGACCCAGCAGCACGCTTCCCGCCCCGGCCCGATGCCGGCTCCCCGCAGCGTCCTCATCTCCGGCGCGAGCATCGCCGGCCCCGCCCTCGCCCACTGGCTCGGCCGCCACGGCTTCCGCCCCACCGTCGTCGAACTCGCCCCCGCCCTGCGGCCCGGCGGCCAGGCCGTCGACTTCCGCGGCGAGACCCACCTCTCCGTCCTCCGCGGCATGGGCATCCTCGAAGAGCTCCGCCGCGTCCAAACCGGCGGCAGCCCCATGACCTTCGTCGACTCCGACGGCAAGCAGCTGCTCCACCTGCCCGCCGAGTTCGCGGGCGGGGACATCGAAGTCCTGCGCGGCGACCTCTCCCGCGTCCTCTACGAGGCCTCCCTCCCCCACACCGAGTACGTCTTCGGGGACTCCATCACCTCCCTCACCGAGACCCCCACCGGCGTGGACGTCACCTTCCGCACCTCCGCGCCCCGCACCTTCGACCTCGTCATCGGCGCCGACGGCCTGCACTCCAACGTCCGCCGCCTCGCCTTCGGCCCGGAGGCCGACCACGTCACCCACCTCGGGTACTACGCCGCCACCTGGAGCCTCCCCCACGACAACCACCTGGGCCTCCACCCCGGCAACGGCGACGGCCCCGGCCCGGGCCCCGGCTCCGTCGGCTACAACGCCCCCGGCCGTCTGGCGAGCGTCGGCGCGGACCACACCGACCCCACCCGGGCCCGCGCCTTCTTCGTCTTCGCCTCCCCCGAGCTCACGTACGACCGCCACGACCCCGAGGCCCAGAAGGCCCTCCTCCGCCGGGCGTTCACGGGCCTGCCCTGGCAGGTGGACCACCTCCTCGGCACCCTCACCACCGCCGACGACCTGTACTTCGACTCGATCAGCCGCGCCGACGTCCCCACCTGGTCCAGCGGCCGGATCGCCCTCGTGGGCGATGCCGCCTGCGGCGCGACCATCGGCGGCATGGGCACCGGCACCGGCATCGTGGCCGCGTACGTCCTGGCGGGCGAGCTCTCCCGTTCGCCCGAGGACCACCGGGCCGCCTTCACCCGCTACGAGTCCCTGCTCCGCGACTACGCCCGGGGCTGCCAGAAGAGCGGCGACCGTACGGGCCCCTTCCTCGCCCCGGCGACCGGGCTCGGCCTGCGCCTGCGCAACGGCCTGCTCGGCCGGCGCCGCATCCTCGGCTGGATGCTGAAGGCCGGCGCGGACGCGACGACCCTGCCCCTCCCCGGCTACCCGACCGCCCTGAAGGACGCCCGAACAACGGCCTGACCGTTAACGGCGTTAACGCCGTTAACGGCGTTAACACCGCCAAGCCCCCCACAGCCCACCCCTCGGCTCGCAAAAAAGTACCTGTCGACTGGTTTTTTTTACGCCGACCCGACTAGATTGACCCCCGGGGGAACCGCTCCCGCACCAGCAACCGGGAGATGCGTACGTGGCAAGGGCCAGGCAGGAACGGGCCGAGATCACCCGCCAGGCGATCCTGGACGGCGCGGCGATCGCCTTCGACCGCTTCGGTTTCGACGGCACCAGCCTCAGCGACGTCGTCCGGCACGCCGGTGTCACCAAGGGCGCCCTGTACTTCCATTTCCGGTCCAAGGAAGCCCTCGCCCGGACCCTGGTCGAGGAGCAGTTCCGGGTCGCCCAAGACGTTCCCGCCATCGAGAACCCCGGGCTCCAGACCGTCATCGACCTCACCCACCAGATGGCGTTCGGACTGCGCACCAACGTCCGCATCCGAGCGGGCATCCGCCTGGTCGTCGAGTTCGGCTCCTTCACCCGCCCCGACCCCGCCCCGTACAACGCCTGGATCGACACCTGCCACAGCTGTCTGACACCGGCCCAGGAACGCGGCGACGTCCTGCCGTCGCTCGACCCGTACGACGTCTCCACCTTCCTGGTCGGCGCGTTCACCGGCATCCAGATCACCTCGCACGTCCGCACCGACCGCGAGGACCTCCACTCCCGGGTCATCGACCTGTGGAACCTGGTCCTCCCCGGGATCGTCCCTGCGGACCGGATCCCCCAGTTCGACCCGGCGGGTTCGCCCGAGTGCCGGGCCGAACTCGCTCTGCCCGCCTGAGGGCGTTTCCAGGGCGGCCTCGCATACGCCGTGGTGAACCACGGGGGTGCTCGCTACGGCGTGTGCGAGGCCGCCCTGTCGCGCATCCGGAACCAGAACCGCGCCATTTCGTTAGCAAAACCCAAGCGTGGCGCTCACACGCCCCTCTGAACGTTAGTAAAGTCCCTCTCATGACTTCGCCCTCGTCTCAGAGCGACCGAGAGAAGGTCGTCTCCAAGCTTCCCCCGTGGCTGCGCCAGGAGTTGAAAATCCGCACCGCCCAACTGCGGGTGGACATCCAGGATGCCGTCCACCAGGGGATCAGCCACTGGAGCGCGCTCGCCTCCGCCCCCTCCCCCGTCGACACCTCCGGCGCCGAATCGTTCTCCACCTGGCTGCCCGCCGGCCAGTGGGAGTCCTTCCGCACCGACTCCAGGCACCGCGGTGTCTCCCTCATCCAGGGACTCGCCCAGGCCGTCAGCCTCTGGCTGGAGATGAACCCGGCCCCCACGGTCAAGCGGCCCTCCGTCGTACGCCGCATCATCGTGTGCAACCAGAAGGGCGGAGTCGGCAAGACCGCCATCACCGCCGGCACGGCCGAGGCCCTCGCCGAGGACCCCTCGACCCTCCACCCCGTGCGGGTCGCCCGCCAACTGGCCCGGCTCACGTCGGACGAGGACGCGCAGCCGGACCCGGCGTCCACCACCCTGGACCTGGAGGACCTCCCCGGCCTGGGCATGCGCGTGCTGCTGATCGACTTCGACCCGCAGGGCCACCTCACCAAGCAGCTCGGCCAGCAGCCGCTCCCGATCGGCGGCGACAGCCTCACCTGCCACATGGCCGGCGAAGCCAAGGGGCCGCTCTCCGATCTGATCGTCCCCATCGCGGACAAGCGCTTCGGCGACCGGCTGCACATCCTGCCCGCCTGTACGGACGCCTTCCTCCTCGACGTCCGCCTCTCCACCGTCCGCGCCCGCGAGGCCGCCCTCGAACGCGCCCTGGCCCCCGTCGAGTCCGACTACGACGTCATCCTCGTCGACTGCCCGCCGAGCCTCGGCCTGAGCATGGACGCCGCCATCTACTACGGGCGCCGCCGCGACACCGAGCAGCCGGGCGCCTCCGGCGCGCTGATCGTCGTACAGGCGGAGGACTCCTCGGCGGACGCCTACGACCTCCTCACCTCCCAGATCAACGATCTGCGCGACGACCTCAGCCTCGACATCGACTACCTCGGCCTCGTCGTCAACCTCTACGACGGCCGCCGCGGATACATCGCCACCTCCTCGCTCCAGGCCTGGATGGACATAAAGGATCCGCGGGTCGTCGCCGTCGTCCCCGACCTCAAGGAACAGCGCGAAGCCGTCCGCGTGAAGCAACCCCTCTTCGTCTACGCCCCCAAGGGCGACCAAGCGGTCGCCCTGCGCGCCCTCGCCCGGGAGATCTCATGAGCAGCAAGGCCGACAAACTCGGAGTCTCGGCGTCCTTCGCCCGGGCCCAGCCGGTCGGCGTCAGCTCCCGCCGCGCGGCGATCGCGGAAGCCACCGGCGCCCCCACCTCAGGTGTGGTCCCGCCGTCCGAGGTCCCCATCGAGGCCCTCGCCCACAACCCCTTCAACCTCCGCGAAGACCTCACGGAGATCGACGAGCTGGCCCAGTCCCTCATCGCCCGCGGTCAGCTCCAGCCCCTCGCCGTCGCCACCCGCATGGCCTTCATGGAGGCCCACCCGGGCGCCACCGACGGCCTGGGCCGCGCCCCGTACGTCGTCATCGACGGCAACCGCCGGCTGGCGGCCGCCCAGCGGGCCGGCCTCAAGACGCTGCACATCCACGTCAACGACGCCCTGTCCGCATCGGCGGCGGACATCCTCGAGTCGGCCCTGATCGCCAACGTCCACCGCGTGGACGTGGCCCCGATGGACCAGGCCCGCGCCCTCCAGGAACTCGTCGACGTCCACGGCTCCCAGGCCCAGGTCGCCAAGCGCCTCGGCAAGACGGCGGCCTGGGTCTCCCAGCGCCTGAGCCTCCTGAACCTCACCCCCACCCTCCAGGAGAAGGTCGAGACGGGCGAGCTCAAGGTCGAACCGGCCCGCCGCATCGGCCGCCTCCCCCAGGAGGCCCAGGAGGCCGCCGCGGAGGAGACGATCAACACCGTCAATCCCCCCCGCCAACGCACCCCCCAGCCCGTTAACGCCGTTAACGCCGTTAACGCCGTTAACGCCCCTCCGCCCCCGGCACCCCCCACCACCCCTCCCACCCCCTCCCCCCGCATCACGATCTCCACGATCTCCCCGGAAACGATCGCGGACGCCCTCACGGCACACCTCACCCCGGACGACCTGAAGGCCGTCACGGAACTCCTCATGCTGCGCATCTGAGCGGGGTATCCGAAGGCACCACCCACGCCGGGGGCGCTGACGCCGTTAACGCCGTTAACGCCGTTAACGCCCCCACGTGTGTTTCATGTGCGTTCAGCGGTGCGATTCGCATAGGCTGCCCCTCGGAGGTACAGCCATGCCGAACGAACAAGAGAGCCTCTTCGCAGCGGTCGACGCGCTGCTCGAGGAAGCCGCCCAGGACCCGCTCCCGCACCCGGACGAGCGCAAACGCCTCCGCGAGGCCGCAGGCCTGAGCCAGGACCAGATCGCCAAGGCCCTGCTGGTCCGCCGCGAAACGGTCACCTCCTGGGAAACCGGCCGCACCTCCCCCCGGCCCCCCAAACGCGCCGCTTACGCCCGCCTCCTGGAAGGCCTGGCCACCCTCCACCCCGTTAACGGCGTTAACGCCGTTAACGCCGCACCCCCTCACGCCCCCACGCCCGTTAACGCCGTTAACGGCGTTAACGCCGCCCCCCAACCCCCCGCCCGCATTAACGCCGTTAACGGTCCGGCTCCCCAACCCCCCACCCCCACACCGCCGACGGAGCCCCAGCCTCAAGAAGGAGCGGACAGGGCTGCAGCGCCGCAGACCCCCACCCCCCACCAGAGCCCCCGCCCCAAGCCCACCCCCACCCCCACCCCCCCGGCCCCGGCCCCGGCCCCGGCCCCGGCAGGAAACGGCCCCCTAGCCGTCCTGGACGGCACCGGCCAAGCCCACACCACCGGCGGCCTCATCCTCGACCACCCCACCGAGGACCTGCCCGCCCTCATCACCTGGGCCCTCGACCCGATCGGCGGCGCGAACCTCCGCTCCCCCCGCCTGCACCGCAACGGCAGGGACGGCGACCCGCTCCTCGTCCTCACCGCCCCCGCCGTGGAACGGCTCGGCCTCCCCCTCACCCTCGAGGACCGCCGCGGGCTCCGCCTCCCCGACAACCACCCCGTCATCAAGCAGCTCACCAAGAACAAGTGGCAGCTCACCCGCCGCGGCTTCGGCCCCTGGGCCCGCATCTACCGCCCCGCCACCCCCACCACCGGCCGCCAGTGCGTCCAGCTCGCGGTCCTGCCCTGGGGCGCCCTCGACCCCCGCGCCTGGGGCGAGGGCACCGCCGACCTCCCGGCCCCCGAACTCGCCGCGCTCCTCACCACGTACGCCACCCGCGTCCTCACCCCCCGCGGCTCCACCGCCGTCACCGGCCTCGAACTCATGACGGCCCTGCGTCCCCCCACCCGCGCCGCCCGCAACCCCGAGACCGACACCTGGGAATCCGCCCCCGTCGCCGGCTCACTCACCCACCCCGTCGACCCCGCTCCCCCGGAAGCCCCCGACGAGCACCCGGTGGTCGCCGCCCTCTACCCCCGCTCCCATCAGCGCACGCCGGACCAGGTCCTCGACGAGGAGGCGTACGACTGGATCCGCGACCCGGAGCTCCTCACCGACGCCGAGTGCGCCCGCACCCACGCCGTCGGCATCGACGTGAACATGGCCTTCGCCGCGGCCGCGAACCGCCTCACCGTCGGCCTGGGCCCCGCGACGCACCGTACGAACCCCCGCTTCGACCCGAAGACCCCCGGCTGCTGGCTGGCCGACCTCTCCGCCCTCCCCCTCGACCCCCGGCTCCCGAGCCCCTTCACCCCCCACGGCAAGGCCCCGACCGGCCCCGCCTGGTACGCCACCCCCACCCTCGCCTACGCACAGGAGCTCGGCCACGAGGTCCGCCCCGCCGAGGCCTGGCTCCGCCTCGACCACGGCCCCTACCTCGACGCCTGGTACACCCGCCTGCGCGACGCGTACATGGCCACGATGGCCGACCTCGGCATCACCCCGGCCCTCACGGAGGACGAGTTCCTCCGGGCGATGGCAGCCCGCTCGGAGCATCACAGCCCCGTCCCCGCGGCGGTCCTCTCGGCGATCAAGTCCACCGTCAAGGGCGGCATCGGCAAGCTCCGCGAACGCCCCCAGGGCGCCGGCTACCGCCCCGGCGAGCGCTGGCCCGCCCTCGAACGCCCCACCTGGCGTCCCGACATCCGCGCCGCGGTGATCGCCACGGCCCGCGTCAACATGCACCGCAAGATGAACAAGCTCGCCACCACGGCGGGCCTGCACCCCATCGCGGTCCTCTCGGACTGCGCCGTCTACCTGTCCGACGGCCCCAGCCCCCTCGACTTCCTCCCCCGCACCCCCGAGGGCAAGCCCCTCCCCGGCGGCTTCCGCCTCGGCGTCAGCCCCGGCATGGTCAAGCACGAGGGAACCCAGAGCCTGCTGTGGGCCGTCCAGATGCTCGACGAACACCTCAACCCCGCCCGCCACATCAAGGGCCACGACGCAGCGGCAGACGGCGAGTAACCCATGTCCGACATCTCAGACAGCCTGACCAAGGCCGACACACTGCACTTCACCCGCCCGATCCCCAAATCCGCGGGCGCCCAGATGCGGTTCCTGGTCAAACACCTGAAAAGCACCAAAGCCGTCGCGACGACGCTCGGCATCTCCCAGCGCACGGTCGAGCGCTACGTCAAGAACCAGATCAGGCAGCCCAAGCCGGAACTCGCCGCCCGCCTGGAGAACGAGGTACGGGTCCGCTGGCAGCCGCTGGTCCGCAAGCGCGCCCGCGACCGGGCCGCGACCACCACGGGCCTGGTCATCGAAACCCGCGCCCGCTTCGGCTTCACCGCCGCCCCCGGCACCACCGACGACGGCCGCATGCGCCGCATCACCCAGCACCTGCCCCCGGAGTACGCGGCACGCCTCTTCGCCGCCCAGGAAGCCGGCTCCGCCGAACCCCAGCTGCGCCGGATCGCGGCCGAAGCCCTCCAGGAGATCTACTTCAAGGACAACGGCGCGCGCGCGACGAGCCTCCTGGTCGAGTTCACGGACATCGACTACGTCGACTTCGCCTTCTGACCCGCATGAAGGGACCGGAGAGACTCAAGGGACCGGAGGGACTCAAGGGACCGGAGGGACTCAAGGGACCGGAGGGACTCAAGGGACCGGAGGGACTCAAGGGACCGGAGGGACTCAAGGGACCGAATTTCGCCATTGTCTTCGAACACTTCCAGCCGCCGGTAGCCGCAGGTAGCCGCGGCTACTCACAGGGACCAGAGGGACGGAAGGGACCAAAGGGACCGAATCACGCAACGGTCGGCGTGGACAGCCCCCGCTGCGAGCGCTCGGTCTTCCTGCCCACCTGCCGGGGCTCGATCGTGCGCGGGTCGACGGCCTCACCCGGCGCGCCCTCCCGGTACAGACCGTGGGGCTCGGCGTCCCGGTCGTGCGGCAGGAGGTAGAAGACGCGCCGCTTCTGCAGACCGCTGTCGGGGTCCGCCTCCGCCGTGTCACCGAGCTCGGTGAAGCCGATCATGCGCCCGTCACGGTGGTAGCGCGGCTTCCCCCGGCGGCGAGGAGTCTTGTCCAGGGCCTGGCGCACGTAGTCGAGCTCTTCGGGATCCTCCAGCCACACCACTTTGTCCTCGTGGGCGAGATCGCTTGCTGTCAGTAGCGAGCTCATGGCCTGGGTCCTTCCTCGTTCACGTCGGCCCTTCCGGGCCCCTGGTTCCTCCACGCCGCGAACGGCGCCGAATCCGGTATGCGGCAGGGCCTTGCGGGCCACAGCCGGCTGGTGGGTCTGTTCATCGTCCTTGTCCATCGTAGGCGTGCCCGCCCCGGGGCGGCGGCACACGTCGGCCAGTCAGGTCGTGCCTGCCCTGTTCGCCTCGCGCGGCGTCTGCTCTTCGTCGGCCAGGAGGGCCAGGCCGGGGTAGAACTTCTGCCCGTTCGAACGGAGCATCTCATTCGGCGAGGCGACGCCGACCTCGGCGCGGATGCGTGTGGCGAACGCGCGGGTGGTCGCGGGACGCAGGCCCTCGCCGTCGAGACACCAGGCACTGTAGGCGCGGTAGAGGGCTCCCTGCTCGACCTTGAGGTCCCGAGGATCGGGCAGATCCGCCCCCGTGGTGCAGCATTCGGCGAGAAACCGCCCGATGTGGTCCTCGGTGGTGGCGTACGCCTGGGTGGCCGTACGCACCACGCTGGGCCCGGTCAGCGCCGGCTTGGTGGCGAGATAGGCCTTGGCTCCCTGGATCATCCAGTGGAGGATGCCCGGGCCCTCCTCCTGGACGAGGGCCTCCGCCAGGTTGTCGATCTTGCGGTGGTCGGGGACGACCTTCTCGAAGGGGATCAGCCGGATCCGGCGCCAGAACGCGTGGCCGCCGGTGCCGACCTCCGGACGGTGGTTGCCCAGCAGCCACAGCTTGTGCGTCGGCTCGAAGCTGAAGAAGTCCTGCCGCATGCGGCGGGCCTTCAGCCGGTCGCCGCCCGTCAGGAGCTTGACGCGGGCCTCGTCGAACTTGTCGTGCGGCTTGAGCTCGCTGCACACGAACAGGCGCCGGCCGTGCAGCTCCGTCAGCTCGGTGGAGTGCTCGTTGAACTTGCCGCGTTCCATGAGGAAGCCCGGCGGGGCCACGTCCGCGTAATCGCCGAGGATCTTGATGACGACGTCCAGGAGAGCCGACTTCCCGTTCGCGCCGACGCCGTAGAGGAACGGCAGGACCTGGCCGCCGACGTCACCGGTGATGGAGTAGCCGAGCAGGAGATGAAGAAAGTTGATCATCTCCTTGCCCTTGTCGTCGTCGCCGAACGTCTGGTGGAGGAACAGGTGGAACCGGGGCGTCGGCATGGCCTCGGGCGCCAGATGCGTGGCGCGCGAGTGCAGGTCCCGGGTGGGGTCGGGCTTGTGCAGATCGCCCGTACGCAGGTCCACGACACCGGCCGGGGTGCACAGGGCGTACTTGTCGCCGTCCAGGGTGTCCGGGTCCAGGGCGAGTTCGGGCGACGCCTTCGCCTGGGTGAGCATGGCCTTCACGCCCGAGGTGGACATGGCGCGCTTGCGGTGGTTGGCCAGCTCCCGGTCGGTGAAGTGGCCGCGCGGGTCGTGGGTGGGCAGGTCCTCCGCCATGTCGCCGGCCGCCCAGATCGCGGCCTTCTCCCCGCCGGTGCGCTTCCACCGGTACTCGTCCCACACGTACCAGCCCAGTCCCTCCACGTGCCGGAACCGGTCGTGGTGGAGGTGGGCGAACAGCTTGGCGTTGCCGCGGTCGGTGAGGTTCTGCAGCAGACCGGCCCCGATGAAGTCGCCGGTTCCGGCTCCGGCGGCGGCCGCCGCCGGAGCTGCGCTCTGCTGGGCGGGCAGCCGCCGACCGGGCGCGGCGGCCTCCGTGGTGAACGCGGCGAGCTGTTCGGCCGCGGCCTGGGCGTTGAACCCCGTGCTTCCGGCGTTGCTCATGGGCGTTCCTTGGGGTGGATCGGGCGGTCGCTTCCGGCTCGGAGCCCTGCTTCGACGATGAGGACGTTGCGGCGCGGCTGGTGGGGTCGTGCGTGGTCCGCGGCTTCCAGGAGCAACTCCCTGCACTCCCCGGCCGCGAGGTGCCCCGCGGCGACCAGCCCGCCGGCCGTGAAGGCGGCCCGGTTGAGCTTCTCGCTGAAGGCGGTCCCCTCGGGACTGGCCCCGCAGGCCCGCACTTCGTCCAGCAGGGAGCCGAGCACGCGCCTCCCGCCCCCTCCGGGCCGACGACCCTGCGGGCGCGCCGCAGAGGCCGCCACAGGGGCCCCTGCGGCCGCCGCAGGGGCCGCTTCGACACGGTGCCCGGTACGGGAGAGTTCGGCGGCCAGCCACAGCGGCAGGGCCGCGGGCACCCGGGCGCCGGGCAGCGGCTCGTAGACGCCCGCGGCCGTACGCGTCGTGGGCGCCACGATGTAGCCGCCGATGGCGCGGACATCGACCTGCCAGGCCAGCGCCACCTTGGAACTCGAGCCGCTGGAACACCGGAAGCCCGGCCCCTCCTGGGGCGCCCGGTACCAGATGTGCATCCCTCCGGACGGCGTGCGCACGCGCAGCGTCGACGTGTCCTCGCAGGGGTTGGGCCGGGAACGGTACGCGGCCAGGAGCGCCAAGGTGTCGAATCCGCTCTGCAGTCCGGTCAGGTCGACACGGTCGTCGATGGGGATACCGGGCAGCAGTCGCTGCCGGTCGGGCAGGGTCGCCGCGTGGGCGTCGACATCGATCACCACGAGTCCGGCAGGACCGCAGGACACCCCGATGCCGAAACCCGGCTCGGCCTGCCACCACTGCCGCACCGTACGCAGGTCCGTGGTGGCCGCGTGGAAACCGTGGCACCAGCGGCCCTGCGCAGGGCACGGGCACTCCTGCGGCGTGTGCCTGCTCCCCCGGCACTCAGGGCAGTTCGCAGCCGGCGTCTTGGTCCCTGGAGCCAGCGGATGCACCGGGTAGCCCCGCGAGGCCATCCAGGTCGCCACGTCCAACGCCGTCCCGCCGCCACTGACACCGCGTGACGGCTGCTCGGAATAGACGGGCACTGGCTCTTCCTTGACGCGCGGTGAGGGACGGTTTCCTCCTGTCCCGGACCCTGCGTCTCAGGGACCAGAGGGACTGAAGATTCACTATCTCGGAGATTACCGCAGAGGCCGTAGCCGGTCGGGCTCGATATCCGCTGTATCGAGACTTGAGTCCCTTCAGTCCCTCAGTCCCTGAAGTTCTACCCCGGTACCTCCGCAAAGGCTGTTTCTTCCACCACAGGACACGCCCGGGCGTGTCGCGGCCCCTCTCGGCTCGGCAACCGCCGGACCGACCCCCGCCACTTCCCACCCCTGCTGCCTTCAGTCCCTGCCCCACACCAACCGCCCGGCGGCGGTCCGACACCGCTCCGGACCCGCCCCAGGTACCGAACCGCCCAGACCCCCGTTCAGTCCCTCGCTCTTCAGTCCCTGAACAAACACGCAGGTCAGAGCCCTCCGGTTCCCGACTCAGGGACTGAAGGGACTCAGAATCACTACTTCCAGCCTTTACGTGTGTGCGTGTATGCGCGCCCGTATATGGATCTTGCTTACGCATATGTGGCTTATAACTGCGAAGTTGAGTCCCTTCAGTCCCTGGCAACGATGGTGCACCCCGCTGACCTGCAGGTTTGTGCAGTGACTGAAGGGACAGGGACCGAAGGGTCCGAACCGGGCTTCAGCCCCTTGTCGGGGAGGGAGTACCGAGGGAGGGACCGCCCCCATGAAAACCGAGCAGGGACTGAACACCCCGCGGACTCTCCGTCGCGGACGCGGGACTCACGCTCTTGACGACACCGGCCCCGCTGCACGGGCGCAGCGGGGCCGGTCGGTTCGGCGGCAGGTCCTCAGCGCAGGACCGGGATCACATCCCGCGTCTCGTCCACCTCGATGCCCGCGATACGGGAGCCGAGCGGTCCCGGCGGCGTCTCGTCCGCACAGACGGTGCCCCGAGCGGGCAGCGCCAGGGTGGCCAGGTACTCCGTGACCAGGCCGCTGACGCACGCGCTCCGGTTGTACGCGGTGTGTCCCTCACCGGCGAAGGTCAGCAGCCGCCCGTTCTCCAGCGTCCCGGCGAGCGCCACGGCGTCCTGGTACGGGGTGTCCGGGTCCCCCGTCGTGCCGAGGACCAGGATCGGGGCGGAATCCGACGCCCGGTAGGAGCCCTCGAACCGGCTGGGGCGCTCCACCGGCCACTGGGCGCAGGTGGGCGCGTGGTTGTGGTCGTAGGTGGGCGGCCCCAGACCGATCGCGGGCCCCAACAGCGGAGCGGCAGCGGCCTCGGCACTGACCAGAGCGCTCAGCAGCAGCCGGCTGGCCGGATAGACGCGGTCGGCGCACTCGACGGCCAGGTTGACGCTGAGGAAGTCGAAGGAAGCAGGCGAAGGCGGCGACAGCAGGAACGACCCCTGCCGCGCCTGCGCCGCCCGCAGCGCCTGCCCCAGCTCGGGCCAGATCTCCTTCCCCGCATTGATGTTGAACATCAAACGGTAGGCGAGGGTGTAGCCGGTGGCCGGGCGTCCGCTCGCGGTGATGACGGGATCGGCGTCCAGCGCCCGCTTGAGCTCCTCGAAGGCCTCCCGCGGCCGTCCCTCGCCAATCCGCAGACGGCGGCATTCAGCGCACACCAGTCCAGGAACCGGCCGACCGCCGCGTCCAGCGCGACGAACTGCGCGGCGTCGTAGGCGTACGGCACATCGGCGTAACGCCGCGGATCGTACGCCCCGTCCAGGACCATGGCACGCACCCGCCGCGGGAACTGCGCGGCGTAAACAGTGCCGACGTAACCCCCGAAGGACCGGCCGTAGAACGAGAGCGTCTCCTCACCGAGCGCCTGCCGCAGCAGATCGATGTCCCTGGCGTTCGACCCGGTGCCGATGAACGGCACGAGCTCACCGGACCGCTGCTGACAGGCCGTGGCGAACTCCAGTCCCTGCCGGACAGCGCCCTGCACCGCCCCCGGCCCGGGCACCCCGCGCGCGGCGTCCACGGCGGCGGAGTACTCCTTGTCGTCCCAGCACTCCACCTGCCCGCTGCGCTTCACACCGCGCATGTCGTATCCGACCACATCAAAGGGGTCCCGCAACGAGGCGGGCAGCGCTTCGTAGCTGTTACGGGCGAAGTCCACACCGGAGTTCCCCGGCCCGCCCGGATGCAGCAGCAGAACACCGGTGCGGCGGTCCCGGTCACTCGCGAGCCGCCGGGTCACCGCCAGCGGGACCGTACGCCCAGTCGGCTGCCGATAATCCAGCGGCACCCGGGCCGTCGCACACTCGAACCCGTCCCTGGACCCGTCACAGGGCCCCCAGACCAGAACAGGAACAGACGGCCCGCCAAGCGCCGCGGCCGCCCTCGCCGGCGCGACCCCCAGCACCGCACTGACCGCGACCAAAACAAAAACGATCCCCCACACCACACGCTCGCGCAGGTCATCAGCTGAACGGCTCTGCATCCGGCGACCCTCCGTCACGATTGCTGCGAACAACCGCCAACGTAGACCCACCCCCCACCCAAGTCAGCCCACCAGCAGCCGACTCCCCCTACCCCCAGCGTTGTACCCACCCGCACGCCCCCGGCAGGTTCGGACTCGGCCGGGAGAGGCGCCCAGAGGAGAACGCCGCAGGTGATCCATCGGGCCGAGCCGCATACCGCCAGTCACGTGGTGCGAGGGCGGGAGATTCCAGAGGTCGAGTCTCTGGCCGATGACGCAACCCGAGTGCGCCGTCCACCAGCCGTTGCGCCTTCAGCAGCGTGCCCCGACGAGAGCGCCACCCGGGATCTGCTGCCCCACGGCAGCGACGGCTGACCGGGGGCGAGCCGGCGGCGAGGCACGAGGCGTTGTGCGGCTGCCAGCGGGCCGAACTCGGTCGTCTCGGTGTCCTGTACATACCGCCGGGCCGGGCTGTGCCGGTCCAGCCGCCGTAGTCGATGCGGTTGCTTGGGCTGCCTCCGGTCCAAGTGCTGGCGGACTAGCCTCCGATCATGTCCCCGATGTCGTGGAACCGGGTCTTTCCCGAGGCGTCGGGGTTTTCGATGTCGATGGTGGTGATCATGAAAGGGAGTCCTTGCGGAGGCAGGTGGTGGTGCTGTCAGTTCTTGATGCCGTGGCGTGTCCATTGAGCCAGGGGTTGCGGTGACCGGTCATGGCCCGGAATTTCGTGGCTTGACAGCGCCGGGCTTGCGGCCTCGTGGGGGTCACTAGCCCCTGGAACCGCGTTGCCGCGCGGCACACGGTGCCTGCGCGCCGCCTTCGGGCCCTTCGGGCGAGGGGGCGAGGCTCATTGCGGTCACCGGCGGAGGGCATCGCGTTCCGCGCTCTGCCGGCCAGCGTGACCTGGCGGATGTGGTCAGGACTGGTGTGGCGTGGGGAAAGGGCAGGAGTCTGGCGGACCTGCCATTTCTGCGCTCGAGTGAGCGCGCCGAGGCCACGAACAGGGGCCGACCGCAGCGGTGGCTAAAAGCGGCTCACGTTCTCGTTCTAAGTCGAGGTGGCTATCGCTCCGTCGTCTGAGGGCGGCGGCTCGTACCGCGTGATGAGGCATCCTCACTCCACCGTCCGATGAGGCCGCCACTGCACAGGACGTGGTCGTGTTGGCGGCGTCTCACCTGGATGCCATGTGATCCAGTTTCAAGCTGCCATTGCTTTTGAAGCATCCGGTGTCCGTAGCTCTCTGGCGATGTTAGAGACGATCCCACAGCGGCTGCGGTCACGCGGGCTGTTGGCCGCGCCGTTGTTCGCTGCTGGATCCCAGGTCCCGCACTCGTCCTGAGGAGAAGAGACCGCTCTGAGAGGGCGGACTGTGCTGGTTGTGCTGTTGGAGTTAGGTGTTGGAAGTTTGCTGACATGGGGTCATGAACTCGGAGGGAGCCAAGAGGGAAACGCGGAGCTTTGCCGAGGGCGCGGAGGTGGGCTTTTGCTGCCTGCCTTCTTGGTGACCGTCCGTACTGTTGGGGTGCGTCTTTGGTCTTCCTCTGAGCCTCGCTTTCCTCGCTTCATGGCACGCCGACGGAGTTCGCGGAGCTCCATCGAGTCCGATCCCGGTGGATCGGTTGGAAGTGGTTCGGGTCCGGCCAAGAGAGCGCACAGATCCGCGGTTGGTTCAGAGCGCCTGCAGGTGGCCGACTGCCCCGTATCCATGCTGCATCTGGCAGCTGCGCTGAAGGGGCCGGGGCCTTGAGAGGCCGCATGCTGAATGGGCTCATCCTGCCTGACCGCCGTTGTGGCTGGCCAGGCCCCGCGATAGCGGGGCTATGGGTCGGGGGGTGAAGGCCCCATTGGGCGGAATGGGGAGGTCCGGGTCGTACGATCTCCGACGTGATCCGTCCTCTGTCAGGTCCTCCTAAGTGGAGGCACCCCTTTGCTGCATTTGCGCTGACTCTTCTGATAGCCGTCTGCTGGTATGGGCTACAGCCGGTCTATCCGGACTGTGTTTTCTTCTCCAGTGCTCCTCCCGGGAAGTCGCTGAGCCCGAACGAGGCGCATCAACGGGCAATCGAGTCAGGGCAGTGCGAGCCACCCCATGCGCTCTGGACCACCTGGACCGATTGACCTCCCCCAGCAGCAGGAGGAGCCAGCCTCACTTCTGCCAGCCGCCGCGGAGCGGGCTGGTCCTGGAGGCGGAGCCGGAAGGTCCTGGCGTGGGAGCGAAGCGGACACCCAACGGGCCTAAGGCCCGGACCCCGTGGAACAGCGTCATCCAGGCAAGCGAAGCGGGCCGTTCGAGTGGAGCGGAGCGGTACCTGCCCCCTGTCCGGAGCGAAGCGTAGGACTCCGGCCGAAGGCCGGCCATGGCTTCGGCGAAGCCGAGCCCCGCCGAGCGAAGCGAGGCGGTTCGTTGGCGCAGCGCGCAGCGCTGCGGGGCCCGAAGCGAAGCGGAGGGCCGGCCCCCGAAGGGGGCTTCGGGCGAGCAAAGCGAGGCCGGTCTCTCCTGAGCGCGCAGCGCTCAGGCACCCGCTCGATCTATCTGCATGCTCAGTTCGAATCAGATCGCCGTAACGGCTGGGGAGGGGCTGTTAATCCTGAAGCCCGGCCCCGCCGAGCGTAGTTGGGCGGTTCTCTCCTGCGCGCGGGTTGCGTGTAGGTATCCGCTGCCCAAACCTGTGGTCTCACGCTCCGTCATCCGGTCCGGGTAACGGTCGGCCCATTTTCAGGCGCGCAGCGCCCTGGGGTCCCAGTCAGGCTGCTGCACAGCTTCTCGAGTCTTATTCCTGTGGGAACAGGATGTAGCCGTGGGTGTTGAACCGGCTCAGTACGGACTCGGACACCCCGCCTTCGGGGGCCATCTGCTGTTTCCAGTCGCCCTCGTGCCAGCGCGCGGTCATCAGTACCGTCGTCACAGTGCCTCCCGGGTTGCGGTACGCGATGTCGATGACGGCGGCGTCCGGGGTGTAGGTGACGAGTTTGTACCCGGCCGGCACCATTCGGTTCGACTTCTCGGGGTAGTCGGGCTGGCCGCTGCGGTTCGCCGCCGTACCCTGTTCGAACACGTCCTTCGCGGCGTCGGGGAAGACCTGCTGCTTCACGACCTTCCGCCAGTCCGGGCCGTTGGAGGCCCGGGCGCTGATGTTCACCAAGGCGAGGACAGCGCCGCGCGGGGTACGCGCATAGCAGCGGGCGACCTGGCCCTCGGTGACCGCCGGGCCTGAGGTCTTTGACGCGGGCAGGCGCAGCGGGCCGAAATCGGTCCATCCCATCCCCGCTGGGGCCACATCATCAGCGCTCGCGGCATCGGTCCGGTCGTCCGCCAGTGGCGGGCAGGAGGTACCGGCGTGCGGCGATGCAGTCCGGCCCTGGTCAGCTCCCGCCACTGTCCCGGCCGGGGAACTGCTCTGGCCGACCCCTGGGCTCTGGGCAGCGTCGACACTCTGCCTGCCGGAGGAGTTCCCGCATCCGGCGAGCAGCATGACGGCAATTGCCGCGACGGCACCCGCGGCCTTCCGGCTGTTTCCCACTGTTCCTCCTCGGTGGCCCCGTTTCTACGGGCGGTTCACAGGAACCAACCATGATCATATGGGTGTTCGATCCGACCTGGGCTGTCTTCTCGGCCTGCACTGCTGGTCCGGGAAGGGCGAAGCCCGGAAGCTTGAGGGCCCGCAAAGCGGGCAACCCGTGTGAGCGCAGCGGACACGGGAGCGGTCCGAAGCGAAGCCAAGGACCCCGGCTGATGATCTGTGTTTGTTTGGCAGGGGTGGTTCAGCGTTGTGATGTGAGTGGGCTGGGGTCTTGGAGGGGGAGTTGGAGGGATCGGGGTGGGGGAGTGGAGCGGACCTTGCCTAATGGGTCGATGTGCCGGGTTCTGTGTAATGGGGTCACCCTGGTTTGTGGGGCGGGGTGTTTGGGGTGGAGGGAAGCGGATCCTGGAATCGTCGCCGGTGGTTGTGGGTCTTTTGCCGTGGTTGTGTTCGGTGTTGGCCTGTGATATCGGCGTCAGGTGGGTGGGTCCTGAGTGTCTGTACTCAGGACTTGGGCCGGTCGGGTTGTGAGCCTCGGGTGTATGAGCAAGGTTTACGGGGTTTTGGCGGGATGCGTGATTGGTGGTGCGGTCACAGGTTGGATGGCGAGGGTTTTGTGGTTGTGGTCGATTGTGGAGGGCGAGCGTAGTTGTGCGGACATTGCGACGTTGTGTTTCTCTCTCTACCGGCTTGCGGGGATCGGGTTGTGGGTGTTTCTGGTTGTGCCGGTGCTGCTGCTGACTGTGTGGTTGTTGGAGGTGCGGCCGTTGAAAGCGACGGTCATGGCGTCGTTGGCTCTGCAGTGGTTCGTCATCGTCGTTCTCGCCGGCCTTTCGCGGCAGGATCTCCCTGAGTCCACGGCCTTGAACGTGGGGGTCATGGCGGTGGGCCCGGTCCTTGTCGCGGTCTGCGCGGATCCGGCGCGGCGGAAGGTGGGGTTGGTCGCCGTGGGCGTGTTGGTGACGGTGTGTCTCTCTCTTGTCTGGTTCTCCATCCAGGTGAGCGGATACTTCCTCTGAACGGCCGAGGCTCCTCGCCCGAAGGGGTACTCGAAGACACAGGTGGCTGCCGAGCCGATCCCCCACTTCCCCGCTGGCAGCCGCCCGCTTAGCGGGCTGGTCCTGGAAGCGGAGCTGGAAGGATCCGGGGTGGGGGAGTGGAGCGGACCCGCCCAACGGACCGAAGACCCAGTTCCCGTGAAACGGGGTCACCCTGGGGTGGGCAGTAGGCCGTTCGGGTGGAGCGCAGCGGAACCCGAACTAGTCAGGAGCGCAGCGCAGGCACCGGTCAGAAGGGCCGACTGCTCGGCGGAGCCGAGTCCGGCCGAGCGAAGCGGAGCCGGTTCATTGCCCTGGAG
>NZ_JBIXJQ010000024.1:0-36554 GCF_052871255.1 Streptomyces sp. LARHCF249
GGATCAAACTCTCCATGAATGTTTACCCGTAATCGGGTGCACACACACGCAGAGCGGGACGATCATGTCGGAATAAGACCGACCGTCCACTGCGTCCTCGCTGTGTAATTGCCTGCAAGCACTCCACGAGGAAGCCTCACAGGTCTTTTTCAAAGGAACCTCATCCACCGAAGTGGACGGGGTATCAACTTTTGGCGTTGATTTTTGGCACGCTGTTGAGTTCTCAAGGAACGGACGCTTCCTTTGTACTCACCCTCTCGGGCTTTCCTCCGGGCTTTCGTTCATCTTGCGTTTCCGACTCTATCAGACTCTTTCGGGCCCGATTTCCTCGGTGCTTTCCAGGTTCTGCGCTTTCGCGCTTTCCCTTTTCAGCGATTCCGACCCTAGCAGTGATTTTCCGTCTCTCTGACCACTCACCCGTTTTGCCGGAAGGCATGCGGGAAGCAATCGAGTTCAAGATCTGCACTGGAGAGGGAAGGAGCCCCGTCCATCCAGCGTTCGCGAGAAGTTCACACGAGGCGCCGTGGCGGGAGTCACGACAGTACAGGCCGTGAGGTGCCCAAGCAAATCGATTCAGGCGTATGGTCTAGTCCACCGGTCTAGTCCACTAGTCTCCGTGCGGAAGGGCCAGTCCGGAGCGGCACCAACATCGGGCGAACCCGAACATCTTGTGACTTATCCTTCTGAAGAGTACGCCGTTCGCGACAGGTAGTGACGGCGACACTGAGAAGCTCCACCCCTGGGAGGCCCCCATGACCAGCGTGACGTCCCCACTTGCCGGGCGCGCCATCGGACTCGCGGCAGTGCCCGATCCGGTGTTCTCCGGCGCCATGGTGGGACCGGGCACCGCTATTGATCCCGTGCGCGAGCCCTCGGAGGCGGTGTCCCCCGTTGACGGTGTGATTGTCTCCCTGCACCCGCACGCGTACGTCGTAGTCGACGGCGAAGGCCACGGTGTGCTCACGCACCTGGGGATCGACACCGTTCAGCTCAACGGCGAGGGCTTCGAGCTGCTCGTCAACAAGGGCGACACCGTGAGCCGCGGCCAGGCCGTGATCCGCTGGAACCCGCAGGCCGTCGAGGAAGCCGGCAAATCGCCGATCTGCCCCGTCGTGGCGCTGGAGGCCTCTGCGGAGTCCCTCTCCGACCTCGTCGAGTCCGGGGACGTGAAGGCCGAAGAGGTCCTCTTCAGCTGGAAGTGACCTTGTCCGCCTTCACGGGCGAGTCGGACATCCACTGCGGCGGCTGGGCCCGCCGCTCAATCGGAGACGGGTGAAATGGAGACAACGCTGCGAGGCGTCGGCGTGAGCCACGGTGTGGCGATCGGCGAGGTCCGGCACATGGGTACGGCGGTTCTCGAGCCGCCGGCCAAGCAGATCACCGCGGCCGAGGCGGAGCGCGAACAGGGGCGCGCGCGCAAGGCCGTGGAAGCTGTATCGGCCGACCTGATCGCGCGCGGCCAGCTGGCCGGTGGCGAGGCTCAGCACGTGCTCGAGGCCCAGGCGATGATCGCCACGGACCCCGAGCTGATGGCGGACGTCGACCGGCGGATCGCCGTCGGCAGCACCGCCGAACGCGGTATCTACGACGCGTTCGCCGCCTACCGCGACCTGCTCGCGGGGGCCGGCGAGTACATGGCCGGCCGGGTGGCCGACCTGGACGACGTACGGAACCGCATCGTGGCGCGCCTGCTGGGCGTGCCGATGCCGGGCGTGCCGGACAGTGACGAGCCGTACGTACTGATCGCGCGGGACCTGGCTCCCGCCGATACCGCTCTGCTCGACCCGGCGCTCGTCCTCGGCTTCGTCACCGAGGAAGGCGGCCCGACCAGCCACAGCGCGATCCTGGCGCGGGCGCTGGGCGTGCCCGCGATCGTGGCGCTGCCGGGTGCCTGCGAGATCGCCGAGGGTACGGTCATCGCCGTCGACGGCAGCACCGGCGACCTTTTCGTCGAGCCGAGCGAGGGGAAGCGGGCCGAGCTGGAGGCCGCGGCCGCCGAGCGGAAGGCGGCGCTGGCCGCGTCGTCCGGTCCGGGGGCGACCTCCGACGGTCACAAGGTGCCGCTGCTGGCGAACGTCGGCGGTCCGGCGGACGTGCCGGCTGCCGTCGAGGCGGGGGCCGAGGGTGTGGGCCTGTTCCGCACCGAGTTCCTGTTCCTGGACGACAGCAAGAAGGCTCCGTCCGAGGAGAAGCAGATCGAGTCCTACCGCAAGGTGCTCGAGGCCTTCCCCGAAGGGCGTGTCGTCGTACGTGTGCTCGATGCCGGTGCCGACAAGCCGCTGGACTTCCTGACCCCGGCCGACGAGCCGAACCCGGCGCTGGGCGTCCGCGGTCTGCGCTCCCTGCTGGACCACCCGGACGTGCTGCGGACGCAGCTCACCGCGCTGGCCAAGGCTGCCGCGGGGCTGCCCGTCTACCTCGAGGTCATGGCCCCGATGGTGGCGGACCGGACCGACGCCAAGGCGTTCGCGGACGCGTGCCGCGAGGCCGGTCTCCAGGCGAAGTTCGGCGCGATGGTGGAGATCCCGTCCGCCGCGCTGCGCGCTCGCTCGATCCTCCAGGAGGTCGAGTTCCTGTCGCTGGGCACCAATGACCTGGCGCAGTACGCCTTCGCCGCCGACCGTCAGGTCGGTGCGGTGTCGCGGCTCCAGGACCCGTGGCAGCCGGCTCTGCTCGATCTGATCGCGATGTCGGCGGAGGCCGCGAGGGCCGAGGGCAAGAGCTGCGGCGTCTGTGGCGAGGCCGCCTCCGATCCGCTGCTCGCCTGTGTGCTCACGGGGCTGGGTGTCACCTCCCTCTCGATGGGTGCCGCCTCCATTCCCTACGTGCGGGCGACGCTCGCCAAGTACACCCTCGCCCAGTGCGAGCGTGCCGCTGCCGCGGCGCGTGCGTGCGACAGCGCCGAGGAGGCCCGCGTGGCCGCCCAGGCGGTGCTGTCCGGCGAGTAGCCGGTGCGTGTGTGCGATCCGAGGGGCCTTCGCCGGCGGCGAGGGCCCCTCGGCCGTGTTCCGGTGCTCCGGTGATCGGCTGGTCAGTGGTGCGGGCCCGGCCCGTCCACCTCGTAGCCGGGGCAGTACTCGACGCCCGGTTCGGGGGCGACCGGCTCCCCGGTGTCGACGTCCGTGCAGTAGGCGTTGAACACGGCCGCGGCCGAGAGCACGGTGAGGCGGCCGCGGTCCAGCCGCCAGCCGTGGACCCGGTCCCGGTCGTCCTCGGTGGTGCTGCGCAGGACCAGTCCCCCGGATCCGCCCAGGGCGAGTCCGGCGGCGAGGACGGTCACGAAGTCCAGGCCTTCGCGGCCCTCGATCCGGGGCGGCTCCTCGGGATCGGTGCCGGTCTCGGCGTGGAGGACGGCGACGAGCTGCTCCGCCTGGCTCGGGACGCTGCAGACGAGGTGGTGCCGGCCGGGGCCGGCTCCCGCCATCAGCCGTCGGAGTGCGGCGGCGGCGCGCTCGAAGGAGGCGTGGCCGATGTCCTCGCCGCAGTCGGCGCAGGTGCCGGCGTCGGCCAGGAGCATGGTCGCGTACTCCCAGGTGGCCTGGCGGACGGCCTCGTCCACGACGAGGGGGACGAGTTCGTCGATGGGCTGGCCCCCGTAGGGCAGGCCGGCGCCGCTGCCCGCCAGTTCCGCGGTGAAGCGGGTGCGGGTCTCCGCGGTGTCCGGGTCGAGGCCGCTCTCCGCGCAGAAGTCGGCGTACTCCTCGGGGTCGAAGAGGGCGACCGTGGTGTGGATGCCCTGGGCCGCGAGGGACCGGAGCAGGCCGTCCACGTGGCGGAGGTAGTCCAGGTGGTCGTCGAAGACGAAGCTGCTGTAGTCGCGCATGGCCGCGAAGTCCCCGGCGTCGGCCAGGAGGCCGACGGTGCTGGGGACCTCGCGGCGCAGCCTGCGGCGCCGGTCGATGCCGGCGGTCCGCGTCGTCGTCGTGCCGGCCGTCGTGCCGGCCGTCGTGCGGTTGTTGTTCTTCCTGTCGTTCTTCGGTGGCATGGCTCCCCCTGAGTGGTGCAATCACGTGCTCACTCAGAGTAATCACCGCCACTGACAGTGGCCTCAGCCGCGGGTGCGGCCCAGCTCCTCGTAGAAGTGGAGGAGGTCGAGGTTGTCGACGGAGCCCGGGTTGACCGCCTTGGCCAGGGGTGCACCTTGGAGGAGGCGCTTGACCGGGACCTCGATGCGCTTGCCGGTGAGGGTGTGCGGGATGCCCGGGACCTCGATGATCTCGTCGGGCACATGGCGCGGGGAGAGTTCCTCGCGGATCGTCGCCTTGATCCGGGCGCGGAGGTCATCGTCGAGGGTGGCGCCGGGGGCGAGGTGGACGAAGAGCGGCATCCAGTAGCCGCCGTTCGGCTCCTCCAGGCCGATGACCAGGGATTCCTTGATCTCGGGGAGGCGCTCGACGGCCTCGTAGATGTCCGCGGACCCCATCCGGACGCCCTGGCGGTTCAGGGTGGAGTCGGAGCGGCCGTGGATGACCACCGAGCCGTGGTCGGTGATCGTGATCCAGTCCCCGTGGCGCCAGACGCCGGGGAACATCTCGAAGTAGCTCTCGCGGTAGCGGCTGCCGTCGGGGTCGTTCCAGAAGCGGACCGGCATGGACGGCATGGGGTTGGTGACGACGAGCTCGCCGACCTCGCCGATGACGGCCTTGCCGGACGGGTCCCACGCCTGGAGGTCCGTACCGAGGCAGGCGGCCTGGAGCTCGCCGATGTGCACGGGGAGGGTGGGGACGGCGCCCGCGAAGCAGCTGCACACGTCGGTGCCGCCGCTGACGGAGGCGATCCAGAGGTCCTCGGCCACCTCGTCGTGGAGCCAGCGGAAGCCGTCGGGCGGAAGCGGGGAGCCGGTGGTAGCGACGCACTTCACGGTGGAGAGGTCGAAGTCGCGGGAGGGGTGGACCTCGGCCTTGCGGCAGGCCATGACGTACGCGGCGGAGGTGCCGTAGAGGGTGGCCCCGGTTCGCTCGGCGATCCGCCACTGGGCGCCCGTGTCCGGGTAGCCGGGGCTGCCGTCGTACAGGACGACGGTGGTGCCGGTGAGCAGGCCGGAGACGAGGAAGTTCCACATCATCCAGCCGGTGGAGGTGTACCAGAAGAACCGGTCCTCCGGGCCGAGGTCGCAGTGCAGGCCGAGCTGCTTCAGGTGCTCGAGGAGGATGCCGCCCTGGGACTGGACGATGGCCTTGGGCAGGCCGGTGGTGCCGGAGGAGTACAGGACCCAGAGGGGGTGGTCGAAGGGGACCGCCTCGAAGACGGGCTCCGTGTCGGCGGAGGTCAGGTCCGACCAGGCGAGGGCGCCCTCGGGGGCCGGCGTACCGAGCAGCGGGATGTGGACGACGGCGCGCAGGGAGGGGAGCTCGGCGCGCAGCTCGGCGACGGTGTCGCGGCGGTCGTGCTGCTTGCCGCCGTAGCGGTAGCCGTCCACGGTGAACAGGACGACCGGCTCGACCTGCTGGAAGCGGTCGAGGACGCTGCGGGCGCCGAAGTCGGGCGCGCACGAGGTCCAGACGCCGCCGACGGCGGCGGTCGCGAGCAGGGCGACGACGGCTTCGGGGACGTTGGGGAGGTAGCCGCTGATCCGGTCGCCGGGGCGGACGCCGAGGGCGCGCAGCTCGGCGGCGAGGGAGCCGACCTGGCGGCGGAGCCCGGCCCAGGTGACGGGGGTGGGCTCGTGGGTCTCGTCCACGTACAGCAGGGCGGGGTCGTCGGCGCGGGCCGGGTCCTCGGCGGCGCGCAGGGCGTGCTCGGCGTAGTTGAGGGTGGCTCCGGTGAACCAGCTCGCCCCGGGCATGGAGCGGTCGGCGAGGACGGACGCGTACGGGGTGGTGAAGCGGACGTCGAACCACTCGGCGACGGCCTGCCAGAAGGTGTCGAGCTCATCGACGGACCAGCTGTGCAGGGCGGGGTAGCCGCCGTCGGCCGGGGCTCCGAACCGCTCGGCGGCCCAGGCCTGGAAGGCGGTGATCCGGGCCGCGGCGATCCGGTCGGGGCCGGGGGCCCAGAGGGGTTCCGGCTGCGTGGCTGAGGTCATGGGTCGGCTCCCGGTCAAGTCTGCGGCTCGCGCTTCGTGTGCGTACGGTGCCATCGCGCGGGGGGGTGGGTGCGCGGCGGCTCACAGGGACCATGCCATGTGATCGACATCCGCACCAGAGTCGTCATCACCGCTCACGGGGTCGGCGGCATGTGGCCGGTCACCAGTTGCCGGCGGTCGCGCGGGAACGGCGCGGGACCGGGACAGGGGCGGCGCGAAGGCGGTCGCCCGCGGGTGAACGGCAGTTGAACGCAGCACCCTCGCCCGGGGGCCGGTGGCAAGGTGATCTCCATGAACGGTCGTGATCTGGTGCGTGCGGTGAAGGACATCGGTTCGGAGCGCGGACGGCGCGCCTGGCTCTCGGCATGGCGCCACCGGCGGGCGGACGCGGTGGGGCTCCCGCGCCGGGGCGCGGAGCGGGCGCGGGTGCCGGGGCTGCTGACCGGTACGGAGCCGCGGCCGGGCGGGGGCGTGCTGCGCTTCGCCCGTTCGGAGCTGCTGGTACGGGTCACCGTGGGCGGGGCGGTGTTCTGGGGGTGGGACGGGGCCGGGCCGACGCCGTCGTACGCGGTGGTGGGCGAGGGGCCGGAGCCGGATCCGCGGGCCGTGCTGGAGCCGGACACCGGGGGCGGCTGGCGGGTGGTGTCGGAGCGGGTGACGGTGGCGGTGTCCCGGCACGGGGCGGTGGAGGTGCGCACCCCGGGCGGGACGGTGCTGCGGCGGGAGCTGCCGCCGCGCTGGTGGGAGCCGGTGTCCGCAGACCCGGGGGAGGCTCAGGACACCGGGTCGGGCGGTGGGGCCCGGTGGTTCCAGCGGAGCGAGGTGGCGGCGGACGCGCGGTTCTTCGGGCTGGGCGGGCGCGCGGCGGGGCCGAGGCTGCGGGACGGGGTGTACCGGCTGTGGAACACGGACCCGAAGGGCGGGTTCGGGCCGGGTGACGACCCGCTGTACCTGACCATGCCGGTGCAGATGGTGGTGGCGGACGCGGGGACGCACCTGGTGTTCCACGACAACTCCTGGGACGGCCGGGTGGTGCTGCGGGAGGGCGAGGAGGGGGCGGGCTCGGGGGTGGACCGCCCGGGGGTGAGCGAGCTGCGCATGGAGGGCGGGCCGCTGAGGTGCTGGGTGGTGGTGGGGACGCCGGCGCGGGTGTTGCAGGGCTGGTCGGGGCTGACGGGCGCGGCGGCGGTACCGCCGGAGTGGGCTCTGGGGTACCAGCACGCGCGGTGGGGGTTCGGGAGCACGGAGGAGGTGCGCCGGGTGGTCGGGGGCTATGCGGAGCGCGGGTTCCCGCTCTCGGCCGTGCACTTGGACATCGACCACTACGCCGGGCACCGGGTGTTCACCGTGGACCGCGGGCGGTTTCCGGATCTGCCTGGGCTGGCCCGGGAGTTGGGTGAGCGGGGGGTGCGGCTGGTCTCGATCGTCGATCCGGCGGTGAAGGCGGGCGACCCGCTGCACGCGGCGGGGCGGGCGGTGGGGCCGCAGGGGGCCTTCGTACGGGACGCGGAGGGCGCGGAGGTGCGCGGCGAGGTGTGGCCGGGCGAGTGCGCGTACCCGGACTTCACGGATCCGGCGGTGCGGGAGTGGTGGGGCGGGCTGTACGAGGAGCGGCTCGCGCAGGGCTTCGCGGGGTTCTGGCACGACATGAACGAGCCGGTGGCCTTCACGCCGTTCGGGGACATGACGCTGCCCCGCTCCGCGCGGCACTCGATGGACGGTGCGGGCGGGGACCATCGGGCCGGGCACAACGTGTACGCGCTCGGGATGGCGCGGGCCGCTTGGGAGGGGCTGGTGCGGCTGCGGCCCGCCGAGCGGCCGTTCCTGTTCTCCCGGTCGGGGTGGGCGGGGATGCAGCGGTACGGCGGCACGTGGTCGGGGGACGTGGAGACCAGCTGGGACGGGCTGCGGGCCTCGCTGGCGCTGGTGCTGGGGCTCGGACTGTGCGGGGTGCCGTACTCGGGGCCGGACGTCGGCGGCTTCGGAGGGTCGCCCTCCCCCGAGCTGTACCTGCGGTGGCTGCAGTTGGGGGCGTACCTCCCGCTGTTCCGGACGCACTCGGCGATCTGGGCGGGGCGGCGGGAGCCGTGGGAGTTCGGGGCCGAGGTGGAGGAGCACGCGCGCGAGGTGATGGCGGAGCGGGAGCGGCTGCGGCCGTACTTCGTGACGCTGGCGCACCTGGCGCGGCGGACCGGGGCCCCGTACGTGCGGCCGCTGTGGTGGGGTTCGCCGGAGGAGCGGCGGCTGCGGGACTGCGAGGACGCGTTCCTGCTGGGTGACGCGCTGCTGGTCGCCCCGGTGCTGGAGTGCGGGGCGGACCGGCGGGCGGTGCGGCTGCCGCGGGGGCGGTGGTACGACACCGCGACGGGGGCGGCGTACGAGGGTCCCGGACAGATCCTGCTGGACGCCCCGCGGGGGCGGATCCCGGTGCTGGCCAGGGCAGGCGCGGTGCTGCCGGTGCGGTCCGCCTCGGGCGGCGGGGTGGAGCTGGAGGCCTGGGCCCCGGCCCGCGGCCGCACGGGCGGCGGGGTGGTGATCCGGGACCCGGGGCCGGGCTTCGAGGCGGGGAAGGTCGAGCGGTACACCTCGCGGTGGGCCGGGGACGAGGTGGTGGTGGAGGACGAGGCCGGGGCCACGGTGGCGGGTGTGGTCGTGCGGGGGGTCTAGTGCCTTCCGGTCACAGCACTGGGGGCGGCTGGGCCGAGCGGGCGGGTGCGGCTTCGGGATCGGGGCTCCCTCCCGGACCCCGCGCCTCGAACGCCGGCGGGCTGAATGCGCCGGTCGGGATCCGAACCGTGCTCCCTCGGCTCAGGCGTAGCGGCCCGCGAACCAGGCGCCGGCCGCCTGGGTGTGGAGGGGGAAGGCCAGTTCCGTCGGGGTGCGGAGGATGTGCCAGCCCGTGGTTTCGTCCGTCGGGGTCGAGGCGGGGAGGGAGGCGGCCGGGCGGAGGGGGAGGAGCCCGAAGAGGAGCAGGTGGCCGGCCGGGGAGCTCAGGGCGTCGGCCAGGGTGACCTCCGAGGCGGGGGCGGTGATGCCGGTCTCCTCGCGGAGTTCGCGGACGACGGCGTCGTGCCAGTCCTCGCCGAAGTCGATGAAGCCGCCGGGCAGGGCGATGCCGCCGAGGGCGGGTTCGATGGTGCGGGTGATGACCACGAGGCCGGCGCCGTCCGCGTCCTCGACCGGGAGCAGGGCGATGGCCACCGGGAGCGGGTTGCGGTAGGCCACTGCCCCGCAGGCGGCACAGGCGCGGGGCCACGTCTGGGTGGAGTAGGGCACTCCGCAGGTGGAACAGTGCGAGTTCGTCAGGTGCGCCGACATGCCGCGATGGTATGCCAAGCGGTATGCGGATCACGGGTGTTGCGGGTGTTGCGGGTGCGCTTGCGCTGCTGGCCGGCGGGGGCGCGCCCGCCGGGTTCGTGGCGCTGCGCGAGGTGGATCCGAGTGTGCGCCAGGACATGCGGTACGCGGGCGACCGGAACTTCACCGGCCGGGTGGTGGACGGCTACGAGGAGCCGGTGTGCCTGCTCGCCCGGCCCGCCGCCGAGGCGTTGCGCAGGGCGCAGCGCGGGCTGTTGCGGCGCGGGTACTCGCTGAAGGTGTACGACTGCTACCGGCCCCAGCGTGCGGTGGACCGCTTCGTCCGCTGGGCCGGGGACCTGGACGACCAGGCGACGAAGGCGGAGTTCTATCCGGCGGTGGACAAGAGCCGGCTGATCCCGGACGGCTACATCGCCGAGAAGTCCGGGCACAGCCGTGGGAGCACCGTCGATGTGACGCTGGTGCGGATCACCGGCACGGAAGGCGGGGACGTCGACATGGGGACCCCGTTCGACTTCTTCGATCCGCTCTCGCACACCGACGATCCGCGGGTGACGGGCGCCGCCCGCGCCAACCGGCAGTTGCTGAAGCGGATTCTGGGCGAGCAGGGTTTCGTGAACCTTCCCGAGGAGTGGTGGCACTTCACGTACCGGCCCGAGGCCTTTCCCGACTCCCATTTCGACTTCCCCGTGGCTGTCGCGTCCGTCCGGCCGGGCCGGGACGCGGAGCCGGGCGAGATCGCCGCGAAGTGGCTCGCCGGGAACCGGTGACCCGGCACGTCCACCCGTGACACACTCCTGACGATGCGTCAGGTTTCTGCATGGGAGGGGTCTTGGCACTCACACGTACACCCGTCGTGAGCGGGTGGTTCACCGAATCCGCGCCGGACGGCGCCGGATTCCGGCTGCTCGGCACCCGGTGTTCGGCCTGCACCGCGGTGTTCTTCCCGCGTGAGGACGCGTACTGCCGCAATCCGCGCTGCCCGGGCGGCGGGGAGATGGCCGAGGTGCCGCTGTCCCCGCGCGGGCGGGTCTGGTCCTACACCGACGGGCGCTACCGGCCGCCGGCGCCGTACGTGTCCGACCCGGCCGAGCCCTGGGAGCCGTACACCCTGCTCGCGGTGGAGCTCGAGGCCGAGGGGATGGTGGTGCTGGGGCAGGCGGTGCCCGGAGTGGGCGTCGCCGACCTGGCGGTCGGGATGGAGGTCGAGGTGGTGGGCGGCGTGCTGAACGAGGACGAAGCCGCCGGGACCGCCTGGACCACCTGGCAGTTCAAGCCGGTGGGAGGGGACGCGTGAGCGCCGACATCGCCGTCCTCGGGGCCGGGATGCACCCCTGGGGCAAGTGGGGCCGCGGCTTCGTCGAGTACGGGCGGGCCGCCGCCCGGGCCGCGCTGGCGGACGCCGGGCTGGACTGGACGGACGTGGGGTCGATCGTCGGCGCCGACACCGTGCGCTCCGGATACCCGGGCTACGTGGCCGGTGCGACCTTCGCCCAGGCCCTCGGCTGGCAGGGGGCCCGGGTGACCAGCGTGTACGCGGCCTGCGCGTCCGGCGCCCAGGCGATCGGGACGGCCCGGGCCCAGATCCTGGCCGGCCTGGCCGACGTGGTGCTCGTGGTGGGCGCGGACGCGGCGCCCAAGGGGTTCTTCGCCCCGGCGGGCGGCGACCGGCCCGACGATCCCGACTGGCTGCGCTTCCGTGTGCTGGGCGCCACCAACCCGGCGTACTTCGCCCTGTACGCACGCCGCCGGATGGCCGTGTACGGGGACACGCCTGAGGACTTCGCCCAGGTCAAGGTGAAGAACGCGGCGGCCGGGACGCTCAACCCGAACGCCCGCTACCGCAAGGCCGTCTCCGCCGAGGAGGTGGCGGCCTCGGCGGTGGTCGCCGATCCGCTCCGGCTGCTCGACATCTGCGCCACCTCCGACGGGGGCGCGGCGCTGGTGCTCACCAGCATGGACTTCGCCCGCTCGCGCGGGATCGCCGACCCGGTGCGGATCAGGGCCGTCTCGACGGTGACCCCCACCTATCCCCGTACGGTGCTGGACCTCCCGGACATCGCCACCGATTCGGCGGTGGCCGTCCGGCCCGCGGACGGCTCCTTCCGCGCCTCGATCGCGCGCGCCGCGTACGAGGAGGCCGGGCTCGGTCCGGACGACCTCTCGCTCGCCGAGGTGTACGACCTGTCCACCGCCCTGGAGCTGGAGTGGTACGAGGACATCGGCCTCTGCGCGGAGGGCGAGGGCGCGAAGCTCGTACGGGAGGGGGCGACGGCTCTCGGCGGGCGGATACCCGTCAACGCCAGTGGGGGGCTGGCCTCGTTCGGGGAGGCGGTGCCGGCGCAGGCCATCGCCCAGGTGTGCGAGCTGACCTGGCAGCTGCGCGGTACGGCCGGCGAGCGGCAGGTGCCGGGGGCACGGTCCGGGATCACCGCGAACCAGGGGCTGTTCGGCCACGGATCGGCCGTGGTCGCGGTGCGCTGAGCGGGCGGGACCGGCGGGTGTTGTCGGAACGCTTGACGGCCCCGGGTGGCGGGTTCACACTCGCTCCACAGTCCCGTGCGGCGCCCGGGACCCCCGATCCCCCCATGAGAGCTGCGGCCCGTACCCCAGTCGGCGGGGGTACGGGCCGCCTCCGTGTCAGGTTCCCGCGGTCAGGCTCCGGCGCCGCTCCCGGGCCACCGACATCGCGTGCTCGACGACGCCGACGAGTACGTCCTTGACGGACTCCCGGTCCCGCGCGTCGCACAGCAGCACCGGCACCCCGGGATCGAGGTCGAGTGCTTCCCGTACGGTCACCACGGGGTGCCGGTCCGCGCCGTCGAAGCAGTTGACCGCGACGACGAACGGGATCCCGCGGCGTTCGAAGTAGTCGACGGCGGCGAAGCAGTCGGCGAGGCGGCGGGTGTCCGCGAGGACCACCGCGCCGAGCGAGCCCTGGGCCAGCTCGTCCCACAGGAACCAGAACCGGTCCTGCCCGGGAGTGCCGAACAGGTACAGGACCAGGTCCTCGCGCAGCGTGATGCGCCCGAAGTCCATGGCCACGGTCGTGGTGTTCTTGCCCTCCACTCCCCCGGTGTCGTCGATGCCGACGCCCGGCTGCGAGAGCAGCTCCTCGGTCCGCAGGGGTTTGATCTCGCTTACCGCACTGACCAGGGTGGTCTTGCCCACCCCGAAGCCGCCCGCGACCAGGATCTTCAGGGTCAGCGGCTCGACCGGTGTCACGGCATGCATGGCACCGGTGCGGCTAGAGCGCCCGAAGGCCATCGATCACCTCACGCAGAATGGATTCATCGGGCAGTTCGGCCGGGGGTACCGGCCGGGTCACGTGGACCAGTTGGTCGTCGGTCAGGTCCCCGATCAGGACGCGGACGACGCCGACCGCGAGGTCGAGGTCCGCGGCGAGTTCGGCGACCGACTGCGGCCGGTCCCGGCACATCCCGAGGATGTGGGCGTGTTCCGGCGACAGGGTCATGTCCCAGACCGGGTCGTCGGCGGCCGGTTCGGCGACGACGAGCGCGATCAGGTCCAGCCGGTGCTGGCCCGCGTGGCTGGTCCGGCCGCGGGTCATGGCGTACGGGCGCACGACCGGACCCGCGTCGTCGTCGAACCAGTGCGCGTGGTCGGGCGTCGGTGCGTGGTCACCGGCCGGGGTGGGGGCGGGGTGGTCCTGGCCTGGATCGCTCATGCCGTACGACTCACCCTCCGGCTGGCAGCCCGGTGCGCGGGGCGGTGGCCAGGTGGTCGCCCACCCGCTTGACCATCAGGGTCATCTCGTACGCGACCTGGCCGACGTCGGAGTCGGAGTCGGCGAGCACGGCCAGGCAGCTGCCGTCGCCGGCGGCCATCACGAAGAGGAAGGCCTCGTCGAGCTCGACGACGGTCTGGCGGACCTGGCCGGAGTCGAAGTGCCGGCCGACTCCCTTGGCCAGGCTGTGGAAGCCGGAGGCGACCGCCGCCAGGTGCTCGCTGTCCTCTCGGGTGAGGTCCTTGGAGCTGCCCGTGGGCAGGCCGTCGCCCGAGAGGACCACCGCCTTGCGGATGGAGCCGACCTTGTCGACGAGCTCGTCCAGGAGCCAGTTGAGCGGGCCGGAGCCGCGGCCCCTGGTGTCGTTGCCGGTCTGCGGTGCGGTCATCGACCGTCCCCTTCGTTCTCGTTCGCGGGACCGGTGGCGGCGGGGGTGCCTGCCCCGGTCTCGGACTTCTGCTGTGCGTGCTGGTTGCGGCCCGCCGTCCAGCCGCGCTGGAGTGCGGACATGCGCGTGCGTACGTCCTCCGCGTCACGGTCCCGGAAAGGGGCGGTGGCAGTGTTGTCGGGGACCGCGGCCGGGGCGTTCTTGAGCTGCGGCGCCAGGCTGGCCTGGCGGACCCGGCGCGGCAGGCCGGTGCCGGCCGGCGCGTCCCCGGCAGCGGGGGCGGGGGCAGGCGCGGGCGCGGGCGCGGGCCGCGGGACCGCGGACACCGGGCGGGGGTCCACGCGGCGGCCGTGCTCGGCGACCAGGGTCGGCGCGGGACGGCGGCGCGGCAGCGGTACGGCTCCCGAGGAGCGCGGGCCGTCGGGGCGGGGGGTCTCCACCCGCTGGGCGTCGAGCCGGACCGGGCCGGTGGGACGGTTCCGGTCCCGGTGGCGCTCGGTGTGCGGCTGGTCCGCCGGGCGCAGGCCCAGCAGGGCGCTGCGGGGGGTCCCGTTGGGCGGGGTCTCGTCGTCCAGCGTGGCCATGACGGGACGGGCGCCGGTGCCGGTGCCGTCCAGAACGGCCGGGGCCGCGTCGAGCCCGTCCACCGCGTCCAGGCCGAGGACGTCGATCGGGGCCTCCAGCTCGACCGGGCCGCGCAGTTCGCCGACCGGCAGCGAGCGGCCGGAGCCGGCGGGGACCGCCCGCTCGACGGCGGCGGGGGCGGACCGCGCGGAGGGGATCGCCCCGGTCCGCCCGGCCGGCTTGACCGCGGGTCCGTCGTCCAGCCGGATGCCCGTGCCGTTGGTCTCGGGGGCCTCGGTCAGCAGGGCCACCGGGATGAAGACCACGGCGGTGGTGCCGCCGTACGGGCTGGGCTGGAGGACCACCTTGACGCTGTGGCGCTGGGCGAGGCGGCTGACGACGAACAGGCCGAGGCGGTCGGTGTCGGAGAGTTCGAACTCGGGGGTCTCGGCGAGGCGGAGGTTCGCGTCGAGCAGCGCCTCCGGGTTCATGCCGAGCCCGCGGTCGTGGATCTCCAGGGTGAAGCCGTTGGCGACGCGCTGGCCGAGCACCTGGACCGCGGTGTGCGGCGGCGAGAACACGGTGGCGTTCTCGAGGAGTTCGGCCACGAGGTGGGTGATGTCGGCGACGGCGGGGCCGGCGATGCCCAGGCGCGGCAGCCGCCGTACCTCGATGCGCTCGTAGTCCTCGACCTCGGCGACGGCGGCCCGTACGACGTCCATCAGCTGGACGGGCTTGCGCCACTGGCGGGAGGGGGCGGCGCCGGAGAGGATCACCAGGCCCTCGGCGTGGCGGCGCATGCGGGTGGTCATGTGGTCGAGCCGGAAGAGGTCGGCAAGCTCCTCGGTGTCCTCGGTCCGGCGCTCCATGGTGTCGAGGAGGGTCAACTGGCGGTGCAGGAGCACCTGGTTGCGGCGGGCCAGGTTGACGAAGACCTCGGAGACGCCGCGGCGCAGTTCCGCCTGCTTCACGGCGGCCTCGACGGCGGCGCGCTGGAGGGTGTTGAGGGCCAGGCCGACCTGGCCGACCTCGTCCTTCTCGTACTCCAGGCGGGGTGCCTCGGTCTCCACGTCCACGTGCTCGCCCGCGGCGAGGCGGCGCATCACGCTCGGCAGGCGCACGCCGGAGACCTCGTGGGCCTCCTTGCGGAGCCGGGAGAGGTCGCGGATCAGGTCGCGGCCGATGCGCACGGAGAGGATCAGCGAGACGACGAGGGCGATGAAGCCGAGGACGCCGGCCACGGCGGCCTGGATCAGCACGTCCATGGCGACGGGCTCGACGCGCTTCTGGTAGCGGTCGCCGGCGTCGGTTCCCATGGCGGCGAGCTCGTCGAGGACCTTGCCGGCGGCCTCGTCCCACTGGGCGGCGGTGACGCGCGGGTTCTTGCCCGCACCGCCATTGAGGAACCGTTCCTCCGCGTCGCGCAGCATCTTGGTGTCGGGGCCGCCCCAGTACTGCTCGAACCGCTGGCGGTCGGCGTCGGGGAGGATCGCGAGGTTGAACTCGTACAGCAGCTCGCGGTTGGCGGCGAAGTCGGAGACGTGCCGGAGGTCGACCCCGCTGACGTTGCGGGCGGCGAGGGCGGAGGCGATGACGGCGTCTTCGCGGGAGAGGGTCTCGCGGGCCCGGGTGATGCCGACGAGGGCGCGGCCCTGCTTGTCCATCTCCACGTTCTCGAGGGCGTGGAGATTCATGAGGAACTCGTAGCAGGGGTCGACGAGTCGGCTGTAGAGGTCCAGTGCCTGGCTGGGGTCGAGGGTGTTCTGGTCGACCGAGCGGCGCAGGGCGCTGATGCCGTGGAAGGCGGCGAGGATCGAGCGCAGGCGCTGGGCGTTGTCGTCGCTCAGCTGCTCGATGACCTCGGGGTCGCGGGCGTTGGCGCTGATCTGCTCGACGGCTTCGTCGGTGGCCGCGCGGCGCTTGGCGAGTTCGGTGGTGGCCGCGGAGGCGGTGGGGTCGCCGACGACGACGAGGGTCTGGCGGCGTTCCTTCTGGATGACGCGGACGACGTCCTCGATGGGGTAGCCGACCTTGTCGATGACGTAGGCGACGTCGAGGAGTTGGACCGCCTGACGACCCGTGATGACCGTGGCGAAGGACCAGAGTGCGGTCAGCGAGACGAGCGGCACAAGGAGCAACGCGACGATCTTCCGGCGGATGGACTTCCCGCGAAAGCGCATGGCCTCCCCAGCCTCCCCCAGCTCATCCCCGATGTCGGGGGGTCGGTGTTCCGTCGGTGTTCCGTCGGCGTTCCGTCGTTTAAACCGGCGTGAGCCTACTACTGCCACGGAGCGGGTTCGAAGGCGTGTCCGGACGTTTTCGGCCGGACCTCTGGACGAAGATCATGAGTTGTCCGATAATTCCGGTCAAGTGCGGCCCGATATGTGGCACATGACACTTGGTGGGGCGTCAGTTCCCGCAACGCGATGGATGGCTGGAATTATTCGTTCCGCGATCACCGGACGAGCGGACGACTCCGCGCGCCGGGAATCCCGATGCGGGAATCTCTGTGCGGCGCCGTACGTCTTCTGTTCAGGGGCACACGTCGGGGTAGACGTGTGGGGGTGGAAAGTGCGGACCGCGGCGCGGTGGGGAGTGAGCGGACCATGAACAGGTATCAGGACGGCGGGGCCGAGGACGCCGTGGGCGGGAACCGGCGCGGCCTGTGGGTGGAGGAACCGGCCCGGCGGCGGCGGATGCCCGATCCGGTGCGGGCGTCCGCGGTGCGGGCGGTGCTGATCGTGTCCCTGACCCTCATCCAGGCGACCGTCGGCTTCTTCCTCACGCTCACCGGGTCCTGGCTGGCCTTCCCGATGGTGCTGGGAGCGGTCGCGGGGACCATCGTGGCCACGTGGGGCGTGCTGGACGTGTGGATCACCCGGCAGATGTGGAACCAGCGGTACGGGGTCGTGTCGGAGCCGAGCAGCACGGCGCGGCGCCGCCGCCGCGAGGAGCGCCGGGCCGCCAAGGCCGCCCGTGCGGAGCGGAAGGCGGGCCCGGCCCGAATACCCCGCGAGGACGGGCCCCTCGCGGCCTTCGGCCGGCGCTGAGGCGCCGCGGTCGCCGCGAGGTCGTCCGAGGTCGTCGCGGAGGGGCGGGGCGCCTCAGCTCCGGCGGAACATGCGGGTCGCCGTGATCTCGCCGTGGATCGTCTCCTGCTCCGGGGACTGCTGCGGCAGGCCCGGGCGCAGGTGTTCCTCGACGCTGATGTACTTCAGCCCCGCCCGCAGGTCCGCGTCGTTGCGCAGCCGGATGACCAGCGGGAACTCGGCGAGGGCCGTGGTGTCGAACAGGCCCGTCGTGTAGAGCAGCTGGACGCCGAGCGCGTCGGACACCGCCCGCTGGAGCTCCAGCAGGTAGGTGGCGTTCGCGCGGCCGATCGGGTTGTCGAGGAACAGCGTGCCCGCGTGGCGGTGCTTGTCACGGCCGCGGTCGTTGCTGCGCAGCGCCGCCATCGTGCAGTACAGGGCGATCGCGGCGGTCAGCAGCTGGCCGCCGGAGAACACGTCGCCCATCTGCCCGACCGGCACGCGCTCGGCGCGCAGGACCGCGTCCGGCTTGAGGATCTCCACCGAGATGCCCTTGGGTTCCAGCGCCGCCTGGACGCCCCGCAGCAGCAGGGACATGCCGTCGCGGCGGCCCTCGCCGAAGGAGGCGGTGCTGTTCTTCTTCACCGCCGCACGCGTGGCCTCGTCGATGACCTCGCCGAGCCGCTCGGTGAGCGTGGCCTGGTCCGGCTCCTCGAAGCGGATCCGCAGGAACTCCTGCCCCGACCACTCCCCCAGGCCCTCCGGCAGCTGGGAGAGGCGCTGCGCCGAGCGGAGCGTGGCCAGGGCCGACTCCACGAGGCCGCGCAGCCGGTCGACGATGCTGTCGCGGTTGCGCTCCAGCTGCGCCAGTTCGTCGGTGAGGACCCGCAGCCGCGGGGCGAAGGCCGCTGCCCAGGCCGCCGCGTGCTCGGGCAGGGCGGAGGCGGGCAGTTCCCGGATCTGCTGGCGGGCGGGAGTGCGTACCTGCTCGTACCGGGTGGCGTTGGCGTGCCGCACCAGGATGTCGCTCGCCTCGCGCACGGCGGACTCGGCCGCCGAGAGGTCGGCCGCGCAGGCGCGCAGCGCACGACGGGCCTCGGTGGCCGACTGGCGGGCCTCCTCCAGGGTGCCCGCATGGGGCGCGGGCTCCTGCTCGTCCTCGGCGTGGGTGTGGTCGCGCAGGAGGTCGCGCAGCAGGGCGGCGGTCTCGTCGAAGCCGCCGGCTCCGTCCTCGGCGGCGCGGTGGGCGCGCAGCAGGTCGGCGTGGGCGGCCCGGGCGCTCTCCACCGCGGCGCTGTGGGCGGCGAGCTGGGCGGTGGCCGTACGCAGCAGGGCCTGCGCGTGGTCCACGTCCCCGGGGACCAGCTCCTCGGGCAGTTCGGTGTGCGCCTCACCCTCGGCGGGAGCGTGGCGTTCGGCCTCGCCGCGCAGGCGGCCGAGCTGCTCGCTCGCGGTGGAGGCCCTGGTCTCCAGCATCTGGACGAGGGACTCGGCGCGGGCGGCGGCTGCCTGGCGGGAGGGGCCGTCGGCCCCGTCGGGGCTCTCGAGGAGCTGGGCGGCGCGGGTGCGGACCTTGTTGGTGAGCCGGTCCAGTTCGGCGAGGGCGGCGCTCTCGTCGCTCTCGGCGCGGGCCTGTTCGGCGCGCAGGTCGGCTCCGACACCGACCTTCTCGTACAGCTGGGAAGCGGCGCGGTAGGCCTCGCGGAGGTCGGGCAGGGGCGCCTTGGGCGCGCCGTCGTCCTCGGGGAGCGGCTCGGGGGCCCCGGCGATGTCGGCGCGCTCGGCCCGCAGGGCGCGAGCGGTGCGGCGGGCGTCGTCGGCGGCGCGCTGGGCGGCGCGCCGGTCCTCGTCGGCGGCGCGGGCCCGGTCCAGGCACACCTCGGCGCGGGCCTCGGACTCGGCGGCGTCGTCGGCGAGTTCGCGGAGCCGGGCCTGCCAGCCGGCGCGTTCGCGCAGGCGGAAGGCGAGCCCGGCGAGGGCGTCGGCGACGCGCCGGGCCCGCTGGGCGGTGTCCTGGCGCTCGTCGCGCACGCGGGCGGCGTCGGCGGCGGCCTCGTCGGCCTCGGCGCGTACGGTACGGGCCTCCGCGAGCTCGGCGTCGGCCTCCTCGGCGAACGCACGGGCGGCCGCGGCCTGCTGGGCGAGCTCGGCGAGGCGGCCGGTCGGGCAGCCGGTGCGCCAGGAGGCGAGGCGGGCGGCCAGCTCGCGGTCCCCGGCCAGGCGCGCCGCGAGGTCGCGGATCTCGGTGTCCCTGGCCGTGGCGCGGGTGCGCAGCGCCTGGCGCTCCTCGTCGGCGGCGTGCTCGTCGTGCATGGCCGGGTTCGGCGGTACGAGGAACACCGCGTCGTCGTCGGCCTGCGGGACGGGGGCCAGCAGGGCGGCGGCGGTGCCGACGGCGACGGTGGAGCGGGGCAGCAGGGCGGCGGCGGAGAGGACCTCTCGGGCGCGGCTGTGGGTGTCGGGGTCGGTGATGACGACGCCGTCGACGAGTTCGGGGCGGGCCGCGAGGACGGCGGCGTGGTCGGCGGGGTCCACGGACTGGGCGAGGTAGCGCCAGCCGGGGAGGGCCGGGATGCCGTGCTCGCCGAGGTACTCGACGGTGGCCAGGACGTCGGGGCCGGGCGGCAGCAGGCCGCCGTCGCCGAGCGCGCCGAGGATGCGGGCGTCGTCGGCGGCGGCGGTGCGCAGCTCGAACAACTGCCGTTCGGCCGCGGTGACTCCGTCGCTCAGCAGCTGGTGGAGGTCCTCGGCGTTCCGGTCGAGGTCCTCGGCCGTGAGCCGTCCGGCGGTGGCGGGGTCCTCCTGGGCTGCGGCCGTGCCCGCGCGGGCCGCCATGCCCTGCGGGCCCCCGGTGCCGGCGCCTTCGGCGGAGCCGGGGACGGCGGCGGCACTGCCGTGCTCCGCGGCGCGGGGGCCCGGGACCGGGGCGTCCGGGGCGGACGGGAGGCCCAGGAGGGCGGCCAGGCGCGGGGATCGGGCGAGGGAGGCGGCTGCGCGGTGTTCCGCGTCGTAGGCGGCTTCGGCCGCGTCGGCGGCGTCCGCGGCGCGGGCGGCGGTGAGTTCGGCGCGGGATTCCGCGGCGGCTCCCTCGCGGGCGGCTTCGGCGGCGGCGCGCGCGGCCTCGCGGGACTCGTCCCAGGCGGCGACGGCGGTCTTCTCGGCGTCGGTGGCGGCCAGGGCGGCCCTGGCCGGGTCGGCGTCGGGCGCGGAGTCGTCGAGCCAGCCGGCGCGGACGGCCTCGGCGGTCTCCTGCTGGACCTCGCCGAGGCGCGAGCGGAGGTGCTCGGCCTCGCTGCGGGCGCGCTGGGCGGCCGTCGCGGCGGCGGTGGCGTCGCGGTGTGCGGCCTCGCCGGTGGCCTGCAGGGCCGCGGAACGCTCTTCCTCCTCGTTGGCCACCCGCTCGCCGTGCTCGGCGGCGGTGTGCAGGGCCCGTACGAGATCGGCGGCGGCCGTGGCGCGGGCGGCCAGCGCCGGGGCCGCGTCGCGCTCGGCCTCCAGGATCGCCGCGGCGACCCGGGCGGAGCGGTCGGCGGCGGCGCGGTGGCGCAGCACGGTCTCGGCGGCCTGCCACGCGGAGTGCAGGGTGCGCGCTTCGAGGAGTTCGCGGCGCTGCGCGGTGGCGGCCTTGTCGGCGACCGTCAGGGCCAGCGAGGCGTGCCGGTAGGCGAGTTCGGCGGAGACGGCTGCGCTGCGGGCGCGGGCGGTTTCGGCGGCGGTGACCTCGTGGGCGGCGCCGGTGACGCGCTGGGCGAGGTCGGCGGCGCGGCCGCGTTCCCCGGTGGCGCGGGCGGACAGCCGCCGGACCAGGGTGCGCGTGCGGCGTTCGGCGCCCGCGTGGACGTCGCGCAGCCGTGAGCGGGTCTCGGCGGCCTCGACGATGCGTCCCAGGAGGTCCGCCGAGCCCGCGGTGAAGTCCCGTTCGGCCATCAGCTCGGCGCGGCGGCCGAGCTTGTTGCCGAAGCCGTGGACGAGGTCGGCGAGGCCGTCGGTGTCGCGGGTGTCGGTGACGGCGCGCAGCAGCAGGTCGGTGAAGTCGGAGTCCTTCTTCACCGCGAAGAGGCCGGCGGCCTCGCCCTCGTCGGCGTTCATCTCCCGCTGGTAGCGGAAGAGTTCGGGGTCGAGGCCGAGCTCGGTGAGGTGCTCGTTCCACCGGTCGTGGATCTCCTCGAAGTACACCTCCAGGTGCGGGTACGCCTTGCCCGACTCGGTGAGGGCGTCGCGGAAGCCCTTCATCGTGCGGCGGCGGCCCTGGGCGCCGGAGGCGCCTTCGGCGGGCGGGCGTACGGCGGTGGCCTCGGCGACGGGCAGGCTGTCGAGGCTCAGGCCGGGCCCGGGGCGGAAGGAGTACCAGGCCTCGGCGAACTTGCGCGGGTCGTTGGAGACCTGGCGGCCGCGCCATTCGCTGACCTTGCCGACGACCACGCACTCACCGGTCTGGGTGTGCTGCCACTCCAGGGCGACGTGGCCGCAGTCGTCGGCGAGCAGGAACTTGCGCAGCACGCCGGAGCTGGCGCCGCCGAGGGTGTTGCGGTGGCCGGGCAGCATCACCGAGAAGATCAGCTTGAGCAGGACGGACTTGCCGCCGCCGTTCTCCAGGAAGAGCACGCCGGCGGGGGCCGGGCGGCGCGGCGGGCCGGTGGGCTCGTCCTCGAAGAACTCCGCCTGGGCGGGCGCCGGGTGGGGCACCGGCTCACCGACTCCGCGCAGGTCGAGCACGGTGTCGGCGTAGCGCGCACCGGCGGGCCCGATGGAGTAGAGGCGGATCCGGGACAGCTCGTACATGGCGGCGGACTCTCGTTGTTTCTCGGTGTTCTCGGTGCGTACTCGGTACGGAGGGCGGGTGGCTCAGGCGTGGAACGGCAGGCCGGCGTCGGCCGCGAGTTCCAGGTCGTCGCCCTCGTGCGGCGGCAGCAGGGTGGCGGAGCCGTCGCTGACGGGCACCACGCCCAGTTCCAGGAGTTCGGCCATGGCCGCGCTGCCGGCCATGTCGCGGACCTGGAGCTGGTAGCGGGGGGTGGTGCGGTACGTGCCTCCGGCGTCGTCCCCGGTGCGCTGGAGGAAGCCGGACTCGGTGAGGAAGGCGGCGGCCTTGCCGACGATGCCGGTGGTGGAACCGGCGAGGCGGCGGGCGTCCTTGGTGGCGCCGGTCGCGCTGCGGCGGGCGTAGACGCGCCAGGCTGCCTCCAGGCCGGGGGCGTCGGAGGCGGGGTCGGTGTTCTCGCCGAGCTCCTCGGCGCGCTCCTCGAGGCGGCGGCAGGTCTGCCGGACGAAGGCGTCGACGCCGTTGACGGTGACGCGGCCGATGTAGCCGTCGTCGGCGAGGTCCTCGGGGCGGGGGAAGGCGAGGGCCGCGACGGCGAGGTGGGCGAGGCCGTGCAGGAAGCGGTCGGCGGAGTCGGCGGCGGTGCGGCGGGCGTAGTCGCCCATGCGGACGGCGAAGACGGAGTCCTCACCGGCGGCCACGGCCATGCCGGCGCGCGGGGACACCTCCAGTACGACGAGGCCGAGGCCGGTGGCGACGGCGTCGGCGAGCCGGCCGAAGGCGGGGTCCTCGCGGTAGCGGCGGAGCAGCTCGGCGTACTCGGCGTCGCGGGCGGGGAGCAGCTTGGGCTGCAGCCCGAACGCGACGAGCCGGGCGGCGTCGGCGGCGTCCGCCGGGGTGACGGCCGGGTTCGCGGCTGCGGGCGGGGCGGTGGCGGGAGCCGCGGGCTCGCTCCACGCGGGGTACTCGGCGTGGTGGTCGCTCACGGGTGGATCTCCTCGGTGGTGCGGGTGGTGACGGCGGTGCGGGTGGTGACGGCGGTGCGGGTGGTGACGGCGGTGCGGGTGGTGACGGCGGTGCGGGTGGTGACGGCGGTGCGGGTGGTGACGGCGGTGCGGGTGGTGACGGCGGTGCGGGTGGTGCGGGTGGTGGTCTCGGCGGCGGTGTTCACGCCGCCTCCGAGCGGGCCGCGGCCATGCCGGCCGCGTCGAGGAGGGCGGTGCCGACGATCAGGTCGGCGCCGCCGAACTCCGGGTCTTCGAGCTGGGTGCCGTCGTCCACCGCGAAGAGCAGCCGCTCCTCGCCCTGGCGGTAGGCCGTGCCGACGGCCGGGCTCGCCGCGTGGACCGCCAGCAGGGCCACCAGGTACGGCAGGTCGGGGTCGCTGCGGCGGGCCTCGGCCAGGAGGCCGGACAGCCGCCGCGGGGCGTCGTGCGGCAGGTCCAGGAGCTCCATCGCGGCGGCGAGCTGCTCCTCGCTGAAGCGGCTGTCGTCCGGGGTCGCGATGAGGTCCGGCTCGGGCATCTCCGCGCCGAGGTGCTCCCGCTCCACGGGCGGGGTGAGCAGTATGTCGACCAGGTCCCCCACCCGTACCGAGACCGGGGTGCGCAGTCCCGCCCCGGAGGCGAAGAAGGCGTCCGTGACCCGGCGGGCCTGGGCGACCGGCAGCGGCAGCAGCGGGGCCACCAGCTGCCCGTACAGGTCGATGCCGGAGCGCGGCGCGGGCGCGGCGAAGGCCTGCCGGTCCTGCTCGGCCCGGAAGAGCGGCCCGGCGTCCAGCAGCCGGGACTGGAGCTGGGTGTGGCGGCGGATGCAGTCCTTGACGATGTCGACGAGCTCGGCGGCGCGCCGCTTGCTCTCGGGCTCCTCGGCCTCGTCGCGCGCCCTGCGGATGTTGGTCAGGATCGCGTTCTCGTGGCGGTAGCGGTCGGCGACGTGGTCGAGGGCCTCCTCGATCATGTCGGGGACGGACCGGAGCCAGTCCACCGCCCGCACGTTGCGCCGCGTCGCGTCCAGCGTCCGGCGCAGGGTCTCCGCGTACTGCACGGTCCGGTACCGGGCCTGCTCGGCGGCGAGTTGGGCGTCGGCGAGCCGGCCGCGGCTGATCAGCACCTCCAGCTTGACCTCGGCCGCGATCTGCGCGCTCGTCACGTCGGTGTCGAGGGCGCCGACCAGGACGTTGACGGCCTCGTCGGTCGTGCGCAGGTAGACCGCGCCGCCGTAGCCCGGCACCTCTTCGATCAGTTTGAAGTCGTAGTCGCGCCGGACGTAGACGCCGTCCGGGCCGAACGTGCCGTAGATCGCGCGGAAGCCGCGGTCCACGCTGCCGACGTTGATCAGGTTCTCCAGCACCCAGCGGGCCACCCGCTCGTGCTCGGCGGCGGGCCGGGCCGGGGCCTGGGCGGCGACGCGCGGGAGCAGCCTGGCCACTATCTGCTCGTGGTCGGCGCCCGTGTCGAAGTCCATGTTCAGCGTGACCAGGTCGATCGCGGCCAGTGCGACCTCCGCCATCGCGTAGACGCCGTACTCGCCCGCCAGATTGGCCTTGCGTACGTCGAGGTCGTGCAGCGGGGCGGTGCAGGCGAGCGCGCGCAGCCGCCGGGCCAGGCCCTCGTCGGCAGCCGGGCCCGGCGCCGGGGACGGAAGGGTCTTCGCCGGGGCAGGGAGAGTCACGCGCAAAGACTAGGCGCTGACCCTGACAACATCCCAAACCGCATGGTTCGGCCGGATCGTCCCCGCCTACCGGGATCACGGCGGCGGCGCTGTTCTACGCTCACCGCATGGCTTCCATGATCACACCCCTCGAGGCGGCGATCGACCTCAACGCCGACCTCGGCGAGGGCTTCGGACGCTGGACGCTGACGGACGACGAGGCCCTGCTCTCCGTCGTCACGAGCGCCAACGTCGCCTGCGGTTTCCACGCCGGGGACCCGTCCATCATGCGCCGGGTCTGCGAGCTGGCCGCCGAGCGGGGCGTACGGATCGGCGCGCAGGTCTCCTACCGCGACCTGGCGGGCTTCGGACGGCGCTCCATGGACGTGCCGGCCGGCGAGCTCGCGGACGAGGTGGCCTACCAGATCGGGGCGCTGGAGGTGTTCGCGCGGGCCGCCGGCTCCCGGGTGTCGTACGTGAAACCGCACGGCGCGCTCTACAACCGCACCGTCCACGACGCCGGCCAGGCCGCCGCGGTGGTCGCGGGGGTCCTGACGGCCGGGGGCGCCCTGCCCGTACTCGGCCTCCCGGGCTCCCTGCTGCTGGAGGCGGCCGCGGACGCCGGGCTGGCCCCCGTAGCCGAGGCCTTCGCCGACCGTGCCTACACGCCCGCCGGGACGCTGGTGCCACGCACCGAGCCGGGGGCGGTGGTGCACGATCCGGACGCCGTGGTGGCACGGGCCGTACGGATGGCGGCCGACGGGACGGTCACGGCGGCCGACGGCTCCCCGGTCCTCGTCGCCGCCCGCTCGCTGTGCCTGCACGGGGACACCCCGGGGGCCGCGGACCTCGCGCGCCGGGTCCGGGCGGCGCTGGGCGCGGCCGGGGTCCGGGTGGAGGCGTTCGCGTGAGGACCTTGGCGGTCGGCGGGGAGGCGCTGCTGCTCGAGGTGGACTCGGCCGCCGAGGTGGCCGCGCTCCACGCCGAACTGCTGCGCCGCCGGGACGCGGGCGAGCTGGGGCCCGTACGGGACCTCGTGCCCGCCGCGCGGACCGTGCTCCTGGACGGTGTACGGGACCCGGCCGGGCTGGGCGCGCGGATCGCCCGGTGGGAGGTGCCTCCGCTCGCGGAGTCGCAGGGCCCGCTGATCACGGTCCCGGTGCGGTACGACGGGCCGGACCTGGCGGACGTGGCCGGGCTGTGGGGGGTGGCCCCGGGCGCCGTCGCGGGCATCGTCGGCGACACCGTCTTCCGGGTGGCGTTCTGCGGGTTCGCGCCCGGCTTCGGCTATCTGACCGGCCTCCCGGAGCGCTTCCACCTGCCCCGTCGGGCCACGCCCCGGACCGCCGTCCCGGCCGGTTCACTGGCCCTCGCCGGGGAGTACGCGGGGGTGTACCCGCGCTCCTCCCCCGGCGGCTGGCAGCTGATCGGCTCCACGGACGCGGTGCTCTGGGACCCGGCGCGGGACCCGGCGGCGCTGTTCGCACCGGGGGTACGGGTCCGGTTCACGGAGGCGGGCCGGTGAGCGGGCTGCTGGTGGTGCGCCCGGGCGCGCTGACCACGGTCCAGGACCGGGGGCGTCCCGGCTACGCGCATCTGGGGGTCCCGCGCTCGGGGGCGCTGGACACGGCGGCGTACGCGCTGGCCAACCGGCTGCTCGGCAACGCTCCGGACGCGGCGGCGCTGGAGACGACCCTCGACGGGGTCGGGCTGAGGGCCCTGGCTCCGATCACGGTGGCGGTCACGGGCGCACCCTGTTCCGTACGAGCGGCCGGCCGCCCGGTGGCCTGGGGAGCCGCTGTCAGGCTGCCGGCCGGTACGGAGCTGGAGGTGGGCCGGGCGGAGTCGGGGCTGCGCAGCTACGTCGCGGTGCGGGGCGGCCTGGGCGTCCCGCCGGTGCTGGGCAGTCGCTCGACGGACCTGCTGTCGGGCCTGGGGCCGCCGGTCCTGTCGGCCGGGATGCTGCTGCCGCTCGGCTCCGGCGCGCCGGAGCCGGTGACCGCGGCGGACGCCTGCGCACTGCCCGGGGCGCCTGCGCAGCTGCTGCTCCCGCTCCGGCTGGGGCCGCGGGCGGACTGGTTCACCGAGGCCTCGCTCGCCGGGCTGTGGCGCTCGGTGTTCCGGGTGTCGCCGATGTCGAACCGGATCGGGCTGCGGACGGAGGCGGGGGCGCCGCTGGTCCGGGCACGGGAGGGCGAGCTGCCGAGCGAGGGCATGGTGCTGGGCGCCGTCCAGGTGCCGCCGGACGGCCTGCCGGTGGTGTTCCTGGCCGATCATCCGGTGACGGGCGGCTATCCGGTGGTGGGCGTGGTCCCCCCGGGCCCGGCCCTGGACGCGGCGGCGCAGGCCCGGCCGGGGGTGCCGGTCAGGTTCCTGCGGGGGTCCCGATGAAACGTTCGAGGGCTATCGGCCCCACAGGGGGGCGCCGATCACGCCCGCGGGCTGGCCCGTGAGAGCGGGGCGCTGGCGCGGCTGAGCGGGCGCCGCCTCCTCGACGACGAGGACGTGGCGGCGCTGGAGGAGCGGATCGACGCCCAGCGCGCCTTCAGGGAACTCGCCGAGCGCCACGCCGCCCTGTCCGAGCCGCTGCGCGCCGCCCTCGACCTCGTCGTGCTCGACCAGCTCACCCCGGCCGAAGCTGCCCAGGCCCTCGATGACGGACGCACCCTCAAGGTCAACCCGAAGGCGGTCCCCCCAGGACACACGCTGGTGTGCGCGTGGGCGTACTTCCAGCCGTGGTGGGAGGGGAAGCAAGGACTCGCCTTCGGAGTCCTGCGGAACGAAGACGTCCCGTACTGCTCGGTCGACTACCGGGAGACCTTCCTGGAGGAGCAGCGGTCGGGGCGCCCCACCCCGCCCCCCGGCGTACCGGCCACCATTTCGCCCTGACGCGCTCCGCGGCCGCACGCCGTCACAGCACTCTGCCCGGCCCCTTCTCGTCAGGGGGCCGGGCAGAGTGCTGTCGGGTGGGGCTGCGGGGGGCTACACGGCCGATTCCGGTGCGATGCGGCTGCGGACGGCCGACTGGACGTCCTCCTCCTCCGCCGGATCGGCGGCCAGGCGGCGCAGCCGGGGAGCGACCCGCGCGTCGGCGGTCTCGGCGTGGAGGGCGGCCACCTCGCGGGTGGTCTCCTCGCAGTCCCACAGGCATTCGACGGCGAAGCCCGCCGCGAAGGAGGGGTCGGTGCTGGCCAGGGCCCGCGCGGCCCGGCCGCGCAGGTGGGACGAGGCCGTCTCGCGGTAGATGTGCCGCAGTACGGGTGCCGCGCAGCCGATCGCGAGGCGGCCCGCTCCGTCCACCAGGGCGTACAGCGCCCGGGTGCCGGGGCCTTCGCCGCGGACGGTGGAGCGCAGGGCTTCGAGGACCAGGCCGGCGTCCTCGGCTCCGCCCCGGGCGGCCAGGGTGGCCGCTGCGGCCGCGCCCAGGGCGTCGGGCCGGTGGATCCAGCGGCGGGCGCGTTCGACGGCGCCGGGGCCGCACATGCGCTCGTACGCGGCCACGGCGGGCTCGTCGGCGGCGGCTTCGATGAGGTCCAGGACGGCCGGGTTCTCCGGTTCGGCGAGGACCAGGTGGTGCAGGGCGGTGGCACGGGCGGCCTCGCCGGAGGCTCCGGCCGCCGCCGCGAGGATGGCGGGGCGGTCCTCGGGCTGGGCCACGGCGGCCAGACAGCGTGCGGCGGGCACGTGCAGCGGGGTGCCGCGCAGCAGCCCGTCGGCGGCCCAGTCGAAGACGGCCTGCACGCCCCAGCCGGGCCGGGGGCCGCTCGGGGTCAGCTGGCGCTGCCAGCGGTCGAAGGAACCCTGCCGGCGGGCGGCCCGCAGGCGCTCCCCGTGGCGGGGTGACTCCTCCCACAGGCACCAGGGCCTGGGCTCGTACGCGTCGCGGATGGCGGCGGCCAGCCGCGCCTCGCCCTCGACCGTGGCGGGGAAGCGGGCGATGACCGGCTCGGCCAGGGACCTCAGCCCCTCGTCGTCGTCGCGCAGGGCGAGCTCGTCGAGGGCCCAGGCCCAGTTGGCGCCGGAGGCGGCGTACCGGCGCAGCAGCATGAGCGCGTCGTCGCGGCCGTAGGAGGCGAGGTGGCCCAGCACGGACAGGGCGAGGCCCGTCCGCTCGTCCGCTTCGTCGAGGAGGTCCTCGGCGGCGAACAGGTGGGCCTCGATCGCGCCGAGGGGGCCGTCGAGATCCATGTACAGCCGGGCGTAGTACAAGGAGCGGTTCTCGACCTGCCAGTCCTGGCGCGGGTCGCGGAGCACGCACTGGTCGAGGGCCGCCAGGGCCTCCGCCCTGGGCGCCGCGAGGGCGTGCAGCGTGCCGTCGCCACGGCCCCGCTGGAGCATCCCGAGCAGCGTGCCGCTCGGCGCTATGACTGGTTCGAACATGGGAATGGCCTCAAATCAAGCTGGGGACGCAACCGGGAATCGGGATTCACAGGGCCGCGTAACAGCATGTGAGGACGTCCGCCGTCAGGTTCCGCTCGATGTAGACCATTGCCTTCTCACTCTCGTCGGTGCTTCGCGGCCATGGCGGCCGGTGCGGCAGAGGGTGGGTGGTGGACACCCGTCGTGTCCAGCCCGCTCCTGCCCGTCCGTCATGTTCGCGAATCGAATCCGACGCCATGATGACCCAGCCGGTTTGTGCGCCGCGACCACATTTACGGCCGCCGTGACCAACCTGTGAGGTCGGACACCGGCCGGACCCGGCCGGTGCCGGGCAAAAAGCGGACTACTTGGCTCCGAAGAGTTCCAGCAGGTCGGCCTTGGCGAACATGCGCGCCGTGTCCACGGCGGAGGGGGTTCCGGCGGTCGGATCGGCCCCGCCGGCGAGCAGGGCGCGGATGACGGCCTCCTCGCCCTTGAAGACCGCTCCGGCGAGCGGGGTCTGCCCGCGGTCGTTGGCGCGGTCGGCCTCGGCGCCGCGGGCCAGCAGGGCCGTGACGGTGTCGGCGTGGCCGTGGTAGGCGGCGAGCATGACGAGGGTGTCGCCGCGGTCGTTGGTGAGGTTCGCCGGCACTCCGGCGTCGAGGTACGCGGCGAGCGTCGCGGTCTCGCCCTGACGGGCGAGGTCGAAGATCTTGGTGGCCAGTTCGATGACGTCCTCGTCGGGGACGTCCTGGGAACCGGAGCCGCCCTCGGTGTGCTCGCTCATCGTTCGTACCGCCTTTCACTCGCTGCTGACATGGGGTTCGCCCCGGCGGACCGCCCCCGGGCCGGGCGGGCAGGGGGGTGCACGGCACTGCGTCCGTACGGGTGAATCGTCAGAGTAGCGCCCGGACCTGCACATGTAGGGGCCGGGCCGAGGCAATGATCACCCTTGCCCCCCTTCGTACCGGGCGCGCCAGTCGGAGTGACCCGGTCCAGTGAAAAACTCCTGGATTCACCCGTATGCACCTTTTGTCGCATTGATACTTGCTGTGAGCCTGGAAGAACTGATGGTGACTGTCCCCACCTACCAGGAGAACCTCTCATGGTCCTGTCCATCTCAGGCGTCGTCCTGCTCGGCATCATCTGCTTCCTCTTCTTCAAGAAGGACGGGATGAAGCTGACCCACGCGTTCGTCTGCTCGCTGTTCGGTTTCTTCCTCGCCGGTTCCGCCATCGCTCCGAGCATCACCGCGAGCACGGCGAGCCTCGCGAGCCTGCTCGGCGGGATCAAGCTCTAGGCCCGCCGAGGCACGGCGACACCCAGCCGCACCCGAAGCACCCCGAACACCCACAACTCCAGGAGACGCCCGTGGCCCGGCGCCCACTTCCCCGCATCCTCAGCAGCGGCACCGCGTCGCTGGCACGGGGCCGCGACCTCGCTCGCACGGCCGCCGACAGCGCCACGGACGTCCTCCATCCGCTCCTCACCATCGGACGCGGCCTGCGCATCCTGGCCTCGGCCGGGCGGCGCAAATGGTCCGAAACCCCCAAGGACAAGCGCGGTCCCGCGCTGTTCCTGGGAGCCGCCTGCGTCCTCGTGGTCGCACTCGTCCCCTACGGTCCGCTCCTCGCCCTGATCACCCTCATGGCGGCGGCGGCCTGGCAGGGACGCGACCGCACCCCGGTGAAGACCGGGCCCAGCGATGCCGAGACCGAACGGCTCGCCTCCCTCTACGAAGCACTCGTGCCGTACTTCTCCACCCCGGAGGACCCGAGCCCGCTCTTCGCCCACGGCGGGGACTGGGACAAGGCCTTCAGCGGCTACGAGTTCGACGAGGCGGGCCGCATCACCCGGCTCCACATCCGCTACCCGGCCTACTTCACCGATGGCGAGGCCGCCTCACGGGCCCGGATCGAGGCACTGCTGCACGCCAAGTCCGGGCGCGGACGGGAGTATCTCTTCGAATGGGACGAGGAGGGCAACCAGCTCGACCTGAATGTGCTGGCGGCGCTGCCGACGGGCATCGCCGCCCAGCCGTTCGTCACCTCCCCCGGTGAGACCGTCCTCGGTTTCACCGACGCCGGCAGCGTCCAGCGCACCCTGCCCGTCCTGGAGGGCACCGAGCCCCGGGACGTGCCGCCGGTCATCTGGCGCACCGGCCCGCGCGCCACCGAGCCCCACCTGCTGGCCGTCGGCCAGCCCGGCAGCGGCACCTCCACCCTGCTGCGCTCCATCGCCCTCCAGGCCCTGCGGCACGGGGGCGACGTACTGATCGTCGAGGGCGGCGGCAGCGGCGAGTACTCCTGTCTGTCCGGCCGCAGCGGCGTCATCGCCGTGGAATGCGGGCCGGTCGGGGCGCTGGCGACCCTGGAATGGGCCGCGAAGGAGACCGAGCGGCGCCTCATCGCCACCCACCGGGCCCGCGAGGCCGGCCGCCCCGCGCCCGAGGACACCCGCCGCCCCCTGTGGATCCTGCTGGACCGGCCCAGCGTGCTGGCGCACCTCGCGGCCGCCGAGGGCGGGCCCGATCCGCTCGCCCAGCTGCAGGTGCCGCTGCGGCACGGGCGGGCCGCGCACATCACCGTGGCGGTGACCGAGCAGTTCGACCACCTGGAACTGCTGCACGACGCCGTCTGGCAGCACACCCGCGCCCGCGTCGTGCTCGGCCCCGCCGCGATCCAGCAGGTCGCCGACGTCCTGGGCCTGCCGCCGCACACCACCCCGCCGGCCCAGGTCCCGCCGGGCCGGGGATACGCCCGCCTCGGCTCGGGTCCCGTGCACCGGCTCCAGGTGCCCGCCACCCCGGACCCGTACGACGACGCCGCGCACCCTTCGTTCCGCCAGGCCGTGCTGGAGCTCCTCCCGGAGCGGCAGGGCGACATCACCCCGGCCAGGACGGTGCACGGCCAGCCCCCGGCGCAGGCCCAGGGCCCGATCCCGGAGGTCCCGGCCGAAGCGCCGTGATTCCCGTCGGGGGCCCGGGCCGGTGACGGGCCGGCTCCGGGTTACGCCACGAACGTCCGCGGCGGCTCCGCGCCGCTGCCCCCCGCACCCGTGCCGACCAGGGCCGCGGCCGCCGCCAGCCGTGCGGCGGCCTCCTCGGCCACCGGGCCGCCCACGGTGAACGGCAGCCGGACATAGCCCTCGAAGGCTCCGTCCACGCCGAACCGGGGCCCCGAGGGGACCCGTACGCCGACCCGCTCCCCGACCTCGGCGAGCCGGGAGCCCGACAGGCCGCCGGCCCGGGCCCACAGCGTCAGCCCGCCCCGCGGAACCTCGAACTCCCAGTCCGGCAGTTCCCGGCGCACCGCCGCGACCAGCGCGTCCCTGTTCTCCCTCGCCTGCTTCCGGCGGATGCCGACGGCCTCCTGCCAGCCCCCGGTCCGCATGAGCCAGTTCACCGCGAGCTGTTCCAGCACCGGCGTGCCCAGGTCGGCGTAGGCGCGGGCGGCGACCAGGCTCCGGATCACGTCGGGGGCCGCGCGGACCCAGCCGATCCGCATGCCCGCCCAGAAGGCCTTGCTGGCGGAGCCCACGGTGACCACCGTGCTGCCGGCCGGGTCGAAGGAGCAGACCTGGCGCGGCATCTCCACGTCCGCGTCGAGCCGGAGCTCCAGCATGGTCTCGTCCACGACCAGGACGGTGCCCGCGGACCGGGCGGCCTCGACCATGGCCCGGCGCTGCTCCTCAGAAGCCAGGGCTCCGGTCGGGTTGTGGAAGTCGGCCACGACATAGGCGAGGCGCGGGGCGGAGTCGCGCAGCACCTGCCGCCAGACGTCCATGTCCCAGCCGGTCAGCCCGCCGGCCATCGCGACGGGTACGAGCCGCACCCCGGCCGCGCGCATGAGCTGGAGGATGTTCGCGTAGGAGGGGGACTCGACGGCGATCCGCTCGCCGCGCCCGGCGAACAGGCTGCAGATGGCGTCGATCGCGCCCATCGCGCCGGTGGTGACCATGATCTGCTCGGGCATGGTGGGAATGCCCGCCTCGGTGTAGCGGTCGGCGAGCATCCGGCGCAGCGCGGGCAGGCCGGCCGGGTAGTCGCCGTGCGTGTGCGCGTACGGCGGCAGCTCCTCAAGGGCGCCCTGGACCGCCTTGGTGAGCCAGGGCTCGGGGGCCGGCAGGGCGGCGCAGCCGAGGTCGATCATGGAGCCGAGGGACTCGGGGGGCAGCGGTTCCAGGCCGCGGGCGGGCAGCGGGTTCCCGGCCGGTACGGAGGTCCAGCTGCCGGCGCCCCGGCGGGATTCCAGGAACCCCTCCCCCCGCAGGGCCTCGTACGCGGCGGCCACGGTGGTGCGGCTGAGCGAGAGCGCGGCGGCCAGCTCGCGCTCGGCGGGGAGCCGGGCGGCGACCGGAACGCGGCCTTCGAGGACGAGGAGGCGGATCCCGTCGGCGAGCGTGCGGTACGCGGGCAGCTTTCGGGAGCCGGGCGCGGCCGGGCGGGCCTGCTGCGAGGTGATCAGGCGGGCGAGCTGCGCGGCACCGACCGCCGAGGTCCATTCGGCCATTGCGTCCGGTCCACCTTCGTCGAATTGGCCTCGACTGGGCGCGCCGGAGGCCGGGATTGGATTGAAGTCTTCGAGGACAGACTGGCACGTGCCGGTCCACTTGCACCAGGGGGCCTGATCGGCGCGCTCGTCACCCGTTCACCTTGAGGACCACCAGCACCCCCCGCCTCGGGAGATACTGCGGCCGTGACGCACGTACGCCTTCGCCATCCGTATCTGGACCACCCGGCTCCGATCCCCTTCGCACACCGGGGAGGGGCCGCGGACGGGCTGGAGAACACCGCCGCGGCCTTCCGGCGGGCCGCCGACGCCGGCTACCGGTACTTCGAGACCGATGTGCACGCCACGGCCGACGGGAAGCTCGTCGCCTTCCACGACTCCACCCTGGACCGGGTCACCGACGGACAGGGCCGGATCGCCGAGCTGCCGTGGAAGCGGATCCGCGAGGCCCGGGTGGGCGGCACCGAGCCGCTGGCGCTCTTCGAGGACCTGCTGGAGGAGTTCCCGGACGCCCGCTGGAACATCGACGTCAAGGCGGAGTCCGCGCTGCACCCGCTGGTGAACCTGATCGCGCGGGCCGGGATCTGGGACCGGGTGTGCGTGGGCTCGTTCTCCGAGAGCCGGGTGGCCCGGGCGCAGAAGATCGCCGGCCCCCGGCTGGCGACCTCGTACGGCGTGCGCGGGGTGGTCGGCCTGCGGCTGCGCTCGTACGCGATCCCGGCGGCGCTGCGCGTGGGGGCGGTGGCGGCTCAGGTTCCGGAGACCCAGGCGGGCATCCGGGTGGTCGACCGGCGCTTCGTGCGGACCGCGCACGAGCGGGGCCTGCAGGTGCACGTGTGGACCGTGAACGAACCGGAACGCATGGAGTCTCTCCTCGACCTGGGCGTCGATGGCATCATGACCGACCGGATCGACATCTTGCGCGCGGTGCTGGACCGGCGCGGGACCTGGGCCTGACACGGCTGCGGGTCGCCGCGCCGGCTCCGGGGGCCGCGCGGTACGGGGACCAGCGAGGGGGCACCGATGAGTGCGCAGACTTCGGACGAAGCAGAACCGGGGGCCGAGGACGGCAGACCGGGGGCGGTGGCTGCGGCCGCGCGCAAGCGCGAGCAGCGGGGCTGGTACTTCTACGACTTCGCCGTCTCGGTGTACTCGGCGAGCGTGGTCACGGTGTTCCTCGGGCCGTACCTGACCGACATCGCCAAGGCCGCCTCGGACGCCGAGGGCTTCGTGCACCCGCTGGGCATCCCGGTGCGGGCCGGGTCCTTCTTCGCCTACTCGGTCTCGATCTCGGTGATCCTGGCCGTCCTGCTCATGCCGCTGGTGGGAGCCGTCGCCGACCGGACCGGACGCAAGAAGCCGATGCTGGCGGCGGCCGCGTACACGGGCGCCGCCGCGACGACCGGAATGTTCTTCCTGGCCGGTGACCGCTACCTGCTCGGCGGACTGCTGCTGATCGTGGCGAACGCCTCGCTGTCCGTCTCGATGGTGCTCTACAACGCGTATCTGCCCCAGATCTCCACGCCGGACGAGCGGGACAGCGTCTCCTCGCGCGGCTGGGCCTTCGGCTACACCGCCGGCTCGGTGATGCTCGTGGTGAACCTGGTGCTCTACATGGGCCACGACTCCTTCGGCCTGTCCACGGGCGAGGCGGTACGGATCTGTCTGGCCTCGGCGGGCCTGTGGTGGGGTGCCTTCGCACTGATCCCGCTGCGGCGTCTGCGGGACCGGGCCGTGGTCCGGGAGGCGGGGGCGGGCCCTGCCGTCAGCGGCTGGAAGCAGCTCATCGCCACGCTGAAGGACATGCGGCGCTATCCGCTGACCCTGTCGTTCCTGCTGGCGTACCTGATCTACAACGACGGCGTGCAGACGGTGATCTCCCAGGCCTCCATCTACGGCAAGGAGGAGCTGGAGCTCGACCAGTCCACCCTGATCGGGGCGGTGCTGCTGGTGCAGGTCCTGGCCGTGGCGGGAGCGCTGGGGATGGGGCGGCTGGCCCGGATCTACGGCGCCAAACGGACGATCCTGGGCTCACTGGCCGCGTGGGCGCTGACGCTGGCGGCCGGATACTTCCTGCCGGCGCGGACCCCGGTGTGGTTCTTCGCGCTCGCCGCGATGATCGGGCTGGTGCTGGGCGGCAGCCAGGCGCTGTCGCGCTCGCTGTTCTCGCACCTGGTGCCGGCGGGCAAGGAGGCCGAGTACTTCTCGGCGTACGAGATGAGCGACCGCGGGCTGAGCTGGGTGGGCCCCCTCGTCTTCGGCCTCACCTACCAGGTCACGGGGAGCTACCGGGACGCGATCATCTCGCTGGTGGTCTTCTTCGCACTGGGATTCGTGCTGCTGGCCAGAGTGCCGGTGCGGCGCGCGGTGGAGGCGGCAGGCAATCCTGTACCGGAACGGATCTGAGAGCGGTCCGCGGGTGCGCCCGGCCCGGATTCACGAACGAATTCCGAACGGATTTAGACGTTGAAGCCAAGGGCCGGTAGTGTACGCCTTTGGCCTGCCAGGCGGACCGTTACTGCGCGCTAAAGAAGTGTAGACGTTGGGTGACATCTGCTGCCAGATGTGACAAAACGGGCATTGGTGGGTACAACAAGGGGCGGCACGACGGGCGACGCGTGACCCGGAGCGGGAATCTATACCGCCGACCGGACGTTGACCGGATGACGACGACAGCGACACCTGTCCTGTGGGCGACAAGCCCGGGAGGCACGATTCATGAGTGAGCGAGCTCTCCGCGGTACGCGCCTCGTGGTTACCAGCTACGAGACGGACCGCGGCATCGATCTGGCCCCGCGCCAGGCGGTGGAGTACGCATGCCAGAACGGACATCGATTTGAGATGCCGTTCTCGGTTGAGGCAGAAATTCCGCCGGAGTGGGAGTGCAAGGCGTGCGGCGCCATGGCACTCCTGGTGGACGGGGACGGGCCCGAAGAGAAGAAGGGCAAGCCTGCGCGAACGCACTGGGACATGCTCATGGAGCGGCGCACCCGCGAGGAGCTGGAGGAAGTGCTGGCCGAAAGGCTTGCGGTCCTCCGTTCCGGCGCCATGAACATTGCCGTGCATCCGCGGGACAGCCGCAAGTCCGCCTGACAGCCGGACGAGACAACAGCCGAGGGGCCCCGCCCCCCCCGGGGGGGGGGGGGCCCGCGGGGGGGGGGGGGCGGGGGGTGGGGGGGGGGGGCGGGGGGGGGCCCG
>NZ_JBIXJQ010000024.1:36564-45015 GCF_052871255.1 Streptomyces sp. LARHCF249
GGGGGCCCCGCCCCCCCCCCCCGCCCCCGCGGCCCCCCCCCCCCCCGGGGGCCCCCCCCCCCCCGGGGGGGGGGGGCGCCCCTCGGCTGTTCGGCGTCTGTTCTAGGGGGCGAGCGGCGGGCGGTAGCCCGCGTCCGGACCAGGGTGCTGCTCGGGCCGGTCCTCGCGGACGACCTCGCCCTGGACGACCTTGCCGTCCGGATAGCGGATGCGGGCCTGCTGGAAGGCGTCGCCGAAGGTCCCGGCGGGTGCCGAGGCCATCTTCCGCTCCAGCGAGCGGGCCGCCCTGCGGCCGATCCACGCACGGACGGGGGGAAGCAGGCACAAGAGGCCCACCACGTCGGACACCAGGCCCGGCATGATCAGGAGCAGGCCCGCCAGCATGGTGAGGCCGTTGCCCTGGCCCGGCTGCTGCGGAGTGGGCCGCACGCCCTGCTGCGCCTGCTGGAAGGTGTCGGTCATGTTCTTGAAGGCACGGCGCCCCGCGCGCTTGATGACCACCACGCCCAGAACCATCCCGCCCGCGAGGAGCGCGGCGACGGTGAGCCCGCCGGCCGCGCCCGCGACCAGGCCGAGCAGCCAGATCTCCAGGATCAGCCAGGCGGCGACCGCCAGGGGAAGGAACGTACGGGCGGGTGAGCGCCGCTGCCGGGGGGCCGTCGAAGAGGGAACGCCGGTCGTCATACTCCCCAGTGTGCCCGGACCTGCGTAAGAGCAGCCTCAGCCGGAGGTACCGGACGCCCCTTAGGGGGCGCCGCGGTCAGGCCTTCCCCGTCTCCTTGCCCGTGTCCTTGCCCGTGTCCTCGGCCGCGGGCTTGCCGAGCAGCTTGGCGGCCTGTGCCTTGAGGCCCCACTGGGTGACCCGCCACAGGGCCTCCACCACGATGTCCTTGCTCATCTTGCTGTCGCCGAACTCGCGCTCGACGAAGGTGATCGGCACCTCCACGACGCGGAAGCCCTTCTGCACGGCCCTGCGCGCCAGGTCGACCTGGAAGCAGTAGCCCGCGGAGGCCACCTCCTCCAGCCCCAGGCCCTCCAGGGTCTCGCGGCGGAAGGCCCGGTAGCCGCCGGTCACGTCGCGGATCGGGACGTTCAGCATCAGCCGGGAGTACGTGGAGCCGCCGCGCGAGAGGAGCTCGCGGCTCTTGGGCCAGTTCACGACGCGGCCGCCCGGCACCCAGCGGGAGCCCAGCACCAGGTCGGCGCCGGTCAGCGCGGTGAGCAGCCGCGGCAGCTCCTCCGGCTGGTGGGAGCCGTCGGCGTCCATCTCGACGATCACTCCGTAGCCGGCGTCCAGGGCCCAGACGAAGCCGGCCAGGTAGGCGGCGCCGAGCCCCTCCTTGCCCTTGCGGTGCAGGACGTGCACGTGGTCGTCGCCGGCCGCCAGCTCGTCGGCGAGCTTGCCGGTGCCGTCCGGGCTGTTGTCGTCCGCGACCAGGATGTGGGCCTCGGGCACCGCCGCGCGGACGCGGCCGACGATCAGCCCGATGTTCTCCGCCTCGTTGTAGGTCGGAATGATCACCAAGGCCGTACCGAGCGGTCCGTAGGTCCGCTGTCCGCCGTCGCTCACTGAGTCCCCTTTTGTGCTCGTGCACGTCCTGTACGTCTGGTCGCAGTCAATGACTTTAGAACAGTGATCGGGGCCCGCGGTCCTTCGGGCCGGTCGGACTCCCGCTGGCTGCGGGCCGCCGTGACCGTTGTCTACTGGACCGCCGGGCCCCGAACTGGGGCCACCCTCCCCCAACTGCCGCTGGGGGTGCCCCCACCGGCGAAACCTTCCCTCGCCCCCGAGGCGCGGGCGCGCTGAGCAGGCGGATCCGTCCGGCACGGACGTCCTGATGGTGGACCCGGCCGAACCTATCCGGGTCCGGGCGCCCGCACCGAACCCAGGCTCGCCGGATCACCCCTGTGGGCGTACGAATACCTCCCGCCCGCCGACCACGGTCGCCAGGCACACCGGCAGCTCCGCGCCGGGGCCCAGATCGGGCAGTCCGGGGGTGCCGGAGCGGGGGTCGGTGGACCAGCGGGCGACCCGGTCGTCGGGGGCCTGGACGAGCAGTTCGCCGGTCTGCCAGAGGGCGTAGTCGGCCGGCGCGCCGGGGACCAGGACCCCCGCGTCGTCGCGGCCCAGCGCCCGCCAGCCGCCCCGGGTGTGGGCCGTGAAGGCGGCCCGGACGGAGATGCGGTGCTCGGGCGTCCGGTGGAAGGCGGCCGCCCGGACCGTGCCCCACGGGTCGAGCGGGGTGACGGGCGCGTCCGATCCGAAGGCCAGCGGGACACCGGCCTTGAGCAGGGCCGCGTACGGGTTCAGGGTGCGGGCGCGCTCGGCGCCCAGCCGGTCGGCGTACATGCCGTCCTCGCCGCCCCAGGCCGCGTCGAACGCGGGCTGCACGGACGCGGTCAGGCCAAGCTCCGCGAAGGCGGCGATGGTGGCGGGGGTCATCATCTCGGCGTGCTCGACGCGGTGCCGGGCGGCGCGGACACGTGCCAGGCCGACCTTCTCCGCGGCGGCCCGGACGCCCTCCACGACGGCGGTGATCGCCGCGTCCCCGATGGCGTGGAACCCGGCCTGCAGGCCCGCCTCGGTGCAGGCGGCGACGTGCTCCGCCACCGCGCGCGCGTCCAGGTAGCCGGTGCCGGTGTGCGCTGCGTCGGCGTACGGGGCGTGCAGGCACGCGGTGTGCGAGCCGAGGGCGCCGTCGACGAACAGGTCCCCGGCGGCGCCGACCGCGCCCAGCGCCTTGGCCTGGTCGAGGTCCCGATCGGCCCAGTACCCGAACACGCGCGGCCCGGGCCGCTCCGCCGCCAGCTCCAGCAGGGCGGTGAAGTCCTCGGCGGAGGAGATGCCGGGCCCGCCGCACTCGTGCACGGAGCCGATGCCGAGCGAGGCGGCCCGGTCCAGGGCTGCCCGCTGGGCCTCGGCGCGCTGGGCGGGGGTGACGGCCGCCAGGGCGGCGGCGCGCACGGCGTGGTGGGCGTCGCGGGTCAGCGGCTCGTCGCCGTCGGGGGTCACGTCGGGGACGAGGTCCAACAGGGCGGTGGTGACCACCGCCGAGTGCACGTCGATGCGGCTGAGGTAGAGCGGGCGGCCGGCGGCGGCCTCGTCGAGCTCGGCACGGCGCGGCGCGCGCCGCTCGGGCCAGCGGGCGGCGTCCCAGCCGTGCCCGAGGAGCACCCGGTCGGCGGGACGGCTCGCGGCGTACGCGCGTACGAGGTCCAGCGCGGCGGAGAGGGAGGGCGCGGCGGAGAGGTCCAGCCCGGTGAGCGCGAGGCCGGCGGAGGTGGTGTGGACGTGGGCGTCGGTGAAGGCGGGCGTGACGAGCGCCCCTCCGAGGTCGACGACCTCGTCCACGCCCTGCGCGAAGGCGTCGGCCGCGCCCTCGGAGCCGACCCAGGCGATGTGACCGCGCTCGACCACCATCGCCGTGGCGAAGGGGTCCGCGGGGCTGTGTACCTCGCCCCCGCGGAGGAGGACGGTCCTGGTCGGTGCTCCGGCGGCGTCGGCGGAGTGGGCGGTGCGGTCAGTCATGCGGACCAGTCTCGCGCGTCGCCGGGCCGCGCCCGACCGCCGGGTCCCTCCAGCCCCCCTCCAGGTCTCTCCGGATCCGCTACACGCGGGGCGGGCGCGCCTCGTACGGGGTGGACAGGACCACCGTCGTACGCGTCGAGACGTGCGCCAGGGCGCGCAGGCGGCCCAGGAGGTCTTCCAGCTCCAGGGGCGACGCGACGCGGACCTTGAGGATGTAGTTCTCGTCGCCCGCGACGCTGTGGCAGGCCTCGATCTCGGGAACCCCGGCCAGCCGGTCGGCGATGTCGTCCGGGGCGCTCGGGTCGAACGGCTTGACCGAGATGAACGCCGTCAGCGGCAGGCCGACGGCCTCGGGGTCGACCACGGCCGCGTACCCGCGGATCACACCACGCTGTTCCAGCCGGCGTACCCGCTGGTGGACGGCCGACGTGGACAGTCCGGTGGCCTTGCCCAGATCCGTGTAGCTCATCCGCCCGTCCCGCACGAGCAGATCCACGATCTGGCGGTCCAGCTCCTCCATTGCGCTCATAGCCGCTCAACCTAAGGCCCAACGCCACTCCAGGCACAGTGCTGTCCATCCACTGGAGGCATCTGCGCCGGGCATGTGACCAAGGCCACAAGCGTATGCGGGCGTCCTGGCGGCTGTTGTGGTTACTCGTGCCGCACGACGGGAAGTGCTTGGTGTGGCCGAGGCCGAAGAACCTGCCCGCCCGGCCCACCCAAGGGGGAGTACATCCATGCTGAACACCAAGCGCGCCGGTCGCACCGAACCGGAGCCCCTGGAACCGCTCGATCCCGGCGACGACGCGTACGCCGAGGACGGCGAATACCTCGACTACGCCGAGGGTTTCGAGATCCACCACGCGGTCTGCCCCGACTGCGGCCAGTCGATCGCCCTCGTCGCCGACGAGGAGCACCTGCCGCAGCACGCCCTCTGCCTGACCCCGTGGAACCCCTTCGGGCTCACGGTGTGCGCGGGCACCGGGCGGCCCGTGGGCGACGCCCTGCCCACCGTCGGCATGATCCAGCCGGTGGGGACGCAGGAGCTGGAGCCCGTGGTGATGCTGAGCCTGCCGCAGGGGCTCGACTGGCGGACGCAGCCCTTCTCGCACGTCGGCGGTCCGGGCTCGCGTCCGGTGCGCGTGCCGAGCCCGCCGCTCCCGCAGACGCGCCGCCAGCACGCGCAGGCGGCCTGACCCGGCAAGCCCTTTACCAGTACGTGCCCTGCACCATGGCGGCCAGACTGGCGTGGTGCAGGATCAGGCTGTCCGGATCCGAGGGGATCTCGACCTCGCCGAAGTGCGCCTGCCGGTAGGCGATGCGCAGCATGACGATCCCGTGCCGCAGCGCCGCGTAGAGCGTGTGGAACTCCATGTCGCGCGGGGTGTGGCCGGTGAGTTCCGCGTAGCGGCGTTCCAGGTCCTCGCGGCGCAGGAAGTCCGGCAGTCCGGGCTGGCCGAAGCCGACGGTGAGGTCCTGGAAGAACCGGTGCAGGTAGACGGTCCAGCCGAGGTCCACCTCGCGCGGGGCGTACGCCGCCATCTCCCAGTCCAGGACGGCCGCGGGCGTGAAGCCGTCGTAGATGACGTTGCCGATGCGGGCGTCACCCCAGTTGAGGACCGACGGGCCCTCGTCCTGCGGCCACAGCTCCTCGAGGCGGGCGAACGCCCGCTCGATCAGCGGGGACGGGGCGAGTCCGCCCACCACCCAGGAGTAGTAGGCGCGTTGGGCGTCCACGTGCCGGCGCAGCGGGCTGCCCGCGCCCTCGGGGAGCAGGAACTCCGCCTCCTTGCCCGGGAACTGGTCGTGCAGGCGGGCCAGCAGGGAGATGCTCGCCTCCTGGAGCTCGGCGCGCTCGGCGTCGGTGGCGGCGTGCAGCCAGTTGCCCTCGTAGGTGTAGGGCATGACATCGGGCGGGACCCGGCCCTCGGCGCGGGCCATCACGAAGAACGGCGCCCCCAGCGGCCCCGGATCCTCCTCCAGCCACTGCACGCGCGGGACGGGCAGGTCCGTGTGCTCGGCGACCAGGCTCATCACGCGGTGCTGGCGCGGCATGTCGTACGTGGGGAAGACGGTGTAGGCCGCCGGGTCGGCGGCGAGTCTCAGCGCGCAGGCCCGTATCGGGGTGTCGGGGTGGTCTATGTCGAAGAGCAGGGTCTCGCTGGACATGCCGTTGGACCCGGGGACCGAGACGTTGGTGACCTTCGCGCCGGGGAGTTTGGTGTCCAGCCAGGCGGCGAGCCGCCTGCCGAGCTCCTCGGGCTCCCGGGTGGAGGTACGCGGACGTGGAGCGGTGGCCATGGGTGAGCCCCTTTCGATTTCGGCCTACTGGGCGACGGAGGAGTAGTCGGCGAAGCCGCTGGGGTCGTGGCGGCCGAAGCTGCCGTGCTCGAAGATTCCGTGGCCGACCTGTCCGTCGAGGGTGAAGCGGGCCGAGTGGTCGGTGACGCCGAAGGCGGCCATGGGGTGGGCGGCGGGGTCGGAGAGGTCGTAGACCCGGCGGTCGGTCCAGCCCCGGCCCTGCCAGGTGCCGTGCTGCCAGTCGGCGGCGGGCGGGTAGCCGGCGCCGACGGCGAGCGGGGAGGAGTTCAGGATCCGCACGCCTAGTTCGAGGGGCTTGCGGGCCGGGTCGGCGAGGTGGACGACGGCGCTCTCGGGGTGCCGGGTGCCGGGCCGGTAGCGGATCTCGGTGTGCGGCCAGCCGAGTTGCACGTCGTGGCGGCCGCTGCCCTCGGGGAAGACCTGGACGGCCTCACTGAGGGTGCGGTGTCCGTCGGCGTCCTCCTGGGCGATGACCATGACGAACCGGTCCTCGAAGCGGACGGGTATCCAGAGCCAGTGGAAGCCCTCGGGGCGGTACTCCTCGGCGGCCCGGCCGCCGTCTTCCCCGGGGATGGGGCGCACGCCCCAGCTGCGGTCGCGGGTTCCGGTCCACTCCCCCGGGGTGACGGCGAACTCCTCGCCCTTGGCGCGGATGGTGCCGGTGACGCTGCCGGCCTGGACGAAGCGGCGCCCTTCCAGGATGAGCCGGTCGCCGCGCCGCTGGGTGTGGTGGGGCTCCCAGACGGCGGGGAACTCGGCGGTCCAGGTGAGGTCGTACGAGAGCCCGTCCGGGTCGTCCGGATCGGCGGAGCAGCGCAGGGTCAGCTGCCGGAGCGGTACGTCGACGGTGATGGAGAACGGCCCCACCGAGAGGTTCATCCGGTCGTCGGAGAGGGCGTCAGAGGCACGCACGGCGAGGAGTTCGTCCCCGACCCGGAGGGTGGCGTAGGCGTCGATGACTCCGGCGTTGGGGTACACCCCGAGGCCGAGGATGAGGACGGCGCGGCCGGCGTGGTCGAAGACGTGGAAGATGCAGCGGTCGTAGGCGTTGCGGTCACCGCTGACGACGTGCTTCATCGACAGGGGTGCCTGGTGGATGGGGTACTCGTCGAGGGCGACGGGCCGATCGGCGGGCATGGCGGACCTCCGGGAGGCGGGGCGAAGGCAGGGTCGGCGGCGCGGCTGAGCGGGGTCGGGGTGCGGGGGTGTGGGGTCGGGGTGCGGGGTGCGGGGTGTGGGGTCGGGGTGCGGGGTGTGGGGTGTGGGGTCGGGGTGCGGGGTGTGGGGTGGGTTTGTGGCGTGCGGGTGCGGGTGCGGGGTGCGGCGGGGGCACGGCTGGAGCGGATATGACGGTACGTCAGAATCCCGAGCCAGGGCCAGACTTGTGGCACAACCTGACAGGTCGGCACGGTTGGCCGGGTGCGGTGGGGCGGGATCGGGAGTGGGGCGGGTACTCGGGGGCTCCGGGGAGCCTGATCCCCACGCTGCCCATCAGGGAGGGTTTGGGGGTTTCCCGCCAGTCCCATCGTCTCTCCGTGCCGGGCCGGCCAGTCAAGGGCGCTCCTCCTTCGTCGTCGCGTCGCTTCGCGATGGCCTTCGGCCACCCTTGACAGTCCGACCCGGCACGGAAAGACAGGACTGACGGGAAGCCCCCAAAAGAACGGTCCACTGGTTCATGAGCAGGGTCAGGGGGCATCAGGGACCGGATCCGTGGTTCCCGGGGCCGTGGCCTGCGCCCGGGCCCGTAGAGCGGCCATCCGGGTCGGTGGGCGCACCAAATCGCTACGCGCTCCTCACATCTCAGCGTCCGCCGCCCGTCCGGGGCGCACCCCACACCCCAGGCAGCAACCACAAGCCCCCGGCAGTGCTGGGGCGCGTCAGATCGCTACACGCTTCTCACATCTCAGCGTCCGCCGCCCGTCCGGGGCGCACCCCACACCCCAGGCAGCGACCACACGCCCCCGGGCGGTCCTGGGGCACGCCAGATCGCTACACGCTCCTCACATCTCAGCGTCCGGCGCCCGCCTTGGGCCGCATTTGGGATGGATGCCGGTGAGTGGATCACTTCGCGGAGTGGGAGGTCGGAAAGTCCCCCCAGTCACCGGCAGACCCCACCACCCCTCCCCGATCGACGATCCATGGCGGCTTATGGTCAGCCCACGCCGGGCCGATCGCCGCCAGATGACCTCAGCTGTGAAGCCGTCCGTGGCGGCCTATTCCCAGCCCCAGACGGGCGCCGGACGCCGAGACGTGGGAGATATGTAGCGATCTGATGCGCCCCAGGACTGCCAGGACTTGCGGTCGCTGTCGCTGGTGCGGGTTGTGCCCCAGACGGGCGGCGGACGCCGAGATATGAGGAGCGCGTAGCGATTTGGTGCGCCCACCGACCCCGGATCACTTCTCTACGGGCCCGGGCGGGGGCATGGCTACGGGAACCAAGGATCCGGTCCCTGATGCCCAGTGGCTGTCCTCGGAACCAGTGGACCGTTCTTTTGGGGGCTTCCCGCCGGTCCTTGTCTTTCCGGGGCGGGTCGGTCTGTCAAGGGTGGCCGAAGGCCATCGCGAAGCGACGCGACGAAGGAGCGCCCTTGACAGGGCGG
>NZ_JBIXJQ010000025.1:0-5927 GCF_052871255.1 Streptomyces sp. LARHCF249
CAGCGGCATGCGTGCGATGACGACGATGTCGTCCGGCACCAAGTGGCCGGGCAGTTCGGCCGCCAGCTCCCGCCGCAGCAGCGCCGGCAGCTTCGACGCCCGGCGGGACAGCGCGGGCGCGTTGGCGAGCGGCCTGGCCCGGGTGTCCAGGGGCCGGTACACGCCGCCGTAGCAGTGCGTACCGTCCGCGGGCACGATCACCGCCTCGAACCAGCCGGGTGCCTCGGCCGACCAGGTGCACAGGACGGCGCAGCCGTGCTCCTCGCCCCAGGTCTCCAGCACGTGCGGGTCGAGCGGCGTCCCCTCCGCCGTGGCGGGTACCCCGCACTCGGCCGCCTCGCTCACCAGCCTGGCGTTCGGTATCCGGGTCAGCCGGAGGCGGCCGCCGCGGCGGGCCAGCTCAGCCTCCAGGCCGGACACCTGGTGCACGTCCGAGCCCCAGGTGACCGTGGGAACGTCCGCGAGGTGCGTCGGCGTGCTCGACTGCTTGTGCAGGACGACTTCGTAGCGGTGACGGGTCAGTTCGTTCCCGACCGATCCGGGCTTCAGCCGGACGTCCACGGCCACGACGTCGGGGCGGGCGTCGGCCCACTCGGTGAAGAAGCCCGGATCGAGGTGGAGCTCCGTCTCGCGGAGCGCGGCGCGTGCGACCGCCGCCCGGACGTCGGACGGCTCGTCACCGGGGCGCTGGGCGTGGTGGACGGCCGTCAGGAACTCCCGCAGGGTGCCGTGGTTGCGGACGTCGCCGGCGAGGATCCGGCCGCCCGGGGCGAGCCGTCGGAACGCGACGTCCAGGACGCCGGAGAGGTAGGCGGCGTCGGGGAAGTACTGCACGACCGAGTTGAGCAGGACCGTGTCGAAGTACTCCGCCGGCAGTCCGTCGGCGACGTCGGCGGGCTGGCACCGCAGCGTCACCTTGTCCTTCAGCCGCGGATCCGTGCCGACCTGGGCGCCGAGGCGGTCGATGACCGACTCCGAGAAGTCGGTGCCCCAGTAGACCTCGGCCCCCGGGGCCAGCGGCCCGAGCAGGAGGCCGGAGCCGACCCCGATCTCCAGCACCCGGCGCGCCTGCAGACCGCGCACCCGCTCCACCGTGGCCGCGCGCCACTGGCGCATCTCCGGCAGGGGGATGGGTTCGCGCGTGTAGGAGCTGTTCCATCCGGTGAAGTCGTCGCCGATCCCGGTGGCGTCCGGCGCGGTGTCGCCGTACATTTCGTCGTAGATCGCGCGCCACATCTCGACGTGCTTGGTCACGTCCGCGTCCGGCACCTCGGGTACCACGTACGCCACCAGGCGCCGCTCCCCGAGCCGGTTCTCGCGGGAGACCACGGCCGCCTGCGCCACGCGGTCCCGCTTCCGGAGCGCGGCCTCGACCTCCTCGAACCGGTCGCTGGTCCTCGTGCGCTGTTGCGCGTCCGTGAGGGGCGCCATGCTCCTGTCACCTTTCGGTCGTCCACTGTCATGGCCGGCGGAAACCGCCGTCACCCGTGAGCCCACCCTAGGAAGGGATGCCCGGGTCATCCGGCCGCCTGACAGATGTCTGCCAGACCCGCCGGGGCCGCGGACGCGGCAGGCCGCCGCCGGCGGGGCCGCGCCCGTGCTCAGGCGAAGGCCGCCAGTGCCTCGCGGAGGGCCGCCGCCAGGTCCGCCGGACTGCTGCTCGGCAGGTCATGGCTGCCCGGCAGCGACACGACCCGGAACGGCCCGGTGGTGAGCGCCGACCATGCGTCGATCTGGGCGGGGTCGACGGTGTGGTCGTCGCGGCCGCGTACGGCCACCGTCGGAACGGCGACGGGCCCGGCGGCACCGCTCTCGTACAGCTCCAGCTCGTAGGTCTCGATGAGTTCGTAGTCGGCGCGCAGGGCGGGCTCGACGATGTCGAGCAGTTCCTCGTTGGAGAGGAGCTGCGCCGGGAGGTACCCGTCCGTCACGACCTGCTGGAGGAACTCCGCCCGCGGCAACGCCCACGTGGGCTCGCGGCGGACGCTCCCGGGAGCCGGGTGCGAGGAGACGACCAGCGCCCGCACCCGGGCGGGGCCCAGGCGCCGTGCCACCTCGTAGGCGATCGTCGAGCCGGCGCAGTGCCCGAACAGCACCACCGGCCGTCCCTCTGCGTGGCGGAGCAGCTCGTCGGCGAGCTTGTCGGCGAGCTCGGGCATGACGGTCTGCGCCGGCTCCTCGAGCCGGGACTCACGGCCCGGGAGGCGTACCGCGAAGGCGTCGAAAGCGTCGGACAGCTCGACGCACAGCCGGCGCACCGTGGTCACGCCGGCGCCCGCATGCGGAAAGGCGTACAGCGCGCACTCTTTGGGGCCGTCGTGAGGGACACCGACGAACCAGCGACTTTTCGTGTTTGTTCCCATGCACGTGAGGATGACCAGTCACCGCGGCCCACGGGCGCCGACCCTGACTGACTTCTGAAAGATCCTCGGACAACGGCCGACCGCCACGGCGAGACTGACACCCGGTCGGACCCGGCCTGATCCGAGAAGACAGGCCCCAGAGCCAGCCGAAGAGGCAGAGCACCGAGACAGAACGCGGGAGTGAGCGGTGGACAACTTCGGATCGGTCGGGGTGGCGAGCCCGGACCACGCCGGCCACGACGGCCCGGACCTCGAGGTGCTGCGCGCCCAGGTGCGGGTTCAGTGGGCCGACGCACTGGAGCACGACGACTTCGGCGACGACGAGGACTTCTTCGACGCCGGCGGGAACTCCCTGCTGGTCGCCGAGATCATGGCCGCGCTCGGGGCCGAGCTCGGCGTGCGCCTGCCGCTCCGGCTCTTCTTCGACCACCCGACGGTGAACGAACTGACCGGGGCGCTGACGGCCCACGAGGCCTTTCGGGCACCGGCGCGGTGAGCGCCCCGCCGGCGTCCGTCCCGGGCGCCCCCTGGAGCGGGTGGAACGAGACCGCGCGGCCGTTCCGCGACGACGCCACGATCCCCGGGCTGATCGCCGAGACCGCCCGGCGGTACCCGGACCACCCGGCGATCGTGACCTCCGACAAGCAGGTCCTCACCCACGGCGAACTGGACCGCCGCTCCAACCGGCTGGCACGGCTGCTGCGCGAGCTGGGACTGGGCCGGGGCTCCACCGTGGGCGTCTACGGCGAGCGCGACGCCTCGGCCCTCGTCGGCATGCTCGCGGTGCTCAAAGCCGGCGCCTCCTACGTCCCGCTCGACCCGGCGTGGCCCGCCCCCCGCGTGGTCGGGCTGCTCGACCAGCTCGACGTGGCGGCCGTGCTGACCGACCGCGCATCGCTGCCCGCCGTACAGGAGTTCCGGTGGGAGGTGCCTTCGCTCCGCCACGTGCTGTGCCCCGACGTCCCCGAGGAGTTCTCCTGGTCGGCCACCTTCCGGCGCGAGCGGGTCGCGGACCTCTTCGACTACCTGTCCGGCTCCCCGGACCCGCTCGAAGCCGCCGGCTTCAACACGCGCCGCTCGGAACGGCCCTTCACCGCGGACGACGTCCGGGGCTACCAGGACCACGTGGCGCGGTTCGTACGGGCCGCGACGTCCGCCGAACGGCCCTCGGTCCTGGAGATCGGGTGCGGATCCGGCCTGATCGTCGAGGCCCTGGCACCGTGGGCGTCCCGCTACGTCGCCGTCGACCCCTCACCGGTGTCCGTGGCCCGAAGCAAGGAGACCGGGGCCGGCGCCGGGGGCGAGGTCGACGGCGTGGTGTGCTTCGCCCATGAGGCCGCCGAGCGGGTACGCGGCCCGTTCGACGTCGTCGTGCTGGCCAGTACGGTGCAGTTCCTGCCGGACCTCGACCACCTGACCGGCGTCCTCGACTCGCTTCTCGGGCTGCTCGCCGACGACGGCGTCATCGTCCTCGCCGACCTCATCGACCCCGGGCTCAGCACCCACTCCGGCCTGCGGGTGCCGCCCCGCTTCGTCGAGCGCCTCCCCGAACTCCTGCCCGGGGTGGCCCGCGCGAGCGTCCACCGCCGCCGGGCCGAGGAGTTCACGGGCGAACTGGCCGAGCGGTACGACGCCGTCATCCGCGTCGAGCCGTCCCGCGACCGCGCGGCGCCGGGCCGCGAGCCGCTGTGGACCGGCCATCACGTCGGCCTCCGGCCGGCCGCCCCGCTCGCCACCGGTCCGACGGCCGACGACGTCTGCTACACCATCTTCACGTCCGGTTCGACCGGTGCGCCCAAGGGAGTCGTCGTCACCCACCGGTCGGCGGTGAACCTCATCGACTGGATGAACCGCACCTACGGGGTCGGGCCCGCCGACGAGATCCTGTTCGTCACGTCCTTCTGCTTCGACCTCTCGGTCTACGACATCTTCGGCGTGCTGGCCGCCGGCGCGACCGTACGGCTGGCGTCGGCGGCGGAACTCGCCGAGCCGGACACCCTGGTGGACCTGCTCGAACAGAAGGCCATCACCATCTGGGACTCGGCGCCCGCCTCCCTGGCCATGGTCATGCCCTTCGTCCAGGCCCGCGAGCCCGCCGGGCGCGACGCGCTCCGCCTGGTCCTCCTCAGCGGCGACTGGATCCCGGTGCCGCTCCCGGACCAGATCCGGGCCGCGTTCCCGAACGCCGAGGTGGTGGCGCTGGGCGGCGCCACGGAGTGCACCGTCTGGTCGAACCACTACCGGGTGGGCGACGTCGACCCCGCGTGGCCGAGCATCCCCTACGGGAAGCCGATGCAGAACGCCCGCTACTACGTGCTCGACGGCGACCTGCGGCCCTGCCCCCTCGGCACGGAGGGCGATCTGTACATCGCCGGCACGTGCGTGGCCTTGGGCTACGCCGCGGCCGCCCGTCTCACCGCCGCCAAGTTCCTGCCCGACCCGGGAGCCCTGCACCCCGGCGAGCGCATGTACCGCACCGGTGACCGCGCCCGCTGGCTGCCGAGCGGCGACCTGGAGTTCCTGGGCCGCCTCGACGACCAGGTCAAGGTGCGCGGCTACCGGATCGAACTGGGCGAGGTGCAAAGCGCCCTCCTCCAGTGCCCGGGCGTCCGGGCCGCGTCGGTGGTGGCGCCCACGGGGCGGGGCGGGCGGTCGCTGGCCGCCTTCTACGTGCCGACGGCCGAGCCGCTTTCGAAGGCCGAGGTCGTACGCGCCCTGCGGACCATCCTGCCGTCGTACATGATCCCCACCCGCATCACCGCGCTCGACGAGCTGCCCCTGACCAGCACGGGCAAGGTCGACCGGGCGGCCCTCCTGCGCCGGCTGTGAACCCCCGGGAGGTCCCGGTCCCCCTGCCCCTCACCGCGGGCAGCCAGCCTCCCTGAGCCCGGTCGCCGGGGCCCGGCCTGTGGCCGGGCCCCTCCGTCGTCTACGAGCCCCAGGCGCCCGGCGCGCGGAACGGCGGGCAGGGCAGGGGCGGCAGCCTGCGGGGCCGCGCAGCGGAGGGTGCGGGCTGCAGGGTCTCGTGGCGCTTGCGCAGGCGGGTCGTGAGCAGGACGGCGAGGGCGGCGATCTCCTCGGCGGTGGGGTTGCCCCTGGAGATACGGATCGAGGCCATGGCGAGGGCCAGAGAGGTGTCCTCGGCGGGGGCCGCCCCGGAAGGCTCGGGGCGGTCCGCACGCGCTGCGGGGTCCGGGCGGTCCGTGTTCGCGGGCGGGCCGGCGGGATGTTCCCCTGCGGGGGTGACACGCACCGCAGGGGCGGTCGGCAGCGGACGTTCCTCGACGATGATCATGGGTACCCCTTTCGACACGGTCGCACCGGGAAGCGCCTGGTGCCGGACACTCCAGGATCGGCCCGGGCGCTACAGCCCGGCTCGGATTCCGCACGGGAATGCGTACGGAATGACTCGCGAACGCCTGCGATCATGGCCGGAACCCGACGTTCCGAGTCTGGTTCCCCCAGTGAAATTCCACCGAGATTCGAGGCGCATTCGAATCATATTCAAGCGCCATTCGAGTGGATATTGCAGACACGCAAAATGCCGCCGCGGGGCCATGAAGC
>NZ_JBIXJQ010000025.1:5937-8931 GCF_052871255.1 Streptomyces sp. LARHCF249
GGCCGAACCGCTCATGTTCTTCACCTTGATGCGGCCCTCTTCGTGAGCCGTGCGGGCGCGCGATGCGTTGGACTTGCGCTCCAGTGCAGCCCGGAACTTTTCCTTGGCATCTTCTGCAACGCCACCGTCGAACGACTTGTCAGTCATACGTACCTCCTGCAATCAATCGACAGAAAAAGTCTGGCACAGAATTTCTGGAATGACGACCCCGCATTCACGACTCCAGGCAATGGAATTAGCCATTTCCGGGGTCAGGCGGTGTCAAGGAGCAGCCGGTCCTTGGTGGCGGGCGCCGCGGTCTCCCCGGGGGTCTGCGCGGCGGGCTCCTCCGGCGCGGCCTGAGGGGTCTTCGAGGCGGGCAGGAGCGGGCTGAGGAGACGCGTCGAGCGCGAAGACGCCGACGATGGCGATGCCCGCGGCCGTGGCCGAGGCGGCGTCGGCGGGGGCCGGGACCCCCTCGGGCCGTGCGAGCTCCAGCAGCCGGTCGAGCAGACCGCTCTGCCAGCAGATCGGGGCCCCAGTACGGCGTCGAGCGCCTTGTCCCTCTCCTCGGCCGTCAGTTCCCCGGCGGCCTGGAGCGCCTCGCCACTGTGACCGGGCCGGGCGCGGCCGGCGGCCCGGCGGCGCCGCTCGAGGTCGGCTCGAGCGCGTGTCCAGGGCTCGTCGCGAAGCTGGAGGGGCCTCCGAGATGCCAGAGAGATGGAGTAGGACGTGCGCAACACCCTGTGCCAGCCGGTCAAGCTGCCCACAGAACGGCCCTCACCTCTCGACCCGCCCCTCGAACTGGGGGTGTTCCGGGACCGGGACCCCGTCACCCCGATGCTGTTCCCGGACGGGCACAGGGGCTGGCTGGTCACCAGCCATTCCCTGGTGCGGTCCGTCCTCGCCGACCAGCGGTTCAGCGCACGGCAGGAACTGCACCACCACGCCGCCTTCGACCACCCGTTCGGCACGGAGCGGATCACACCCGCGGAGCCCGGCCAGTTCATCGGTATGGACCCACCGGAGCACACCCGCTACCGCAAGCTCCTCACCAAGCACTTCACGGCGCGACGGATCAGGGAAATGGCGCCCCGGATCGAGGAGATCGTCGAGCAGCGGCTGGACGCGCTGGAGGCCGCGGGGCGCGGAGCCGATCTCGTCGCCGAGTTCGCCGTCCCGATCCCGACGCTGCTGATCTGCGAGATCCTCGGCGTGCCGTACGCCGAGCAGGACATGTTCCGTCACGACGTGGCCACCTTCTTCCGGCTGGACTCCACGCAGGAGGAGACCCACGGCGCGTACGCTGGCATGCTCGCCTACCTCGGCGGGCTCGTGCCGCGCAGGCGCGCGGCGCCCGGGGCGGACCTGATCAGCGGCCTGATCGAAGGGAACGAGCTCTCCGACCAGGAGATCGCGACCGTGGCGCTGGTGGTGCTGATCGCCGGCCACGAGACCACGGCGAGCATGCTCGGACTCGGCGTCTACACCCTGCTGAGCCATCCGGACCAGTGGGCCGGGCTGAGGGCCGAGCCGGACCTCCTCGACAGCGCGGTCGAGGAACTGCTGCGGTACCTCCCGCTCTTCCGGGCGGGGCTGATGCGGACCGCGCTGACCGACGTCGACCTGGGCGGCCACCGGATCTCGGCCGGTGAGTGCCTCGTGCTCTCCCTGTCGGCCGCGAACCGCGATCCGCAGCGCTTCGACGGCGACCCGGAGCGGTTCGACCCCGGGCGGAGGCCGGGCGGCCAGCTGTCGTTCGGGCACGGCGTGCACCAGTGCCTCGGACACCATCTCGCACGGGTCGAGCTGCGGATCGCGTACGCCGGCCTGCTGCGCCGGTTCCCGCGCCTGCGGATGGCTGTTCCGGCCGAGGAGATACCCCTGTGTACCGACATGGCCATCTACGGCGTGCACCGGCTGCCGGTCACCTGGTAGCGGCACGGCCCGGAGGGGCCCCAGACAAGGAGATCACATGAGCTTCGGCCTGATGGCGCTCGGCTACGAACTCGGCGACGAGGTACCGGTGCTGGACGTCGCCGCCGAGTACACCGAGGACATGGAGCGGGTCCGCACCTACGCGAGCCGCTACATGCACCGGTGTCCCGAAGGGGTGGGCCTGACGGACCTGTCGTACCGGGCCGTACGGAAGGCGCTGGACGCCGCCGGCACGGACGCCGGCGACATCGACCTGCTGGTCCTCGCGGTCACCGACATCACCGAGTACCTGTACTGGGACGCGGCGGCGAGCCTCCTGCACCGGCTCGGCGCCGACGGCGCGGAGGCGGTCCTGTTGACCCAGGCGTGCTCGTCGGGCGTCGCCGCGTTCGACCTGGTTGCCGGGAAGTTCGCCACCCATCCCGAGTACCGGACGGCCGTGGTGGTCGCGGCCAGCCGCGTCGCCGAGCCCTACTGGAACCGGCTGGAGACGGGGGCGGGCTGCTTCTCGGACGGTGCAGTCGCGGCGGTCGCCCGCCGCGGTCACGACCGGCTGCGCTGGCGCGCGAGCGACATCACCACGGACGGCACCTACGTCGACTTCTTCCGCCTCGACGCGGGAGGCGCGGCGGCCCCCTTCGGCACGCCTGGCGCGGCGGGCGGCGCACCGAGAGTACGGGGCATCGCCGAGGTGAAGGAGTACTTCGGCGACGACCACGAGAAGATCTCCGCGTTCGGCGCCCACTCCCGCAACCAGTACCGGCTCGTCGTGGAACGCGCCTGCAAGCGGGCCGGTGTCGATTTCACCGACCTGGCCCGGCTCAACCTGCCCTTCGACAACCAGCCGGCGATGGCGGGACTCGTCGCGGCCCTGGACTTCCCCGCGGAGCGCACCAACCTGCCGCTCGCCGAGGACTACGGGCACCTCGGTGCCGCCGACCCGCTGTTCGCCCTGGCCCGGGACGTCGAGCACAACGCCCTCCGGCAGGGCGACCACGTCGCCCTGGCCGCCGTCGGACGCGGCATGAGCTGGGCGAGCGCCGTCTTCGAGGTGTGAACCCGGCCTGCCGCCGCCCC
>NZ_JBIXJQ010000025.1:8941-35606 GCF_052871255.1 Streptomyces sp. LARHCF249
GTCCGGACGCGCGCGATGGGTCGCCCTGGGCGTACTCGGCACCGCCTCCTTCCTCGACGGCCTCGACGCCAACATCGTCACCGTCGCCCTCCCCAGCATCCAGCGGGACATGGAGATCGGCTTCGCCTCCGCGCAGTGGACCATGGCCGGCTACGCCCTCGCCTTCTCCATGTTCCTGATCACCGGGGGGCGACTCGGTGACATCTTCGGGGCCAAGCGGGTCTTCATGACCGGTGTCGCCCTGTTCACCGTGGCGTCCGCCCTGTGCGGTCTGGCCGTCTCCCCGGGCATGCTGATCGCCGGCCGCTTCACGCAGGGGTTCATGGCCGCCCTCATGCTTCCCCAAGTCATGGCCGTCATCGTCCGGACATTCGACCGCAAGGAGTGGGCCCTGGCCGCCGGTCTGGTGGGCGGTCTGCTCAGCCTCGGCAGCATCGGGGGACCGCTGCTGGGCGGTCTGCTCACCGACCTCGACCTGATGGGCCTCGGCTGGCGGACGGTGTTCTTCGTCAACGTCCCGATCGGGATTCTCGCGCTGATCCTCGGGGCCCGGTCGCTGCCCTCCTTCCGCGCCGACGAGCGCCCGCAGCTCGACATGCCCGGCGTGGTCCTGCTGACCGCGGCCTCTCTGAGCCTGATGTTCCCGCTCGTCCAGGGCCGCGAACAGGGCTGGCCCGCCTGGATGTTCGTGGTGTTGGCCGCCTCGGTGCCGCTGTTCCTCGCGTTCGTGGTCCACGAGCGCAGGAGGCAGGCGAAGAACGGCTCCGCTCTCCTGCCCCCCACCCTGTTCCGCCACCGCTCCTTCTCCGCCGGCCTGGTCGTGACCCTGCTCGCGTTCACCGGCATCACCTCGTTCTCCTTCGTGCTCACCTACCACCTCCAGTTCGGTCTGGGCTGGTCGGTGGGCGACACGGCACTCGCCATCGCGGCGTGGCCGCTGGGCATCGTCGCCACGTTCCAGCTCGGCTGGCGCTTCGGGGCCACCCGGGGACGCCTGTTCGTGGCGGCGGGCGCCCTCGTGATGGCTCTGAGCTCCCTGGCCGCGATCGGCGTCGTGCACACCCAGGGCGCTGGACTGACGTGGCCGTACGTGGCCGGCACGGCCTTCCTCATGGGCCTGGGCATGGGGTTGAGCACGCCCATCCTCGCCACGGCCGTGCTCGGTGACCTGCCCCCCGAGGACGCGGGCGCCGGGTCCGGCGTGGTCAACGCCGCCACGCAGTTCGGTGCCGCGATCGGCATCGCGGTCGTCGGGGCCGTCCTCTTCGGGCTCGTGGGCCCGGACACCGCGGGGGCGGCCGCGGCGCGAGCCGCCGACTTCAGCTCCGCCGTCTCCCTCACTCTCTGGTACAACGTCGCCGCCTTCCTGCTGACCGCCGCCCTCGCCCCGCTGCTGCCCCGCAGCAAGCCGGCGGACGCGGAGGCCGGGCCCGCCGGGAAGGCCGAGCGGACGGACCTCACCGCCGGCGGTCTCGTGCCCGACCCGGCATAGGCCGAATTCCTTTCCCCCAACAAAAAGATGGCTGGCCAGTCCGCGTCCAGGAGGTAGGTATGACCGATACGCCGCAGAGCAATGTCGAGGAGAACGACGCCCGCCGGAAATTCCGTGAGGCCCTCGAGCGCAAGGCCAACGCCAGCCGGGCGCGGCAGGCGCACGAGGACGGCCGTCTGAGGGTCAAGGGCATGAGCGGCTCGGCCGGGCAGAAGCGGTACTTCCGGCGCAAGACCGGGTGACACGCGGCTTTCCCGCCGCGCTGCCGGGGCTGCCGCGGACCTCCCACCAGGAGGCCCGCGGCAGCCTTTTTCCGTCTGCGCGCGGCGCCGCCGCACGGCGCACCGGGATTCCGGCTGCTCTGACCGGGGGCGGGCCGCTCGAGTACCCCGGCTCCCGGAGTGACGGCGGTCGATAAAACAGGAACGCAGAGTGGTGCCGCGTAGCGGTGCCTGCCGGAATCACCGGCGTTCACCCTGGTGAGGATCTCAAGAGGCCCAGGCGCCCGGCGCGCGGAAAGGCTGAAAGGACAGGGACGGCAGCTTGCGGGCCCGCGCGGTGACGGGGGCAGGCCGCTGGGCCTCGTGGCGCTTGCCCAGGCGGGCCGTGAGGAGGACGGCGGGCGCGGCGATCTCCTCGGCGGTGGGGTTGCCCCTGGAGATACGGATCGAGGCCATGGCGAGGGCCAGAGAGGTGTCCTCGACGGCGGCCTCGCCCATGCGGTCCGCGCCAGCCTCGCCCGCCACTGGCCCGTTCGCTCCGCCCGGCCTCGTCCGCGGGCGGGGCGGCCGGGTGCTCCCACGCGGGGGTGACACGCACCGCAGCAGCGGTCAGCGGCCTTCTGGGGATGAATCGAGTCGGATCAGCCGGTCTTCCTGCGGAAATACCGCTTCCGGCCAGCCAAACCGCTCATTTCCTTCACCTTCATGCGGCCCTCTGCGGCGAGCGCCACCCACCGGCGCCGGGACCCGGCCGTGGGGGGGGAGGGAACCCGGGGGCCGGTCTGGGGGAGGCCGGCCCCCGGGGGTCAGATGCCGCCGAGTACGGCGTCCAGGGCCGCGTCCATCTCGTCGTCGGTCAGTTCCTGGGCGGTCTGCAGGGCGTCGGCGGGGGCCTCGGCCTTGGCGGTGGCGGGTGCGGCCAGTTCCAGCAGCCGGTCCAGCAGGCCGCTCTGGCGCAGCCGTTCGACGCCGATCCGGGCCACCGCCCACTGGGCGGCCTGGGCGGGGTCCTGCGGCGGGGTGTCGGCGACGGCCGCGCTCTGCGGTGCGCCGCCGGAGCCGTCGAAGGAGAGCTTGCCGAGCAGGTATCCGGCGATGGCGCGCGGCGTGGGGTAGTCGAAGGCGAGCGTGTTGGGGACGGCCACCTGCGTGTGGCGGGCGAGGCGGTTCTTGAGCTCGACGGCCATCAGGGAGTCCCAGCCGAACTCCCGCATGGGCTTGTCGAGCGGGACGCTGCCGGACAGGCCGAGGACCGCGGTGACCTCCTGCTGGACGAACTTGCGCAGTTCCGCCTCGCGTTCCTCGCCGGGCAGGGCGGCCAGCCGGTCCCGGAAGGCCGAACCGCGCTCGGCGGCCTCCTTGGCCTTCCTGGGCTGCGTACGGACCAGGGCCCGCAGCAGGGCCGGCGGGCGCGCCCCGGAGTCGTCGGACGCGAGGCGGGCCGTGTCGAGCTTGAGCGGCACCAGGTGCGGTTCGGGGCGGGCCAGGGCCGCGTCGAAGAGGGCGAGGCCCTCGGCGGCGGTCAGGGCCTGGGCGCCCTGGCGGCGCATCCGGGCGAGTTCCGCCTCGCCGAGCTGCGCCGTCATTCCGGCGCCGCCCTGCGCCCACAGGCCCCAGGCGAGGCTGGTGGCGGGCAGGCCGAGCTTGTGCCGGTGGGCGGCGAGGGCGTCCAGGAAGGCGTTCGCGGCGCCGTAGTTGGACTGGCCCGGCGATCCGAGGGTGCCGGCGACCGAGGAGAACAGGACGAAGGCGGCCAGGTCCAGCTCGCGGGTGAGCTCGTGCAGGTGCCGGGCTCCCGCCAGCTTGGGGGCGAGGACGCGGGCGAACCGCTCGGGCGTCTGGTTGTGCACGACACCGTCGTCGATCACGGCCGCGAGGTGCACCACGCCCGTCAGCGGGCGCTCGCTGCCGGCCTCGGCGAGCAGGCCGGCCACCGCGTCGCGGTCCGAGACGTCGCAGGCCAGGATGCGCACGCCGGCCGCGCCGGCGGCTTCGAGGTCGGCCACCAGATCCTGCGCGCCGGGAGCGGCCATGCCCTGGCGGGAGGTCAGGACGAGGTGGCGGACTCCGTGTTCGGCGACCAGGTGCGCGGCCAGGTCGCGGCCGAGCTCGCCGGTGCCGCCGGTGAGCAGGACCACGCCTTCCGGGTCGAGGGTCCGGCCGGTGGTCAGGACCAGCTTGCCGGTGTGGCGGCCCTGCGCCATGTGGCGGAAGGCCGCGGGGGCCTCCCGTACGTCGTAGCCGAGGTAGGGCAGCGGGGCGATCACCCGGTCGGCGAGCAGGGCGGACAGCTCGGTGAGCATGCGGTGCAGGTGCTCGGGCTCCAGCGACATCAGGTCGAAGGCGCTGTAGGCGACGCCCGGGTGGGCGGCGGCGACGGCGGCGGCTTCGCGGATGTCGGTCTTGCCCATCTCCAGGAAGCGGCCGCCGTGCGGCAGCAGGCGCAGCGAGGCGTCGGTGAACTCCCCGGCGAGGGAGTTCAGCACGGCGTCGAAGCCGGCGCCGCCGGTGGCGGTCAGCCACCGCTGTTCGAAGGCGGTGTCGCGGGAGGAGGCGATGCGCTCGTCGGGCAGTCCGAGGGCGCGCAGCGCGTCCCACTTGGGGTGGCTGGCCGTTCCGTAGACCTCGGCGCCCAGGTGGTGGGCGAGCTGGACGGCGGCCATGCCGACGCCGCCGGCGGCCGCGTGGACGAGGAGCTTCTCGCCGGGGCGCAGCGCTCCGAGGTCGGTGAGGGCGTAGTACGCGGTGAGGAAGGCGAGCGGGATCGTCGCGCCCTCCTCGAAGGTGAGGGTGTCGGGCAGCTCGGCCATCAGGTGGCCGTCGCCGCGGACCTCGGTGCCGAAGGCGCCGAGCGCGAGGCCCATGGCCCGGTCGCCCGGTCGCAGGTGGGTGACGGCGGATCCGGTCTCGAGGACGGTGCCGGCGAACTCCAGGCCCAGCTTGGGCGTGGCGACCATGCCGAGCGCGTTGAGGACGTCGCGGAAGTTCATGCCCGCGGCGCGGACGGCGACGCGCACCTCGTGGGGGCCGAGCGGGCCGGCCGGCGGGACGGTGACGAGTTCGAGGCTGTCGATGCTGCCCTTCTCGCGGATGTCCAGGTGCCAGGGTCCGTCGCCGGCGGGCGGGGTGAGGGCCTCGCCGCCGTGGGCGGCCGCGGCGCGGGTGGTGCGCACCAGGCGGGGGGCGAACAGGGCGCCGCCGCGCAGGGCCAGTTCGGGTTCGTCGCCGGTCGCGAGGGCGGCGGCGAGGACCTCCCGGTCGGGGGTGGCGGTGTCGAGGTCGACCAGGCGCAGGGTGCGGTCGGGGACCTCGCCGCGCACGGCCCGCACCAGGCCCCACAGCGGGGCGTGGGCGAGGTCGGACACGGTGTCCTCGGGGCGGGCCGCGACGGCGTCGCGGGTGATCCAGACCAGCTCGGATTCCGCGGTCTTCTCGGTGAGCAGGTGCTGTACGAGGTCCAGCGCGGCCAGGGTGGCCGGCTCGGCGGCGTCGGCCGGCCCGGTGGTGGTGGCGTCGACGACGATGCGCTGGGGGGCGGGCCCGTCGGCGAGCAGCGGCTCGGGGCCCGCCGACCAGGTGGCGCCGAGGGTCTCGGCGAGGGCTCCGGTGCCGCCGATCACCAGGGTGGTCGCGGGCTGCGGGGCGGTGGCCCGGGCGGGCTCGGCCACCGGCTGGAAGTCGACGCGGTAGAGGTGGTCGCCGTCGGAGCGGGTGACCTTCAGCTGCTCGGCGGAGGCCTGCCGGATCTGGAGCGCGCCCGACAGGACGGGCTCGCCGGTGGCGTCGGTGACCAGGACGGTGGCGCCGAGGCCGGCGGCGGCGGCGGACTGCGGGTCCTGGCCGGCGTCCAGGGCGATGCGGACGCGCAGTTCGGTGCTGTCCGTGGCGTACAGGGTGACGTCGGTCCAGGCGAAGGGGAGCAGCACGGTGCCTTCGGGCTGCCCGGATCCGGGGGTGACGCCGGCCAGGACGTGCAGGGCCGCGTCCAGGAGCGCCGGGTGGACTCCGTGGCCGTCGACGCCCTGGCGCAGCGGCTCGGGCAGGGTGACGTGGCCGTAGGCGACGTCACCCTGGCGGGCGAGGGCGGTCAGGCCGCGGAAGGCGGGGCCGTAGGCGAGGCCCTCGCCGCCGAGCTGCTCGTAGAAGCCGTCGAGTGCGATGGGCTCGGCTCCCGGGACCGGCCAGTGGGCCAGTTCGGCGAGCCCCTCGGGGGTTTCGGCGGCGGGGTCGTCGTCGAGTTCGCCGGAGGCGTGCAGGGTCCAGGCGGCCGGGTCGGCGGATGCCTCCGGCTGGCTGTGGACGGCGATCTTCCGCCGTCCTTCGGCATCCGGGGCGCCGACCTTGACCTGGAGCCGCAGGGGTTCGCCGGTGGCGAGGACGAGCGGCTGGGCGAGGGTGAGTTCGGCGACCCGCTCGGAGCCGACGGCCCGGGCGGCGGCCAGCGCGAGGTCGAGCAGGCCGGTGCCGGGCACGAGGACGCTGCCGAAGACGGCGTGGTCGGCCAGCCAGGGGTGGTCGGCGAGCGAGAGCCGGCCGGAGAGCAGCTGGCCTTCGCCGTCGGCGAGCGTCAGGACGGCGGCGAGCCAGGGGTGCCCGGCCGGTACGAGACCGGTGTCGCGGGCGCCGCGGGCGCTGCCGCGGGCGGGCTCGAGCCAGAAGCGCTCGCGCTGGAAGGCGTACGTGGGCAGGCCGGCGGCCAGTTCGGCCGCGCGGGCCGGGGCGGGCCGGTCGGTGAACACCTGCTCCCAGTCGGGTTCCTGGCCGCTGACGTGGAGCGCGCCGAGGGCCTCGACGAGGGCGCGGACCTCGTCCGGGACCTGGTCGGGGTCCTTGGGCGCGCGCTGGGAGGCGACGAAGACGGCGGGGTCGGTGACGCAGTTGGCGCCCATGGCGGCCAGTACGGCGGCCGGGCCGCATTCGAGGTGGCGGCCGATGCCGTCGGCCTCGAGGGTGCGTACGGCGTCGAGGAAGCGCACGGCGTCGCGGACCTGCCGTACCCAGTATCCGGGGTCGCGCAGGCCTTCGCCCGGTGCGAGGTCCGGGCCCATCCGGGTGCCGGTGACCGTGGAGACGACCGGGATCCGGGGGGCCGCGAAGGTGATGTCCTCGGCCACCTGGCGGTAGGCGTCGAGCATGGCGTCCATGTGCGGGGAGTGGAAGGCGTGGGAGACCGTCAGGCGGCGGGTGCGGCGGCCGAGTTCGGTGAAGTGGCCGGTGACGGTGGCCACGGCGGCCTCGTCACCGCTGACGACGGTCTGGGCGGGGCCGTTGACGCCGGCGATGGAGATGCGCCCGGAGATGTCGGCGAGGGCTTCCAGGGTGTCGAGGACCTCGGCCTCCGAGGCCTCCACGGACGCCATGGCTCCGCCGCGCTCGCAGGCCTGCATCAGGCGGCCGCGGGCGGCGACCAGGCGGGCCGCGTCGTCCAGGGTGAGGACTCCGGCGACGTGGGCGGCGGCGAGTTCGCCGATGGAGTGGCCGGCGACCGCGGCGGGGCGCACGCCCCAGGCCTCCCACTGGCGGAAGAGCGCGGTCTCGACGGCGAACAGGGCGGGCTGGGCGTACTCCGTCTCGTGGACGAGTGCGGAGCCGCCGAGGACGAGCTCGGCCAGCGGCTGGTTCAGGTGCGGGTCGAGCGCGGCGCAGACCGCGTCGAAGGCCTGCCGGAACACCGGCAGGGCGGCGTGCAGGGCACGGCCCATGCCGGGGCGCTGGCTGCCCTGGCCGGTGAACAGTACGGCGAGGGGGCCGTCGGCGGCGGTGCCTTCGGCGGCGCCCGCGGGGGTGCGGCCGTCGGCGAGGGCGCGCAGCGCGGTGACCGCTTCGCCGGTGCCGGTCACCGTCAGGGCGGCGCGGTGCTCGAAGTGCGTGCGGTGGCGGGCCGCGGTGTACGCGAGGTCGGCCACCGGGACCTCGGGCCGGCCCTCGAGCCAGTCGGCCCAGCGGGCGGCCTGGGTGCGCAGGGCGGCCTCGTCGCGGCCGGAGAGGACCAGGGGAAGGGGCGGCTGGGGCGCCTGAGTCGACTCGGTCGTCTGGGTCGACTCGGCCGCCTGGGTCGCTTGGGTCGCTATGGACGGTTCCGCCGCTTCGGTCGCTTCGGTCGCTCCGGTCGCTGTGGCCGGGCCGGTCGCTGGGGTCGCCGCGGCGGACGGGGCCGGGGCGGCGGACGGGGGCTCTTCGAGGACGACGTGGGCGTTCGTACCGCTCAGGCCGAAGGAGGAGACGCCCGCGCGGCGGGTGCGCGCGGCTTCCCGGGCCCAGGGGCGGGCGTCCCGGAGGAGTGCCAGGCCGCTGCCGTCCCAGGCGATGTGCGGGCTGGGCTCGTCGACGTAGAGGGTCTTGGGCAGGGTCTCGTGCTGGAGGGCGAGGATCATCTTCATGACGCCCGCGACACCGGCGGCGGCCTGCGCGTGGCCGATGTTGGACTTGGAGGAGCCGAGGTAGACGGGCCGGTCCTCGTCCCGGTCCGGGCCGAAGACCTCGGCCAGCGCACCGGCTTCGATCGGGTCGCCGAGCGGGGTGCCGGTGCCGTGCGCCTCGACGGCGTCGATGTCGGCGGGGGTCAGCCGGGCCGCTTCCAGGGCGTCGAGGATGACGCGCTGCTGAGCCGGGCCGTTGGGGGCGGTGAGGCCCTGGCTGCGGCCGTCCTGGTTGACGGCGGAGCCGCGGATCACGGCCAGGACGCGGTCGCCGTCGCGCTCGGCGGCGGACAGCCGCTTGAGGACGAGGATGCCGACGCCGTCGGACCAGCCCGCGCCGTCCGCCAGGGCGGAGAAGGACTTGCAGCGGCCGTCGGGGGCCATGCCCTTGAGGCGGGAGAACTCCACGAACAGCCGGGGCGTGCTCATGACGGTGACGCCGCCGACGAGGGCGAGCTCGCACTCGCCCTGGCGCAGGGCGCTCGCGGCGAGGTGGAGGGAGACGAGGGAGGAGGAGCAGGCGGTGTCGACGGTGACGGCCGGGCCCTGCAGGCCCAGCGCGTACGAGACGCGGCCGGAGACCACGCTGGAGGCGTTGCCCGTGCTCACGTACCCGTCGAAGGCGTCGAGCTCGCGGCCCTGCTCGCCGTAGTCGGAGCTCATGGCGCCGAGGTAGACGCCGGTGCGGCTCTCGCTGAGCGAGCCGGGACGGATGCCGGCCCGCTCCAGAGCCTCCCAGGCGGTCTCCAGGACCAGGCGCTGCTGCGGGTCCATGGACAGGGCCTCGCGCTGCGAGATGCCGAAGAAGGCGGCGTCGAAGTCGGCGGCGGCCTCGATGAAGCCGCCCTCGTGGGCGTAGCTCTTGCCTACGGCCTCCGGGTCGGGGTCGTAGACGCCGAGGCTGTCCCAGCGCGAGGGCAGTTCGCCGATCGCGTCGCCGCCCGAGACGAGGAGGTTCCAGTAGGCCTCGGGGGTGTCGATGCCGCCGGGCAGGCGGCAGGCCATGGACACGACCGCGATCGGGTCGTCGGCCGCCGGGGCGGTCGCGGTGTGGCGCAGCGCGTTGGCCTTCGCCTTGGGCTTGCCGGTGGTCAGGTCCAGCCTGTCGAGGAGCAGGCCCGCGATCGCGGTCGGGGTCGGGTAGTCGAAGGCGAGCGTCGAGGGCAGCGTCACCCCGGTCTCGGAGGACAGGCGGCGGCGCAGTTCGACGGCCATCAGGGAGTCGATGCCGAGTTCCTTGAGGACCTGCTGCGCACCGATCCCCTCGGCGGTCGCGATGCCGAGGACCACGGCGGCCTCGCGCTGCACCAGCCGGATCAGCGACGTGAGCCGCTCGGCCTCGGGCTGCGCCGCCAGCTGGTCGCGCAGGCCCGAGGGAGCGCTCGCCGCGCTGCCGACGCGCTTCTTCGGCGCGCGGACGAGGGCCCGCAGCAGGGCGGGCAGTTCGTCGGGGCGCCGTTGCAGGGTGACCAGGTCGAGCTTGACGGGGACCAGGTGCGGGTGCGGGGAGCCGAGGGCGGTGTCGAGGGCGGCGAGGCCCTGCTGCTCTGTGAGCGCGCCGATGCCCATGCGGCGCATGCGGCCGAGTTCGGCCTGGCCGAGGGTGGCGGTCAGACCCTGTCCGGCCTGCTGCCACAGACCCCACGACAGGCTCGTCGCGGGAAGGCCGCTCGCCCGGCGGTGGGCGGCCAGGGCGTCCAGGAACGTGTTCGCCGCAGCGTAGTTGCTCTGTCCCGCCCCACCCAGGACACCGGCAGCCGAGGAGAACAGGACGAACGCAGCCAAGTCCAGGTCCTGCGTCAGCTCGTGGAGGTGCAAGGCGCCTTCGGCCTTGGGCTGCCAGACCCGCGCCAGACGCTCCGCGTCCTGCGAGACGAGGAGACCGTCGTCCAGTACGGCGGCCAGGTGGAACACCGCCGTCCACGGGCGGTCCGCATCCGCGAGCAGACCGGCGACCTCGGCACGGTCGGAGACATCGGCCGCGACGATCCGTACGCTCTCGGCGCCGGCCGACTCCAGCTCGGCCACCAGATCACCGGCCCCCGGAGCCTCCATACCCCGCCGGGAGGTCAGTACGAGATGACGCACACCGTGCACCGACACCAGGTGGCGGGCAACCGCCCGGCCCAGCTCACCCGTACCACCCGTCACCAGAACGGAACCGTCGGGGTCCAGGCGCGGGGCGTCGGACGCCTTGGCCGTACGGACGAGGCGGGCGGTACGGATCTCCCCGTCGCGGAGCGCGATTTCCGGCTCGTCGGTGAGGGTGAGGGCCGGGGCCAGCGCGAGGTCGTCCCGGGCGCGGTCGGTGCCGAGGTCGATGAGGCGCAGCGTCCGGTCGGCGTGTTCGGCACGCGCCGCGCGGAGCAGACCCCACAGGGCGGCGTGGGCCAGGCCGGGCATGCCGTCGCCGGGGGCAACGGCGTTAACGCCGTTAACGGCGGAGCGGGTCAGCCAGACCAGCTCCGTCTGTTCGAGACCCGGTTCGGCCAGCAGGAGTTGGAGGATCCCGAGGGCGGAAGCGGTCAGCTCACGGGCGTCGGCGGCAGATGCGTGGCCGGTGGCGTCGACGAGGACGCGGGCCGGGGCGTCGGCTCCTTCGGCGAGGTGGGCGAGGAGTGCGTCGACGTCGGCGAACACCTGCGCGCCGAGGGCGGCGGCGATCCCGGCGTCGCCCTCGAGGGCCCAGGTCTCCCCGGCCGGTTCCGCGTCGCCCGGGGTCCGGGTGGGGCGGAACTCGACGTGGTACAGGTGCTCGGCCCGCTCGCCGGCGCGGATCTGCTCGGCGCTCGCCTCGCGGATCGCGAGGCCGCGGGTGCGGACGACGGGGTGGCCGGCGCCGTCGGCGACGCTGAGGGTGAGGTGCTCGTCCGCGCCCGACGCGACGTCGATGCGTACGCGGAGTTCGGTGGCGCCGGCGGCGAGGAGTTCGACGCCCGTCCACTCGAACGGCATGAACACGCGCTGACGTGCTTCTTCGTCGCGTACGCCCATGAGGGTGTGCAGCGCGGCGTCGAGGAGGGCCGGGTGAACACCGAAGTCATCGGCCTTCAGGCCCTCGGGGAGGCGGATGAGACCGTACGCCGTGTCGCCCTTGCGCCACAGTTCCGTCAGGCCCTGGAAGGCAGGGCCGTAGTCCAGACCGCGCTCGCGGAAGCCCTCGTAGAAGCCGTCGAGATCGACGGACTCGGCGCCCGGGACCGGCCACTGGGCCAGCTCGGCAAACGTGTCGCCGTCGGCGGGCGCGGTGAGGTCCGCGGGCTCCGCGAGTTCACCGGTCGCGTGACGGCGCCATTCCTCGTCGCTGCCCTCGGGCCGGCTGTAGACGGTGACCGGGCGGCGGCCGGTGCTCTCGGGTGCGCCGACGGCGACCTGGAGGCGGACGGCGCCGTCCGTACCGAGCAACAGCGGCTCGGTGAGGACGAGTTCGGCAACGCCCGGGGCGCCGACGTGGTGGGCGGCGGTGAGGGCCAGTTCGAGCAGGCCGGTGCCGGGGACGAGGACCGAGCCGAAGGCTGCGTGACCGGCCAGCCAGGGGTGCTCGGCGAGGGAGATGCGGCCGGTGAAGAGGTACCCCTCACCGTCGGCGAGGGAGGTGACGGCACCGAGCCACGGGTGCTCGGAGACCTCGAGGCCGACCCCGCGCACGTCGCCCGAGCTCTTCGGGGTGTCCAGCCAGAAGTGCGTGCGCTGGAAGGCGTACGAGGGAAGCTGTACGAGGTTTCCGGAGCCCAGGACGACGTCCCAGCCGAGGTCGTGGCCTTGGACGTGGAGGAGGCCGAGGTTGCGGAGCAGCTGGGCCGGCTTGCCGTGCCGGCGGGCGAGGGAGCCGACGACGATGCCGCCGCGCTCGGCGCTGCCGTCGGTGAGCGGCATGGACAGGACCGGGTGGGCACTGATCTCGACGAACACGCCGTGGCCGTCGTCCAGGAGCCGGTTCAGGGCCCGGTCGAAGCGGACGGGTTCGCGGAGGTTGCGGCACCAGTACGAGCCGTCGAGCGTGGTGCCGTCGGCGACCTCACCCGTGACCGTGGAGTAGAAGGCGATGTCGGTGCCGGTCGGGGCGATGCCCTCGAAGCCCGAGGCGAGACCGGGGAGCAGCGGGTCCATCTGCGCGTTGTGGGACGCGTAATCCACATTGATCTTGCGGGCGTAGACGTTCTGCTCGGAGAGCTCCGCGACGATCTTCTCGATCGCGTTGGCCTGGCCCGAGATGACCGTGGAGCCGGCCGTGTTCACCGCGGCTACGGAAAGAGCCTCCCCGTACGGGGCGATGAACTCCTCGACCTCGGACAGCGGGCGTTCGATCAGCGCCATGCCGCCCTGACCGGCGCAGGCGAGGACCGCCTGCGAGCGCTGCGCGACGATCTGCGAGCCCTGCTCCAGAGTCAGAGCACCGCTCACCACAGCCGCGACGACCTCACCCTGCGAGTGGCCCACGACCGCTGACGGCTCCACACCGAGGGAGCGCCAGACCGCCGACAGGCCCACACCCATGGCGAACAGGGCCGGCTGGACCACGTCCACCCGGTCGAACGGCGGGTGATCACCCTCCTCCCCCGCCAGGACTTCGCGCACCGACCAGCCCGTGAACGGACGCAGGGCCGCGTCACACGCGTCAATGGTGTCGGCGAACACCTGATTCTGGGCGAGGAGTTCACGGCCCATGCCGACCCACTGCGAGCCCTGGCCCGGGTAGACGAAGACGACCTTCCCGCGCTCACGCGCGGACCCGGTCACCACCGCGTCGTGCGCGTGGCCCTCGGCCAGCGACCGCAGCGCCTCCACCAGACCGGCAGTGTCCGCCGCGACCACACTCGCCCGCGACTCGAAGTGCGAACGGTGACGGGCGGCCGTGACCGCGACGTCTGCCAGCGGGACCTCGGTGCGCCCGGACAGCCAGTCCGCCCAACGGCCCGCCTGCTCCCGCAGCGCGGCCTCGTCACGGCCCGACACGACCACCGGAAGCGGGGCGGCTGCGGTCGGTTCGGCCGAGGGGGCCGGGGTAGCGGTCGGGGGCTCCTCCAGGACCACGTGGGCGTTCGTACCGCTCAGGCCGAAGGACGAGACGCCCGCACGGCGGATGCGCTCGGCGCCCCGCTCCCACGCACGCGCCTCGTTCAGCAGCTCGAGGCCGCTGCTCTTCCACTCGATGTGCGGGCTGGGCTCCTCGGCGTGCAGGGTCTTCGGGAGCACGCCGTGCTGCATCGCCAGGACCATCTTGATCACGCCGATGACACCGGCGGCCGCCTGCGCGTGCCCGAGGTTCGACTTGGCGGAGCCCAGGTAGACGGGACGCTTCCCGTCCCGCTCCGGGCCGAAGACCTCGGCCAGCGCGCCCGCTTCGATGGGGTCGCCGAGCGGGGTGCCGGTGCCGTGCGCCTCGATCGCGTCGATGTCGGCGGGGGTCAGCCGGGCCGCTTCCAGGGCGTCGTGGATGACGCGCTGCTGGGAGGGGCCGTTCGGGGCGGTCAGGCCCTGGCTGCGGCCGTCCTGGTTGACGGCGGAGCCGCGGATCACGGCGAGGACCGGGTCGCCGTCGCGCTGCGCTGCCGACAGCTTCTTCAGGACGATCACGCCCGCGCCCTCGGCCCAGCCCGCGCCGTCGGCGCCGGCCGAGAAGGACTTGCAGCGGCCGTCGGCGGCCATGCCCTTCAGGCGGGAGAACTCCACGAACAGCGCCGGGGTGCTCATCACGGTGACGCCGCCGGCCAGGGCGAGCTCGCACTCGCCCTGCCGCAGGGCCTGGACGGCCAGGTGGATGGAGACGAGGGAGGAGGAGCAGGCGGTGTCGACGGTGACGGCCGGGCCCTGGAGGCCCAGCGTGTAGGAGACGCGGCCGGAGACGACACTGCTGGCGTTGCCGGTGCTGTACCCGTCGAGGGCGTTGAGGTCGTGGCCCTGCTGGTTGCCGTAGTCGGAGCTCATCGTGCCGAGGTAGACGCCGGTGCGGCTCTCGCTGAGCGAGTCGGGGCGGACTCCGGCCCGCTCGAGGGCCTCCCACGAGGTTTCCAGGACGAGGCGCTGCTGCGGGTCCATCGAGAGTGCCTCGCGCGGCGAGATGCCGAAGAAGGAGGCGTCGAAGCCCTCGGCTCCGTCGATGAAGCCGCCCTCGCGGGCGTAGCTCTTGCCGACGGCCTCCGGGTCGGGGTCGTAGACCCCGAGGCTGTCCCAGCGCGAGGGCAGGCCGCCGACGGCGTCGCCGCCGGAGGCGAGCAGCTCCCAGAAGCCCTCCGGGGTGTCGATCCCGCCGGGCAGCCGGCAGGCCATCGACACGACCGCGATCGGCTCCGTACGCGAGGCCCGCTCGGCGTTGAGTTCCTTCTCGGTCTCGACGAGCGCGTTCGCCGTGCGCCTCAGGTACGCCTCGAGCTTTTCCAGCTTCTCGGATTCGGACGCGCTCATTCGCTCACTCCAAGCTTGCGATCCAGGAACTGAAGGAGGTCATCGGTGCTGTCGCCGCCAAGGTCGGCTTCGGTCTCGGCTTCTGCCGCGTCGGCGGTGCCGGCCGCGGCGGAGGCCTTGGCCAGTCCGTCCCGCAGGGCCAGCAGGCCGGCGGCCAGGCCCGGCTCCTCGAGTTGTTTCGGTGTCGCGGAACGCAGGAGTTCCACGAGGTTGTCGATCTGGTTCTTCGTCACGCGCTGTCCGGGCCGCGCCCCTCCCCCGGTTCCCACGGCCAGCTTGTCGAGGAGCAGGCCGGCGATGGCGGTGGGCGTCGGGTAGTCGAAGGCGAGCGTGGACGGCAGCGAGATGCCGGTCTCGGCGGAGAGGCGGCGGCGCAGCTCGACGGCCATCAGGGAGTCCATGCCGAGCTCCTTGAGGACCTGCTGGGCGCCGACGCCGGCGCTGCCGGGAGCACCGAGGACCACGGCGGCCTCGCGCTGCACCAGCTGGGCGAGCCGCGGCAGGCGCTCGCCCTCCGGCAGGGCGGTCAGCTGCTCGCGCAGTCCGTTCCCTGCGGTCGCCGTCTCGCCGCCCGCGCGCTTGCGCGGGGCGCGCAGGAGGGCGCGCAGCAGGGCGGGTGCGTCGCCGCCGTTGTCCAGTTCGCGTTGCAGCGGCGTGAGTTCGAGGCGTACGGGGACCAGGTGCGGCTGGGCCGAAGCCAGGGCCGCGTCCAGGGCCGCAAGAGCCTGCGGTTCGCTGAGGGCGGCGATGCCGCGCCGGCGCATGCGGGCGAGTTCGGCCTGGCCGAGGGTGGCGGTCAGACCGTGACCGGCCTGCTGCCACAGACCCCACGACAGGCTCGTCGCGGGAAGGCCATCGGCACGGCGCTGGGCGGCCAGGGCGTCCAGGAAGGTGTTCGCCGCCGCATAGTTGCTCTGACCCGCCCCACCCAGGACACCGGCAGCCGAGGAGAACAGGACGAACGCCGCCAGGTCCAGGCCCTGCGTCAGCTCGTGGAGGTGCAAGGCGGCTTCGGCCTTGGGCTGCCAGACCCGCGCCAGACGCTCCGCGTCCTGCGAGACGAGGAGACCGTCATCCAGTACCGCAGCCAGGTGGAACACCGCCGTCCACGGGCGGTCCGTATCCGCGAGCAGACCGGCGACCTCGGCACGGTCGGAGACATCGGCCGCGACGATCCGTACGCTCTCGGCGCCGGCCGACTCCAGCTCGGCGACCAGATCCGCGGCCCCCGGAGCCTCCGGGCCGCGCCGGGAGGTCAGTACGAGATGACGCACACCATGGACAGTGACCAGGTGACGGGACACGGCCCGGCCCAGCTCACCCGTACCACCCGTCACCAGGACGGAACCATCGGCCGCGAACTCCGGCAGCTCCCCGCCGGTCTCCGCACGCACCAGACGCGCCACCCGGATCTCGCCGCCGCGCACCGCCAGCTCCGGCTCACCGGTGACCGACAGGGCCTGGGGCAGCAGGGCGTCGTCGGCCGCGCCTTCGGTGCCGAGGTCGATGAGGCGGATCACCCGGTCGGCGTGCTCGGCACGGGCCGCCCGGACCAGGCCCCACAACGGGGCGTGGGCCAGGTCGGCCACGCCGTCGCCCGTGTCCACGGCCGAGCGGGTCACCCAGACGAGCTCGGTCGAGGCCAGCCGGGGTTCTGCGAGCAGACGCTGGAGCGTGGTGAGAGCGGAGGCGGTCAGCTGCTCCGCGCTCCGCCCTATCCCTCGCGTCGCATCCAGAACCAGTCGAAGGGGTAGCTCGGCCCGCTCATCGATCTGGGCAAGGAGTACATCCACATCAGCCACATAGTCGGCCTCCAGGGTTGTGAACATCTCGGCGTGGTCGCCGAGAATCCATGTGCCGCCCGCCGGGGCGTCCTCGTGAGCCAGCGCGCCGCGGGCGGCGAAGTCGATGCGGTAGAGGTGCTCGGCGCGCTCGCCGGCGCGGATCTGCTCGGCGCTCGCCTCGCGGATCGCAAGGCCGCGGGCCCGGACGACGGGCTGCCCGGCCGGGTCGGCCACCCAGATGCGGGTGTTGGTGCGGGTGTCGTCCAGGTCGATGCGCACGCGGAGCTCGGTGGCACCGGCGGCGAGGAGCTCGACGCCCGTCCACTCGAACGGGAGCAGCACCTGTCGGTCGTTCGGGTCCTGGCCGCGTACGCCCATGAGGGTGTGCAGCGCGGCGTCCAGGAGGGCCGGGTGAACACCGAAGTCGTCGGCGGCCAAGCCTTCGGGCAGACGGATGAGTCCGTACGCCGTGTCGCCCTTGCGCCACAGCTCCGTCAGACCCTGGAACGCCGGACCGTAGTCCAGGCCGCGCTCACGGAAGCCCGTGTAGAAACCGTCCAGATCGACGGACTCGGCGCCCGCGACCGGCCACTGCGCCAGCTCGGCGAACGCCTCGCCGTCGGCAGGGGCGGGTGCCTCCGCGGATTCCGCGAGTTCGCCGGTCGCGTGACGGCGCCAGCCGGAGTCGGAGACCTCGTCCGGACGGCTGTAGACGGTGACCGGGCGGCGGCCGGTGGCGTCGGACGGGCCGACCACCACCTGGAGCCGGACGGCCGAGTCCTCGGTCAGGGTCAGCGGCTCCAGCAGGGTGAGTTCCCCGACCGACTCCGCGCCGACGTGGTGGGCGGCGGTGAGGGCCAGTTCGAGCAGGCCGGTGCCGGGGACGAGGACGGTCCCGAAGGCCGCGTGCTGTGCCAGCCAGGGGTGCTCGGCGAGGGAGATCCGGCCGGTGAAGACGTGTCCTTCGCCGTCGGCCAGCGCGGTGACCGCGCCGAGCCACGGGTGCTCGGGCACGTCGAGGCCGACGGAGCGGACGTTGCCGGTGGGCTTGGCGGCCTCGAGCCAGTAGTGCTCGCGCTGGAAGGCGTAGGTGGGGAGTGGTACGAGGCTGCCGGTGGCGGCGCCGAGGACGCGGTCCCAGTTCAGGTCGTGGCCCTGGACGTGGAGGAGGCCGAGGTTGCGGAGCAACTGGGCCGGCTCACCGTGCTGACGGGCGAGGGAGCCGACGACGATGCCGCCGCGCTCCGCACTTCCGTCGGTCAGCGGCATGGACAGCACCGGGTGGGCGCTGATCTCGACGAACACGCCGTGGCCGTCGTCCAGGAGCTGGTTCAGGGCACGGTCGAAGCGGACCGGCTCGCGGAGGTTGCGGCACCAGTACGTGCCGTCGAGCTCGGTGCCTTCGGCGACCTGGCCGGTCACCGTCGAGTAGAGGGCGATGTCCGTCCGGGACGGGACCAGGCCCTCGAAGCCGGCGGCGAGACCGGGGAGGAGGGGGTCCATCTGGGCGTTGTGGGAGGCGTAGTCCACGTTGATCTTGCGGGCGTAGACGTTCTGGTCGGAGAGCTCCGCGACGATCTTGGTGATCGCGTCCGCCACACCGGAGATGATCGTCGAGCCGGTGGTGTTGACCGCGGCTACGGACAAGGCGTCGCCGTACGGGGCGAGGAATCCTTCCACCTCGGCCAGCGGGCGCTCGATCAGCGCCATGCCGCCCTGACCGGCGCAGGCGAGGACCGCCTGGGAGCGCTGAGCGACGATCTGCGAGCCCTGCTCCAGAGTGAGAGCACCGCTCACCACGGCGGCGACGACCTCACCCTGCGAGTGGCCCACGACCGCTGACGGCTCGACACCGAGGGAACGCCAGACGGCGGAGAGACCGACGCCCATGGCGAACAGGGCCGGCTGGACCACGTCCACCCGGTCGAACGGCGGGTGATCGCCCTCCTCACCGGCGAGCACCTCGCGCACCGACCAACCCGTGAACGGCCGCAGCGCGGCATCACACGCGTCGATCGTCTCCGCGAAGACCGCGTTGGAGGCGAGCAGCGCACGGCCCATCCCCACCCACTGGCTGCCCTGGCCCGGGTAGACGAAGACGACCTTGCCGCGCTCGTGCGCGGTCCCGGTCACCACCGCGTCGTGCGCCGTGCCCTCGGCCAGCGCGCGCAGCGCCTCCACCAGACCCGCGGAGTCCGCGGCCACGACACTGGCCCGCGACTCGAAGTGCGAACGGTGCCGGGCGGCAGTGATCGCCACATCGGCCGGCGGGACATCGGCGCGCGCGGACAACCAGTCCGCCCAACGGCCCGCCTGCTCCCGCAGCGCGGCCTCGTCACGGCCGGAGACGACCACCGGAAGCGGTGCCTCGGCGGCGGCCGCGGCGCCCGGAGCGGGAGTCGCCGCGGGCGGCTCCTCCACGATCACGTGGGCGTTCGTGCCGCTCAGACCGAAGGAGGAGATGCCCGCGCGGCGGGTGCGCCGCGCGCCCCGCTCCCACGCACGCGCCTCGTTCAGCAGTTCCAGGCCGCTGCCGTCCCAGGCGATGTGCGGGCTGGGCTCGTCGACGTAGAGGGTCTTGGGCAGGGTCTCGTGCTGGAGGGCGAGGATCATCTTCATCACGCCGACCACGCCCGCGGCGGCCTGCGCGTGGCCGATGTTGGACTTGGAGGAGCCGAGGTAGACGGGCCGGTCCTCGTCCCGGTCGGGGCCGAAGACCTCGGCCAGCGCGCCCGCCTCGATCGGGTCGCCCAGCGACGTACCGGTGCCGTGCGCCTCGATCGCGTCGATGTCGGCGGGCGTCAGGCGCGCCGCTTCCAGGGCTTCCTGGACCACGCGCTGCTGCGAGGGGCCGTTGGGGGCGGTCAGTCCCTGGCTGCGGCCGTCCTGGTTGACGGCCGAGCCGCGGATCACGGCCAGGACCTCGTCCCCGTCGCGCTCGGCGGCGGACAGCCGCTTGAGGACGAGGATGCCGACGCCTTCGGCCCAGCCGGCGCCGTCGGCCTGCGCCGAGAAGGACTTGCAGCGGCCGTCGGGGGCCATGCCCTTCAGGCGGGAGAACTCGACGAAGAGAGCGGGACTGTTCATGACGGTGACGCCGCCGACGAGGGCGAGCTCGCACTCCCCCTGGCGCAGCGCGCCCGCCGCCAGGTGCAGGGCCACCAGCGAGGACGAGCAGGCGGTGTCGACGGTGACGGCCGGGCCCTGCAGGCCCAGCGCGTACGAGACGCGGCCGGAGACCACGCTGGAGGCGTAGCCCGTGCTGGTGTAGCCGTCGAGGGCGTCCAGGTCGTGGCCCATGTGCCCGTAGTCGGAGGTCATGGCGCCGAGGTAGACGCCGGTGCGGCTCTCGCTGAGCGAGTCGGGGCGGATGCCGGCCCGCTCCAGGGCCTCCCACGAGGTCTCCAGGACCAGGCGCTGCTGCGGGTCCATCGAGACGGCCTCGCGCCGCGAGATGCCGAAGAACGAGGCGTCGAAGCGCTCGATGTCCTCGATGAAGCCGCCTTCGCGCGAGTAGCTCTTGCCGACGGCCTCCGGGTCGGGGTCGTAGACGCCGAGGCTGTCCCAGCGCGAGGGCAGGCTGCCGACGGCGTCGCCGCCGGAGGCGAGCAGCTCCCAGAAGCCCTCCGGGGTGTCGATCCCGCCAGGGAGGCGGCAGGCCATGGACACGACCGCGATCGGGTCGTCCGCCGCCGGGGCGGTCGCGGTGTGGCGCAGCGCGTTGGCCTTCGCCTTGGGCTTGCCGGTGGTCAGGTCCAGCCTGTCGAGGAGCAGGCCCGCGATCGCGGTCGGGGTCGGGTAGTCGAAGGCGAGCGTCGAGGGCAGCGTGACCCCGGTCTCGGACGACAGGCGGCGGCGCAGCTCCACGGCCATCAGGGAGTCGATCCCGAGCTCCTTGAGGACCTGCTGCGCTCCGATCCCGTCGGCGGTCGCGACACCGAGGACCACGGCGGCCTCGCGCTGCACCAGCCGGGTCAGCGACGTGAGCCGCTCGGCCTCGGGCAGCGCCGCCAGTTGGTCGCGCAGGCCGGTCGGCGTGCCGGCGGACTGCCCGGCCCGCTGGCGTCGGGCGCGCAGCAGGCCGCGGAGCAGGGACGGAACCGCCGCGCCCCCGTCCAGCTCGCGCTGGAGCGAGGTGAGTTCGAGGCGTACGGGGACCAGGTGCGGCTGGGCCGAAGCCAGGGCCGCGTCCAGGGCCGCCAGGCCCTGCGCCTCGCTCAGTGCGGCGACGCCCTGGCGACGGAGGCGGGCGAGTTCGGCCTGGCCGAGGATGGCGGTCAGACCCTGTCCGGCCTGCTGCCACAGACCCCACGACAGGCTCGTCGCGGGAAGGCCGCTCGCCCGGCGGTGGGCGGCCAGGGCGTCCAGGAAGGTGTTCGCCGCCGCGTAATTGCTCTGTCCCGCGCCGCCGAGAACGCCGGCGGCGGAGGAGAAGAGCACGAACGCCGCCAGGTCCAGACCCTGCGTCAGCTCGTGCAGGTGGAGCGCGGCTTCGGCCTTCGGCTGCCAGACACGCGCCAGACGCTCCGCGTCCTGCGAGACCAGCAGACCGTCGTCGAGTACCGCGGCCAGGTGGAACACCGCCGTCCACGGGCGGTCCGTATCCGCGAGCAGACCGGCGACCTGGGCCCGGTCGGAGACGTCGGCCGCGACGATGCGCACGGACTCGGCCCCGGCCGACTCCAGCTCGGCCACCAGATCACCGGCCCCCGGAGCCTCCATACCCCGCCGGGAGGTCAGTACGAGATGACGTACACCGTGCACCGACACCAGGTGGCGGGCAACCGCCCGGCCCAGCTCACCGGTACCACCCGTCACCAGGACGGATCCGTCCGCCGCGAACTCCGGCAGCTCCCCGCCGGTCTCCGCACGCACCAGACGCGCCACCCGGATCTCGCCGCCGCGCACCGCCAGCTCCGGCTCACCGGCGACGGACAGGGCGCGCGCCACGTCCGCCGCCACGGCGGACGGCTCGGCGGACGGCTCGGCGTCGATGTCGACGAGGCGGATCACGCGGTCGGCGTGCTCGCTGCGGGCCGTGCGCAGCAGTCCCCACAGGCCCGCACGGACGAGGTCGCGTACGGGGCCGTCGGCGTGGACCGCGCCCCGGGTCAGCCAGATCAGCTCGGTCCGTTCGAGGCGGGGCTCGGCGAGGAGGCGCTGCAGCAGCTCCAGCCCGGCGGTGGCCTCCGCGAGGGCGGTCGTGCCGATCAGGCTGGTGGCGTCGACGAGGAGGCGGTCCGGGGCGTCCTCGTCGGCGCCGAGGGCGGAGACGGCGGCGAGCAGTGCGTCCGCGTCCGGGTGGGCGGCGTCGAAGCCGAGCGTGTCGTCGCCCAGGACCCAGGTCGGGCCGTCCTGCGGGGCCTCCTCCAGCACGGGCGGGGCCTGGAAGGCGACCTGGTAGAGGTGGTCGACGGTCTCGGCGGCCTTGAGCTGCTCGGCGCCCGCGGCGCGCAACTGGAGTCCGTCGGCGTGGGCGACGGGCCGGCCGGACGGATCGGTGGCGGTGACGCGCACGCTGTTCTGCCGGGGGTCGAGTGCGACGCGTACGCGGAGCTCGGTGGCTCCGGCGGCGAGGAGCTCGACGCCCGTCCACTCGAACGGGAGCAGCACCTGCGAGGAGTCGGTCCCGGTGCTCGTGTCCTGGACGCCGACCAGGGCGTGCAGGGCCGCGTCGAGGAGTGCGGGGTGAATGCCGAACTCGTCGGCCTTGAGCCCCTCCGGCAGTTGGACCCGCGCGTACGCGGTGTCGCCGGCGCGGTGGAGCTCGGTCAGGCCCTGGAAGGCGGGCCCGTAGTCGAGGCCGCGGGCGCGCAGGCGGTCGTAGAACCCTTCGAGGTCGACGGGCTGGGTGCCGGGGACGGGCCACTGGGCCAGCTCGGCGAACGTGTCGCTGTCGGCGGTCGGCGCGTGGGAGAGGGAGCCGGCCGCGTGCCGGCGCCACGGGGCGTCGTCGGCGGCGTTCTCCGGGAGGCTGTAGACCGCGACGGGGCGGCGGCCGGTGCGGTCGGGGGCGCCGACGGCGACCTGGAGGCGGATCGCCCCGTCCGTGCCGAGCAGCAGCGGCTCGGTCAGGACGAGTTCGGAGACGCCGGGGGCGCCGACGTGGTGGGCGGCGGTGAGGACGAGCTCGAGCAGGCCGGTGCCGGGGACGAGCGGCGTACCGAAGGCCGCGTGCTCCCGGAGCCAGGGGTACTGCGCGGAGGAGAGCCGGCCGGTGAAGAGGTACCCCTCGCCGTCGGCCAGCGCGGTGGCCGCGCCGAGCCAGGGGTGCGCCGAGGCGGTGAGGCCCAGCGAACGGACGTCGCCTGCCCGCTCGTCGGACTCGAGCCAGTAGCGCTCGCGCTGGAAGGCGTAGGTGGGGAGCGGTACGAGGGTTCCCGTGCCGGTTCCGAGCACGCGGTCCCAGTTCAGCTGGTGGCCCTGGACGTGGAGGAGGCCGAGGTTGCGCAGCAGCTGGGCCGGCTCGCCGTGCCGGCGGGCGAGGGAGCCGACGACGATCCCGCCGCGCTCCGCACTTCCGTCGGTCAGCGGCATGGACAGCACCGGGTGCGCCGAGATCTCGACGAACACGCCGTGGCCGTCGTCCAGGAGCCGGTCGAGGGCACGGTCGAAACGGACCGGCTCGCGCAGGTTGCGGCACCAGTACGAGCCGTCCAGGTCCGTGCCTTCGGCGACCTGGCCGGTGACGGTGGAGTAGAAGGCGATGTCGGTGCCGGTCGGGGCGATCCCCTCGAACCCGGCCGCGAGGCCGGGGAGGAGCGGGTCCATCTGGGCGTTGTGGGAGGCGTAGTCCACATTGATCTTGCGGGCGTAGACGTTCTGCGCCGACAGCTCCGCCACGATCTTCACGATCGCGTCGGCCTGACCCGAGATGACCGTCGAGCCGGCCGTGTTCACGGCGGCAACGGACAGCGCGTCACCGTACGGGGCGATGAGCTCCTCGACCTCGGCCACCGGACGCTCGATCAGGGCCATACCGCCCTGACCGGCGCAGGCCAGGACCGCCTGCGAGCGCTGCGCCACGATCTGCGAACCCTGCTCCAAAGTGAGAGCACCGCTCACCACCGCGGCGACTACCTCACCCTGCGAGTGACCCACCACCGCGGACGGCTCCACGCCCAGCGAGCGCCAGACGGCGGAGAGACCGACGCCCATGGCGAACAGGGCCGGCTGGACCACGTCCACCCGGTCGAACGGCGGGTGATCACCCTCCTCACCGGCGAGCACTTCACGCACCGACCAACCCGTGAACGGCCGCAGCGCGGCATCACACGCGTCGATCGTCTCCGCGAAGACCGCGTGGGAGGCGAGCAGTTCACGCCCCATGCCCACCCACTGGCTGCCCTGGCCCGGGTAGACGAAGACGACCTTGCCGCGGCGCGCGGCCGAGCCGGTCACCACCGCATCGTGGGAGCCGCCCTCGGCCAGCGCGCGCAGCGCCTCCACCAGACCCTCGGTGTCGGCCGCGACCACGCTCGCCCGCGACTCGAACTGCGAACGGTGCCGGGCGGCGGTGACCGCGATGTCGGCGAGCGGGACTTGGGTGCCGTGCGCCGACAGCCAGTCCGCCCAGCGGCCCGCCTGCTCCCGCAGCGCGGCCTCGTCACGGCCGGAGACGACCACCGGAAGCGGGCCGGCCGGCAGGCCGGCGGCGGCCGGTTCGGCGGCCTCCCGGGCCGGGGCCTCCTCCAGCACCACGTGGGCGTTCGTACCGCTCAGGCCGAACGAAGAGACGCCCGCGCGGCGGGTGCGCTCGGCGCCCCGCTCCCACGCACGCGCCTCGTTGAGCAGCTCGAGGCCGCTGGTGTCCCACTCGATCAGCGGGGTCGGCTCCTCGGCGTGCAGGGTCTTCGGGAGTACGCCGTGCTCCAGCGCCAGCACCATCTTGATGACACCGATGACACCGGCGGCCGCCTGCGCGTGCCCGATGTTCGACTTCGACGAGCCCAGGTAGACCGGCCGGTCCGCCTCGCGCCCCGGTCCGAAGACCTCGGCGAGCGCGCCCGCCTCGATCGGGTCGCCGAGCGACGTACCGGTGCCGTGCGCCTCGACCGCGTCGATGTCGGCGGGGGTCAGCCGGGCCGCGGCCAGCGCGTCCTGGATCACCCGCTGCTGCGAGGGGCCGTTGGGGGCGGTGAGGCCCTGGCTGCGGCCGTCCTGGTTGACGGCGGAGCCGCGGATCACGGCCAGGACGCGGTCGCCGTCCCGCTGGGCGGCGGACAGCCGCTTGAGCGCGATCACGCCCACGCCCTCGGCCCAGCCGGCGCCGTCGGCGCCCGCCGAGAACGACTTGCAGCGGCCGTCGGCCGCCATGCCCTTCAGGCGGGAGAACTCCACGAAGAGGGAGGGGGCGCTCATGATGGTGACGCCGCCCGCGAGGGCGAGTTCGCACTCGCCCTGGCGCAGGGCCTGCACCGCGAGGTGCAGGGCGACCAGCGAGGAGGAGCAGGCGGTGTCGACGGTGACGGCCGGGCCCTGCAGGCCCAGCGTGTAGGAGACGCGGCCGGAGACCACGCTGGAGGCCTTGCCCGTGCTCACGTAGCCGTCGAGGGCGTCCAGATCGCGGCCCAGGTGGCCGTAGTCGGAGCTCATCGTGCCGAGGTAGACGCCGGTACGGCTCTCCATCAGCGAGTCGGGGCGGATGCCGGCCCGCTCCAGGGCCTCCCACGAGGCCTCCAGGACCAGGCGCTGCTGCGGGTCCATGGAGAGGGCCTCGCGCGGCGAGATGCCGAAGAAGGAGGCGTCGAAGTCCTCGGCCCCGTCGAGGAATCCGCCGTCCTGGGAGTACGTCTTGCCGACGGCCTCGGGATCGGGGTCGTACAGGTCCAGGCCGGTCCAGCGCGAGGGCAGGCCGCCGACGGCGTCCCCGCCGGAGGCGAGCAGCTCCCAGAAGCCCTCCGGGGTGTCGATGCCGCCCGGGAGCCGGCAGGCCATCGACACGACCGCGATCGGCTCGGACTGCTTCGCCTCGAGGTCCGCCGCGCGCTTCTGCAACGCGCGGATCGCGGGCAGTGCAGCCTGCATCCGGTCCTGGTTTGTTTTCGACACCATCGAGCGCCTCTCTGCGCGGCCACCGCGAGCTTTCCGGTCCCCGCCGACAACACGGGGACCGGATCAGCCAATCGGCAAACACTTGAGCCCGGGTCAACGTGACCTGGTGTGCCCGGTGGCGCGGCCTCGGAGGCCTTGGTGGAGGCCCGGACAGGGGCCTGGGCGGAGGCCTTAGTCGAGGCCGAATCCCTCGGCCGCGAACAGGGCGTCGAGCTCGGCGTTGAGGTCCTCGACGGAGCGTTCGCCGTCGTCGGCCCCGTCGTCCGTGCCGTCGCCGGCGACGCCGAGGTCCTCGATGGCCGCCGTCGGCGTCGCGGCCGTCGTCGCAGCGGCCGCCGCCGGAGCCGGAGCGGGGAGGTTCAGCCGGCTCAGGATCAGCCGCGAGATGTGCTCGGGCGTCGGGTGGTCGAAGGCGAGGGTCGCGGGCAGCGGTACCCCGCTCTCCGTCGCCAGGCGCCGGCGCAGCTCCACCGCCATCAGCGAGTCGAGGCCGAGCCCCTTGAGCACTTCCTGCGGGGAGAGGGAGCCGGTCGAGTTCAGGCCCAGTACGGCGGCCACCTCGCGCAGCACCAGCTCCGTGACCAGGTCGGCCCGCTGGTCGTCGGGCACGGCGAGGAGCCGTTCCCGCAGGCCGGCCGGCCCGCCCGAGACGGCGGCGGGGGCCTCGGCCCGGCGCGGCCGGGCCCGTACGAGGGACCGGAACAGGGCGGGCGCCGCCCTGCCCTGGTCCACCTCGCTCTGCGCGGCCCGCAGGTCGAGCTGCAGGGGTACGAAGTTGCCGGCCGGGCGGGCGAGCGCCGCGTCCAGCAGGTCCAGGCCGTGCTGGAAACCGAGCGGGGCGATGCCCTGGCGGCGCATCCGGTCCAGTTCGGTCTTGCCGAGGTGCGAGGTCATGCCCACCCCGGCCTGGTGCCACAGGCCCCAGGCGAGGCTGGTGACCGGGCGTCCCTCGGCCCGGCGGTGGGCCGCGTACGCGTCGAGGCAGGCGTTGGCCGCGCCGTAGATGCCCTGTCCGGCCGTGCCGACGGTGCCGGCGGCGGAGGAGAAGAACACGAACGCGGCGAGGTCCAGGCCCATGCCGGCGGTCAGCTCGTCGAGGTGGACGGCGCCGGTGATCTTGGGCTCCATCACATGAGCGAGCCGCTGTGCGTCCTGGCCGAGGAGTAGACCGTCGTCCAGGACGCCCGCGAGGTGCAGGACCGCCGTCCAGGGCCGACCCTCCTCAGCAAGACCGAGCACCTTCTCCACGTCATCGCGACGACCGACATCACAGGCCTCTACCCGCACGCA
>NZ_JBIXJQ010000026.1:0-28449 GCF_052871255.1 Streptomyces sp. LARHCF249
GGCGCCGACACCCTGCGCGACGCCGGGATCACCGTGGAGGCGGGGCTGCTCGCCGACGAGGCCGAGGCGGGCAACACCGCCTGGCTGACCTCCGTACGGCTCGGACGCCCGTACGTCCTGTGGAAGTACGCCGCCACCCTCGACGGCCGCGTCGCCGCCGCCGACGGCACCAGCCGCTGGATCAGCTCCCCGGAGTCCCGCGCCGACGTCCACCGGCTGCGCGCCGAGGCCGACGCCGTGGTCGTCGGCTCCGGCACCCTGCGCACCGACGACCCGCACCTCTCCGTCCGCGGCATCGAGGGGGCCGTCCAGCCCCTGCGCGTCGTCCTGGACACCCGCGCCACGATCCGGCCGACCGCCCGCGTCCTGGACGAGGCCGCCCCCACCCTGATCGCCGTCGCCGAGGGCGCCGACACCCGCCACCTCGCCGGTGTGGAGCTGGTCCGCCTCCCGTCCGACACGTACGGCATCTCCGTGGACGCCCTCCTCGGCGAGCTGCACCGGCGCGGGGTCCGCTCCGTGCTCCTCGAAGGCGGGCCGACCCTGGCCGGCGCCTTCGTCGCCGCGGGCGCCGTCGACAAGGTCGTCGGCTACCTCGCCCCCGTCCTGCTCGGCGCGGGCCCCGCCGCCCTCGCCGACGCCGGCATCGGCACCCTCGCCGAAGCGCTCCGGCTCCGGATCACCGAGTCCGTCCGCATCGGCACAGACATCCGCATCACCGCCGTCCCCACGGCTTCCTCCGTCCCCACAGCCCTCAAGGAGCGCTGAAGTGTTCACCGGAATCGTCGAAGAACTGGGCGAGGTCGCCGCGGTCGAGCGGCTCGAGGAAGCCTCCCGCTTCCGCCTGCGCGGCCCCCTCGTCACCGAGGGCGCCAAGCACGGCGACTCCATCGCCGTCAACGGCGTCTGCCTGACCGTCGTGGACACCGCCGACGGCGAGTTCACCGCCGACGTCATGCAGGAAACCCTCAACCGCTCCAGCCTCGGCGCCCTGACCGAGGGCTCCCGGGTCAACCTGGAGCGCCCGATGGCGCTGGGCGGGCGACTCGGCGGCCACCTGGTCCAGGGCCACGTGGACGGCACCGGCGAGATCCTCTCCCGCACCCCCTCCGAGCACTGGGAGATCGTCAAGGTCGCCCTCCCGGAGAACCTCTCCCGCTACGTCGTCGAGAAGGGCTCCATCACCGTCGACGGCGTCAGCCTCACCGTGGTCGAGGCCGCCGCCGACTGGTTCACCATCAGCCTCATCCCGACCACCCTCGCGCTGACCACCCTGGGCATCAAGCAGCCCGGCGACCCGGTCAACCTCGAGGTCGACGTCCTCGCCAAGTACGTCGAGCGGCTGCTCGGCGCGGACCGGAAGGCAGCACAGTGAGCGCCCTGACCTGGCTCAACGCCGAGGCCTTCACCGTCTTCGGGCAGAAGGTCATCTGGTCCGACATGATCGGCAACCTGATGGGCCTCGCCGCCCTCGCCCTCGGCTGGCGGCGCTCCATATGGACCTGGCCCGCCCAGCTGCTCTCCGGCCTGATCCTCATCGCCGCCTACGCCTCCGCCCACCTCGCCGGCGGCGTCGGCAAGCAGCTGCTGGTCATCGGCGTCGCCGTATTCGGCTGGCGTGCCTGGCAGCGCGGCCGGCAGCAGGCCCAGGACGGCTCCATCGCCGTACGCACCGCCACCTGGAAGGAGCGCGGACTGCTCCTCGCCGGTGCGGCGCTGGGCACCCTCGCCGTCGGCGGGCTCTTCACGGCCTTCCCGCACCTGTCCTGGAGCCCGTGGGCGGACGCGTACATCTTCGTGGGCACCATCGTCGCGATGGTCGCCCAGGCCCGCGGCCTCGTCGAGTTCTGGTTCGCCTGGCTCCTCGTCGACCTGGTCGGCGTCCCCCTCGCCTTCAACAACGGCCTGGCCTTCTCCGGCCTCGTCTACGTCGTGTACTTCGCCCTCGTGCTGTGGGGCGCCTACGACTGGTACCAGCGCTCGCGCACCACCGCCGCCCCGGCCCTGGAAGGAGCAACGGCATGACCAGCCTCAAGCCCGTGCCCGCCATTCCCGAAGAGAGCTTCGAAGAGCGCTTCCGGCTCGACCCCGTCGAGCAGGCCATCCGCGACATCGCCGCGGGCCGCCCGATCGTCGTCGTCGACGACGAGGACCGCGAGAACGAGGGCGACCTCGTCATCGCCGCCGAGAAGGCCACCCCCGAGATCATCGCGTTCATGATGAGCGAGTGCCGCGGCCTGATCTGCGCCCCCATGGAGGGCCCCGAGCTGGACCGGCTCGAGCTCCCCCAGATGGTCCAGCACAACACCGAGTCGATGAAGACCGCCTTCACCGTCTCCGTCGACGCGAGCGCCGCCCACGGCGTCAGCACCGGCATCTCCGCCGCCGACCGCGCCACCACCCTGCGGCTCCTCGCCGACGGCGCCTGCGAGCCCGGCGACTTCGTCCGCCCCGGCCACATCTTCCCGCTGCGCGCCAAGCCCGGCGGCGTCCTGGTCCGCAACGGCCACACCGAGGCCGCCGTCGACCTCGCCCGCCTCGCGGGCCTGCGCCCGGCCGGCGCCATCGTGGAGATCGCCGGCGAGGACGGCGTCATGCTGCGCCTGCCCGAACTGATCCCCTTCGCCCGCAAGCACGGCCTGACGATCATCTCCATCGAGGACCTGATCGCCTACCGCCGCTCCGCCGAGCCGACCGTACGCCGCGAGGCCGAAGTCAGCCTGCCGACCGCCTTCGGCGACTTCACCGCGTTCGGCTTCCGCTCCATCGTCGACGGGGTCGAGCACGTGGCCCTCGTGCACGGCGAGGTCGGTGACGGCACCGACGTACTGGTCCGGATGCACTCCGAGTGCCTGACGGGCGACATCTTCGCCTCCCAGCGCTGCGACTGCGGCCCCCAGCTGCACGCCTCCATGCGGCGCATCCAGGCCGAGGGCCGCGGGATCGTCGTCTACCTGCGCGGCCACGAGGGCCGGGGCATCGGACTGCTGTCCAAGCTGCGCGCGTACGAACTCCAGGAGCGCGGCCGCGACACCCTCGACGCCAACCTGGAACTGGGCCTGCCCGCCGACGCCCGCGACTACGGGGCCGGCGCCCAGATCCTCGCCGACCTCGGCGTGCGCAGCGTCCGGCTGCTGACCAACAACCCCGACAAGTCCGCCGCCCTCGTACGGCACGGCATCGAGGTCTCCGGCCGGGAGGCCATGCCGGTGGAGGCGGGCGAGCACAATCTGCGGTACCTGCGCACCAAGCGGGACCGCATGGGCCACGACCTGCCCTGGCTGGACGGGGCCGTGACCACGTCCTCCACCTGCGGCAACCAGTAACCACACACCCGAACACGAACCACCGAGGAGCAGAGCTGTGAGCGGCAAGGGCGCACCCGAACTGAGCGTGAAGAACTGCGGAGACCTGCGAGTCGCCGTCATCGCTGCCCAGTGGCACGAGAAGGTCATGGACGGACTGGTCGACGGCGCCCTGCGCGCCCTGCACGAGCTGGGCATCGACGAGCCGACCCTGCTCCGCGTCCCCGGCAGCTTCGAGCTCCCGGTCGTGGCCAAGGTACTCGCCGGTCGCGGTTACGATGCCATCGTCGCCCTCGGAGTGGTCATCCGCGGCGGCACCCCGCACTTCGACTACGTCTGCCAGGGCGTCACCCAGGGCCTGGTACAGGTGTCGATCGACACCGGAGTCCCCGTCGGCTTCGGCGTACTGACCTGTGACAACGACGAGCAGGCGCTGGACCGCGCCGGGCTCGAGGGGTCGAACGAGGACAAGGGGCACGAAGCGGTCACCGCCGCCGTCTCCACCGCCATGACCCTGCGGACGGTCAGCGAACCCTGGCGCTGAGTGGCGTGGGGGAACCCCGTATTCTGAGGACCATCATGGCGAGCAAACCCTCCAAGACATTCGAAGAGCTCTTCAGCGAGCTCCAGCTCAAGGCCGCCAACGGCGACCCCAGCACCTCCCGCACCGCCGAGCTCGTCGGCAAGGGCGTCCATGCCATCGGCAAGAAGGTCGTCGAGGAGGCCGCAGAGGTCTGGATGGCCGCCGAGTACGAGGGCAAGGAAGCCGCCGCCGAGGAGATCTCCCAGCTGCTCTACCACGTCCAGGTGATGATGGTGGCGCGCGGGATCTCCCTCGACGACGTCTACGCGCACCTCTAGGCCGGAGCCTTTCCCCACGGGCCCCCGCCCGCACACCCTTACGCATCTACGCACTGAAGGAAGCCCCATGCTGCGCATCGCCGTCCCCAACAAGGGTTCACTCTCCGGACCGGCGTCGGCGATGCTCCATGAGGCCGGCTACCGGATGCGCAAGGAGTCCAAGGAACTCGTGGTCGTCGACCCCGAGAACGAGGTGGAGTTCTTCTACCTCCGCCCCAAGGACATCGCGATCTACGTCTCCTCGGGCCGCCTCGACATCGGCATCACCGGCCGCGACCTGCTGCTCGACTCCGGCGCCAGCGCCGAGGAGATCCTGGCGCTGAACTTCGGCCGCTCCACCTTCCGCTACGCCACCACCCCCGGCACCGCGAAGGGTCCCGAGGACTTCCACGGCATGACCATCGCGACCTCGTACGAGGGAATCGTCGCCAAGCACCTCGCCGAGAAGGGCATCGACGCCTCCGTCGTCCACCTCGACGGCGCGGTCGAGACCGCCATCCAGCTCGGCGTCGCCCAGATCATCGCGGACGTCGTCGAGACCGGCACCAGCCTGCGCAACGCCGGCCTCGAGGTCATCGGCGAGCCGATCCTGACCTCCGAGGCCGTCGTCATCCGGGGCAACGGCGCCGAAGCCGAGCACCCCCAGGTCCAGCAGTTCCTGCGCCGCCTCCAGGGCGTCCTGGTGGCCCGCAGCTACGTGATGATGGACTACGACTGCCGCGCCGAGCACCTGGAGCGCGCGGTCGCCCTCACCCCGGGCCTGGAGTCGCCGACCGTCTCCCCGCTGCACAACGAGGGCTGGGTCGCGGTCCGTGCCATGGTCCCGGCCAAGGAGGCTCAGCGGATCATGGACGACCTGTACGAGCTCGGCGCGCGCGCGATCCTCACCACCTCGATCCACGCCTGCCGTCTCTGACCCGCTGTCGCGGAACCCCTCGCAGAACCCTCTCGCAGAACCGAGCGCACACCATGACCGAGCCCGCCGCCCAGCCCGTACCGCCCGCCCTGCCGGTCACCTTCCGGCCGACCCGCACCCGGGCCGTCCTGCTGAGCGTCGGGCTCGCCATGTTCGCGACCATCACGGCCATCGCCCTCCTGCTGGAGACCCTGAGCACGGGCGAGCGGATCAGCTTCGTCTTCGTCGCGGTCATGCTGAGCTCGGTACTCGTCCTGCTCAGCCGCCCCAAGGTGGTCGCGGACGAGGCCGGGGTCACCGTCGTCAACCTCACCAACACCCGCCGCCTGGAGTGGGCGCAGATCCTGCGCGTCAACCTCCGCCCGGGCGACCCGTGGGTGTTCCTCGACCTCAGCGACGGCACCAGCCTGCCCGCCCTCGGCATCCAGCCCGGAATCGCCCGGGCCCAGGCCATCGGCGACGCCCGCGCCCTGCGCGCCCTCGCCGAGACCAGGGGAACCGGCGCGCAGGACCACTGAGCCCCCCGAACCTCGTGGCCGCGTACCGTTGCGGCCGCGATCTCAATGACTACCCTGGTGGCGGGGCGCAGCTGTGCGCCCTCCCACCTGTCCCGGGACCCCCGGGTCCTGCGGGCACCCTGCGACTTGAGGAGTGACTCCCTCCAGCAATGGACGGATCGTCCGGTAATACCCGCGCCGCCCTCCCCACGGAGGCGGCGGCATGACCATCCCGCTACTCCTGCTCGGCGCGGCCTTCGTCCTGATCCTCGCCAACGGTTTCTTCGTGGCAGCCGAATTCGGCCTCGTCACCGTGGAGAAGCCCGAGGCCGAGCGCGCCGCCGCCGACGGTGACCGCCGTGCCCGCACGGTCGTCAAGGCCCTGCGCGAGCTGTCCTTCCAGCTCTCCGGCACCCAGCTCGGCATCACCATCACCTCCCTCGTGGTCGGCATGCTCGCCGAACCCGCCCTGGCCGCACTGCTGGCCGGGCCGATCGCCGCGACCGGCCTCTCCGGGGGCGCCGCCTCCGGCATCGCCGTGGCCATCGGCATGCTGCTCGCCTCCGCCGTCCAGATGGTCGTCGGCGAACTCGTCCCGAAGAACTGGGCGGTCTCGCGGCCGCTCCAGGTCGCCCGCTTCGTCGCCGGTCCCCAGCACGCCTTCTCCCGGGCCTTCCGGCCGGTGATCGCCGGCCTCAACGCCGTCGCCAACCGGCTCGTACGGGCGCTCGGCGTGGAGCCCACCGAGGAAATGGCCTCCGCCCGCACCCCCGGCGAACTGGTCTCCCTGGTCCGCCATTCGGCCCAGGCCGGCGCCCTCGAACAGGACACCGCCGACCTCTTCGTACGGACCCTCTCGCTGGGCGGTCTCACGGCCCAGCACGTCATGACCCCCCGGGTGAAGGTCAGCGCCCTGATGCACACGGCCACCGCGGCCGACGTGCTCAACCTCACCCGCGCCACCGGCCTGTCCCGCTTCCCGGTCTACCGCGACCGCATCGACGAGATCACCGGCGTGGTCCACCTCAAGGACGCCCTCGCCGTGCCCGAGCCGGAGCGCGCCCGCACCACCGTGGGCCGGATCAGCGTTCCCCCGCTGCTGGTGCCCGGCTCCCTGCCGGTGCAGCCGCTGCTCGAGCGGCTGCGCAGCGAACAGCCGATGGCCGTGGTCGTCGACGAGTACGGCGGCACCGCCGGTGTGGTCACGCTCGAGGACATCGTGGAGGAACTCGTCGGAGAGGTCCGGGACGAGCACGACCTCGCAGAGGACGGCGGACCCGAGCTGGCCGCCGTACCCGCCGAGGACGGCCGCCCCTCCTGGGAGGCCGACGGCAGCTGCCGGGTGCACACCCTGCGCCGGATAGGCCTGGAGGTGCCCGAGGGCCCGTACGAGACCGTCGCCGGCCTCGTCGCCGACCTCCTCGGCCGGATCCCCGCCCCCGGGGACCGCGCGGAGCTTCCCGGCTGGCGGCTGTCCGTCCGCCAGGTCGGCCGCAACCGCGCGGAGCGGGTGCGCCTCGTACGGCTGAGCGCCATCCCCGCCGCGGGCCCGTACGGTCAGCCCTCCGGGTCCGACCGCACCGCGCGGCCCGCCACCCGCGTCGGCGCCGGCCGCCCCGCCGCCCCGGCCCCGCAGCCGGCCGAGCTGGAGGGCGCGGCCCGATGAGCGTGCTCCAGCTCCTCTTCGCCCTGCTGCTGGTCCTCGCCAACGGCTTCTTCGTCGGCGCCGAGTTCGCCCTGGTCTCCGTACGGCGCAGCCAGATCGAGCCGCTCGCGGCGAGCTCCAAGCGGGCCCGCCAGGTGCTCCACGGCCTGGAGAACCTGCCCCGCATGATGGCCGCCGCGCAGTTCGGCATCACCGTCTGCTCGCTCACCCTCGGCGCGGTCGCCGAACCCACCGTGGCCCGGCTGCTGGAGCCCGTCTTCCACGCCGTCCACGTACCGCAGGGCCTGATCCACCCGCTCGGCTACGCGTTCGCGCTGGCCGCCGTGGTCTTCCTGCACCTGGTCATCGGCGAGATGGTCCCCAAGAACCTCGCCATGGCCGCCCCCGAGAAGACCGCCCTGTGGTTCAGCCCCGGCCTGGTCGCCTTCGCCCGCCTGTGCGGGCCGGTCACCACCGGGCTGGGCGCCTGCGCCACGCTGGTCCTCCGGCTGTTCAAGGTCGAGCCGAAGGACGAGGTCGAAGCCGTCTACACCAGCGCCCAACTGGGCCGTCTGGTCGACGACTCCCGGCAGGCCGGGCTCCTCGAACCGGGTGAGCAGGAACGTTTGGAGGACGCCCTCGAACTGGGCAGCCGCCCGGTCACCGACGTGCTCCTGGCGCCGGGCCGCCTGGTCACGGTCGGCCCCTCGGCCACCCCGCGCCAGATCGAGCAGCTGACGGTCCGCACCGGCTACTCCCGCTTCCCCGTCCGCTCCGCGAACGGTGCCTTCATGGGCTACCTGCACGTGAAGGACGTCCTGGACCTGGAGGAGCGGGAGCGGGCCGTGCCGCAGCGGGTCTGGCGCCGGATGCCGGTCCTGTCCGCCACCCTGCCGCTGGACGACGCGCTCAGCGTCATGCGGCGCGATGCCACCCACCTGGCCCAGGTCGCCGACCCGTCGGGCCGGGTCCTCGGGCTGGTCGCCCTGGAGGACGTCCTGGAAATGCTGGTGGGCGAGGTCCGCGACCCCTCCCACCGCGTCCCGGCGGGCCGGGCCTAGCCTGCGGGCGGAGCCCCCTGCCCGGGACGGGGCTCCGCGCAGCGGTTACAGCGGCGGCGGCTCCGGCCGGTCCTGGGGGCCGCGGCCCGACAGGACCTCGCCGTAGGCCTGCATCAGGTCCGGCAGCCGCAGCGTCGCCAGGTCGTCGCGCGAAGGCTCCCCCGGGAACCCCGCCAACCGCAGATCCCGGTACGCGCAGCTCTTCTCGTACAGCGTCCGCAGAAACCGCCCGTTGCCGAGCTCGTCGATCCAGCCCTGCTCCACCACGTGCCCGCTGATGCTGCGCAGCTCCTCCATGGCCTCCTCGTCCCAGCGGTCCCCGTTCGCGTCCGCCAGGACCCCGCCGATCGCGGTCAGTTCCAGCGGCCGGTAGCTGGGGAAGTCCACCCGGGAGGTGAACCGCGAGGACAGCCCCGGATTGGCGGCCAGCAGCCGGTCCATCCCGGCCGGATAGCCCGCCAGGATCACCACCAGGTGGTCGCGGTTGTCCTCGGCCCGCTTCAGCAGCACCTGGAGGGCCTCGTCGCCGTACGCGTCGCCCTTGCTGTAACCCGAGTTGGACAGCGAGTAGGCCTCGTCCACGAACAGCACCCCGCCGATCGCCGAGTCGATCAGCTCGTTCGCCTTCACGGCGGTCTGGCCGAGGAACTCGCCCACCAGGTCCGCCCGCTGCGCCTCCACCAGATGGTCGCCGCCCAGCAGCCCCAGCGCGTAGAACACCCGGCCCAGGATCCGCGCCACCGTCGTCTTGCCCGTGCCGGACGGCCCGGAGAAGACGAAATGCCGTTTCGGCGGCTGCACCGGAAGCCCCTGCCCCGCCCGCAGCCGCGCCATGTGCAGCTGCGCGGAAAGCGCCTTCACCTGCCGCTTGACCGGCTCGAGCCCCACCATCCGCTCCAGCTCCGCCAGCGCCTCGGCGAGCGCCTCCGGGTCGGCGGGACCGGCCGGCAGCCCCGCGGGCGCGCCCTGCGGCGGGACGGACACCTTGCGCCGTGCGCCCTCCGCCCGGCCCGCGGCCGGCGTCGCCGCGCCCAGCGGATCGGGCTCCACCTGGCCGTCCGCCGCGATGTCCTGGACCGGCCCGCCGCCGCCCAGCGCCACCGCCGCGAAGTCCCCGCCCGCCGGGGGCGGGCCGTGCCCGCCGTGGCTCCCGAACCCGGAATACCCCGCCATGCCGGCCATGCCGTCGGTGTCGTCGCCGTCCTCGATGGCCGTCAGCCGGGCCGCGGTGTCCATGAACGCCGGGTCCACCCGGTGCACCGCCCGGTACAGCGGCAGCGCCGCCGCGCTGCGCCCGGTGCCCTCGTGCGCCCGCGCCAGCCAGTACCGCAGTTCCTTGCGCTGCGGCTGCTCGCTGCGACATCGCATCAGCGCCGCCGACAGCATCGGCTCCGCCTGCCCGTACATCTCCAGCCGCACCCGGGCCATCCCGCCGAACAGCCCGGCCTCGATGCCCAGCAGCGGATCGTCCACCAGCGGCTCGGTGTGCCGGACCAGCTGCTCCCAGTCCTTGACGAGGTAGGCCCGGCAGGCGTGCAGGAACCGCACCTGCGGATCGGTGTCCACCGGGGGCAGCGCGGCGAGGGCCTGGTCCAGCTCGGGCACGTGGCGGCCGTCCAGCCAGTGCGAGGCGTGGGCCAGCAGCAGGTCCCGCCGGCTCTCCAGTACCGGCTGCACCCACCAGCCCAGCCAGTACCAGGAGTTCAGCGTCCGCCGGTGGCGGGCCCGCTGTTCCCCGAAGCGGTCCCGGTGCGCGTACATGCGCAATAACGCGTCGGTGGTGTCCACCCGCAGCGCGTGCAGGCCCAGCCAGGCGTCGGCCATCGTGGGATCGATCCGTACGGCCGCCCGGAACTCCTCCTCGGCCTGCGGGTAGGCGCCCATGGTGCAGGCGTCGACCCCGCGCAGCCAGGCGAGTTCGGCCGGGGCGTGCGTGCTGCCCGGCGTGCCGAAATCCATCACGTCCCCCACAAGCCTGCCCCCGTGGTGCGCGGCAACCCCCGCGTCGAGTACGCGAGTTGCCCTTGCGCCGATGAAATCAGGGGTGCATCGTACCTGCGGTTTCGCACCTTACGTAGGGTGCGAGGGGCCGGGTTAGGGGGTGTGTCCCGGGCGCGCCCGGTGACGCAGGGTGAAGACGCGGGGAGGCCGGGCGCAGGACGAAGCCCCCGATCACGGGGGAACAACCGGGGGCTTCGTGTGCGCGGAGGCCGGTAAAAGCCCCGCATTGAGAACGTAAGGCCGGTGCGGGCCCCAGGTCAAGCAGGTCGGTGGAGCCCCGGCGGAGCGGACGTACCGGGCGGCTCAGGCCCGGGGGAGTCCGTGACCCTCGGTGACGGAAGCGGGTGCTCGTGCGGTCGCACCCGTCCCGGAAGACCACTCGTATCCCGTACCGCTCTGGCGTACCAGGGTGTCGGCGAAGGGGCGCGAAGGGTCGTCCGAGAAGTGCGCGAGCTCCGCGCGCTCCCATCCGTCCCAGAAACCGGAAAGTTCACGCCCGTCCCGGTTTCGCCCCCGCCCCCAGGACTGCTCGCGCGGCGTCTCCATCCACAGCAGCCGCGCCAGATGCGGGCGCAGCGCCCGCCGCCCGGCCCCGACCCCCTCGACGAGGAGCACCGGCGCCGGCTCCAGTACCCGCTCCGGGCCGAAGCGGCGCTCCACCCAGTCGTACGGGGCCCAGTGCGCGGGCCGCCCGGCGGCCAGCGGCTCCAGTACCTGCGTCCGCAGCCGCTCCTGCCAGCCGAACAGCTCCTCGTGGGTGGCCACGTCGTCCAGGTGCAGCACCGGAGCCCCGCCCAGGGCGTCCGCCAGCCGGGCGGCGAAGGTGCTCTTCCCGGAACCGGCGTGCCCGTCGATCCCGACGAGCCGTACCGGGCCCAGGGAGGGGGGCAGCGCGGAGAGCTCCCGCGCGAGTGATTCGAGTGACAGGTGTGGCTCCACCCGACCAGCGTAGACAGGGCCGACACGACGCGCGGCTTCGGCCCGCGACCGGCGGGAACTGGAAGGGTGAAGCCACCGAAGCACCGACCCACCCTGGGGGAACCCCGCGATGACCGCACCCACACCGCGCAGGGCCGTACTCGTCGCCGCACTCGCGGTCGCCACCGCGGCCACCGCCGCCGGCGTCTGCGGCGGCAGTGCCTCCGCGGCCGCCCCGTCCGCCCCACGGGGTCCGGGCCGGACCGTCGACAACCGGTTCTGGTTCTCGCACGCCCACTGGCTGGCCGGGACGCACCAGGGCACCACCGCGGCCGGCGGCGCCCGCCCGGGCCTGGAGATCAGGACCCCGGCGGGCCGGACCGAGTACGCCGACCCGCACACCGGGAAGAAGGGCGTCTGGGAGTACGCCACCTGGACCTCGCCCGTGCACCGCCCGGCCGTCCCCGCCACGGAGGCCGTCGCCTCCTGGAACGCGCACACCCCCGCGGGAACCTGGATCCGGATCGAACTGCGGGCCACCTACCACGACGGCACGGCCACCCCCTGGTACGTCATGGGCCGCTGGGCCTCCGGGGACGGCGACATCCGCCGCACCTCCGTGGACGGCCAGACCGACGGCCGGTCCACCGTCTGGACCGACACCCTGGCCGTCGACTCCCCGGCGGGCGGGGCGCGCCTCACCGCCTGGCAGCTGCGACTGACCCTGTACCGCAGGCCCGGCGCAGACCGCGGGCCCACCGTCCGGCTCGCCGGCGCGATGGTCTCCGACGTCCCGGACCGGTTCACCGTCCCCGCCTCCACCCCCTCCGGGCGGGCCCGCGAGCTGAAGGTCCCGCGCTACTCCCAGGAGGTCCACAAGGGGCGGTACCCCCAGTACGACAACGGGGGAGAGGCCTGGTGCAGCCCCACCTCCTCGCAGATGGTCGTCGAGTACTGGGGCCACAAGGCCTCCGCCGGCTCCACGGCCTGGGTCGATCCGCGGTACTCCGACCCGCAGGTGTGCCACGCGGCCCGCTCCACCTACGACGCCGCCTACAAGGGCTGCGGCAACTGGCCCTTCAACGCCGCCTACGCCGCCACCTACCCCGGGCTCGCGGGCGTCGTCACCCGCCTCGCCTCCCTCGCCGACCTGGAGACCCTGGTCCGGGCCGGGATCCCGGCCATCACCTCGCAGTCCTTCCGCGCCGAGGAGCTCACCGGCGCCGGCTACGGGACCGCGGGCCACCTGATGACCGTCATCGGGTTCACGGCCGCCGGCGACGTCGTCGTCAACGACCCCCACTCGCCCGACAACCCGTCCGTACGCCGTGTCTACAAGCGCCGCGAATTCGAGAACGTCTGGCTGCGCACCAAGCGCCACAACGCGGCCGGCAAGGTCGTCTCCGGCGCCGGAGGGATCTGCTACCTCTACGCTCCGGCCGTGCCCGACCCGGCTCGGATCGCGGCGCTGCGTGCGGTCGGAGTGCTGTGAAACCCACCTTTTGACCTGATGACCCGGATAGACGGAACATAAGGGGGTAAATGGCACATAAAGGCTTCTCAAGGAGAGGCGGCCAGTCATGACCACCCATTCGAGCATCGAGCACCACCCCGACCTCGCTGAGATGCGCACGCGCTTCGAGCGGGTGACCAGCACCCCCGCAGCACAAGCCGTGGAGGCATTGTCCCTGGTCACCGGCCTGTACCTGGCGGCCTCGCCGTGGATCGCCGGGTTCAGCACCCTCACCCCGCTGGCCATCAACAACCTGATCGCCGGCCTGGCGTTCTGCCTGTGCATGGGCGGTCTGGGTTCTGCCTACGAGCGCACCCACGCCATGGCGTGGACCGCGGTCGCCCTCGGTGCATGGACGATCATCGCCCCGTGGGCCATCGCAGGCGAGATGGACACGACCCGCACGGTGGTCAGCAACGTCATCACCGGCGCCGTCGCCCTGTGTCTCGGCCTCGCGATGGCGGCGATGGCCGGCCGCGACCGGGAGTCCCGCATCTGACCGGGACGCCGGAGGGATCTCACCGGCCGGGCCCCGGCCGCACCGGTACGCCGGAGCGGCCGGGGCCCGGCGGCGTGACGCGCGCCACCAGTGACCATCGTCTCTTCCGCGAAGGCCGCGAACGCTGGCACATTGGACACCATGACCGCCCACAGCGCCGCACCCGACGCCCCCGCCCGCAACCTCGTCCGCACCGGGGGCCCCAAGGACGACTCCTCCTGGCTGGAGCACGTGCTCGGCTGGACGCTCGTCGTGGTGGTGGCCATGTTCGTCACCCAGGTCGGCTGGCTGTAACCCCCCTCGGCCGGCCGGCTGCACCCTCCCCGGACCGCCGCCTCCCGCGCGCCCGTCACGTTCGTCGTGGCGGGCGTTTTCGCGTCCCCGGACGGCGGGCCTGTTTGACGCCAGTGGATCACGCCTGCACTATTCCACTAACCCATTAGTGGAATGAGGTGAAGGGCATGGAATTCCGGGTCGACCGGCGCAGCGGCGTCGCCACCTATCTGCAGCTCGTCACCCAGGTCAAACAGGCGCTGCGACTCGGCGTACTGGAGCCCGGCGACCGGCTGCCCACGGCCCGGGAGGTGGTCGAGGCCACCGCGATCAACCCGAACACCGTGCTCAAGGCGTACCGGGAGCTGGAGCGCGAAGGGCTCGTGGAACCGCGCCCCGGCGCCGGCACCTTCGTACGGCGCTCCCTCGCGCACCCCGAGGCGGCCGCCGACTCGCCGCTGCGCCTCGAACTGTCGGCCTGGACGGCCCGGGCGCGCGCGGCGGGCCTGGACCGCGAGGACATCACGGCGCTGATCACGGCAACCGTGGACGCAAGCTTCAGAGAGGACACCACGTGAGCGACGAGAACCTCGCCACCGCACTCCGGGCGACCCGGCTCGGAAAGGGATTCCGGGGCCGCAGCGCCCTGAGCGACTGCGATCTCGAGCTGCCCGCCGGACGCGTCACCGCACTCGTCGGCCCCAACGGCGCCGGCAAGAGCACCCTCCTCCAGCTCGCAGCCGGCCTGCTGCGCCCCACCACCGGGCAGATACGCGTCCTCGGGCACGCCCCCGGCTCCCGCGAGGCCCGCGAGCGCACCGCCTTCCTGGCCCAGGAGAAGCCGCTCCACCCGCGGTTCACCGTCGCGGACACCCTGCGCCTGGGCCGCGAGCTCAACCGCGGCTGGGACCAGGCCCTCGCCGAACGCCTCGTACGGGCCGGAGGCATCCCCCTCACCGCGCGCGTCGGCTCCCTCTCCGGGGGAAACCGCACCCGCGTGGCCCTGGCACTCGCCCTGGGAAAGCGGGCCCGTCTCCTCCTCCTGGACGAGCCGCTCGCCGACCTCGACCCGGTGGCCCGGCACGACGTCACGGCCCTGCTCATGGCCGAGGCAGCCGACCGCAGGGTCACCATCGTCATGTCCTCGCACGTCCTGTCCGAGCTGGAGGACGTCTGCGACCACGTCCTGCTCCTCAAGGACGGCGCCGTACGCCTCTCCGGCGACGCCCAGGAACTCCGCGATGCGCACACCCGGCTCACCGGCCGAGCCGACCCGATCGAAACCGACGGCCTGCCCCACGCCTTCGACCGGAGCACCGTCGTCCACGCGGTCACCGCCGGACGCCAGGTCACCGCCCTCGTCCGCGGCCCCGCCGCGGCAGCGCTCGCGGCCGCGGACGACGACCGCTGGATCAGCGAAACCCCCTCCCTGGAGGACCTGTTGCTCGCCCACCTGCGCGCCCCGCGCGCCGACCGTACGGAGGCAGCCGCATGAAAGGCGTCCTGTGGCTGGCCTGGCGCCAGCAGCGACTGATGATCGTCACCGGCGTCGTACTGCTCGCGGCCACCGCCGCCTGGGTCGCCTACATGCGCTCCGAGCTGATGACACTGATCGACGACTACGGCTTCGTCCCCTGCAAGGGCTGGAACGGCGGCTGCGAGAGCGTGGGCAGCTTCCTGGTCCTGGACGCCGGCACCGGCCCGATCAGAGCCCTCGGCACCGTCGGACTCGCCCTCCCCGCCCTCATCGGCGTGTTCTGGGGCGCCCCGCTGCTGGGCCGCGAACTGGAGAGCGGAACCTTCAAACTGGCGCTCACCCAGGGCGTCAGCGGCCACCGCTGGTTCGCTGCCCGCTTCGCCCTCGCCGCCCTGTTCGCCGTGCTCGCGTCGGGCGTCGTCGCCGCACTCGTCGCCTGGTGGTGGGCGCCCGTGTCCAACACGCTGAACGGCCTCTACTGGTACGACGCGTACATATACAACGCGACCGGCCCCGCCTCCGTGGCCTGCGCCCTGTTCGGCCTCGCCACCGGTACCGCCGTCGGCCTGCTGGTCCGCCGCACCCTGCCCGCCATGGCCGTGACCCTCGCCGCGATCGGCACTGCGAGCGTGCTCACCCGGCTCCTGCGGACCGCCTGGATCGACCCCGAGACCCGGATCACCCCGGGCATGACCCCCAAGAAGCCGGTCGGCAGCGCCTGGTCCACCGGCGAGTTCGGCTACCTCACGCCCGACGGGCGGGAGCACGACATCAACACCCCCGTCTGCCAGACCTCCGGCGAAGAGCTCCGGCAGTGCATGGCGGAACACGGCTTCGTCGCCCGCTACCACAAGGTCTATCCGAGCAGCGACTTCTGGACCTTCCAGTGGATCGAGACCGCGCTCTACCTGGGCCTGGCCGCCGTACTGGTGGCCCTGGTCCTGTACGTCCTGCGCCGCCCCGCCGAGACGGCCCGCGCCGCCGCTGCCACCGCGACCACCGCGACCGCCAGGACATCGGAGACCGCAGGCGTCTGATTCCCTCCACACCACCCACAAGGGACCCCTCATGGCCACGAAGAAGAACCTTCAAGCCGACCGCACCAGCGTCACCCACAAGGTCCGCTACGCACTGAGCAACCCGACCCGCATCGCCCCGTACGTCCGCCGCGCCGCACGGGACGCCTGGCTGCGCCACAAGCACCCCGACCACGTGTCGTACTACCGGGCCGTCATGGCCTCCGACACCGGCCGCAACCCCGAGGCCGCCGTCGGCAGCCAGACCCACGACCGCTGGCTGGCCCTGGGCAAGATGCAGTTCGACTACCTGCTGGAACACGGCCTCACGCCCGCCCACCGCATGCTCGACATCGGCTGCGGCAACCTGCGGGCGGGCTGGCGCTTCATCGAGCACCTCGATCCCGGCCACTACTACGGCATCGACATCTCGCCCGACATCCTCATCTCCGCCAAGGAGACCCTGACCAGGCAGCGCCTGCAGGACAAGCTGCCGCACCTGACCATCACCCGGGACCTCACCCTGGACTTCCTCCCCGACCGCCACTTCGACGTCGTGCACGCGCACAGCGTCTTCTCCCACTCCCCGCTCCCCGTCATCGACGAGTGCCTGGCGCACGTGGAGCGCGTACTGGCCCCGGGCGGCTGGTTCGACTTCACCTTCGACCGCACCGAGGGCGCCGAACACCAGGTCCTGCGCGAGGACTTCTACTACCGCACCGAAACCCTGGTCGACCTCGCCGCACGGCACGGCCTCAAGGCCCGCTTCATGGACGACTGGGAGCGGCTCGGGCACGGCCAGTCCAAGATCCGCGTCACGGCCGGCTGACCCGCGCCGAGCCGCTGCGGGCCCGCGGTGTGCGAAGGGTTCCGGGGATGGCGGGACCGGCGGCCCGCTGCCGGTCCCGCCGGCAGCGCCGTGCTGCCGGCGTGCTGCCATACTTCAGCCGTCCGGCGGCAGTTCGAGGCTAGGTCCGAATTTGAATAATAGTCAACAGCGCGGTACGACCGGGCGTTCGCAGGTCCGCAGGGCCGAACTCATAGCGACCGGGCGCAAGTTGTTCGCCGACACCTCGTACGACGCACTCTCCATGGACGACATCGCCAGGCAAGCGGGCGTCGCCAAGGGACTGATCTACTACTACTTCAAGAGCAAGCGCGGCTACTACCTCGCCATCGTCGAGGACTCCGTCGCCGAGCTCGTCGCCCGCGCCGGCGGGGAGACCGACCTGCCGGCCGCCGAGCGGGTCCGGCGCACCGTCGACGGCTACCTGCACTACGCCGAGCACCACCACGCCGCCTACCGCACCATCGTCACCGGCGGCGTCGGCTCCGACGCCGAGGTGCTGGCCATCCGCGACGCCGTCCGCGAGGAACTGGTCGCCACCCTCGCCGAAGGCGCGTACGGGCACCGCGCCCTCCCGCCCCTCGCCCGGCTCGCGCTCGTGGGCTGGCTCTCCTCGGTCGAGGGGATCACCCTGGAATGGACCGGCGCCCTCGTCGCGGGCGCGGCCGACCAGCCCGACCGGGACCGGCTCGGGGCCCTCCTGGTACGCCAGCTGCGTACGACACTGGACGTCATCGAAGAGTTCGTCCCGGAGTGCCCCGCTCCGCCCACCCCGGGAGAAGCCGCCGGAGAGCGGGACGATCTTGCACCGGTGACGGGACGCCCCTGATCGGGCATACTCGACCCGCCGCAGCCGCTGAACAGCCCCTTCCGTGATCCGGAAGGGCAGCATCGGCTGTAAGAGCACCGAGATCCGGCGGCGCGTCCCACACCTCACGCGTCGCCGCCGTGCCCGACCAGGGAGGAGAGCGCTGCCATGACAGACCGCGCCCCGCAGACGGTGGACCGTCAGCTGCCCACCGAGGAGTCCCGGGACCTCCTCGCCCTCGTACGCGAGATCGCGCAGCGCGAGATCCGCCCCAAGGCCGCCGAGGAGGAGGACACCGGACGGTTCCCCCGCGAGGTCTTCACCCTGCTCTCCGACGCGGGGCTGCTGGGCCTCCCGTACGCCGGAGAGTTCGGCGGCGGCGAGCAGCCGTACGAGGTGTACCTCCAGGTCCTGGAAGAGCTGGCCGCGGCCCGCCTGACCGTCGGCCTCGGCGTCAGCGTGCACTCCCTGGCCTGCCACGGACTGGCCGGCTACGGCACCAAGGAGCAGCAGTCCGCCCACCTGCCCGACATGCTCGGCGGCGGCCTGCTCGGCGCGTACTGCCTCTCCGAGCCGGCCGCGGGCTCCGACGCCGCCTCGCTGACCACCAAGGCGGTGCGCGAGGGCGACGACTGGATCATCACCGGCACCAAGGCGTGGATCACCCACGGCGGAGTCGCCGACTTCTACACCGTCCTGGCCCGCACCGGCGTCGAGGGCCCCAAGGGCATCACCGCCTTCCTGGTCCCCGGGGACGCGGAGGGCCTGACCGCGGCCGTGCCCGAGAAGAAGATGGGCATGAAGGGCTCGCCCACCGCCCAGCTGCACTTCGACGGGGTACGGGTGCCCGACGCGCGCCGCATCGGCGAGGAGGGCCAGGGCTTCACCATCGCCCTGGCCGCACTGGACGCCGGGCGCCTGGGCATCGCCGCCTGCGCCATCGGCGTCGCCCAGGCGGCGCTGGACGAGGCCCTGACGTACGCGCTGGACCGCAAGCAGTTCGGGCACCCGATCGCGGACTTCCAGGGGCTGCGCTTCATGCTGGCCGACATGGCCACCAAGATCGAGGCGGGCCGGGCGCTCTACCTCGCGGCGGCGCGCCTGCGGGACGCAGGCAAGCCGTTCTCCCGGCAGGCGGCGATGGCCAAGCTGTTCTGCACGGACGCGGCGATGGCGGTCACCACGGACGCCGTCCAGATCCTCGGCGGCTACGGCTACACCGCGGACTTCCCGGTCGAGCGCCTGATGAGGGAAGCGAAGGTGCTCCAGATCGTCGAGGGCACCAACCAGATCCAGCGCATGGTCATCGCCCGCCACCTCGCCGGGCCGGAGACGCGCTAGGTGCGACAGCCCGCTGCGCTCGAGGTCAGCCCGGCGCTGACCGAGGCCGAACTGAACGAGCTGTTCGCCGCCTCCTGGCCCGGGCACCGTACGGCCTCCTTCACCCCGGTCCTCGAGCGCAGCCTGGCCTGGGTCGCCGCGCGCCGGGACGGCCGCCTGGTCGGCTACGTCAACGTGGCCTGGGACGGTGGCGTGCACGCCTTCGTCCTCGACACGACCGTGCATCCGCAGGAGCGGCGGCGCGGCCTGGGGGTCCGGCTGGTCCGGGCCGCCGCCGGGGCGGCGCGGGAGCGCGGAGCGCAGTGGCTGCACGTCGACTACGAGCCGCACCTCGAGGCCTTCTACGCGGAGTGCGGCTTCCGCCCGACGGCGGCGGGGGTACTGGCGCTGTGAGCGGGGGCTCTGCCGGCCGGCTTCAGGGTCAGCTTCCGGATCGGGCTCTGGGCCGGCTACCGGGTCGGCTCCAGGGTCGGCCTCTGGGTCGGCTACCGGGTCGGTTTCTGGGTCGGCTCCAGGGTCGGCTACCGGGTCGGTTTCTGGGCCGGCTCCCGGGTCGGCTTCCGAATCAGCTTCCGAAGAGCGGACCGTTCGGCCAGATCGGGGAGGAAGCGATCCGGGACCACTCCGGGTCGCGCCGCCCCGGCACGGTCCGGCCGTCCTCGGTCCAGCGGGCGATCAGCGCACTGTAGATGGGCGGATCGGGAAACCGCTGCCGGAGCCCGGGCCCCGAGCCCTGCTGAACCGATTCTTCGTAACCGGGCGGCACCTGCCGCCGTCGGCGTCCCGTCCGTGGCGTGGAAGTCTCAACCGTGGTCATGCCGGGGCAACGCGGCAATCCGCCCAAGGGTAATCGCCTTCCACGCCCGGGGATCCGTTCGAGGGGTACCCAGGGGCTTCGGGGGCCTGATTCCGCACGCTCCTCATCAGGGAGGGTTTGGGGGTTTCCCGCCAGTCCCACTGTCTCTCCGGGTCGGGCCGGCCTGTCAAGGGCGCTCCTCCTTCGTCGTCGCGTCGCTTCGCGATGGCCTTCGGCCACCCTTGACAGACCGACCCGCCCCGGAAAGACAAGGACCGGCGGGAAGCCCCCAAAAGAACGGTCCACTGGTTCCGAGGACAGCCACTGGGCATCAGGGACCGGATCCTTGGTTCCCGTAGCCATGCCCCCGCCCGGGCCCGTAGAGAAGTGATCCGGGGTCGGTGGGCGCACCAAATCGCTACGCGCTCCTCATATCTCGGCGTCCGCCGCCCGTCTGGGGCACAACCCGCACCAGCGACAGCGACCGCAAGTCCTGGCAGTCCTGGGGCGCATCAGATCGCTACATATCTCCCACGTCTCGGCGTCCGGCGCCCGTCTGGGGCTGGGAATAGGCCGCCACGGACGGCTTCACAGCTGAGGTCATCTGGCGGCGATCGGCCCGGCGTGGGCTGACCATAAGCCGCCATGGATCGTCGATCGGGGAGGGGTGGTGGGGTCTGCCGGTGACTGGGGGGACTTTCCGACCTCCCACTCCGCGAAGTGATCCACTCACCGGCATCCATCCCAAATGCGGCCCAAGGCGGGCGCCGGACGCTGAGATGTGAGGAGCGTGTAGCGATCTGGCGTGCCCCAGGACCGCCCGGGGGCGTGTGGTCGCTGCCTGGGGTGTGGGGTGCGCCCCGGACGGGCGGCGGACGCTGAGATGTGAGAAGCGTGTAGCGATCTGACGCGCCCCAGCACTGCCGGGGGCTTGTGGTTGCTGCCTGGGGTGTGGGGTGCGCCCCGGACGGGCGGCGGACGCTGAGATGTGAGAAGCGTGTAGCGATCTGACGCGCCCCAGCACTGCCGGGGGCTTGTGGTTGCTGCCTGGGGTGTGGGGTGCGCCCCGGACGGGCGGCGGACGCTGAGATGTGAGGAGCGCGTAGCGATTTGGTGCGCCCACCGACCCGGATGGCCGCTCTACGGGCCCGGGCGCAGGCCACGGCCCCGGGAACCACGGATCCGGTCCCTGATGCCCCCTGACCCTGCTCATGAACCAGTGGACCGTTCTTTTGGGGGCTTCCCGTCAGTCCTGTCTTTCCGTGCCGGGTCGGACTGTCAAGGGTGGCCGAAGGCCATCGCGAAGCGACGCGACGACGAAGGAGGAGCGCCCTTGACTGGCCGGCCCGGCACGGAGAGACGATGGGACTGGCGGGAAACCCCCAAACCCTCCCTGATGGGCAGCGTGGGGATCAGGCTCCCCGGAGCCCCCGAGTACCCGCCCCACTCCCGATCCCGCCCCACCGCACCCGGCCAACCGTGCCGACCTGTCAGGTTGTGCCACAAGTCTGGCCCTGGCTCGGGATTCTGACGTACCGTCATATCCGCTCCAGCCGTGCCCCCGCCGCACCCCGCACCCGCACCCGCACGCCACAAACCCACCCCACACCCCGCACCCCGACCCCACACCCCACACCCCGCACCCCGACCCCACACCCCGCACCCCGCACCCCGACCCCACACCCCCGCACCCCGACCCCGCTCAGCCGCGCCGCCGACCCTGCCTTCGCCCCGCCTCCCGGAGGTCCGCCATGCCCGCCGATCGGCCCGTCGCCCTCGACGAGTACCCCATCCACCAGGCACCCCTGTCGATGAAGCACGTCGTCAGCGGTGACCGCAACGCCTACGACCGCTGCATCTTCCACGTCTTCGACCACGCCGGCCGCGCCGTCCTCATCCTCGGCCTCGGGGTGTACCCCAACGCCGGAGTCATCGACGCCTACGCCACCCTCCGGGTCGGGGACGAACTCCTCGCCGTGCGTGCCTCTGACGCCCTCTCCGACGACCGGATGAACCTCTCGGTGGGGCCGTTCTCCATCACCGTCGACGTACCGCTCCGGCAGCTGACCCTGCGCTGCTCCGCCGATCCGGACGACCCGGACGGGCTCTCGTACGACCTCACCTGGACCGCCGAGTTCCCCGCCGTCTGGGAGCCCCACCACACCCAGCGGCGCGGCGACCGGCTCATCCTGGAAGGGCGCCGCTTCGTCCAGGCCGGCAGCGTCACCGGCACCATCCGCGCCAAGGGCGAGGAGTTCGCCGTCACCCCGGGGGAGTGGACCGGAACCCGCGACCGCAGCTGGGGCGTGCGCCCCATCCCCGGGGAAGACGGCGGCCGGGCCGCCGAGGAGTACCGCCCCGAGGGCTTCCACTGGCTCTGGATACCCGTCCGCTTCGAGGACCGGTTCGTCATGGTCATCGCCCAGGAGGACGCCGACGGACACCGCACCCTCAGTGAGGCCGTCCAGGTCTTCCCCGAGGGCAGCGGCCGCCACGACGTGCAACTCGGCTGGCCGCACACCGAGATCCGCTACCGGCCCGGCACCCGGCACCCCGAGAGCGCCGTCGTCCACCTCGCCGACCCGGCCCGCAAGCCCCTCGAACTAGGCGTGCGGATCCTGAACTCCTCCCCGCTCGCCGTCGGCGCCGGCTACCCGCCCGCCGCCGACTGGCAGCACGGCACCTGGCAGGGCCGGGGCTGGACCGACCGCCGGGTCTACGACCTCTCCGACCCCGCCGCCCACCCCATGGCCGCCTTCGGCGTCACCGACCACTCGGCCCGCTTCACCCTCGACGGACAGGTCGGCCACGGAATCTTCGAGCACGGCAGCTTCGGCCGCCACGACCCCAGCGGCTTCGCCGACTACTCCTCCGTCGCCCAGTAGGCCGAAATCGAAAGGGGCTCACCCATGGCCACCGCTCCACGTCCGCGTACCTCCACCCGGGAGCCCGAGGAGCTCGGCAGGCGGCTCGCCGCCTGGCTGGACACCAAACTCCCCGGCGCGAAGGTCACCAACGTCTCGGTCCCCGGGTCCAACGGCATGTCCAGCGAGACCCTGCTCTTCGACATAGACCACCCCGACACCCCGATACGGGCCTGCGCGCTGAGACTCGCCGCCGACCCGGCGGCCTACACCGTCTTCCCCACGTACGACATGCCGCGCCAGCACCGCGTGATGAGCCTGGTCGCCGAGCACACGGACCTGCCCGTCCCGCGCGTGCAGTGGCTGGAGGAGGATCCGGGGCCGCTGGGGGCGCCGTTCTTCGTGATGGCCCGCGCCGAGGGCCGGGTCCCGCCCGATGTCATGCCCTACACCTACGAGGGCAACTGGCTGCACGCCGCCACCGACGCCGAGCGCGCCGAGCTCCAGGAGGCGAGCATCTCCCTGCTGGCCCGCCTGCACGACCAGTTCCCGGGCAAGGAGGCGGAGTTCCTGCTCCCCGAGGGCGCGGGCAGCCCGCTGCGCCGGCACGTGGACGCCCAACGCGCCTACTACTCCTGGGTGGTGGGCGGACTCGCCCCGTCCCCGCTGATCGAGCGGGCGTTCGCCCGCCTCGAGGAGCTGTGGCCGCAGGACGAGGGCCCGTCGGTCCTCAACTGGGGTGACGCCCGCATCGGCAACGTCATCTACGACGGCTTCACGCCCGCGGCCGTCCTGGACTGGGAGATGGCGGCGTACGCCCCGCGCGAGGTGGACCTCGGCTGGACCGTCTACCTGCACCGGTTCTTCCAGGACCTCACCGTCGGCTTCGGCCAGCCCGGACTGCCGGACTTCCTGCGCCGCGAGGACCTGGAACGCCGCTACGCGGAACTCACCGGCCACACCCCGCGCGACATGGAGTTCCACACGCTCTACGCGGCGCTGCGGCACGGGATCGTCATGCTGCGCATCGCCTACCGGCAGGCGCACTTCGGCGAGGTCGAGATCCCCTCGGATCCGGACAGCCTGATCCTGCACCACGCCAGTCTGGCCGCCATGGTGCAGGGCACGTACTGGTAAAGGGCTTGCCGGGTCAGGCCGCCTGCGCGTGCTGGCGGCGCGTCTGCGGGAGCGGCGGGCTCGGCACGCGCACCGGACGCGAGCCCGGACCGCCGACGTGCGAGAAGGGCTGCGTCCGCCAGTCGAGCCCCTGCGGCAGGCTCAGCATCACCACGGGCTCCAGCTCCTGCGTCCCCACCGGCTGGATCATGCCGACGGTGGGCAGGGCGTCGCCCACGGGCCGCCCGGTGCCCGCGCACACCGTGAGCCCGAAGGGGTTCCACGGGGTCAGGCAGAGGGCGTGCTGCGGCAGGTGCTCCTCGTCGGCGACGAGGGCGATCGACTGGCCGCAGTCGGGGCAGACCGCGTGGTGGATCTCGAAACCCTCGGCGTAGTCGAGGTATTCGCCGTCCTCGGCGTACGCGTCGTCGCCGGGATCGAGCGGTTCCAGGGGCTCCGGTTCGGTGCGACCGGCGCGCTTGGTGTTCAGCATGGATGTACTCCCCCTTGGGTGGGCCGGGCGGGCAGGTTCTTCGGCCTCGGCCACACCAAGCACTTCCCGTCGTGCGGCACGAGTAACCACAACAGCCGCCAGGACGCCCGCATACGCTTGTGGCCTTGGTCACATGCCCGGCGCAGATGCCTCCAGTGGATGGACAGCACTGTGCCTGGAGTGGCGTTGGGCCTTAGGTTGAGCGGCTATGAGCGCAATGGAGGAGCTGGACCGCCAGATCGTGGATCTGCTCGTGCGGGACGGGCGGATGAGCTACACGGATCTGGGCAAGGCCACCGGACTGTCCACGTCGGCCGTCCACCAGCGGGTACGCCGGCTGGAACAGCGTGGTGTGATCCGCGGGTACGCGGCCGTGGTCGACCCCGAGGCCGTCGGCCTGCCGCTGACGGCGTTCATCTCGGTCAAGCCGTTCGACCCGAGCGCCCCGGACGACATCGCCGACCGGCTGGCCGGGGTTCCCGAGATCGAGGCCTGCCACAGCGTCGCGGGCGACGAGAACTACATCCTCAAGGTCCGCGTCGCGTCGCCCCTGGAGCTGGAAGACCTCCTGGGCCGCCTGCGCGCCCTGGCGCACGTCTCGACGCGTACGACGGTGGTCCTGTCCACCCCGTACGAGGCGCGCCCGCCCCGCGTGTAGCGGATCCGGAGAGACCTGGAGGGGGGCTGGAGGGACCCGGCGGTCGGGCGCGGCCCGGCGACGCGCGAGACTGGTCCGCATGACTGACCGCACCGCCCACTCCGCCGACGCCGCCGGAGCACCGACCAGGACCGTCCTCCTCCGCGGGGGCGAGGTACACAGCCCCGCGGACCCCTTCGCCACGGCGATGGTGGTCGAGCGCGGTCACATCGCCTGGGTCGGCTCCGAGGGCGCGGCCGACGCCTTCGCGCAGGGCGTGGACGAGGTCGTCGACCTCGGAGGGGCGCTCGTCACGCCCGCCTTCACCGACGCCCACGTCCACACCACCTCCGCCGGCCTCGCGCTCACCGGGCTGGACCTCTCCGCCGCGCCCTCCCTCTCCGCCGCGCTGGACCTCGTACGCGCGTACGCCGCGAGCCGTCCCGCCGACCGGGTGCTCCTCGGGCACGGCTGGGACGCCGCCCGCTGGCCCGAGCGGCGCGCGCCGCGCCGTGCCGAGCTCGACGAGGCCGCCGCCGGCCGCCCGCTCTACCTCAGCCGCATCGACGTGCACTCGGCGGTGGTCACCACCGCCCTGTTGGACCTCGTCCCCGACGTGACCCCCGACGGCGACGAGCCGCTGACCCGCGACGCCCACCACGCCGTGCGCGCCGCCGCCCTGGCGGCCGTCACCCCCGCCCAGCGCGCCGAGGCCCAGCGGGCAGCCCTGGACCGGGCCGCCTCGCTCGGCATCGGCTCCGTGCACGAGTGCGGCGGGCCCGGCATCTCCTCCGCCGAGGACTTCACCGCCCTGCTGGAGCTGGCGGCGGAGCGGCCCGGGCCGCGCGTGTTCGGGTACTGGGCCGATCGGGACCTCGACCAGGCCAAGGCGCTGGGCGCGGTCGGCGCCGCCGGGGACCTGTTCGTCGACGGCGCCCTCGGCTCGCACACCGCGTGCCTGCACGCCCCGTACGCCGACGCAGCGCACACCGGCACCGGCTACCTGGACGCGCGCGCGGTGGCGGAGCACGTCGCCGCCTGCACCGAGGCGGGCCTGCAGGCCGGGTTCCACGCCATCGGGGACGCGGCGATCACCGCCGTCGTGGAGGGCGTCCGGGCCGCCGCGGAGAAGGTCGGCCTGGCACGTGTCCGCGCCGCCCGGCACCGCGTCGAGCACGCCGAGATGATGACCCCCGCCACCATCGCCGCCTTCGCGGAGCTTGGCCTGACCGCGTCCGTGCAGCCCGCGTTCGACGCGGCCTGGGGCGGCGAGGACGGCATGTACGCCGACCGGCTGGGCGCCGAGCGCGCCCGCACCCTGAACCCGTACGCGGCCCTGCTCAAGGCCGGTGTCCCGCTGGCCTTCGGATCGGACGCGCCCGTCACCCCGCTCGACCCGTGGGGCACGGTCCGGGCGGCCGCCTTCCACCGGACGCCCGAGCACCGCATCTCCGTCCGGGCCGCCTTCACGGCCCACACCCGGGGCGGCTGGCGGGCGCTGGGCCGCGACGACGCGGGGGTCCTGGTCCCCGGCGCGCCGGCCGACTACGCCCTCTGGCAGACCGGCGAACTGCTCGTCCAGGCCCCCGACGACCGGGTCGCCCGCTGGTCCACCGACCCCCGCTCCGGCACCCCCGGACTGCCCGATCTGGGCCCCGGCGCGGAGCTGCCGGTGTGCCTGGCGACCGTGGTCGGCGGGCGGGAGGTATTCGTACGCCCACAGGGGTGATCCGGCGAGCCTGGGTTCGGTGCGGGCGCCCGGACCCGGATAGGTTCGGCCGGGTCCACCATCAGGACGTCCGTGCCGGACGGATCCGCCTGCTCAGCGCGCCCGCGCCTCGGGGGCGAGGGAAGGTTTCGCCGGTGGGGGCACCCCCAGCGGCAGTTGGGGGAGGGTGGCCCCAGTTCGGGGCCCGGCGGTCCAGTAGACAACGGTCACGGCGGCCCGCAGCCAGCGGGAGTCCGACCGGCCCGAAGGACCGCGGGCCCCGATCACTGTTCTAAAGTCATTGACTGCGACCAGACGTACAGGACGTGCACGAGCACAAAAGGGGACTCAGTGAGCGACGGCGGACAGCGGACCTACGGACCGCTCGGTACGGCCTTGGTGATCATTCCGACCTACAACGAGGCGGAGAACATCGGGCTGATCGTCGGCCGCGTCCGCGCGGCGGTGCCCGAGGCCCACATCCTGGTCGCGGACGACAACAGCCCGGACGGCACCGGCAAGCTCGCCGACGAGCTGGCGGCCGGCGACGACCACGTGCACGTCCTGCACCGCAAGGGCAAGGAGGGGCTCGGCGCCGCCTACCTGGCCGGCTTCGTCTGGGCCCTGGACGCCGGCTACGGAGTGATCGTCGAGATGGACGCCGACGGCTCCCACCAGCCGGAGGAGCTGCCGCGGCTGCTCACCGCGCTGACCGGCGCCGACCTGGTGCTGGGCTCCCGCTGGGTGCCGGGCGGCCGCGTCGTGAACTGGCCCAAGAGCCGCGAGCTCCTCTCGCGCGGCGGCTCCACGTACTCCCGGCTGATGCTGAACGTCCCGATCCGCGACGTGACCGGCGGCTACCGGGCCTTCCGCCGCGAGACCCTGGAGGGCCTGGGGCTGGAGGAGGTGGCCTCCGCGGGCTACTGCTTCCAGGTCGACCTGGCGCGCAGGGCCGTGCAGAAGGGCTTCCGCGTCGTGGAGGTGCCGATCACCTTCGTCGAGCGCGAGTTCGGCGACAGCAAGATGAGCAAGGACATCGTGGTGGAGGCCCTGTGGCGGGTCACCCAGTGGGGCCTCAAGGCACAGGCCGCCAAGCTGCTCGGCAAGCCCGCGGCCGAGGACACGGGCAAGGACACGGGCAAGGAGACGGGGAAGGCCTGACCGCGGCGCCCCCTAAGGGGCGTCCGGTACCTCCGGCTGAGGCTGCTCTTACGCAGGTCCGGGCACACTGGGGAGTATGACGACCGGCGTTCCCTCTTCGACGGCCCCCCGGCAGCGGCGCTCACCCGCCCGTACGTTCCTTCCCCTGGCGGTCGCCGCCTGGCTGATCCTGGAGATCTGGCTGCTCGGCCTGGTCGCGGGCGCGGCCGGCGGGCTCACCGTCGCCGCGCTCCTCGCGGGCGGGATGGTTCTGGGCGTGGTGGTCATCAAGCGCGCGGGGCGCCGTGCCTTCAAGAACATGACCGACACCTTCCAGCAGGCGCAGCAGGGCGTGCGGCCCACTCCGCAGCAGCCGGGCCAGGGCAACGGCCTCACCATGCTGGCGGGCCTGCTCCTGATCATGCCGGGCCTGGTGTCCGACGTGGTGGGCCTCTTGTGCCTGCTTCCCCCCGTCCGTGCGTGGATCGGCCGCAGGGCGGCCCGCTCGCTGGAGCGGAAGATGGCCTCGGCACCCGCCGGGACCTTCGGCGACGCCTTCCAGCAGGCCCGCATCCGCTATCCGGACGGCAAGGTCGTCCAGGGCGAGGTCGTCCGCGAGGACCGGCCCGAGCAGCACCCTGGTCCGGACGCGGGCTACCGCCCGCCGCTCGCCCCCTAGAACAGACGCCGAACAGCCGAGGGGCGCCCCCCCCCCCC
>NZ_JBIXJQ010000027.1:0-25369 GCF_052871255.1 Streptomyces sp. LARHCF249
CTGATCTCGATCCAGGTGTGGTGGCCGTCGGCGGTGGCCGCCTGGCTGGCCTGGTCGAAACGGACCGGCCGGCGCAGGTTGGCGCACCAGTAGTCGGCGTTCATTTCGGTGCCGTGGATGAGGCGGCCGTGGACGGTGGAGTAGAGCGGGATCCGTCCGGCTGCCGGCTGGAGGCCGGCGAGTTCATCGGCCAGGGCGGGCAGGAGGGGGTCCATGTGTGCGCTGTGGGAGGCGTAGTCGACCTGCACCCGGCGGGCGAACACGTCCTCGGCCCGCAGCTGGGCGAGGAGGGTGTCGAGGGCTTCGCCGTCTCCGGAGATCACGGTGGATCCCGGGGTGTTGACCGCGGCCACGGACAGTTCGGTGCCGGTGAGGCGTTCGGTGATCCAGTCCACGCCGCGTTCGACGACGGCCATGCCGCCCTGCCCGCGGCAGGTGGCCACGGCCCGCGAGCGGGCGGCGACGATCTTCGCGCCCTGTTCGACGGTGAGGATGCCCGCGACGACCGAGGCGGCCACTTCGCCCTGCGAATGCCCGATCACGGCCTGCGGGGTGATGCCCATGGACTGCCACCACGCGGCCAGGCCGAGGCTCATCGTGAACAGCGCCGGCTGTACTTCCTCCACCCCGGACAGCGGCCGCCGCCCGGTGAGGACCTCGGTGACCGACCACCCCGTCCAGGGCAGCAGGGCCGCATCGCAAGCGGCCACGGCTTGGGCGAACGCGGGCGAGTGCTCGTACAGGGCCCGGCCCATGCCCTCCCACTGCGACCCCTGGCCGGGGAACACCCATACGCCCCCGGGGCCGGCCTCCTGGAGGGCCTCTTCGCCCGGCGTCTCGAGGGGAGCGATCACTCCGATGGCATCGGTGCCTTCGGCGAGTGCTTCCAGCCGGTCGATGGCCTCTTCGCGGGTGGTGGCCAGTACGGCGCCGCGGCAGTCGAACCAGCTGCGGTGCCACAGGGCCGTGGAGGCGACCCGGTCCGGGGACACCTCCGGGTGCCGGCGCCACCACTGGGCCCAGCGCCGGGCCTGCGCCCGCACCACGCCCGCGTCCCGGCCCGACAGCACCACCGGGAACACCCCACCGGTGGCGGCGCCGGCCTCGGGCCCGGAGACCTCCGCGGGCTCCTCGGGGGATCCCGTGCGCGCCGGTGCCTCTTCGAGGATCAGATGGGCGTTGGTCCCGGACAGGCCGAACGACGACACACCCGCGCGCCGCGGCCGGGACTCCTCCCGCGACCAGGAGCGTGCCTCGCCCAACAGCCGGAGCCCGCTGCCCTCCCATTCGATGTGCTCGCTGGGCCGCTCGGCGTGCAGACTCGGGGGCAGCTGCTCGTGCTGCAGCGCGAGCACCATCTTGATCACGCCGGCCACGCCCGCGGCGGCCTGGGCGTGACCGATGTTCGACTTCGACGACCCCAGCCATACCGGCCGCTCCGCGGACCGTTCAGGCCCGAAGACCTCGGCCAGCGCGCCGGCTTCGACCGGGTCGCCCAAGGGAGTCCCGGTGCCGTGTGCCTCGATCGCGTCCACGTCCGAGGGGGACAGGCCCGCACGCGACAGTGCTTCCCGGATCACCCGCTGCTGCGAGGGCCCGTTCGGAGCGGTCAGCCCCTGGGACCGGCCGTCCTGGTTGACGGCCGATCCGCGGATCACGGCCAGTACCCGGTCCCCGGCCGCCTGCGCGGCCGACAGCCGCTTCAGTACGAGCACGCCGCAGCCCTCGGACCAGCCCGCCCCATCGGCATCGGCGGAGAAGCTCTTGCACCGCCCATCGGCGGCGGTGCCCCGCAGCCGGGAGAACTCCACGAACACCGAGGGCGTCGACATCACGGTCACGCCGCCGGCCAGCGCGACGTCGCACTCCCGCTGCCGCAGCGCCGTCACCGCCAGGTGCAGGGCCACCAGCGACGAGGAGCACGCCGTGTCCACCGTCACGGCCGGTCCCCGCAGCCCCAGCGCGTACGACACCCGACCCGACAGCACACTGCTCGCCCTGCCGGTGTTGACGTATCCGTCCTGGTCCCCGAGACCGTGTCCCAGGCTGCCGTAGTCGCCGTTCATCGTGCCCAGGTACACACCGGTGTTGCTGTTCTCGAGGGCTTCGGAGGGGTACCCGGCCCGTTCGAGGGCTTCCCAGGAGGTTTCCAGGACGACCCGCTGCTGCGGGTCCATCGCCCGCGCCTCACGCGGCGGGATCCCGAAGAACCCCGCGTCGAACTCCTCGACGTCCCGCAGGAATCCGCCCGTACGCGCATAGCTCTTGCCCACGGCCTCCGGATCCGGGTCGTACACGTCCCAGCCGTCCCACCGCGACGGGAACCCCTCGATCGCGTCCCCGCCCGAGGACAACAGCTCCCAGAACTCCTCCGGCGTCCCCACCCCGCCCGGCAGCCGGCACGCCATCGACACGATCGCGACCGGCTCGGTCAGTTGCGCCTCCAGATCGGTCGCCCGCCGCTTGAGCTCCCGGATCGCGGGCAGGGCGAGTTCCAACCGATTCTGTTCAGACATCAGGAATTCCTTCCAGGAGGTGCGGGGGTGTGGAAGCTTCTAGAGTTCGAGGAGGGCGTCGAGCTCTGCGCCGATCTCGGCGACCGACCGGGCCGGCGCCGGCTTGGCCGGGTCCGATGACGACTCCGGTTCCGGTGCCGTCGCGGACTGCGCGCGGGCGATCCCCATGCGCCGCATCAGCAGCTCCGCGATGTCCGCCGGGGTCGGGTGGTCGAAGGCGAGACTCGCGGGCAGCGGGACCTCGGTGGCGTTCGTGAGTCTGCGCCGCAGCTCCATGGCCATGAGCGAATCGAGGCCGAGTTCGCTCAGTACGGCCTTGCTCCTGAGCGCTCCGGGGCCGGGCAGCCCCAGTACGACGGCGACTTCCGCCAGCACCAGCCTGGTGACCGAGGCGGCCTGCTCGTCGGGCGTCCGGCCCTGCAGGCGCTTCCGCAGCCCGCCGCCCGCAGGGTCTTCGCCGGCGCGGCGCAGGGACGGCCGGACCAGTCCCCGCAGCAGCGCCGGGGGTTCGCCTTCCAGCGCGGCGAGGTCGAGCCTGACGGGGACGAGGTTGCCGTCCGGCGAGCGCAGCGCGCGGTCCAGCAGCCGCAGGGCCTTGGCGACGGGCAGCGGCGCGATGCCCTGCCTGCGCAGGCGCCCCAGTTCCGCCTCCGTGAGGTGCGCGGTCATTCCCGAGCCCGCCTGCTCCCACAGCCCCCAGGCCAGACTGGTCCCACCGCTGCGGGCGGCGAGGGCGTCCAGGTAGGCGTTGGCCGCCGCGTACGCGCCCTGCCCGGCGGAACCGAGGGTTCCCGAGACCGAGGAGAACAGCACGAACGCCGACAGGCCCAGATCCCCGGTGAGTTCCGCCAGGTGCGAGGCCCCGTCGAGCTTGGGGGCCAGCACCTTCCGCAGGCGCTGCCGGTCGTAGTCGAGCAGCAGGCCGTCGTCGAGCACGCCGGCGAGATGCAGTACCGCCGACCAGTTGTCCGCCGAGGACAGCACCCCGGCCACCTGGGACCGGTCGGAGACGTCGCAGGCCAGTACCCGGACGGATCGTGCACCGGCTCCGGTCAGCTCCGCGACCAGACTCCGGGCCTCCGGGTGCCCGGGGCCGCCGCGCGAGGTCAGCACCAGGTCGCGGACCCCGTGCTCGGTCACCAGGTGCCGGGCGACCGCCCTGCCGAGTTCGCCGGTGCCGCCGGTGATCAGCACCGTTCCGTCGGCCGCGGAGGCGGCGCCGGCCGCACCGGCCGCACCGGCGGCGCCCGCCGCGATCAGCCGGGGCGCCAGGAGCTCCCCGTCCCTGACGGCGAGCTCGGGCTCGCCGGACACGGACAGCGCCGACAGCAGGGTCGCGGCGTCGATCCGGTCGCAGTCGACGATCCGGACGGCCGCCTCCGGGTGCTCGCGCCGCGCCGCCCGCAGCAGGCCCCACAGGGGTGCCTGGGCGAGGCCGCGGACGCGGTCCCCGGGGCGTGCGGCGAGGCTGTCCCTGGTGATCCACACGAGCTCGACGTCCCTGCGGGGCACCAGCCGGCGCAGCAGGTCCAGCGCGTGCGCGGTCGACTCGTGGGCGGCGGCGACACCCTCGGCGTGCCCGGTGGCGTCGATCAGGATCCGGCGCGGGCCGTCTTCCGCGACCGTCTCGGACGGCGTCACCCCGAGGGCCTCGGACACCGGGCCGCGGCCCAGGACCCGGACCGGCTCCGCCACCGCGGGCGCCTCCGGCACGGGCCGGAAGACGACGCGGTAGAGGTCGGGAACGGTGAGGGCGGCGCGCAGCAGGCGGGCGCTGACCGGACGCAGCCGCAGGGCGCCGACGTACGCCACCGGCGCCCCGGCGGGGTCGGTGATCGTGGCCCGGATCCCGTCGTCCAGGACGTCGACCCGGACGTGGAGTTCGGTGGCTCCCGTGGCGTACAGGCGGACGTCGGTGAACTGGAAGGGGAGCTGGGCCTCGGCGGAGGCCGGGACCACGGCGCGCATCACCTGCAAGGCAGCGTCCAGCAGGGCCGGGTGAACACCGAATCCGCCCGCCTCGCCGACCGGTAGGCGGACCACGCCACAGGCCGTGCGGCCCTGCCCGCGCAGTTCGGCCACGCCGTGGAAGGCGGCGCCGTAGTCGACGCCCTGGGCGGCGAAGCCCTCGTAGAAGCCGGAGAGGTCCACGGCGGGCAGCGCGGGCATCGACCAGTCGGTGGGCTCCGGACCGAACGCGTCCACCAGCAGGCCCTCGGCATGGGTGCTCCAGGCGCCCGAGCCGTCCGCCTTGCTGTGCAGGGTCACCGGTCGCCGTCCGCCTTCGGCGGGGCCGATCCTCACCTGCACGTGTGCCGCGTCCTCCAGCACCATCGGCCGCGACAGGGTCAGCTCGCCGACGCCGGCCGCTCCGGCCTGGCCGGCGCCGGCCAGGACCATGTCCAGCAGCGCGGTGCCGGGTACGACGACGGTGCCGAAGACCACGTGATCGGCCAGCCAGGGCTGGGACGACGCCGACACCCGGCCGGACAGCACCCAGCCCCCGTCGGCCAGTTCGGTGGTCTCGGTCAGCCAGGGGTGCCCGGCGCCGGAGCCGTCCGGCCAGAAGCGCCGGCGCCGGAAGGCGTAGGTGGGGAGGTCGACGCGGCGGCGCCCCTCGCCGAGGAGCGAGGCCCAGTCCGGCCCGGCACCCGCCGTGTGCGCTCTGGCGACCGCCAGGGTCAGTGCCTCGGGACCGGACTGGGAGGGGCGCTGGGTCGGGACCGCGACGGCGTCGCCGTCGAGGCAGTCCTCGATCATGGCGGCGGGGGTTCCGTCGGGGCCGATGTCGAGGAACCTGGTGACGCCTTCGCCGAGCGCGGTGCGGATGCCGTCGGCGAACCGGACCGGCTGCCTCACCTGGCGCACCCAGTGGTCGGGACCGCACGCGGTGACGATCCGCCCGGTCAGGTTCGTCACCAGCGCAATGCGCGGCGGGTGGAAGGTGAGTCCTTCGGCCACGCTCCGGAACTCGTCGAGCATGCCGTCCATGTGCGCGGAGTGGAAGGCATGGGACACGTTGAGCCGTTTGGTGCGGCGTCCGGTGAACCGCCCGGCCACCTCCGCCACGGCATCGGCGTCACCCGCGATCACCACGGACTCCGGCCCGTTGACCGCCGCGAGATCCACACCCGCGGACAGCAGCGGGGTCACCTCGTGCTCGCCGGCCTGAAGGGCGAGCATCACGCCGGTGTCCGGCCGGGCCTGCATCAGCCGGCCCCGGGCGGCGACCAGCGCGCAGGCGTCCTCCAGGGAGAGCACGCCGGCCACATGTGCGGCGGCGAGCTCTCCGACGGAGTGTCCGAGCACCAGGTCGGGCGCGAACCCCCAGCTCTCCAGGAGCCGGAACATCGCCACCTCGAAGGCGAACAGCGCCGGCTGGGTGAACTCGGTACGGCGCAGCGCGTCCGGGTCGTCGATGACCTCGGCGACCGGCAGGCGCAGGTGCCGGTCGAGTCCGGCGCAGATCTCCTGCCACGCGGCGGCGAACACCGGGTACGCCTCGCGCAGATCGGCGCCCATGCCCGCACGCTGGGTTCCCTGCCCGGCGAACACGAACGCCGTCCGGCCGTCACCCGCCGACCCTTCCACCACCGACGCCGAGGACTCTCCCTCGGTGATCGCGCGGAGCCCGGCGAGCAGGTCGGTGGTGTCCCGGCCGATGACGACGGCGCGCTCCCGGAAGGACGTGCGCGAGGTGGCCAGGGAGAACGCCAGGTCGGCCGGGTCGGTGTCGGGGTGCGTCCCCACCCGGGCGGCCAGCCGGGACGCCTGCTCGCGCAGGGCTTCCCGGCTCCGCGCGGACAGGGTCCAGGGCAGCAGCCCGGGACGGGGGCCGGCCACCGGTTCCTCGGCCCCGGCCTCGGCGGCCTGCTCGAGGATCAGGTGGGCGTTGGTGCCGCTGATGCCGAACGAGGAGACGCCCGCTCGCCGCGGGCCGTCTCCGTCCCAGGCGACGGGGTCGGTGACCAGTCGGAGGGAACCCTCCGACCAGTCGACGTGGCGGGAGGGGGTGTCGGCGTGCAGGGTACGGGGCACCGTGCCGTGGTTCATGGCCAGCACCATCTTGATCACACCGGCCACGCCCGCCGCCGCCTGTGTGTGCCCGATGTTGGACTTCACCGAGCCCAGCCACACCGGCCGGCCGGAGGCGCCGTAGGTGGCCTGCAGCGCGCGTGCCTCGATGGGATCGCCCAGCGTCGTGCCGGTGCCGTGGGCCTCCACGACGTCCACGTCGGAGGCTTCGAGCCCCGCCGCGGCGAGGGCCTTGCGGATGACCTGCTGCTGGGCCCGGCCGTTGGGCGCGGTGAGCCCGTTGGACGTGCCGTCCTGGTTGACGGCCGAACCCCGGATCACGGCCAGCACGGGATGCCCGTTGCGCCGCGCGTCGGACAGCTTCTCCAGCAGCAGCAGTCCACTGCCCTCGGACAGTGCCGTGCCGGAGGCGCCGTCCGAGAAGGCGCGGCACCGTCCGTGGGGGTCGAGTCCGCGCTGCCGGCTGAAGCCGACGAACAGTCTCGGTGTGGCCATCACGGTGGCGCCGCCGGCCACGGCCATCGCGCACTCACCCCTCGACAGGGCCTGCGCGGCGAGGTGGACGGCGACCAGCGAGGCCGAGCACGCGGTGTCCACCGTGACCGACGGCCCCTCCAGGCCGAGTGCGTAGGAGACGCGGCCGGAGACCACGCTGGCGGCGCTTCCGGTGAGCCCGAACCCCTCGGAGCCGTGCGGGGTGCCCAGCGACGCGTAGTCCTGGCCGTTGGTGCCGAGGTAGATCCCGGTGTCGCTGCCCCTCAGCGTGGCCGGTGCGATCCCGGCCCGCTCCAGCAGCTCCCAGGACCCCTCCAGGAGGATCCGCTGCTGCGGATCCATGGTCAGTGCCTCGCGGGGGCTGATCCCGAAGAACTCCGGGTCGAAGTCGGCGGCGGCCACGAAACCGCCTTCGCGGACATAGCTCGTGCCGGGGTGGTCCGGATCCGGGTGGTACAGCGCGGACAGGTCCCAGCCCCGGTCCTCGGGGAACGGCGTGATGGCGTCCCCGCCGTCGGCGAGCAGCCGCCAGAAGCCCTCCGGATCGCGTACTCCACCGGGGAACCGGCAGCTCATGGCGACGATCGCGATGGGCTCGGCCGCGCCCTCGGGGGCGGACGCCGGGGTCGCGGTAGTGGTGCGGGCAACCGGGTCGGGCTCCTCCCCGCCGGCCGGGTCGGGCTCCTCCCCGCCGGCCGGGGCGGGCTCCTCGTGCAGGTATGCGTCGAGGATGTGCGCGGCGACCTGCGCGGGCGTGGGGTGGTCGAAGATCAGCGTGGAGGGCAGCCGCAGGCCGGTGACCGCCCCCAGCCTGTTGCGCAGTTCGACGCCGAGGACCGAGTCGAAGGCGAGCTCCTTGAAGGTGCGCTCGACGTCCACCGCCTCCGGTGCCCCGTGGCCGAGCACGAGGGCGGTCTGCGCCCTGACCTCGTCCAGCGCGGCGCGCGTCCGGCCGTCCGCGGGGAGTCCGGCCAGGCGCCGCCGGAACGCGGGCTCCTGGACGGCCGAGGCGTCCCGGCCGTCGGGAAGGTCGCCGAGCAGGGCACTGGGGCGGTTGGCCGTGAACACCGTGCGGAACCGGTCCCAGTGCACGTCCGCCACGGTGACGCAGGGTTCCGGGGACGCCACGGCCCTGTCCAGGGCCAGCAGGGCCAGATCCGGTGCCATCGCGGGTACGCCGTGGCGGTCGAGGACGTCCTTCACCGGCCCCTGCGCCATTCCGTCCCCGTCCCACGGGCCCCACGCCACCGAGGTCGCGGGAAGCCCCCCGGCGTGGCGGAGCGCCGCCAGTCCGTCCAGGTAGGCGTTGCCGGGCGCGTAGTTGCCCTGGCCCGGGACGCCGACGGTCGCGCCCCACGAGGAGAAGAGCACGAACGCGTCCAGCCCGTCGGTGAGTTCGTGCAGGTTCCACGCCCCCTGCGCCTTCACCCGCAGCGCAGCGTCGACCCGGTCGGGGGTGAGGTCCTGGACGAGCCCGTCGTGCAGTGCTCCGGCGGCGTGCACCACCGCGCCCGGCCGGGTCCGCTCGACGAGCTCGCGGACCGCTTCCCGGTCGGCGACGTCGCAGGCGACGATCTCGACCCCGGCCCCGAGCCGGCGGAGATCGGCGGCGAGAGCCTCCGCCCCGGGGGCGTCCGGCCCGCTCCGGCTGACCAGCACCAGGCGTTCGGCGCCCTGACCGGCCAGCCGGCGCGCGACCTCGGCGCCGAGCGCGCCCGTTCCACCGGTGATCAGCACCGTCCCCCGGGGACTCCAGCCGCGGGCCGGACCCGCGGAGGCGCGGACCAGCCGGCGGCCGTACGGTACGGAACCCCGGATCGCCACCTGGTCCTCGCCGTGGCCGCCGGTGAGCACCCCGGCCAGTACCGCGGCGTCGTACGCGCGGCACAGGTCGATCAGACCGCCCCAGCGCTCGGAGTGCTCCAGGGCGACGACCCGGCCCAGCCCCCAGACCAGAGACCCCTCCGGGTCGACCGCCTCGTCCGCCACCGCGACGGCGTCCCGCGTCACGCACCACAGCGGGGCGCTCACGCCGGCGTCCCCCAGCGCCTGCACGGCGGTCAGGGTCGCCGCGTAGCCGGCGGGAACCCCCGCGTACCCGGTGTACGGCCCGTCCTGCACTGCCGGCAGGCAGAGCACGCCGTCGCAGGCCGTGCCGCGCAGGCGGGCGGCGAGCGCACCCCGGTCGAGGCCGGGTTCGACCTCCATGAGGGTGACGCGCAGTCCCTGTCCGGTCAGGGCCTCGGCCACCGAGCGCGCCCACGCGTCGCCGGCGGGCGCGAGGGCCAGCCAGTCACCCCGGCGCACCGCCGGTCCGGGAACCTCCTTCCAGCCGACCCGGTACTCCCAGCCGTCCACGACGGACTCCGAGGTGCGCCGCCTGCGCCAGGAGGCCAGGGCGGGCAGGACGGGAGCGAGGGCGTCCCGGTCGAGGCCCAGGGTGCGGGCCACCCCGTCGAGGTCCTCCCGGCCCACCGCGTCCCAGAACGGCGCGTCTTCCGTGCGCCCGCCGCCGGTCGCCCCGGCGTCGATCCAGTACCGCTGGTGCTGGAAGGGGTACGTGGGCAGGTCCACGACGTTCGCCCGCTCGAAGGCGCGGCTCCAGTCGACGTCCACCCCGGCGGCGTACGCCTCGGCCAGGGCCGTCAGGAACCGGCCGCCCTCCTGCCTGCGCAGCGTTCCGACGGTAGGCACCTCGGCGCTCTCCTCCACGCCCATGGTGAGCACGGGGTGCGGAGTGCACTCGATGAACACGCTGGGGCCTTCGGCGGCCAGCTCGCGTACGCACGCGTCGAGTTCGACCGTGGAGCGCAGGTTCCGGTACCAGTAGCCCGCGTCCAGGGTCGCGGTGTCGATCCGGCCGACGTCGACGGTGGAGAAGAAGCCCGCCACCCCGGGACGCGGCCGGATCCCGGCCAGGTCCGTGAGGATGTCCTCGCGGATCGCCTCCACCTGCGCCGAGTGCGAGGCGTAGTCGACGGGGACCCGCTTGGCGCGGATCCCGGCGGATCCACAGTGCGCGAGCAGTTCCGCGAGCGCCTCCGGTTCGCCGGAGACCACCGTGCTCCCGGGCCCGTTGACGGCGGCCACCGACAGCCGGCCCGGCCACCGCGCGGTCAGCCGCTGCGCGTCCGCCCGCGAGCACACCAGCGAGACCATGCCGCCCCGGCCCGCCAGGCCGCGGCGGATGGCCTGGGCCCGCAGCGCCACCACGGCCGCCGCGTCCTCGAGCGACAGCGCGCCGGACACGCACGCCGAGGCGATCTCACCCTGCGAGTGCCCGAGCAGGACCTCCGGCTCGACGCCGTAGTGCTTCCACAGCCGGGCCAGGGACACCATCATCGCCCACAGGGCGGGCTGCACCACGTCCACCCGTTCCAGGGCGTCCGCGTCCCCGATCACCTCGGTGAGGTTCCAGTCCGCGAACGGTCCCAGTGCCGCCTCGCACTGCGCGAACCGTTCGGCGAACACCGGTGAGGTCTCGAGCAGTTCCGCGGCCATGCCCGCCCACTGCGCACCCTGCCCGGCGAACATCAGCACCGGACGGCGCCCGCGGCCGGATCCGACGACCAGGTCCGGCACCTGCGCTCCCGACGCGAGCGCCTCCAGCCCGCGGCTCAGGTCCGCGGTCTGCGACCCCAGCAGGACGGCCCGGTACTCGTGGTCGGCGCGGGTCGTGGCCAGGGAGAAGCCGACGTCGGCGGCCGAGAGGCCGGGGTGCGCGGCGAGGTGGGCGCGCAGCAGGCGGGCCTGTTCCCGCAGGGCCGGTTCGGAGCGTGCCGACAGCACCCAGGGGATCCGTGTCCGCGCGGCGGATTCCCGGACGTCGGCGGGAGCACTGACGTCGGCGGGAGCACTGACGTCGGCGGCCGCCGACGGGGGCCCGGCCAGCGCGAGGTGGGCGTTGGTGCCGCCGTAGCCGAAGCTGCTGACTCCGGCCAGGCGCGCTCCCTGCGGCCACGGCCGGCGTTCGGTGACCACGGCCAGGTTCGCCGCGTCGAAGTCGATGTCCGGGTTGGGCTCCCGGAAGTGCAGGCTGGGGGGCAGCTCGCCGTGGAAGAGCGCCAGGGAGGTCTTGAGGACACCTAGCACTCCGGCGGCCGGTTCGAGGTGGCCGAAGTTGGTTTTGACCGACCCGATCCGCAGCGGGTCCCGGTCCTTCCTGCCGTCACCGAACACGCTGCCCAGCGCGGCCGCCTCGATCGGATCGCCCCGGCGGGTCCCCGTGCCGTGGGCCTCCACGTACGAGACCGTGCCCGGGGGTATTCCCGCCTCCTGCCAGGCCGAGCGCAGCACTTCGGCCTGCGTGTCGGCGCTCGGGGTGGCCAGGCCGTCGGTGGTGCCGTCGTTGTTCACGGCGCTGCCGCGGATCACCGCGTAGATCCGGTCGCCGTGCCGCCGGGCGTCCGCGAGCCTGCGCAGGACGACCACGCCGCAGCCTTCGCCCCGGACGTACCCGTTGGCGTCCGCGTCGAAGGCGCGGCACTGCCCGTCGGGGTTCTGCGTGCCGAACTTGGACATCGCCACGGTGGTGTGGGGGTGGAGGATGAGACTGACTCCGCCCGCCAGTGCGAGGTCCGACTCGCCGGACCGCAGGCTCCGGACCGCCTGGTGGATGGCGACGAGGGAGGAACTGCATCCGGTGCCGATGGACATCACGGGGCCGCGCAGGTCGAGGGCGTAGGCGATGCGGGCCGGGATGATCGAGGTGTCCGTGCCGATGGCGGTGTGCGTGCGGATCTCGCCGGGGGACGCTCCGGTGGCGAGGTGGTACTCCTGCCACATGGTTCCGAAGAACACGCCGGTGGCCGATTCCGCGAGCCGGTCGGCCCGGATCCTGGCGTCCTCCACCGCGGCCCAGGCGACCTCGAGGGCCAGCCGCTGCTGCGGATCCATCTGGGCGGCCTCGGTGGGCGAGATGCCGAAGAACGCCGCGTCGAATCCCGCGACGTCGTCCAGGAAGCCGCCCCAGCGGGTCGTCATCTTGCCGGGCGCGGAGGGGTCGGCGTCATGCCAGTCATCGGCTCTCCACCGCTGCGGGGGGACCTCGGCGATGGCGTCGATCCCGTCCAGCAGGCCCTGCCAGAGCGCCTCGGGGGAGTCGATCCCGCCGGGGAGGCGGCAGCCGAGTCCGATGATGGCAATGTCGTCGGCGTTCATCACGCATCCTCACTTCGGGCAGGTAAAAGGCGCGGTGGTCCGCGCCGGCGGAGCCGGCCGCAGGACCGGGCCCGGGGGAAAGTTCGCCGGCAGAGCGCCAGGATCGGAAAACCCGATCGATCGAGAGCGCGGGTGGTCCCCACCGGCGGTGCCGGGGTCCGGGCCGGGCGCGGCCGACCGACCGGTCACGGCACTAGGCGTGCTCGTCGAGGCTGATCGCCTGGGAGGGGCACACCCGCGCGCATTCCTCGACGCTGTCCCACAGTTCCTCCGGCGGATGCGGGCGGAGCAGCACGACGGTCCCGTCCTCCGGGCTCTGGTCGAACACCAGGGGCTCGGTCAGGGTGCACATGCCCGCGCCGCAGCACTTGGCCCGGTCGACGTCGACCCTCATCGCCGTCACCAGCCGACAGGCAGGCGCCGCACGCCGTACATCGACGACAGGTGGGCCGTCTCGATCTCATCGGGTGGGGCAGCCAGGTGCAGGTCGGGGAACTCGCGGATCAACTGGCTGAAGGCCACCCGCATTTCGACGCGGGCGAGCTGCTGTCCCACGCACTGGTGCACGCCGTAGCCGAAGGCGAGGTGCCGTCCGGCGTTGCGGGTCAGGTCGAGCGCGTCCGGATCCTGGAAGGCGGCGGCATCGCGGTTGGCCGCGGACAGGGCCACCGTCACGACCTCGCCCGCCCGGATCTGCCGGCCTTCCAGCTCGACGTCCTGCGTGGCTCCCCGGATGATCCCGAACTGGACGATGCTCAGGTAGCGCAGCATCTCCTCGACCGCGCCGTTGATCAGCGCCGGGTCCTTCCGCAGCAACGCAAGCTGCTCCGGCCGGGAGAGCAGCAGATAGGTGCCGAGCCCCAGCATCTTCGCGGTGGTCTCGTGGCCCGCCGTGAGGACGAGCATCGCCGAACCCGCGGCCTCCTCGTCCGTGAGGTCGGACGCGGCCACCCTGCTCAGCAGGTCGTCCTGCGGCCTGTCGCGCTTGCGGCGGATCAGCCCGGTCAGGAATTCCGCCATCAATTGGAAGGCTTCCACGACCTCTTCCATCGAGCGGTCGTAGTCGAGCATGGTTTCCGAATGCTTCTGGAAGAAGGCGTGGTCCTCGTACGGAACACCCAGCAGCTCGCAGATCACCAGCGAGGGAATCGGCAGGGCGAATTCGCGTACGAGATCCAGCGGGGGGCCCATCTCCCGCATCGCCGCGATCCGGTCCGCGGTGATCCGTTCCACCTTCGATTCCAGGTTCTTGGTCCGCCGTACGGTGAATTCGCCGGTGAACAACTTCCGGAACCGGGTGTGCTCCGGAGGGTCCATGAAGATGAAGACCCCCGGCCTCGTCGGCCCCGGGGCGCCCTCCCCGACCGCCATCCGGCGGTGTTCTCCGCGTGAACTGAACCGGGGGTCGTTCAGCACGGCGCGCGCAGCGGCGTACCCGGTGACCAGCCATCCGGTGGTGCCGTCGGGATAGGCCAGTCTGCTCACCGGGTGCTCGTCCCGCAGCTCGGTCAGCTTCGGGGGAGGGCTGAAGGGGCAGGTGCGCTCAGTGGGGAATTCCACCGGTTGCAGATCGGTCCTGGTCAAGTCGACTCCGTGGTTATAAGGGCCTGTTCGGTCGGCCAGGCGGAACCCCTGCTCGGAGGACATCCGGTCACGCCCAGCCACGGAATCGGATTCCCCTATGACCTCGGAAAAAGTCCCGCGGATTGACGTGACTCGATGATGTCAGACAACCCGGATCTCGATCTGTCGATTCATGTCGTGTACAGCTTTCTCGCGATTGCAGCACAACCGGTTCTTGAGCGTTCCCTTAGGGCTTCTGTCGCAATGGCCCGAGCTCCGAACGGCTCAGCGGCCCCCGAGGCCGGGGTTGTTGCTCGCACCGACCAGTGCGGCCGAGTTGCCCGGTGCCTGCACACCCTCGAGCAGGTCCTGATGGGCCCGGCCGATTTCCTCGAACGTGTAAGTGTGTCCCAGGTGCGGGTCCAGGAGACCCATATCGACGAGGCGGGTCACGGCGTGGCACTCGCGCGGATTGGCGAAGTGGGATCCCTGGAGCCGCTTCTGCCTCATCCACAGATATCTGAGGTCGACGTCCACATTGAAGCCGGATGTGGCCCCGCAGATCACGATCATTCCGCCCGTGCCGCACACGTAGACCGACGTGGGGATGGTGTCGCTGCCAGGGTGCTCGAAAACGATCTTGGGCGATGCCTTTTCCCCGAGGATGTCCCAGATCTCCCGCCCGAAGGCCCGGAGGTCGGCAGTCCACCGCTTGTGCTCTTCGCTGCCGGCCGGAGGCACGCGTCCCCAGTGGCTGTACTTGGTCCTGTCGATGACGCCCGTGGCACCCAGGTCGAGGCAGTACTTGGCCTTCTCCGGTGAAGACACGACGGCAATGGGCCTGCCTCCCATTTGCCGGGTCAGGGATATGGCCATGGAGCCGAGGCCGCCGGAGCCGCCCCAGATGAGGACGCCGTCCCCGGGCTGAACCGTGTTGGGCGCCCAGCCGTTGAGCTGCCGGTACGCCGTCGCGCCGGTCAGCAGGAATGCCGCGGATTCCGCCCAGCTCAACCTGGCCGGCCTGGGCAGACACTGGAAATCGGCCACCAGGGCGAACTGGGCGAACGAGCCCCAGTTCGATTCGTATCCCCACGCTTTCAGTGATCCCGCGAGCATGGGGTCGACGCCGAGCCGAACGTCAGGATCGTCCTCGTCCCACAGGCCGGCCGAGACGATGACCTCATCGCCCACCTTGACCTGCCGTACGCCGGCTCCCACTTTCCAGACGATTCCGGAGGCATCTGATCCGCCGACGTGAAAGGGCTCCGGGCTGCCTTGCCGCTGACGTGCCCCCACCACGTCAACGGGGTGTCCCTTGGCGGCCCAGACGTTGTTGTAGTTGATGCCGGCGGCCATGACCGCGACGAGAACGAACCCCGGGGGAACCTCAGGCGTGTCGACGACCTCCGTCCGGAAGGCCGTTGCCGGATCCCCGTACCGTTCCGGGCGGATGACCGATGCGTACATGGAACGGGGGACCGTCCCGAGCGGGGGCAGGTCCCCCACCTCGTAGAGGGTGCTGGTCGTCGAGGAGTCCAAGGTAATCTCCGGTGTCGAGTGGTCGGTTGGGCCCTGGGCGCTGTCGTGTGCCGCGCGAACCTCAGACGTGTGCGTGATCGCGCGGGGGGTTCGTCACCGGGGCGGCCTCGGCGAGAACCGCGTTCTCCAGCATGTAGCCCCGCCCCCACACGGTCCGGATGGACAGCTCGATGGGCAGGAGCCGGCGGCGGAGCCGCATGATGTGCAGATCGAGCGAGTTCCTGTTCAGTTTCAGCGTCCGCAGGGCGAAGCACTGCTCGAACTCGGTGCGGTGCACCACGTCGCCGAAGCGGTCGACGAGCAGCCGCATCAACTCGGTCTGCGTGGCGGAGACGGTGATGGAGTGATGACCGAAGCTCAGGGTTCCGGTCGAGTCGATCGTCGGTACCCGATTGCTGTCGAAACGGTTCTGCAGGACTGCGACCCGGGCCTCCAGGTCGTCCCGGGACACCGGGGGGCGTACCCAGTCCTCGACCGGGTCGTTGCTGATCGGCGGCTGCGCACCTGCCTCCACGACGAGTAGTCGCGGCATCCCCTGGGTCCGGCAGCGGGTCCTCAGATCCGCCTGCGCCGGCCATCGGACGAAGACGACGTCGGAATTTCGTCCGCCCACAGCACGTCCTCCCTGTACATCCCACGTACATCCCGGTCCGTCCACGGAAGCCCATGGACCTTTCGGCGCGGATGAGCCCCGGTCGAGTCCGCCGGGCGCAGGGCCGGCACGGCGGCGGGCGGGTTCGGCCCGCCCTAGGACGCCCGCGCCGCCTCGCGCAGGCTCCGGGGCCGCATGTCGGTCCAGTTCTCCTCGACGTACGCGATGCTCTCCGCCCGCCCCGCCGGCCCGGCCACGATCCGCCAGCCGCCGGGCACGTCGGCGAACGCGGGCCACAGCGCGTGCTGCTCCTCGTCGTTGACCACCACGTAGAACTCGCCGTTCTCGTCGTCGAACGGGTTCACTGCCATGTCTCCTCCATTGCCTTCACGCCCGGTTCGCGACGGAAGCCGGGCCGGCGTGCCGGGCTCCCTCCGGTTCGGGGAGCGCGGCGCGGTCGACCGTGCCGCGGTCGGTCAGCGGCATGCGTGCGATGACGACGATGTCGTCCGGCACCAAGTGGCCGGGCAGTTCGGCCGCCAGCTCCCGCCGCAGCAGCGCCGGCAGCTTCGACGCCCGGCGGGACAGCGCGGGCGCGTTGGCGAGCGGCCTGGCCCGGGTGTCCAGGGGCCGGTACACGCCGCCGTAGCAGTGCGTACCGTCCGCGGGCACGATCACCGCCTCGAACCAGCCGGGTGCCTCGGCCGACCAGGTGCACAGGACGGCGCAGCCGTGCTCCTCGCCCCAGGTCTCCAGCACGTGCGGGTCGAGCGGCGTCCCCTCCGCCGTGGCGGGTACCCCGCACTCGGCCGCCTCGCTCACCAGCCTGGCGTTCGGTATCCGGGTCAGCCGGAGGCGGCCGCCGCGGCGGGCCAGCTCAGCCTCCAGGCCGGACACCTGGTGCACGTCCGAGCCCCAGGTGACCGTGGGAACGTCCGCGAGGTGCGTCGGCGTGCTCGACTGCTTGTGCAGGACGACTTCGTAGCGGTGACGGGTCAGTTCGTTCCCGACCGATCCGGGCTTCAGCCGGACGTCCACGGCCACGACGTCGGGGCGGGCGTCGGCCCACTCGGTGAAGAAGCCCGGATCGAGGTGGAGCTCCGTCTCGCGGAGCGCGGCGCGTGCGACCGCCGCCCGGACGTCGGACGGCTCGTCACCGGGGCGCTGGGCGTGGTGGACGGCCGTCAGGAACTCCCGCAGGGTGCCGTGGTTGCGGACGTCGCCGGCGAGGATCCGGCCGCCCGGGGCGAGCCGTCGGAACGCGACGTCCAGGACGCCGGAGAGGTAGGCGGCGTCGGGGAAGTACTGCACGACCGAGTTGAGCAGGACCGTGTCGAAGTACTCCGCCGGCAGTCCGTCGGCGACGTCGGCGGGCTGGCACCGCAGCGTCACCTTGTCCTTCAGCCGCGGATCCGTGCCGACCTGGGCGCCGAGGCGGTCGATGACCGACTCCGAGAAGTCGGTGCCCCAGTAGACCTCGGCCCCCGGGGCCAGCGGCCCGAGCAGGAGGCCGGAGCCGACCCCGATCTCCAGCACCCGGCGCGCCTGCAGACCGCGCACCCGCTCCACCGTGGCCGCGCGCCACTGGCGCATCTCCGGCAGGGGGATGGGTTCGCGCGTGTAGGAGCTGTTCCATCCGGTGAAGTCGTCGCCGATCCCGGTGGCGTCCGGCGCGGTGTCGCCGTACATTTCGTCGTAGATCGCGCGCCACATCTCGACGTGCTTGGTCACGTCCGCGTCCGGCACCTCGGGTACCACGTACGCCACCAGGCGCCGCTCCCCGAGCCGGTTCTCGCGGGAGACCACGGCCGCCTGCGCCACGCGGTCCCGCTTCCGGAGCGCGGCCTCGACCTCCTCGAACCGGTCGCTGGTCCTCGTGCGCTGTTGCGCGTCCGTGAGGGGCGCCATGCTCCTGTCACCTTTCGGTCGTCCACTGTCATGGCCGGCGGAAACCGCCGTCACCCGTGAGCCCACCCTAGGAAGGGATGCCCGGGTCATCCGGCCGCCTGACAGATGTCTGCCAGACCCGCCGGGGCCGCGGACGCGGCAGGCCGCCGCCGGCGGGGCCGCGCCCGTGCTCAGGCGAAGGCCGCCAGTGCCTCGCGGAGGGCCGCCGCCAGGTCCGCCGGACTGCTGCTCGGCAGGTCATGGCTGCCCGGCAGCGACACGACCCGGAACGGCCCGGTGGTGAGCGCCGACCATGCGTCGATCTGGGCGGGGTCGACGGTGTGGTCGTCGCGGCCGCGTACGGCCACCGTCGGAACGGCGACGGGCCCGGCGGCACCGCTCTCGTACAGCTCCAGCTCGTAGGTCTCGATGAGTTCGTAGTCGGCGCGCAGGGCGGGCTCGACGATGTCGAGCAGTTCCTCGTTGGAGAGGAGCTGCGCCGGGAGGTACCCGTCCGTCACGACCTGCTGGAGGAACTCCGCCCGCGGCAACGCCCACGTGGGCTCGCGGCGGACGCTCCCGGGAGCCGGGTGCGAGGAGACGACCAGCGCCCGCACCCGGGCGGGGCCCAGGCGCCGTGCCACCTCGTAGGCGATCGTCGAGCCGGCGCAGTGCCCGAACAGCACCACCGGCCGTCCCTCTGCGTGGCGGAGCAGCTCGTCGGCGAGCTTGTCGGCGAGCTCGGGCATGACGGTCTGCGCCGGCTCCTCGAGCCGGGACTCACGGCCCGGGAGGCGTACCGCGAAGGCGTCGAAAGCGTCGGACAGCTCGACGCACAGCCGGCGCACCGTGGTCACGCCGGCGCCCGCATGCGGAAAGGCGTACAGCGCGCACTCTTTGGGGCCGTCGTGAGGGACACCGACGAACCAGCGACTTTTCGTGTTTGTTCCCATGCACGTGAGGATGACCAGTCACCGCGGCCCACGGGCGCCGACCCTGACTGACTTCTGAAAGATCCTCGGACAACGGCCGACCGCCACGGCGAGACTGACACCCGGTCGGACCCGGCCTGATCCGAGAAGACAGGCCCCAGAGCCAGCCGAAGAGGCAGAGCACCGAGACAGAACGCGGGAGTGAGCGGTGGACAACTTCGGATCGGTCGGGGTGGCGAGCCCGGACCACGCCGGCCACGACGGCCCGGACCTCGAGGTGCTGCGCGCCCAGGTGCGGGTTCAGTGGGCCGACGCACTGGAGCACGACGACTTCGGCGACGACGAGGACTTCTTCGACGCCGGCGGGAACTCCCTGCTGGTCGCCGAGATCATGGCCGCGCTCGGGGCCGAGCTCGGCGTGCGCCTGCCGCTCCGGCTCTTCTTCGACCACCCGACGGTGAACGAACTGACCGGGGCGCTGACGGCCCACGAGGCCTTTCGGGCACCGGCGCGGTGAGCGCCCCGCCGGCGTCCGTCCCGGGCGCCCCCTGGAGCGGGTGGAACGAGACCGCGCGGCCGTTCCGCGACGACGCCACGATCCCCGGGCTGATCGCCGAGACCGCCCGGCGGTACCCGGACCACCCGGCGATCGTGACCTCCGACAAGCAGGTCCTCACCCACGGCGAACTGGACCGCCGCTCCAACCGGCTGGCACGGCTGCTGCGCGAGCTGGGACTGGGCCGGGGCTCCACCGTGGGCGTCTACGGCGAGCGCGACGCCTCGGCCCTCGTCGGCATGCTCGCGGTGCTCAAAGCCGGCGCCTCCTACGTCCCGCTCGACCCGGCGTGGCCCGCCCCCCGCGTGGTCGGGCTGCTCGACCAGCTCGACGTGGCGGCCGTGCTGACCGACCGCGCATCGCTGCCCGCCGTACAGGAGTTCCGGTGGGAGGTGCCTTCGCTCCGCCACGTGCTGTGCCCCGACGTCCCCGAGGAGTTCTCCTGGTCGGCCACCTTCCGGCGCGAGCGGGTCGCGGACCTCTTCGACTACCTGTCCGGCTCCCCGGACCCGCTCGAAGCCGCCGGCTTCAACACGCGCCGCTCGGAACGGCCCTTCACCGCGGACGACGTCCGGGGCTACCAGGACCACGTGGCGCGGTTCGTACGGGCCGCGACGTCCGCCGAACGGCCCTCGGTCCTGGAGATCGGGTGCGGATCCGGCCTGATCGTCGAGGCCCTGGCACCGTGGGCGTCCCGCTACGTCGCCGTCGACCCCTCACCGGTGTCCGTGGCCCGAAGCAAGGAGACCGGGGCCGGCGCCGGGGGCGAGGTCGACGGCGTGGTGTGCTTCGCCCATGAGGCCGCCGAGCGGGTACGCGGCCCGTTCGACGTCGTCGTGCTGGCCAGTACGGTGCAGTTCCTGCCGGACCTCGACCACCTGACCGGCGTCCTCGACTCGCTTCTCGGGCTGCTCGCCGACGACGGCGTCATCGTCCTCGCCGACCTCATCGACCCCGGGCTCAGCACCCACTCCGGCCTGCGGGTGCCGCCCCGCTTCGTCGAGCGCCTCCCCGAACTCCTGCCCGGGGTGGCCCGCGCGAGCGTCCACCGCCGCCGGGCCGAGGAGTTCACGGGCGAACTGGCCGAGCGGTACGACGCCGTCATCCGCGTCGAGCCGTCCCGCGACCGCGCGGCGCCGGGCCGCGAGCCGCTGTGGACCGGCCATCACGTCGGCCTCCGGCCGGCCGCCCCGCTCGCCACCGGTCCGACGGCCGACGACGTCTGCTACACCATCTTCACGTCCGGTTCGACCGGTGCGCCCAAGGGAGTCGTCGTCACCCACCGGTCGGCGGTGAACCTCATCGACTGGATGAACCGCACCTACGGGGTCGGGCCCGCCGACGAGATCCTGTTCGTCACGTCCTTCTGCTTCGACCTCTCGGTCTACGACATCTTCGGCGTGCTGGCCGCCGGCGCGACCGTACGGCTGGCGTCGGCGGCGGAACTCGCCGAGCCGGACACCCTGGTGGACCTGCTCGAACAGAAGGCCATCACCATCTGGGACTCGGCGCCCGCCTCCCTGGCCATGGTCATGCCCTTCGTCCAGGCCCGCGAGCCCGCCGGGCGCGACGCGCTCCGCCTGGTCCTCCTCAGCGGCGACTGGATCCCGGTGCCGCTCCCGGACCAGATCCGGGCCGCGTTCCCGAACGCCGAGGTGGTGGCGCTGGGCGGCGCCACGGAGTGCACCGTCTGGTCGAACCACTACCGGGTGGGCGACGTCGACCCCGCGTGGCCGAGCATCCCCTACGGGAAGCCGATGCAGAACGCCCGCTACTACGTGCTCGACGGCGACCTGCGGCCCTGCCCCCTCGGCACGGAGGGCGATCTGTACATCGCCGGCACGTGCGTGGCCTTGGGCTACGCCGCGGCCGCCCGTCTCACCGCCGCCAAGTTCCTGCCCGACCCGGGAGCCCTGCACCCCGGCGAGCGCATGTACCGCACCGGTGACCGCGCCCGCTGGCTGCCGAGCGGCGACCTGGAGTTCCTGGGCCGCCTCGACGACCAGGTCAAGGTGCGCGGCTACCGGATCGAACTGGGCGAGGTGCAAAGCGCCCTCCTCCAGTGCCCGGGCGTCCGGGCCGCGTCGGTGGTGGCGCCCACGGGGCGGGGCGGGCGGTCGCTGGCCGCCTTCTACGTGCCGACGGCCGAGCCGCTTTCGAAGGCCGAGGTCGTACGCGCCCTGCGGACCATCCTGCCGTCGTACATGATCCCCACCCGCATCACCGCGCTCGACGAGCTGCCCCTGACCAGCACGGGCAAGGTCGACCGGGCGGCCCTCCTGCGCCGGCTGTGAACCCCCGGGAGGTCCCGGTCCCCCTGCCCCTCACCGCGGGCAGCCAGCCTCCCTGAGCCCGGTCGCCGGGGCCCGGCCTGTGGCCGGGCCCCTCCGTCGTCTACGAGCCCCAGGCGCCCGGCGCGCGGAACGGCGGGCAGGGCAGGGGCGGCAGCCTGCGGGGCCGCGCAGCGGAGGGTGCGGGCTGCAGGGTCTCGTGGCGCTTGCGCAGGCGGGTCGTGAGCAGGACGGCGAGGGCGGCGATCTCCTCGGCGGTGGGGTTGCCCCTGGAGATACGGATCGAGGCCATGGCGAGGGCCAGAGAGGTGTCCTCGGCGGGGGCCGCCCCGGAAGGCTCGGGGCGGTCCGCACGCGCTGCGGGGTCCGGGCGGTCCGTGTTCGCGGGCGGGCCGGCGGGATGTTCCCCTGCGGGGGTGACACGCACCGCAGGGGCGGTCGGCAGCGGACGTTCCTCGACGATGATCATGGGTACCCCTTTCGACACGGTCGCACCGGGAAGCGCCTGGTGCCGGACACTCCAGGATCGGCCCGGGCGCTACAGCCCGGCTCGGATTCCGCACGGGAATGCGTACGGAATGACTCGCGAACGCCTGCGATCATGGCCGGAACCCGACGTTCCGAGTCTGGTTCCCCCAGTGAAATTCCACCGAGATTCGAGGCGCATTCGAATCATATTCAAGCGCCATTCGAGTGGATATTGCAGACACGCAAAATGCCGCCGCGGTCCATTCCAGCGGAATGGACCGCGGCGGCACCTGAGAGGTGGAGTCGGGCTGGGTCAGCCGGTCTTCCTGCGGAAATACCGCTTCTGGCCGGCCGAACCGCTCATGTTCTTCACCTTGATGCGGCCCTCTTCGTGAGCCGTGCGGGCGCGCGATGCGTTGGACTTGCGCTCCAGTGCAGCCCGGAACTTTTCCTTGGCATCTTCTGCAACGCCACCGTCGAACGACTTGTCAGTCATACGTACCTCCTGCAATCAATCGACAGAAAAAGTCTGGCACAGAATTTCTGGAATGACGACCCCGCATTCACGACTCCAGGCAATGGAATTAGCCATTTCCGGGGTCAGGCGGTGTCAAGGAGCAGCCGGTCCTTGGTGGCGGGCGCCGCGGTCTCCCCGGGGGTCTGCGCGGCGGGCTCCTCCGGCGCGGCCTGAGGGGTCTTCGAGGCGGGCAGGAGCGGGCTGAGGAGACGCGTCGAGCGCGAAGACGCCGACGATGGCGATGCCCGCGGCCGTGGCCGAGGCGGCGTCGGCGGGGGCCGGGACCCCCTCGGGCCGTGCGAGCTCCAGCAGCCGGTCGAGCAGACCGCTCTGCCAGCAGATCGGGGCCCCAGTACGGCGTCGAGCGCCTTGTCCCTCTCCTCGGCCGTCAGTTCCCCGGCGGCCTGGAGCGCCTCGCCACTGTGACCGGGCCGGGCGCGGCCGGCGGCCCGGCGGCGCCGCTCGAGGTCGGCTCGAGCGCGTGTCCAGGGCTCGTCGCGAAGCTGGAGGGGCCTCCGAGATGCCAGAGAGATGGAGTAGGACGTGCGCAACACCCTGTGCCAGCCGGTCAAGCTGCCCACAGAACGGCCCTCACCTCTCGACCCGCCCCTCGAACTGGGGGTGTTCCGGGACCGGGACCCCGTCACCCCGATGCTGTTCCCGGACGGGCACAGGGGCTGGCTGGTCACCAGCCATTCCCTGGTGCGGTCCGTCCTCGCCGACCAGCGGTTCAGCGCACGGCAGGAACTGCACCACCACGCCGCCTTCGACCACCCGTTCGGCACGGAGCGGATCACACCCGCGGAGCCCGGCCAGTTCATCGGTATGGACCCACCGGAGCACACCCGCTACCGCAAGCTCCTCACCAAGCACTTCACGGCGCGACGGATCAGGGAAATGGCGCCCCGGATCGAGGAGATCGTCGAGCAGCGGCTGGACGCGCTGGAGGCCGCGGGGCGCGGAGCCGATCTCGTCGCCGAGTTCGCCGTCCCGATCCCGACGCTGCTGATCTGCGAGATCCTCGGCGTGCCGTACGCCGAGCAGGACATGTTCCGTCACGACGTGGCCACCTTCTTCCGGCTGGACTCCACGCAGGAGGAGACCCACGGCGCGTACGCTGGCATGCTCGCCTACCTCGGCGGGCTCGTGCCGCGCAGGCGCGCGGCGCCCGGGGCGGACCTGATCAGCGGCCTGATCGAAGGGAACGAGCTCTCCGACCAGGAGATCGCGACCGTGGCGCTGGTGGTGCTGATCGCCGGCCACGAGACCACGGCGAGCATGCTCGGACTCGGCGTCTACACCCTGCTGAGCCATCCGGACCAGTGGGCCGGGCTGAGGGCCGAGCCGGACCTCCTCGACAGCGCGGTCGAGGAACTGCTGCGGTACCTCCCGCTCTTCCGGGCGGGGCTGATGCGGACCGCGCTGACCGACGTCGACCTGGGCGGCCACCGGATCTCGGCCGGTGAGTGCCTCGTGCTCTCCCTGTCGGCCGCGAACCGCGATCCGCAGCGCTTCGACGGCGACCCGGAGCGGTTCGACCCCGGGCGGAGGCCGGGCGGCCAGCTGTCGTTCGGGCACGGCGTGCACCAGTGCCTCGGACACCATCTCGCACGGGTCGAGCTGCGGATCGCGTACGCCGGCCTGCTGCGCCGGTTCCCGCGCCTGCGGATGGCTGTTCCGGCCGAGGAGATACCCCTGTGTACCGACATGGCCATCTACGGCGTGCACCGGCTGCCGGTCACCTGGTAGCGGCACGGCCCGGAGGGGCCCCAGACAAGGAGATCACATGAGCTTCGGCCTGATGGCGCTCGGCTACGAACTCGGCGACGAGGTACCGGTGCTGGACGTCGCCGCCGAGTACACCGAGGACATGGAGCGGGTCCGCACCTACGCGAGCCGCTACATGCACCGGTGTCCCGAAGGGGTGGGCCTGACGGACCTGTCGTACCGGGCCGTACGGAAGGCGCTGGACGCCGCCGGCACGGACGCCGGCGACATCGACCTGCTGGTCCTCGCGGTCACCGACATCACCGAGTACCTGTACTGGGACGCGGCGGCGAGCCTCCTGCACCGGCTCGGCGCCGACGGCGCGGAGGCGGTCCTGTTGACCCAGGCGTGCTCGTCGGGCGTCGCCGCGTTCGACCTGGTTGCCGGGAAGTTCGCCACCCATCCCGAGTACCGGACGGCCGTGGTGGTCGCGGCCAGCCGCGTCGCCGAGCCCTACTGGAACCGGCTGGAGACGGGGGCGGGCTGCTTCTCGGACGGTGCAGTCGCGGCGGTCGCCCGCCGCGGTCACGACCGGCTGCGCTGGCGCGCGAGCGACATCACCACGGACGGCACCTACGTCGACTTCTTCCGCCTCGACGCGGGAGGCGCGGCGGCCCCCTTCGGCACGCCTGGCGCGGCGGGCGGCGCACCGAGAGTACGGGGCATCGCCGAGGTGAAGGAGTACTTCGGCGACGACCACGAGAAGATCTCCGCGTTCGGCGCCCACTCCCGCAACCAGTACCGGCTCGTCGTGGAACGCGCCTGCAAGCGGGCCGGTGTCGATTTCACCGACCTGGCCCGGCTCAACCTGCCCTTCGACAACCAGCCGGCGATGGCGGGACTCGTCGCGGCCCTGGACTTCCCCGCGGAGCGCACCAACCTGCCGCTCGCCGAGGACTACGGGCACCTCGGTGCCGCCGACCCGCTGTTCGCCCTGGCCCGGGACGTCGAGCACAACGCCCTCCGGCAGGGCGACCACGTCGCCCTGGCCGCCGTCGGACGCGGCATGAGCTGGGCGAGCGCCGTCTTCGAGGTGTGAACCCGGCCTGCC
>NZ_JBIXJQ010000028.1:0-19108 GCF_052871255.1 Streptomyces sp. LARHCF249
CTCCTGTCTGGGACGGTTCGGGGTCGGTGCTGATCACGGGTGGTACGGGTGGTCTGGGTGCGTTGGTGGCCCGTCATCTGGTGGTCGAGCACGGTGTGCGTCGTCTGGTGTTGGCGGGCCGGCGGGGTGCGGATGCGCCGGGTGTCGGCGAGCTCGTCGATGACCTGGTGGGTTTGGGTGCGCGGGTTGTGGTCGTGGCGTGTGATGTGGCCGATCGGGAGGCGCTGGCGGCCGTGTTGGACGGTCTGGAGCGCCCGTTGTCGGGTGTGGTGCATGTGGCGGGTGTGGCGGACAACGGTGTGGTGGGTTCGTTGACGCCGGAGCGGATGGATGCGGTGTTGCGGCCGAAGGCGGATGCGGCGTGGCATCTGCACGAGCTGACGGCGCACATGGATCTGTCGGCGTTCGTGATGTTCTCGTCTGCCGGTGGGCTGGTTCTGGCGGCTGGGCAGGGCAATTACGCGGCGGCGAACGTCTTCCTCGATGCCCTCGCCGCGCACCGCCACGCCGAGGGGCTGCCCGCGACCGCGATGGCCTACGGGCTGTGGGGCGTCCGCACCGGCATGGCCGCCGATCTCGCCGACGCCGACCTGGAGCGCATGCGCCGCGCCGGCACGCCCGCCCTGTCGGAGTCGGAAGCGCTGGCCCTGTTCGACTCCGCACTGGCGTCGGGCACGGCACTCACCGTCCCCCTCCGGGTGGACACGGGCGCGCTGCGCACCCGTACCGACCAACTACCGGCCCTGCTGCGTGGGTTGGTCCCCGCCGCACGCAAGCGCGCCACGCCGTCCTCGTCCGGAGCCGCCTCGCTGCCCGAGCGCATCGCCGGGCTGGACGAGGAGGAGCGGATCCGGATCGTGCTGGACGTCGTACGGGGCCACGCGGCTGCCGTACTCGGTCACCCGTCCGGTGAGGCGATCGAACCCGACCGTGCCTTCGGCGAGTTGGGCTTCGATTCACTCGGCTCTGTGGAGCTGCGGAACCAGCTGAGCGCGGCCAGCGGACTGCGTCTGCCCGCGACGCTGATCTTCGACTACCCGAGTGCGTCCGAGGTCGCCGCCTACCTCGCGCGGCGGCTGGCACCCGCCGTACCCGTCGTACCCGCCGGACACGCATCAGGGGTGGAGACCGACCTCGCGCGGCTGGAATCCCTCCTCCTGACCGACGCCCCGCCGACCGGCCCCACCCGGGCGCGGCTGGCCGAGCGGCTCCGGGAGCTGGCCGGCCGGCTCGACGGGGCACCGATGCACGCCCAGGGGTATGCCGCGCCGGAGATCCCGGACGGCGGCCAGGACCTGAACGCGGTCACCGCGGACGAGCTGTTCGACATCCTCGACAACGAGCTCGGCACCCCCGCGACCCCCTGACCGCCCGACCCAGGGCGGATCCGGCACCCCGGCCGGGGTGCGTGACGGCTGAACGGCAGCCTCACGCACCTCGGCCGTTTTCGTGGGGCGGCGCACCTGCGTGCTTTCCCCTTCATCGGCCGGACTCCGGCAGGGGTGGGTTAAGGGTAGGCCGCCCTTCCTGCAGCTCAGTAGCGTTCCCACCGATCAACTAGACGGCCAGGCAGGCGAGATGAGACCCGCCACGGACGGTCCGACCAGAGGGAGTAGATCTCGGTGAGCAACGAGGAGCGGCTTCTCGAGTATCTGAAGCGGGCCACGTCCGACCTGCGCGAGGCCCGCCGCCGTCTCGCCGAGGCCGAGCGCGGTCCCGGACACCACGGCGACCCCGTCGTGATCGTGGGCATGGGCTGCCGCTACCCGGGCGGGGTGACCACCCCGGAGGAGCTGTGGGAGCTCGTCGCCGAGGGCGTGGACGCCATCGGCGGGTTCCCGGCCGACCGGGGCTGGGACCCGGAGGTCTACGACCCCGAACCGGGGACGCCCGGGAAGACGTACGCGCAGGAGGGCGGTTTCCTCTACGACGCCGCCGAGTTCGACCCGGTGTTCTTCGGGATCAGCCCGAACGAGGCGCTGATGACGGACCCTCAGCAGCGGCTGCTGCTGGAAGTGTCCTGGGAGGCGATCGAGCGGGCCGGCATCGACCCCACCACCCTCAAGGGCTCGGCGACCGGAGTGTTCGCGGGCGTCATGTACCACGACTACGCGCTGGGCCGGGAGCCCGGGAGCACCACCGCGGGCAGCGTGGTCTCCGGCCGGGTCGCCTACACGCTGGGCCTCGAGGGCCCGGCCGTGAGCGTGGACACGGCCTGCTCCTCCTCCCTGGTCGCCCTGCACATGGCGGCCCGGGCGCTGCGGTCGGGGGAGTGCGACCTCGCGCTGGCCGGCGGGGTCACGGTGATGTCCACCCCCGACATGTTCGTCTACTTCAGCACCCAGCAGGGGCTGGCACCCGACGGCCGCTCGAAGTCCTTCGCCTCCTCGGCGGACGGCGTCGCGTGCTCGGAGGGTGCGGGCGTCCTGCTGCTGGAGCGGCTCTCGGACGCACGGCGGCGCGGTCACCCCGTCCTCGGTGTCGTCCGCGGGTCGGCGCTGAACCAGGACGGGGCCTCCAACGGTCTGACCGCCCCGAACGGCCCCGCCCAGCAGCGCGTGATCCGCAGGGCCCTCGCCGATGCCGGCCTGTCGGCGGCGGAGGTCGACGCGGTCGAGGCGCACGGGACCGGCACCACCCTCGGCGATCCGATCGAGGCCCAGGCCCTGCTGGAGACGTACGGGCAGGAACGGCCGGCGGGACGGCCGCTGTACCTGGGGTCCATCAAGTCGAACATGGGGCACAGCCAGGCGGCCGCGGGTGTCGCGGGCGTCATCAAAATGGTGATGGCCCTGCGGCACGGCGTCCTGCCGCCCACCCTGCACGTGGAGGAGCCCTCGGACCAGGTGGACTGGTCGGCCGGAGCGGTGGAGCTGCTCACCGAGGCGCGTCCCTGGGCGGCGTCCGGCGCGGTGCGGCGCGCCGGGGTGTCCTCGTTCGGGATCAGCGGGACCAACGCCCACGTGATCATCGAGGAGGCGCCGGAGGGCGCCCGGGAGACGGCCGTGCGGGCCGGGCTCCCCGTGACCCCGTGGGTGTTGTCGGCCAAGACCGGGCAGGCCCTCTCCGCTCAGGCGGGACGACTGCTGGGCCGGGCCGCGGCGGAGCCCGGTGCCGATGCGGCGGACATCGGGCTCTCCCTGGCCGTCTCGCGCACCGCCTTCGCCCATCGCGCGGTGCTGCTGGGCGACCCCGCGAGCGGGCTCGCCGCCCTCGCGGCGGGTGAGGACCACCCCGGGGTGGTCACCGGGCGGATCCGGCGCGGCGGCCGGACGGCGTTCCTGTTCACCGGGCAGGGCGCCCAGCGGCCGGGAATGGGACGGGAGCTGTACGAGGCGTTCCCCGCGTTCGCGGAGGCCTTCGACGCCGCGTGCGCGGAGATCGACCCGCACCTCGGCCGGTCGCTGCGGGAGGTGGTGTGGGGTGCGGACGCGGAGGCGCTGAACGAGACCGCGCTCGCCCAGCCGGCCCTGTTCGCCCTCGAAGTGGCGTTGTTCCGGCTGGTGGAGGCGTGTGGTGTACGGCCCGACGTGGTGGCCGGGCATTCGATCGGCGAGCTGGCCGCCGCGCACGCGGTCGGGGTGCTGTCCCTCGCGGACGCGGCCCGGCTGGTCGTGGCGCGCGGCCGGCTGATGCAGGAACTCCCGGCGGGGGGCGCGATGGTGGCCGTCCAGGCGACCGAGGGCGAGGTGCTGGAGCGGCTCACCGAAGGTGTCGGCATCGCCGCCGTGAACGGGCCCGAGTCCGTGGTCGTCTCCGGTACGGAGGCGGCCGTCCTGGCGGTCGGCGAGCACTTCTCCGCCGCCGGCCGGAAGACCAGCCGCCTCGCCGTGTCCCACGCCTTCCACTCCGCACTGATGGATCCGATGCTGGACGCATTCCGGTCCGTCGCCCGCGGGTTGACGTACGGAGAGCCGCGCGTCGCGGCGGTCTCCACGGTGACCGGTGACCGCGCGGGCGCCGACTGGCAGTCCCCCGAGTACTGGGTCGGCCAGGTCCGCGCGGCCGTCCGCTTCGCCGACGCGGTCCGTGCGCTCGAGCAGCAGGGCGCGACCCGGTTCCTGGAGATCGGCCCCGACGGGATCCTGGCCGGTCTCGCCAGCCAGAGCCTCGAGAGCGAGGAGTCCGCCCACGCGGTTCTCGTACCGGCCCTGCGCAGGAACCGTCCCGAGCCGCAGGCCCTGGTCACGGCCCTGGCCCAGCTGCACGCGGACGGTGTGCGCGTGGACTGGGCGGCGTACTACGCGGGCAGCGGGGCCCGGGTCGTCGAGCTGCCCACCTACCCCTTCCAGCGCGCCCGCTACTGGGTCGACGCCGCCGGTTCCACCGCCGGCCCGGTCCCCGCGGCCCCGGCCGCCCACGAGGTCCCCTCGGCGGAGGAGTCCCGGGAGGCCGCCGAGGCGCTGCGGGCCCAGCTCGACGGGGTGGGCGCCGCCGAGAGCGCCCGGATCCTGCTGGCGCTGGTGCGCACGCACGTCGCGGCGGTCCTCGGATACCCCTCCGGCGCCGCCGTGGAAGCCGATCTCGCCTTCCGCGACATGGGATTCGACTCGCTGGCCGCCGTGGAGCTGCGCAAGCGGCTCACCGCGGCGAGCGGCTGCGATCTGCCCGCCACCCTGATCTTCGACTACCCGACGCCGCGGGCAGCCGCCGCGTTCCTCGGTGAGCGGATGGCCGCCGAGCCCGCGGGCGGTGACCCGGCCGCGGCCGCGCTGGCCGAACTCGACCGCGTCGAGGCCCTGCTCACCGGGTTCCCCGCCGCCGGCGGCGACACCGAGGTCATCGGCGCCCGCGCGGACGCGATCACCGCCCGGCTGGAAGCCGTCGTACGCCGCTGGCGCGACGCCCGGGGCGGCGCGGGAGGACTCGGGGCGGCGCAGGACGGCCCCGACTTCGAAACGGTCACCGACGAGGAGCTGTTCGACGTGCTCGACAGCGAATTCGGCATCTCCTAGCCAGCGATCAGCTCTAGATTGGTTGAGGTTCGATGAGCAACGACGAGAAGCTCCGGGACTATCTCAAGCGCGCCACCACCGAACTCCAGCGCACCCGGCGCCAGTTGCGGGAGGCCGAGGAGCAGCAGCACGAGCCCGTGGCCATCGTCGCGATGGGATGCCGCTTCCCGGGCGGCATCGCGTCCCCCGAGGACCTGTGGCAGCTGGTGGACTCGGGCCGGGACGCCGTCTCGCTCTTCCCCGACGGCCGGGGCTGGGACATGGACGCCCTCTACGACCCGGAGCCGGGCACGCCCGGCAAGACGTACTGCCGGGAAGGCGGATTCCTGCACGACGCGGGCGCGTTCGACGCCGACTTCTTCAAGATCAGCCCGCGCGAGGCCCGCGACACCGACCCGCAGCAGAGGCTGCTGCTGGAGGTGTCCTGGGAGGCGATCGAGCGGGCCGGCATCGACCCCACCTCGCTCAAGGGCAGCCGGACCGGTGTGTTCGCCGGTGTGGTGTACCACGACTACCCGGGCGGCGGCGGTACCGGCGGGCTGGCCAGCGTCGCCTCCGGGCGGGTGGCGTACGCGCTGGGCCTGGAGGGCCCCGCCGTCACCGTGGACACCGCCTGCTCCTCCTCCCTCGTCGCCCTCCACCTCGCCGTCCAGTCGGTACGGACCGGCGAGTGCACGCTGGCGCTCGCGGGCGGCGTGACCGTGATGGCGAGTCCGGACTCGTTCGTCGGCTTCAGCCAGGACCGGGGCCTGGCGCCCGACGGACGCTGCAAGTCCTTCGCGGCGGCCGCCGACGGCACCACCTGGTCCGAGGGCGCGGGCATGGTCCTCGTCGAGCGGCTCTCCGAGGCCCGCCGGCTCGGCCACCCGGTCCTCGCCGTCATCCGCGGCTCGGCGATGAACTCCGACGGCGCCTCCAACGGTCTGACGGCCCCCAACGGGCCTTCGCAGCAGCGGGTCATCCAGCAGGCGCTCGCCTCCGGGCGGCTGACCGCCGCCGACGTCGACGCCGTCGAGGCGCACGGCACCGGGACCACCCTCGGCGACCCCATCGAGGCGCAGGCCCTCATCGCCGCCTACGGGCGGGAGCGGCCCGCCGACCAGCCGCTGTGGCTGGGCTCGTTCAAGTCGAACATCGGCCACGCCCAGGCCGCCGCCGGGATCGGCGGAGTCATCAAGATGGTGCAGGCCATGCGGGCCGGCGTGCTGCCGCGCACCCTCCACGTGGACGAGCCGAGCCACAACGTGGACTGGAGCGCGGGCAGCGTGCGCCTGCTGACCGAGCCGATGCCCTGGCCGGACCGCGGCCGCGCCAAGCGCGCCGGGGTCTCCTCGTTCGGCCTGAGCGGCACGAACGTCCACGTGATCGTGGAGGAGGCCGCGGTCGACTCCGTCGACGGAGCGCAGCCCACCCCGTCCCGGGAGGCCGGCGCCCAGCCCACAGCCGTGCCCGCCGCAGGCGGAAGTACCGAGGCGATACCCGACGGCCCGCCCAAGCCCGGCGCACCCGCCGCCGCCGGGGGCGGCACGGCTCCGCGCTTCGTGCCCGTGCTCGTCTCCGCCCGCCGCCCCGAGGCGCTGGCCGCGCAGGCCGTTCGGCTCGCGGACCACATGGAGGCCCACCCCGGGCAGGCGCTCGCCGACATCGGCTGGTCCCTGGCCGCCACCCGGGCCGCCCTGGAGCACCGCGCCGTGGTCGTCGCCGACGGGCACGCCGAAGGCGGCCGCGGCGAGCTCGTACGCACCCTGCGCGCCCTTGCGGCCGGGCCCGCCGCAGGCGAAGCCGCCCGCCCCGACGCGCTGAGCGCCGTACTGTTCACCGGCCAGGGCGCCCAGCGCCTCGGCATGGGGCGCGAACTGTACGCCGCGCACCCGGTGTTCGCCCGCGCCTTCGACGAGGCGGTCGCCGCCCTCGACGCCCATCTCGACACCCCGCTGCGCGCGACCATGTGGGGCGAGGACGGTGCGCTCCTCGACGACACCGGCCAGGCCCAGCCCGCACTGTTCGCCTGCGAAGTGGCCCTGTACCGGCTCATCGAGTCCTGGGGCGTCCGCCCCGACTTCCTCGCCGGCCACTCCGTCGGCGAACTGGCCGCCGCCCACGTCGCCGAAGTCCTCACGCTCCCCGACGCCGCCCGCCTGGTCGCCGCCCGCGGCCGGCTGATGCGGGCCCTCCCGCAGGGCGGCGCGATGGTCGCGGTCGAGGCCGCCGAGGACGAGGTGGAGCCGCTGCTCACCCCGGCAACCGGCATCGCCGCGCTCAACGGGCCGCGTGCCGTGGTCGTTTCGGGAGACGAGGCGGACACCCTCGGCATCGCCGCGCACTTCGCGGCCCTGGGGCGCAGGACCAAGCGGCTCACCGTGTCGCACGCCTTCCACTCGCCGCTGATGGAGCCGATGCTCGACGCGTTCCGCACCGTCGCCGAGAGCATCGCGTACGGAACCGCCCGCACGCCGATCGTCTCCACCGTCACCGGTGAACTCGCGGGCGACGACGAACTGGCCTGCGCCGACTACTGGGTGCGCCACGTCCGCGCGAGCGTCCGCTTCGCCGATGCCGTACGGCTGCTCGCCGCCAAGGGCGTCCACACGTTCCTGGAGCTCGGCCCCGACGCCGCCCTCACCCCGCTAGGCCCCGACTGCCTCACCGACACCGCCGACGGGTCCGACCGGCCGGTCTTCACCGCCGTCCTGCGCCGCGACCGCGGTGAGGAGCGCGAGCTGGCCGCAGCCGTCGCCCTCGCCCACACCCGCGGCGTCCACGTCGACTGGCACGCCTACTTCACCGCCACCGGCCACCGCCCCCACCGCGTGGACCTGCCCACCTACGCCTTCCAGCGCAAGAACTACTGGGCGCAGCAGCCCGCCGCGCAGGCCGGCGACGGAACCGCCGCCGACCCCGGCGAGTCGCAGTTCTGGGAGGCCGTCGAGCGCGAGGACACCGCGGCACTCGCCGAGCGGCTCGGCCTCGACCCCGCCGCCCTCGCCCCCGTCCTGCCCGCACTCACCACCTGGCGGGCCGGCCGGCGCGAGACGGCCGCCGTCGACGCGCTGCGCTACCGCGTCGCCTGGGTCCCGGTCGCCGACCCCGCGCCCGCCGCCCCGCTCGACGGCGACTGGCTCGTCGTGCACACCGCCGCCCAGCGCGCCCTCGCGACCCTGCTGGCCGACGCCCTCACCACGCGCGGCGCAGCGCCCGTACTGCGGGAGACCGGCGGCGCGCAGCGTCCCGTACTGCCGCAGGCGCTCCCGGCCGCCCCCGCCGGAGTGCTGAGCCTGCTCGCGCTGGACGACACCGCGCACCCCGACCACCCCGCGCTCTCCCGGGGCCTCGCGGACACCGTCGCCCTGCTCCAGGAACTGGCCGGGCGGGACTCCACCGCCCCCGTCTGGTGCCTCACCCGGGGGGCGGTGGCCACGGACGACGCCGACCTGGCGTCCCGGCCCGCGCAGAGCGCCGTCTGGGGCCTGGGCGCGGCCCTGGCCCTGGAGACCCCCGGAACCTGGGGCGGCCTCGTCGACCTCCCGGCCGACGCCGTGACCGAAGCCGCCGATGCCGATGCCGATGCCGATGCCGAGCGGATCGCGCTGCGCGTCTGCGACACCCTCTCCGGAGCCACCGGCGAGGACCAGGTGGCCGTCCGCCCCCAAGGCACCTACGCCCGCCGCATGGTGCGCCCCGCGCACCCCGACCCGGCCGGGCCGTGGCGGCCGCGCGGCACGGTCCTGGTCACCGGCGGCACCGGCGGACTCGGCGCGCACGTGGCCCGGATGCTCGCCGCCGACGGCGCGGACCACGTCGTCCTCGTCGGCCGCCGCGGACCGGACACCCCCGGCGCCCGGGAACTGGCGGACGGGATAAGGGAGTCGGGCGTACGGGTCTCCGTCGAAGCCTGCGACATCGCCGACCGCGAAGCCGTACGAGGCCTTCTCGCCGGGCTCACCGACCTCACCGCCGTCATCCACGCGGCCGGACTTCCGCAGCGCATCGCGCCGCTGGCCGAACTGACCCTCGCCGACCTCGCCGAAGTGGCCTCCGCCAAGGTCCTCGGCGCCCGGCACCTCGACGAACTCCTCGCGGACACCCCGCTGGACGCCTTCGTCCTCTTCTCCTCCGGCGCCGCCGTATGGGGCAGCGCCGGACAGTCCGCCTACGGCAGCGCCAACGCCTACCTCGACGGCCTCGCCCACCACCGCCGCGCCCGCGGCCTCGCCGCCACTTCGGTGGCCTGGGGCTCCTGGGACGGCGGCATGGTCGACACCGAACTGGCCGCCGTCATGCGGCGCATCGGAGCACCCGCGATGCGTCCCGACCGGGCCGTCGGCGCCCTGCGCCGCATCCTGGCGGGCGGATCCTCGCACGCAGTGGTCGCCGAGTTCGACTGGGACCGCTTCGCGCCGACCTACGCACTGGCCCGCCCGCGCCCGCTGCTCGACGCCCTGCCCGAGGCGCGCGCCGCCCTCCACACCGACCCGGCTCCGGGCGGCAGCGGGGAGGGATCCGGCCTCGCGGAGGCACTGGCCGGGCTGTCCGAGGCCGACCAGCGGGCGGCCCTCCTCGACCTGGTCCGTACGCACGTGGCCGCCCTGCTCGGCTACGAGGACCCGGCCGAGGTCCCCGCCGACCGCGGCTTCACCGACCTCGGCTTCGACTCCGTGGCCGCCGTCGACCTGCGGACGAGGCTGGTCGCGGCCACCGGCCGCCCCCTGCCCACCAGCATGGTCTACGACCACCCCGGTCCGGGGGCGCTCGCGGCCCACCTGTGGTCCGAGCTCTGCCGGGACGCCGGCGCCGGTGAACTGCCGGTACTCGCCCAGCTGGACCGCCTCGAAGAGGCCGCGGCGGCCCTCGCCGCCGAGGAGATCGAGGCCACCCGCATCACCGCCCGGCTGCAGAGCCTGCTGGCGCGGCTGACCGGCATCCTCGACGCGACGACCGGCGCGCAGGGCATCGGCGACCAGCTCGAAGCCGCCTCCGCCGCCGACGTGTTCGCCTTCATCGACAACGAACTCGGCCTCACCTGACCGGCCTCACGCGACCGGCCGCGCGGGACCCGATCCGCAGCCCGATCCGCGATGCGCGCGCACTGCGACCCGACTCGACCTCACGGCATGAACAAGGACTCGGTGGGACCAAGATGTCCAATGACGACGCAAGGCTTCTCGACTACCTCAAGCGGGTCACGGCGGATCTGCACCAGACCCGCCGCAGGCTCCAGGAGGTCGAGAACCAGGACCACGAGCCCATCGCCATCGTCGCGATGAGCTGCCGCTATCCGGGAGGCGTCAGCACCCCGGACGACCTGTGGCGGCTCGTGGCCGAAGGCCGCGACGCCATCAGCACCTTCCCCACCGACCGCGGCTGGGACCTCGACGGGCTGCGCGGCGATGAGCCGGAGCCCGCCGGGTCCGGCAGCAGCTACGTCCACGAGGGCGGCTTCGTCGACGACGTCGCCGACTTCGACGCCGGTTTCTTCGGGATCAGCCCCAACGAGGCACTGACCATGGACCCGCAGCAGCGGCTGCTGCTCGAGGTGTCCTGGGAGGCGATCGAGCGCGCCGGGATCGACCCGGTGTCCCTGCGCGGCAAGCCGGTCGGCGTGTTCGCCGGCTCCGGCATCCAGGACTACGAGTACCTGATCGGCGCGGCCGGCGAGGTCGCCGAGGCCTACATGACCACCGCCAACGCGGCCGCGGTCATCTCCGGCCGGATCTCCTACACCCTGGGCCTGGAAGGCCCGGCCGTGACCGTCGACACGGCGTGCTCCTCCTCGCTCGTCTCGCTCCACCTCGCGGCCCAGGCGCTCAGACAGCGCGAATGCTCGCTGGCCCTCGCCGGCGGCGTCATGGTGATGTCCACCCCCTCGCCGTTCATCGCGTTCAGCCGCCAGCGGGGCCTCGCCCCCGACGGCCGCTGCAAGGCCTTCGCCGAAGCCGCCGACGGCACCGGCTGGTCCGAGGGCGCGGGCATGCTCGTACTCGAACGGCTCGCGGACGCGCGGCGCAACGGCCATCCCGTACTGGCGGTCGTCCGCGGCAGCGCCGTCAACCAGGACGGCGCCAGCAACGGCCTCACCGCCCCCAACGGACGCGCCCAGCAGCGGGTCATCCGCCAGGCCCTCGCCAATGCCCGCATCCCCGCGACCCAGGTCGACGTGGTCGAGGGCCACGGCACCGGCACCACCCTCGGCGACCCGATCGAGGCGCAGGCGCTCCTCGCCACGTACGGGCAGGACCGCCCCGAGGGGCAGCCGCTCTGGCTCGGCTCCATCAAGTCCAACATCGGGCACGCGCAGGCCGCCGCCGGTGTCGGCAGCGTCATCAAGATGGTCATGGCGCTGCGCAACGGCGTGCTGCCGCAGACCCTGCACGTGGACGAACCGTCGAGCCACGTCGACTGGTCCGCGGGCCGGGTCCGGCTGCTGGCGGAATCCCGGGAGTGGGAGCGCGGCGAGGACCGGCCGCGGCGGGCGGGCGTCTCGGCCTTCGGGGTCAGCGGCACCAACGCCCACGTCATCCTCGAGGAGGCACCCGCGGAGGAGCCGGCCGAGGCGGTCGGGCCGCCGGTGGATCCGTCCGCCGCCGAACCGCGGACCGCCGTGCCGGTGCCGTCCGTGCTGCCGTGGCCGGTCTCCGGCCGGGACGCCGAGGCGCTCTCCGCGCAGGCGAGCCGGGTGCACGCCCACATCACGGCCTCGCCGGAGCTGGACGCCACGGACCTGGCCTATTCGCTGGCCACCAGCCGCGCGGCGCTCGAGCACCGCGCGGTCGTCCTCGCGGACGGCCGCGCATCCGCTCTCGCCGCTCTCGCCGCTCTCGCCGACGGGCAGCCGCACCCGGGTGTGGTGCGCGGCGTGGCGGCCAAGGGCTCCACGGCCTTCCTGTTCACCGGGCAGGGCGCCCAACGGCTCGGCATGGGCCGTGAGTTGTACGCCTCGTTCCCGGTGTTCGCGGAGGCCTTCGACGCCGCCTGCGCGGAGATCGACCCGCACCTCGGCCGGTCGCTCCGAGAGGTGGTCTGGGGTGAGGACGCGGAGGCGCTGAACGCGACCGCGCTCGCCCAACCCGCCCTGTTCGCCCTCGAAGTGGCGCTGTTCCGACTCGTCGAGGCCTGGGGGATCACCCCCGACGTGGTCGCGGGTCACTCCATCGGCGAGCTCGCCGCCGCGCACGCCGCGGGCGTGCTGTCACTGGCGGACGCGGCCCGGCTGGTCGTCGCCCGCGGCCGGCTGATGCAGGCGCTGCCCGCCGGGGGCGCGATGCTCGCCGTCCAGGCGGCGGAGGAGGAGGTCCTGCCGCTGCTCACCGACGGGGTGGGCATAGCGGCCGTCAACGGACCCGACTCCGTGGTCGTCTCGGGCGCCGAAGCGGCCGTCCTCGCGCTCGGCGAGCAGTTCACGGCCGTCGGCCGCAAGACCAGCCGCCTCGCCGTCTCGCACGCCTTCCACTCATCGCTGATGGACCCGATGCTTGAGGAATTCCGTTCCACAGCCCAGCAGTTGTCGTACGCGCAGCCGCAGATCGCGGCCGTCTCCACGGTGACCGGCGAGCGCCCGGGCGCGGACTGGCAGTCCCCGGACTACTGGGTCACCCAGGTCCGCGAGGCCGTCCGCTTCGCCGACGCCGTCCGCACCCTCGAGCAGGAGGGCGCCACCCGCTTCCTGGAGATCGGCCCCGACGGCATCCTCACCGGACTCGCCCAGCAGACCGCCGACTCCGAGCAGGCGGTCCTCGTACCGGCCCTGCGCAGGAACCGCCCCGAGCCCGAGGCGCTGATCGCCGCCGTGGCCCAGCTCCACACCTCCGGCGCGGCCGTGGACTGGGAGGCGTTCCACGCCGGAACCGGAGCCCGGCGCGTCGACCTGCCCACCTACGCCTTCCAGCGCACCCGCTACTGGGTCGAGGGCACCGGCGCCCTCGGCGACCTCTCGGCCGCCGGCCTGGCCGCCGCCGGGCACCCGCTGCTCGGCGCCGTCGTCTCCCTCGCCGACTCCGGCGGGGTGGTGCTGACCGGCCGGGTCTCGGTATCGGCCCAGCCCTGGCTGGCCGACCACCTCGTCGGCGGCTCCGTGGTCTTCCCCGGCACCGGCTTCGTGGAGCTGGCCGTCCGCGCCGGCGACCAGGTCGGCTGCGAGCTGCTCGAAGAGCTCATGCTCCAGGCGCCCCTCGTCCTGCCCGAACGCGGCGCGGTCGCCCTCCAGGTCGAGGTCGGCCCCGCGGACGCCTCCGGGCGCCGCCCGGTCAGCGTCCACTCGCGCCGCGACGACCAGCCCGACCAGCCGTGGACCCTGCACGCGGCGGGCGTCCTGGCGGCCGCCGCGGCCCCGGACCCGGCCGTCGACCTGGGCGCCTGGCCGCCCACCGCCGCCACCCCGATCGACATGGACGGCGTGTACGAGGCGCTGGCCGCGGCCGGCCTCCCCTACGGCCCGGCCTTCCGCGGCCTCACCGCCGCCTGGGCCGCCACCGGCGGAACCGAGGTGTTCGCCGAGGTCGCCCTCCCGGAGCGGGCGCGCGCCGACGCCGCCGCGTTCGGCATGCACCCGGCGCTGCTGGACGCCTCGCTGCACGGCTCCGTCTTCACCGACCTGTTCGCCGACGCCCAGGGCCCGGTCCTGCCCTTCGTCTGGACCGGCGTACGTCTGCACGCGTCCGGCGCCACCCGCCTGCGGGTCCGGATCGCCCCCGACGGCGCGGGCGCCATCGCCCTGTCCGTCGGCGACGAGACCGGCCGCCCCGTGCTCTCCGTGGACTCCCTCGTCCTGCGCGAGGTCTCCGCCGAGCAGCTCGCCGCCGCCCGTACGGCCGCCCACGAATCCCTCTTCGCCCTCGACTGGACGGCCCTCCCGACGCCCGCCGCCATGCCGGCACCGGCCGACTGGGACACCCTGCCCGCCGACGGACCCGTACCGGAGCACGTCATCCTGCGCTCCCGGCCCGGGTCCGGCCCGGAGGCCGTACGCGCCGCCACCGCGCGGGTGCTCACCGCCCTGCAGGGCTGGCTCGCCGACGAGCGGTACGCCGCCTCGCGGCTGCTCGTCGCGACCTCCGGGGCCGTGGCCCGGCCCGCCGAGGACGTCACCGACCTGGCCGGGGCTGCCGTCTGGGGCCTGGTGCGCTCGGCGCAGGCGGAGCACCCCGGCCGGTTCCTGCTCGCCGACCTCACCGACCTCGCCGACCCGCAGGAGGCGGCCGCCGCGGTGGCCGCCGCCGAACCCCAGATCCTCGTACGGGGCGCGACCGTCCACGGCGCCCGCCTCGCCCGCGTCACCGACGACCCCGAGCGCCGCGTCCGCCCCGACTTCGGCAACGGCACCGTCCTGGTCACCGGCGCCACCGGCGCGCTCGGCCGGCTGGTCGCCCGGCAGCTGGTCGAGGCCCACGGCGTCCGGAGCCTCCTGCTGGTCTCCCGGCGCGGCACGGACGCCCCCGGCGCCGTGGAACTCCGCGCCGAACTGCGCGGGCTCGGCGCCGAAGCCACCGTCGCGGCCTGCGACGCCGGGGACCGCGACGCCCTCGCCGCCCTGATCTCCGGGGTGCCGCTCACCGGCGTGGTCCACCTGGCCGGGGTGCTCGACGACGCCCTCATCGCCTCGCTGACCCCGCGGAGCCTGGACACCGTCCTGCGCGCCAAGGCCGACGCGGCGCTGCACCTGCACGAACTCACCCGCGGCCTGGAGCTGTCGGCCTTCGTGCTGTTCTCCTCCGCGACCGGCGTCCTCGGCGTCCCCGGACAGGGCAACTACGGCGCCGCGAACGCCCTGCTCGACGCGCTCGCCACCCACCGGCGCGCCCACGGCCTGCCCGCCCAGTCCCTCGCCTGGGGCCTGTGGGCGAGCGGCATGTCCGGCGCCCTGACCGAAGCCGACCTCCAGCGGATGAGCCGTACCGGCATCGGCGCGCTCACCGCGGAGTACGGCGTTGACCTCTTCGACCGGGCCCTGACCGTCGACGCCCCCGTCCTCCTGCCGATCCGGCTGGACGTCCATACGCTCGCCGAGGCGGGCGAGGCCCTGCCGCCGCTCTTCCGCGGCCTGGTCCGCGTCCGGGCACGGCGCAGCACGGCGTCCGCCGCCGAGGCGGCGGGGGCGCTGCGCGGCCGGCTGGCCGGACTGGACCGGGAGGAGCGCACGGCCCTGCTGCTCGACCTGGTCCGCACACAGGTCGCCATCACCCTCGGATACCCGGGGCCGCACGCGGTCGACGAGAGCCGGGCGTTCAGCGAGCTCGGCTTCGACTCGCTCACCGCCGTCGAGTTCCGCAACGCCGTCAGCGCGGCCGCCGACGTCCGGCTGCCCGCCACCCTCGCCTTCGACTACCCCAACCCGCGCGCGCTGGCCCGCCACCTCCTCGACCAACTCGACGGAGCCACCGGGCAGTCGGTCCCCGCGACCACCGCGGTCCGGTCCGCAGCGGTCGACGACGACCCGATCGTGATCGTCGCCATGGCCTGCCGCTACCCCGGCGGGGTGCGCACCCCCGAGGACCTGTGGCAGCTGGTCGCGAACGGCGTGGACGCCGTCTCCGACTTCCCGGCCAACCGCGGCTGGGACCTCGACCGCATCTACGACCCGACCTCCGAGCGCCCCCACACCAGCTACGCCCGGGAGGGCGGATTCCTGCACGAGGCGGGCGAGTTCGACCCGGCTTTCTTCGGCATCAGCCCCAACGAGGCCGCCGTGATGGATCCGCAGCAGTTCCTGCTGCTGGAGACGGCCTGGGAGGTGTTCGAGCGGGCCGGGATCGATCCGGAGACCCTGCGCGGCAGCATGACCGGCTGCTACGCCGGGATGATGTACCACGACTACGCCGCCAACAACAGCACCGGAGCCATCGCCTCCGGGCGCGTCTCGTACGTGTTCGGCCTGGAAGGCCCGGCCGTGACGGTGGACACGGCGTGCTCCTCCTCGCTGGTGGCCCTGCACATGGCGGCGCAGGCGCTCAGGTCGGGGGAGTGCTCGTTGGCCCTCGCCGGCGGTGTCGCCGTCATGGCCACCCCGGAGGTGTTCGTCGAGTTCAGCCGCCAGCGCGGACTCGCCCCCGACGGCCGCTGCAAGTCGTTCGGCGCGGGTGCGGACGGTACGGGCTGGGGCGAGGGCGCGGGCATGCTGCTGCTGGAGCGGCTCTCCGACGCGCGGCGCAACGGCCACCCGGTCCTGGCGACGGTGCGCGGCTCGGCGCTGAACCAGGACGGGGCCTCCAACGGCCTGACCGCCCCCAACGGGCCCTCGCAGCAGCGGGTGATCCGCCAGGCCCTGGCCAACGCGGGCCTTTCGGCCGCCGAGGTCGACGCGGTCGAGGCGCACGGCACCGGCACCACCCTCGGGGACCCGATCGAGGCGCAGGCGCTGCTGGCCACGTATGGGCAGGGGCGGGCGGAGGGCCGGCCGCTGTGGCTGGGTTCCGTGAAGTCCAACATGGGGCACACGCAGGCGGCGGCGGGTGTTGCGGGGATCATCAAGATGGTGATGGCGATGCGGCACGGGGTGCTGCCGCCGACCCTGCACGCGGGGGAGCGGTCGGATCAGATCGACTGGTCGGCGGGTGAGGTGGAGCTGCTCACCGAGGCCCGGGAGTGGCGCAGCGAGGGCCGGCCGCGCCGGGCGGGCATCTCCTCGTTCGGCATCAGCGGGACGAACGCACACGTCATCGTGGAGGAGGTCCCCGCCGGGCAGTCGACGGAGGCGGAGCCGGTCGCCGGACTGCCGGTCGCGCCCTGGGTGGTGTCGGCGAAGTCCCCGCAGGCGCTGGCAGGCCAGGCGGGCGCGTTGCTCGAGGTGGTGGACGCGTACCGCCCCGAGGACATCGGGCACACGCTCGCCGCGGCGCGCACCGCGATGGAGCACCGGGCGGTGGTGCTGGGCGACGACCGTGAGCGCGCTCTCGCCGCCCTTGCGGCGGGCGAGTCCCACCCGGGGGTGGTGACCGGCCGGCCGCAGTCGGGTGGGCGGACGGCGTTCCTGTTCACGGGGCAGGGTGCGCAACGGTTGGGGATGGGGCGGGAGTTGTACGCGTCCTTCCCGGTGTTCGCGGAGGCTTTCGACGCGGTGTGTGCGGAGGTCGACCCGTTGCTGGGGCGGTCGCTGCGGGAGGTGGTGTGGGGTGAGGATGCGGAGGCGTTGAACGAGACCGCGCTCACCCAGCCCGCGTTGTTCGCGCTTGAAGTGGCGTTGTTCCGGCTGGTGGAGGCGTGGGGTGTACGGCCGGATGTGGTGGCCGGGCATTCGATCGGCGAGCTGGCCGCCGCGCACGCGGTCGGGGTGCTGTCCCTCGCGGATGCGGCCCGGCTGGTGGTCGCCCGTGGCCGGCTGATGCAGGAACTCCCCGCCGGGGGCGCCATGCTCGCTGTCCAGGCGACGGAGGAGGAGGTGCTGCCGCTGCTGACCGACGGGGTCGGAATCGCGGCGGTCAACGGGCCGGAGTCCGTGGTTGTTTCGGGTACCGAGGCAGCCGTGCTCGCGCTTGGTGAGCAGTTCACGGCAGTCGGCCGGAAGACCAGCCGTCTCGCCGTCTCGCACGCTTTCCACTCCGCTTTGATGGACCCGATGCTGGCTGAGTTCCGTGTAGTGGCCGGGGAGTTGACGTTCAGCCCGCCGCGCATTCCCGTCGTCTCCACGGTGACCGGCGAGTCGTCCGAGGCGTGGCAGTCTGCGGACTATTGGGTTTCCCAGGTGCGGGAGGCGGTCCGGTTCGCCGATGCGGTGGTCGCGCTGGAGCGGCAGGGGGTGACCCGGTTCCTGGAGATCGGTCCGGACGGCATTCTGACCGGGCTGGCCGCGCAGAGCGCTGCCGACGCCGTGCTCGTCGCGGGACTCCGTAAGAACCGGCCCGAGACGCAGACCCTCGTCGCCGCAATGGCCCAGCTGCACACCACCGGGGTCTCCGTCGACTGGCAGGCCTTCTACGCCGGAACCGGCGCCCGCCGGGTAGAGCTGCCCACCTATGCCTTCCAGCGCACCCGCTACTGGATCGGCACGGAGGAGTACCTCGCCAACTCGTGGATCGGCTCCGGCGGCAGCAGTATGGCGACGGCCGGACTGACCGATGCCGGGCATCCGCTGCTCGGTGCGGTGCTGCCGTCCCCGGACACCGACGTGGTCACGTTCACCGGCCGGCTGTCGGCGAGCACGCACGCCTGGATCGCCGACCACGACGTCCTGGGCAGCATCCTGCTGCCCGGTACCGGCTTCGTGGAGCTCGCGGTCCGGGCGGGCGACCAGGTGGGTTGCGACGTACTGGAGGAGCTCGCGCTCCAGGCGCCGCTGATCCTGCCCGAGCGCGGTGCCCTCACCGTACAGATGGTCGTCGGCCCCGCCGACGCCTCCGGGCGGCGTTCGGTGAGCGTCTACTCGCGCGCCGAGGACCGGCCGGACCTGCCGTGGACCCTGCACGCCGACGGCGTGCTCGCCGCAGGCGCCGAAGCCCCCGCCTTCGACCTGGCGGCCTGGCCGCCCGCAGGCGCCGACGTACTGTCGCTGGACGGCGCGTACGAGGGCCTGCGGGAGCGGGGCTTCGGCTACGGGCCGGTGTTCCAGGGCCTCAAGGCCGCCTGGCGGCTCGGCGACGTCCTCTATGCCGAGGTCGCCCTGCCGGAGCAGGCCCACGCCGAGGCCGCGGAGTTCGGCCTGCACCCCGCCCTGCTGGATGCCGCCATGCACGCCGCGCTCGTCAACGGCACCGGCGGCGACGAGACCGTCCTGCCCTTCGTCTGGAAGGACATCACCCTGCACGCGGCGGGAGCCTCCGCCGTACGGGTACGGATCACCCAGCCCACGCCGGAGAGCCTCTCCCTGCAGGTCGCCGATGCCACGGGTGCTCCCGTCGCCACGGTCGGCGCGGTCGTCGGCCGCCCGGTCTCGACCGAGCAGCTCGGCACAGGAGGTACGGACTCCCTCTTCCGCATCGTGTGGAACCCGCTGCCCCTGCCGGCGTCGGATGCCCCGCAGGGCCTGCCCGAGGGTACGGCCGTCTTCGAGTGCGAGGTGACCGACGACGACGTTCCGGCCGCGGTCCACAGCCTGGCCAACCGGGTGTTGGCGGCGGTGCAGGACTGGTTGGCGGACGAGCGTGAGGGCTCGGTGTTGGCGGTGGTGACGCGGGGTGCGGTGGCTGTCGGGGACGGCGATCGGGTTGATGTGCGGCAGGCGCCGGTGT
>NZ_JBIXJQ010000029.1:0-16035 GCF_052871255.1 Streptomyces sp. LARHCF249
GGGTGCTTCGGCCCTGCGGGTGCGGCTGGTACCGGCCGGTCCGGATGCGCTGTCGGTGGAGGCTGCCGACGCGACCGGTGGCCCGGTCCTGACGGTGGACTCGGTGGTGTCCCGTCCGGTGTCCGTCAAGGAGCTGGAGACGGTGGCGGACACGGCGGTCGCCAACTCGCTGTACGGCGTGGAGTGGACCGAGCTGGCCCCGGCTGACGTTGCGGAGCCCTCTCCCTGGTGGGTGCCGGTGACCACGGCCGACGACGTGGCGGCCCTGGCCGAGAGCGCCGACGTTCCGGCGGTGGCGCTGCTGGAAGCGGTCGGCGGCGACGGTGAGGACGCGGTACTGGGGGTCACCTCCCGAGTGCTGGAGGTCCTCCAGGCCTGGCTGGCCGGAACCGGACTGGAGGAGTCGCAGCTGGTCGTGGTGACCCGTGGCGCGGTTCCCGCCGGTGACGGCGTGGTCAGCGACCCGGCCGGTTCGGCGGTATGGGGTCTGGTGCGCGCCGCGCAGGTCGAGAACCCCGGCCGGATCGTCCTGCTCGACACCGACCCCGCTGCCGAAGGCAATCTGGAGCTCGTACTGAGTTCGGTGCTGGCCTGCGGCGAGCCGCAGATCGCGGTACGCGGAACGGCCCTCTCCGTCCCCCGGCTCGTCCGGGTCACCGGCGAGGTCCCGGACGACTCCGCGGTGTTCGGGCCGGAAGGCACGGTCCTGATCACGGGCGGTACCGGCACCCTGGGTGCTCTGGTGGCCCGTCACCTCGTCACCCGGCACGGCGTACGCAGTCTCGTACTCGCCGGCCGGCAGGGTCCGGATGCCGAGGGCGCGCAGGAACTGGTCGCCGAACTCACCGAACAGGGTGCGGTCGTGTCGGTCGCGGCGTGTGACGTCTCCGAACGCGGCCAGGTCGAGGCCCTGCTGGCCTCGGTCCCGGCCGAGCACCGGCTGACCGGTGTGATCCACACCGCGGGCGTGTTCGATGACGGCGTGATCGGGGCGCTGACCCCTGAGCAGCTGCAGACGGCATTCGCGCCGAAGGTGAACGCGGTGCAGCACCTCGACGAGCTGACCCGGAGCCTGGACCTCGACGCCTTCATCGTGTTCTCGTCCGCCGCCTCGCTCATGGGCTCGGCCGGACAGGGCAACTACGCGGCGGCGAACGCCTTCCTCGACGGACTGATGGACCGCCGTCGGGCGGCGGGCCTGCCCGGACAGTCGCTGGCCTGGGGCCAGTGGCAGCAGACCACCGGCCAGGGGGGTCTGCGGCTGGCGGCGGCGGAAGGCACGGAGCTCTTCGATGCCGCTGTCGCGACCGGCCAGGCGCTGCTGGTGCCGATCAAGCTGGACCTGCGGAAGCTGCGCACCCAGGCCGCGGCCGGCGGGGAACTCCCCCACCTGCTGCGCGGCCTGGTACGGGCGGGCCGGCAGGTCGCGCGGGCGGCCACCGCCACGGACGGCGGGCTGATCCGTCGCCTGGCCGGGCTCACCGCGGCAGAACAGGAAGAACTGCTTCTCGATCTGGTGCGTGCTCAGGCCGCGGTCGTGCTCGGGCACGCCGGGCCGGACGGTGTCGGGGCGGAGACGGCGTTCAAGGAAGCGGGATTCGATTCGCTCACTTCGGTGGCCCTGCGCAACGGGCTGTGCGAGGCGACCGGTCTGAAGCTTCCGGCCACGCTGATCTTCGACTATCCGACGCCGCTGGCACTCGCCCGCCACCTGCACCACGAATTGCTCCCGGACAGCGACGCGAATGACATGGCAGTGGACGAGGAACGGCTGCGGAACGCACTCGCATCCCTCCCGCTGGCCCGGTTCCGGGAAGCCGGATTGATGGATGCCCTGGTCAAGCTGGTCGCCCTCGGCGACGGCGATCTGGAAATCGGCGCAACGGACGAGGCCGACGAGGAAAGGGCGATCGCCGAGCTGGGTGTCGATGACCTCGTTCACATGGCGCTCGGCGACTGAAAATCCTTCGAAACCGCTAATGATTGGGGCAGTTAAGTGAGTGCGTCGTATGAAAAGGTCGTCGAGGCCCTAAGGAAGTCGCTCGAAGAAGTCGGTTCGCTGAAGAAGCAGAACCGCCAGCTCCTCGGCGCTTCCCGCGAGCCGATAGCGATCGTGGGAATGGCGTGCCGTTTGCCGGGGGGCGTGGCGGGGCCGGAGGACTTGTGGCGGTTGGTGTCCGAGGGCCAGGACGCGGTGTCGTCCTTCCCCGAGGACCGCGGCTGGGACCTGGAGGGCCTGTTCGACGAGGATCCCGACAACGCGGGTACCTCGTACACCAGCAAGGGCGGCTTCCTCCACGAGGCACCGCAGTTCGACGCGGGGTTCTTCGGGATCTCGCCGCGCGAGGCGCTGGCGATGGACCCGCAGCAGCGGCTGCTGCTGGAGGCCTCCTGGGAGGCGCTGGAGGCCGCCGGCATCGACCCGGTCTCGCTGAAGGGCACCGATGTCGGGGTGTTCTCCGGAACGTCCACTCAGGGCTACGGGGCCGGCGCGGACGCGCCGGAGGCCGAGGGTTTCGCGGTCACGGGCACGCTGTCGAGCGTGGCGTCCGGCCGCGTGTCGTACGTGCTCGGCCTCGAGGGCCCGGCCGTCACCGTCGACACCGCCTGTTCGTCCTCGCTGGTCGCGATGCACCTGGCGGCGCAGGCGCTGCGGCAGGGCGAGTGCTCGATGGCACTCGCCGGCGGCGCGACGGTGATGGCGACGCCCGGCGCCTTCGTGGAGTTCTCCCGGCAGCGCGGCCTGGCCGCCGACGGGCGCTGCAAAGCGTTCTCCTCGTCGGCCGACGGCACCGGCTGGGCCGAGGGCGCCGGTGTGGTGGTGCTGGAGCGGCTGTCGGTGGCGCGTGAGCGCGGGCACCGGGTGCTGGCGGTGCTGCGCGGCAGCGCCGTGAACCAGGACGGCGCGTCGAACGGCCTGACCGCCCCGAACGGTCCCGCGCAGCAGCGGGTGATCCGCAAGGCGCTGGCCGGCGCCGGACTCTCCCCGTCCGACGTGGACGCGGTGGAGGCGCACGGAACGGGTACGACCCTGGGCGACCCCATCGAGGCGCAGGCCCTGCTCGCCACCTACGGCCGGGACCGGGACCCCCAGCAGCCGCTGTGGCTGGGCTCCCTGAAGTCGAACCTCGGTCACACGCAGGCGGCTGCCGGTGTGGCCGGTGTCATCAAGATGGTGCAGGCGCTGCGGCACGGAGTACTGCCCGCGACCCTGCACGTGGACGCGCCCACCCCCCAGGTGGACTGGTCCGCCGGTGCGGTGGAGCTGCTGACCGAGGCGCGGGAGTGGCCGCAGAACGGCCGCCCGCGCCGGGCCGGCGTGTCCGCCTTCGGCGTCAGCGGGACGAACGCGCACCTGATCCTGGAGGAGGCGCCGCCGGAGGAGGCCGCGCCCGTCTCGGCGGAGCAGGCGCCTGCGGGTGTCGTGCCGCTGGTGGTGTCGGCGCGCAGCGCCGCCTCCCTGGCGGGTCAGGCCGGGCGGCTGGCCGCGTTCGTCGAGAACTCCGCCGACAAGGTTTCGCTGGCGGACGTGGCCGGCGCACTGGTCTCCGACCGTGCGCTGCTGACCGACCGCGCGGTGGTGCTCGCGGGTTCGAACGAAGAGGCACTGGCCGGGCTGCAGGCGCTGGCGCGCGGCGAGAACGCGCCCGGTGTGGTGTCCGGCAGCGCGGCCGGCTCGAGCAAGCCGGGCAAGGTCGTGTGGGTGTTCCCGGGTCAGGGCTCGCAGTGGGCGGGCATGGGCCGTGAACTCCTCGACTCCTCGCCGGTCTTCGCCGAGCGGATCGCCGAATGCGCGGCCGCTCTGGAGCCGTGGACCGACTGGTCGCTGATCGACGTACTGCGCGGCGAGACTCCTCCCGAGCTGATGGAGCGGGTCGACGTCCTGCAGCCGGCCAGCTTCGCCGTGATGGTCGGTCTGGCCGCGGTGTGGCAGTCCGTGGGCGTCGAGCCCGATGCGGTGCTCGGTCACTCGCAGGGTGAGATCGCCGCCGCGTGCGTCTCGGGTGGGCTCTCGCTCGCGGATGCGGCGCGTGTCGTGGCGCTGCGCAGCCAGGCCATCGCCAAGGACCTGGCCGGGCGTGGCGGTATGGCCTCGGTCGCGCTGAGCGCCGACGAGGCGGTCGCGCGGATCCAGCCGTGGGCGGATCGTGTGGAGGTCGCCGCGGTCAACGGCCCGTCCTCCGTGGTCATCGCCGGTGACGCCGAGGCGCTGGACGAGGCCCTGGAGGCCCTGTCCGGCGAAGGTGTCCGCGTGCGACGCGTTGCGGTGGACTACGCCTCGCACACCCGGCACGTGGAGGACATCCGCGACGCGCTCGCCGAGACGCTCGCCGGGATCGAGGCGCAGGCGCCCAAGGTTCCGTTCTACTCGACCGTCACCGGCAGCTGGGTGAAGGACGCAGGCGTCCTCGACGGCGATTACTGGTACCGGAACCTGCGCGGCCAGGTCGGCTTCGGCCCGGGCGTTGCGGACCTTCTGGCCCAGGGCCATGGCGTGTTCGTCGAGGTCAGTGCCCATCCGGTGCTGGTCCAGCCGATCACCGAGACCGTCGACACCACCGGCAGCGATGCCCTGGTGACGGGCTCGCTGCGGCGCGAGGACGGCGGTCCGCGCCGACTCCTCGCCTCGATGGCCGAGCTGTTCGTGCGGGGTATCGCGCTCGACTGGAACGGTGCCCTGCCGCAGCCGGCGGGATCCCGGCGGGTGGACCTGCCGACGTACGCCTTCGACCACCAGCACTACTGGCTCAAGCCGGGAGAATCGGCCACGGACGCCGCCTCGCTGGGCCAGGCGACGGCCGATCACCCGCTCCTGGGTGCGGTCGTTCGCCTGCCGCAGTCGGACGGGCTGGTCTTCACCTCGCGGCTGTCGCTGCGGACGCACCCCTGGCTGGCCGACCACGCGATCGGCGGCGTGGTGCTCCTTCCGGGCACCGGGCTGCTGGAGCTCGCGGTACGCGCCGGCGACGAGGCCGGGTGCGGTGTCCTCGAGGAGCTGGTGATCGAGGCACCGCTGGTCGTTCCCCAGCACGGCGGCATACGCGTCCAGGTCGCCGTCGGCGGTCCGGCTGTTAACGGCTCGCGCACGGTGGAGGTCTACTCCCAGCGCGAGGACGTGGCCGACGAGGGCGGCGCGGACGCCTGGACGCGGCACGCCACCGGCATGCTGGCCGCCGCGCCCGCACAGGGGACGGGGCAGACGTTCGACTTCGCCGCGTGGCCGCCGCCGGGTGCGCAGCCCGTCGAGGTCGGGGACTTCTACGCCGGTCTGGCCGAGAGCGGTTTCGGCTACGGTCCGGCGTTCCAGGGTCTGCGGGCGGTGTGGCGCCGCGGCGAGGAGGTCTTCGCCGAGGTCGCCCTGCCCGAGGAGCAGCGCAAGGAGGCCGCCAGGTACGGCCTCCACCCGGCGCTGCTGGACGCGGCCCTGCAGGCCGGCACCTTCGTCACGCGGGCGGGCACGGCCGAGGAGGAAGCCGGGGAGGCGGTGCTGGCGTTCGCCTGGAACGGCCTCGTCCTGCACGCCGCCGGTGCCTCGGCCCTGCGGGTACGAGTCGCCCCGGTCGGCCCGGACGCGCTGTCGGTCGAGGCCGCCGACGCGACCGGCGGCCTCGTGGTGACGATGGACTCCCTGGTGTCCCGGCCGGTGTCCGCCGAGCAGTTGGAGACGGCGGCGGACACGATGGTCGCCGACTCGCTGTTCGGGGTGGAGTGGACCGAGCTGTCCACGGCCGAAGGGTCGGAGCCCTCACCGCGGTGGGTGCCGGTGGCCACGGCTGACGACGTCGCGGCCCTGGCCGAGAACGCCGGAGCGCCGGCGGTCGCGGTCCTGGAAGCGCTCGGCGGTGACGCCGAGGACGCCGTACTGGCCCTGTCCTCCCACGTGCTGGAGATCCTGCAGGCGTGGCTCACCGCCAGCGAGCTGGAGGAGTCGCAGCTGGTCGTGATGACCCGCGGCGCGGTTCCCGCCGGTGACGGCATGGTGAGCGACCCGGCCGGAGCGGCGGTATGGGGCCTGGTGCGTGCAGCCCAGGCCGAGAACCCCGACCGGATCGTCCTGCTCGACGCCGACCCCGCTGCCGAAGGCGATGCGGAGCCGGTGCTGGGCGCGGTGCTGGCCTGCGGCGAGCCGCAGGTCGCCGTACGCGGGACGACCCTCACCGTGCCCCGGCTCGTCCGGGCCGGCGGTGAGGTCCCGGACGTCCCCGCGGTGTTCCGGCCGGACGGCACGGTCCTGGTCACCGGCGGTACCGGCGCCCTGGGTGCTCTCGTCGCCCGTCACCTGGTCACCCGGCACGGGGTGCGGCACCTGGTGCTGGCCAGCCGTCGGGGTACGGACGCCGGCGGTGCCCAGGAGCTGGTCGCCGAACTCACCGAACAAGGTGCCGCGGTGACGGTGGCGGCGTGTGACGTGTCCGACCGCGGCCAGGTCGAGGCCCTGCTGGCCTCGATTCCGGCCGAGCACCGGCTGACCGGTGTGATCCACACCGCGGGCGTCTTCGATGACGGCGTGATCGGGGCGCTGACCCCGGAGCGGCTGGCCGGCGTGTTCGCTCCGAAGGTGGACGCGGTACGCCACCTCGACGAGCTGACCCGCGGCCTGGACCTCGACGCCTTCATCGTCTACTCGTCCGTCGCAGGAGTGTTCGGAGGTGGCGCCCAGGGCAACTACGCGGCGGCGAACGCCTTCCTCGACGGACTGATGGCCGACCGCTGGGCGGCGGGCCTGCCGGGCATCTCGCTCGCCTGGGGCCTGTGGGAGCGGACCCTCGGCATGGCCGCCCACCTCGGCGACGTCGACCAGGCCCGGGCGAGCCGCAGTGGCGTGCTGGAGATCACGGCGGCCGAGGGCATGGACCTCTTCGACGCCGGCCTGCACGCGGACCGGGCGCTGCTGGTGCCGATCAAGCTGGACCTGCGGACGCTGCGCAGCCAGGCCGGAGCCGGCGGGGGAGTCCCGCACCTGCTCCGGGGCCTGGTACGGGCGGGCCGGCAGGTCGCGCGGGCGGCCTCCGCCACGGACGGCGGGCTGGCCGGTCGCCTGGCCGGGCTCACCTCGGCAGAACAGGACGCACTGCTGCTCGAGGTGGTACGTGCGCAGGCCGCGGTCGTACTCGGCCACGCCGGGCCGGAGGGCGTCCGGCCGGAGATGGCGTTCAAGGACGTCGGCTTCGACTCGCTCACCTCGGTGGAACTGCGCAACCGCCTCCGTGAGGCGACCGGTCTCAAGCTTCCCGCCACGCTGGTCTTCGACTACCCCACCCCGCTGGCCCTCGCCCGCTACCTGCGCGAGGAGTTCGGTGACGTGGCTCCCGTGCCGGTGGCACCCGCGGCCGTGGCGGCCGATGCGGGTGAACCGCTCGCGATCGTCGGGATGGCCTGCCGCCTGCCGGGTGGCGTGGCCGGGCCGGAGGACTTGTGGCGGCTGGTGTCCGAGGGCCGGGACGCGGTGTCGTCCTTCCCCGAGGACCGCGGCTGGGACCTGGAGGGCCTCTTCGACGCGGACCCCGACAGCGCGGGCACCTCGTACACCAGCAAGGGCGGGTTCCTCCACGAGGCGGGGCTCTTCGACGCCGGCTTCTTCGGGATCTCGCCGCGTGAGGCCCTCGCCATGGACCCCCAGCAGCGGCTGCTGCTGGAGACGTCCTGGGAGGCGCTGGAAGGCGCCGGAATCGACCCGAACTCACTGAAGGGCACCGACGTCGGGGTGTTCTCCGGAGTGTCCGGCCAGGGCTACGGGGTCGGTGCGGACGCGCCGGAACTGGAGGGCTTCGCGGTCACCGGGTCGGTGTCGAGCGTGGCGTCCGGCCGGGTGTCGTACGTGCTGGGCCTCGAGGGCCCGGCGGTCACCGTCGACACCGCGTGCTCGTCCTCGCTCGTGGCCATGCATCTGGCGGCGCAGGCGCTGCGGCAGGGCGAGTGCTCGATGGCGCTCGCCGGAGGCGCGATGGTCATGGCATCGCCCGGCGGCTTCACGGCGTTCTCCCGCCAGCGGGGCCTCGCCTCCGATGGGCGGTGCAAGGCGTACGCGGACGGCGCGGACGGCACGGTGCTGTCCGAGGGCGTCGGCGTGGTGCTGCTGGAGCGGCTGTCGGTGGCGCGCGAGCGCGGCCACCGGGTGCTGGCGGTGCTGCGCGGCAGCGCCGTGAACCAGGACGGTGCTTCCAACGGTCTGACGGCGCCGAACGGTCCCTCGCAGCAGCGGGTGATCCGCAAGGCACTGGACAGCGCCGGGCTTTCCCCGGCCGATGTGGACGTGGTGGAAGGCCACGGAACCGGTACGGCTCTGGGCGACCCGATCGAGGCGCAGGCCCTGCTGGCGACCTACGGGCGGAACCGCAATCCGGAGCAGCCGCTGTGGCTGGGCTCGTTGAAGTCGAACATCGGCCACTCGCAGGCCGCGGCCGGCGTGGCCGGTGTGATCAAGATGGTGCAGGCGCTGCGACACGGCGTCATGCCCCCGACGCTGCACGCTGAGGAGCCCACGACCCAGGTGGACTGGTCGGAGGGCGCCATCGAACTGCTCACCGAGGCCCGGCAGTGGCCGCAGAACGGCCGCCCGCGCCGGGCCGGTGTGTCCTCGTTCGGCATCAGCGGGACGAACGCACACCTGATCCTCGAAGAGGCGCCCGGGGAAGCGGTGTCGGCTGCCGAAGCGACGCAGCCGCCCCGGGCGGCCGCCGGCGTGCTGCCGCTGGTGGTGTCGGCGCGCAGCGCCGCCTCCCTGGCGGGTCAGGCCGAGCGGCTGGCGGCGTTCGTCGAGAACACCGACGGGGTGTCGCTCGCGGGTGTCGCCGGGGCACTGGTGTCCGACCGGGCGGTCTTCGGCGAGCGCGCGGTCATCCTGGCCGACTCGACCGAGGAAGCCCTGCCGGGGCTGCGGGCACTGGCCCGGGGCGAGAGCGCGGCCGGTGTCGTGACCGGCAGCACGGGTTCTGGTGCGCCCGGCAAGGTCGTATGGGTGTTCCCGGGCCAGGGTTCGCAGTGGGCGGGCATGGGCCGCGAACTCCTCGAGTCCTCCCCGGTCTTCGCCGAGCGGATCGCCGAATGCGCGGCCGCTCTGGAGCCGTGGACCGACTGGTCGCTGATGGCGGTGCTGCGCGGCGAGACCGCTCCCGAGCTGATGGAGCGGGTCGACGTCCTGCAGCCGGCGAGCTTCGCGGTGATGGTCGGTCTGGCGGCGGTGTGGCAGTCCGTGGGCGTCGAGCCCGACGCGGTGCTGGGTCACTCGCAGGGTGAGATCGCGGCCGCTTGTGTGGCCGGGGCGCTGTCCCTGCAGGACGCGGCGCGGGTGGTGGCGCTGCGCAGCCAGGCCATCGCCAAGGACCTGGCCGGGCGTGGCGGTATGGCCTCGGTCGCGCTGAGCGAGGCTGACGCGGTCGCGCGGATCCAGCCGTGGGCTGACCGGGTGGAGGTCGCCGCGGTCAACGGCCCGTCGTCGGTGGTCATTGCCGGTGACGCGGAGGCGTTGGACGAGGCGCTGGAGGCCCTGTCCGGCGAAGGTGTCCGGGTCCGTCGCGTTGCGGTGGACTACGCCTCGCACACCCGGCACGTGGAGGACATCCGCGACGCCCTCGCCGAGGCGCTCGCCGGGATCGATGCCCAGGCGCCGAAGGTGCCGTTCTACTCGACCGTCACCGGCACCTGGATCGAGGACGCAGGCGTACTCGACGGCGATTACTGGTACCGGAACCTGCGCGGCCAGGTGGGCTTCGGCCCGGCCGTCGCCGGCCTCCTCGAGCAGGGCCACGGCGTGTTCGTCGAGGTCAGCGCCCACCCGGTGCTGGTCCAGCCGATCACCGAGAGCGTCGACGACCGTCACGCCGATGTGGTGGTGACCGGGTCGCTGCGGCGTGAGGACGGCGGTCTGCGCCGACTCCTCGTCTCGATGGCCGAGCTGTTCGTCCGCGGTGTGGCCGTGGACTGGAACGGTGTCCTGCCGCAGCCGGCGGTACGGGTGGAGCTGCCGACGTACGCCTTCGACCACCAGCACTACTGGCTCCAGCCGGGCGAGTCGGCCACCGACGCGGCCTCGCTGGGCCTGGCCGGAGCCGATCACCCGCTCCTGGGTGCGGTCGTTCGCCTACCGCAGTCGGACGGGCTGGTCTTCACCTCCCGGCTGTCGCTGCGGTCGCACCCCTGGCTGGCCGACCACGCGATCGGCGGCGTGGTGCTCCTTCCGGGCACCGGGCTGCTGGAGCTGGCCGTTCGGGCCGGTGACGAGGCCGGGTGCGGTGTGCTGGAAGAGCTCGTGATCGAGGCACCGCTGGTGGTGCCCGAGCAGGGCGGCGTACGCGTCCAGGTCGCGGTCGGCGGTCCGGGTGCGAACGGCTCGCGCACGGTGGAGGTCTACTCCCAGCGCGAGGACGCCGCTGATGAGGGTGGCGCGGACGTGTGGACGCGGCACGCCACGGGTCAGCTGTCGGCGTCGGTTCAGGCGCGTGGCACCGGGTTCGACTTCACCGCCTGGCCGCCGGCCGGTGCGCAGCCGGTCGAGGTCGGAAACCTATACGCCGACCTGGCCGAGAGCGGATTCGACTACGGTCCCGCCTTCCAGGGCGTGCAAGCGGTGTGGCGACGCGGCGAGGAGGTCTTCGCCGAGGTCGCCCTGCCCGAGGAGCACCGCAAGGAGGCCGCCGCGTTCGGCATCCACCCCGCCCTGCTGGACGCGGCCCTGCAGGCCGGCACCGCCGGTACTGCGGCGGGCGCGGCGGACGATGAACCCCGCGGCGCGGTGTTGGCGTTCGCGTGGAACGGCCTCGTCCTGCACGCCGCCGGTGCCTCGGCCCTGCGGGTACGGGTCGCCCCGGCCGGCCCGGACGCGCTGTCGGTCGAGGCCGCCGACGCGACCGGCGCCCTCGTGGTGACGATGGACTCGCTCGTGTCCCGGCCCGTGTCCGTGGAGCAGTTGGATGCCGCCGCGGACGAGAGCCGCTCCTCCATGTTCGGCGTGGAGTGGACCGAGCTGCCCCCGGCCACCGGGGTGGACCCTGCGCCCTGGTGGGTGCCGGTGGCCACGGCGGACGACGTCGCGGCCCTGGCCGACGACGTGGCATCGGGCCGCGGAGTTCCGGCGGCAGCGGTGCTGGACGCGGTCGGCGGCGACACCGAGGACGCCGTACTGGCCTTGTCCTCCCACGTACTGGAGGTCGTCCAGGCGTGGCTGGCCGGGACCGGGCTGGAGGAGTCGCGGCTGGTGGTCGCGACCCGGGGCGCGGTGCCCGCCGGTGACGGTGCGGTGAGCGACCCGGCCGGTTCGGCGGTGTGGGGTCTGGTCCGTGCCGCCCAGTCGGAGAACCCCGACCGGATCGTCCTGGTCGACGCCGACCCGGCCTCCGGTGACGGAGTGGAATCCGTTCTGGGTGAGGTGCTGGCCGGCGGCGAGCCGCAGATCGCGGTGCGCGGAACCACCCTCACCGTCCCCCGGCTCGTCCGGGTCACCGGTCAGGAGCCGGACGGTTCCGCTGTGTTCGGGCCGGAAGGCACGGTCCTGGTCTCGGGTGGCGGCTCGCTGGGTGCCCTGGCTGCGCGTCACCTGGTCACCCGGCAGGGCGTCCGGCATCTGATGCTGGCCAGCCGCCGGGGTCCGGACGCCGAGGGCGTGGCGGAACTCGTCGCCGAACTCACCGAACGGGGCGCCGCGGTGTCGGTGGCGGCCTGTGACGTGTCCGACCGCGGCCAGGTCGAGGCCCTGCTGGCCTCGATTCCGGCCGAGCACCGCCTGACCGGTGTGATCCACACCGCCGGTGTGTTCGACGCAGGCGTGATCGGGGCGCTGACCCCGGAGCGGCTGGCGGCGGTGTACGCGCCGAAGGTCAACGCGGTGCAGCACCTCGACGAACTGACCCGCGATATGGACCTCGACGCCTTCATCGTCTACTCCTCCGCGTCGTCTGTCTTTATGGGAGCTGGTAGTGGCGGATACGCCGCAGCGAATGCTTTCCTGGACGGGTTGATGGCGCACCGTCGGGCCGCCGGCCTGCCGGGTCTCTCGCTGGCCTGGGGCCCGTGGCAGACGGCCACCAACCTGGGGGACACCATCGACGACCTCACCAAGGCTCAGATGAGCCGGCGTGAGGGACGCGGGGGAATCACGGCGCTCAAGGCCGCCGAGGGCATGGAGCTCTTCGGTGCGGCCCTGGGGTCCGGTCAGGCGCTGCTGGTGCCGGTCAAGCTGGACCTGCGGGCCGCGCGTGCGGACGCGGCGGCCAGTGGCGGGGTTCCGCACCTGCTGCGCGGCCTGGTGCGAGCCGGCCGCCAGCAGGCGCAGGCGGTCGCCGCAGGCGACGACCGTCGGCAGCTGTCCGACCGGCTTGCCGGGCTCGGTGCGGCAGAGCAGGAGGCGCTGCTTCTTGACCTGGTCCGTGCCCAGATCGCGGTCGTGCTCGGGCATGCCGGGCTGGAGGGGGTCCGGGCGGAGACGGCGTTCAAGGACGCCGGGTTCGACTCGCTCACCTCGGTGGAACTGCGCAACCGGATGCGTGAGGCGACCGGCCTGAAGCTTCCGGCCACGCTGGTCTTCGACTACCCCACCCCGCTGGCCCTCGCCCGACACCTGTGCGACGAGCTCGCGGTCGACCAGGCGTCTCCCGCCGATTCGGTGCTGGCCGGTCTCGCCGGTCTGGACGCGGCCATCCAGTCCGCGGCCTCCGATGCGGAGGCCCGCGACCGGATCGCCGTACGCCTGCGGGAACTGCTGAAGGCAGCCGAAGCGGCAGGCGGCCCCGCCGGGGCCGCGGGAACCGCGGACGCGTCCGACCAGGACCTCGAAACCGCCAGCGACGAGGACCTGTTCGCGATCTTCGACCAGCTCGACTGAGCCGGACCGTACGGCCGGGCCCGGGTGGGCCCGGCCGTACCGCCCGCATGACGGTGCGGGCCCCCACCACCCACAGCAACGCACACATCGATTTCCTGGGAGCTGAATTCAGTGGCTGACGAGGTACAACTCCGCGACTACCTCAAGAGGGCCATCGCCGACGCCCGCGATGCCCGCAAGCGGCTGCGCGAGGTCGAGGACCAGGCGCGGGAGCCCATCGCCATCGTCTCCATGGCGTGCCGGTACCCCGGTGGTGTGTCCTCGCCCGAGGACCTGTGGAAGCTGGTGGTCGACGGACGCGACAGCGTCTCCGAGTTCCCCGACAACCGTCACTGGGATCTGGAGGCGTTGATCGACCCGGATCCCGACAGCGCGGGCACCTCGTACACCAGCCAGGGCGGATTCGTCCACGAGGCGGGGCTCTTCGACGCGGGGTTCTTCGGGATCTCGCCGCGCGAGGCCCTGGCGATGGACCCGCAGCAGCGGCTGCTGCTGGAGACTTCCTGGGAGGCGCTGGAAGGCGCCGGAATCGACCCCCTCTCGCTGAAGGGCACCGACGTCGGAGTGTTCTCCGGGGTGTCCAACCAGGGCTACGGGACCGGCGGCGGTTCGGTCGCACCGGAGCTGGAGGCCTTCGCGGGCGCCGCGACGGCGTCGAGTGTGGCGTCGGGCCGTGTGTCCTACGTATTCGGTTTCGAGGGCCCCGCGGTGTCGGTGGACACCGGGTGTTCTTCGTCGCTGGTCGCCATGCACCTCGCCGCGCAGGCGCTGCGGCAGGGCGACTGCTCGTTGGCGCTGGCCGGCGGTGTGATGGTGATGGCGACGCCCGGCACCTTCATGGCGTTCTCCCGGCAGCGGGGCCTCGCCTCCGACGGGCGGTGCAAGGCGTACGCGGACGGCGCGGACGGCATGGGGCTGTCCGAGGGCGTCGGCGTGGTGCTCCTGGAGCGGCTGTCGGTGGCGCGGGAACGCGGACACCGGGTGCTGGCCGTGATGCGCGGCAGCGCGCTGAACCAGGACGGCGCGTCGAACGGCCTGACCGCGCCGAACGGTCCCGCGCAGCAGCGGGTGATCCGCAAGGCGCTGGCCAACGCCGGACTCTCCCCGTCCGACATCGACGCGGTGGAGGGTCACGGAACCGGTACGACCCTGGGCGACCCGATCGAGGCGCAGGCCCTGCTGGCCACGTACGGGCGGGACCGGGATCCCGAGCAGCCGTTGTGGCTGGGTTCGTCGAAGTCGAACCTCGGTCACACGCAGGCCGCCGCGGGTGTGGCCGGCGTGATCAAGATGGTGCAGGCGCTGCGGCACGGGGTGCTCCCGGCGACCCTGCACGTGGACGAGCCCTCGACGAAGGTGGACTGGTCGGAGGGCGCCATCGAGCTGCTCACCGAGGCCCGGGAGTGGCCGCAGAACGGCCGCCCGCGCCGGGCCGGTGTGTCCTCGTTCGGCATCAGCGGGACGAACGCACATCTGATCCTCGAAGAGGCGCCCGAGGAGCCGGAGGCGGCCGCCGAAGAGGCGGAGCAGTCCCGGGCGGCCGCCGGCGTGCTGCCGCTGGTGGTGTCGGCGCGCAGCGCCGCCTCCCTGGCCGGTCAGGCCGAGCGGCTGGCCGCGTTCGTCGAAGGCGCCGATGAGGTGTCGCTGGCGGACGTGGCCGGGGCACTGGTCTCGGAGCGCGCGGTCTTCGGAGACCGTGCGGTGGTCGTCGCCGGTTCGAGCGACGAGGCGTTGGCCGGGCTGGAGGCGCTGGCCCGGGGCGAGAACGCGGCCGGTGTCGTATCCGGCAGCACGGGTTCTGGTGTGCCGGGCAAGGTCGTGTGGGTGTTCCCGGGTCAGGGCTCGCAGTGGGCGGGCATGGGCCGTGAACTGCTCGACTCCTCGCCCGTCTTCGCCGAGCGGATCGCGGAGTGCGCTGCCGCGCTCGAGCCGTGGACGGACTGGTCGCTGATGGCGGTGCTGCGGGGTGAGACCGAGCCCGAGCTGATGGAGCGGGTCGATGTCCTGCAGCCGGCGAGCTTTGCGGTGATGGTGGGTCTGGCGGCGGTGTGGGAATCGGTCGGGGTCAGGGCCGATGCGGTGCTGGGTCACTCGCAGGGTGAGATCGCGGCCGCGTGCGTCTCGGGTGCGCTGTCGCTGGAGGATGCGGCGCGGGTGGTGGCGCTGCGCAGCCAGGCGATTGCCAAGGACTTGGCCGGGCGTGGCGGTATGGCGTCGGTTGCGCTGAGCGAGGCTGACGCGGTCGCGCGGATCCAGCCGTGGGCGGATCGTGTGGAGGTTGCCGCGGTCAACGGGCCGTCCTCCGTGGTCATCGCCGGTGACGCCGAGGCGCTGGACGAGGCGCTGGAGGCCCTGTCCGGCGAAGGTGTCCGGGTCCGGCGGGTCGCGGTGGACTATGCCTCGCACACCCGGCACGTGGAGGACATCCGCGAGGCGCTCGCCGAGACGCTCGCCGGGATCGAGGCGCAGGCGCCGAAGGTGCCGTTCTACTCGACCGTCACCGGCAGCTGGGTGAAGGACGCAGGCGTCCTCGACGGCGATTACTGGTACCGCAATCTGCGCGGCCAGGTCGGCTTCGGCCCGGCCGTCGCCGGCCTCCTCGAGCAGGGCCACGGCGTGTTCGTCGAGGTCAGCGCCCATCCGGTGCTGGTCCAGCCGATCACCGAGACCGTCGACACCACCGGCACCGATGCCCTGGTGACGGGCTCGCTGCGGCGCGAGGACGGCGGTCTGCGACGGCTGATGGCCTCGATGGCCGAGCTGTTCGTCCGAGGAGTGGCCGTGGACTGGAACGGTGTCCTGCCGCGGACGTCGGCACGTGTGGACCTGCCGACCTACGCCTTCGACCACCAGCACTACTGGCTCAAGCCGGGAGAATCGGCCACCGACGCGGCCTCGCTGGGACTGGCCGCGGCCGATCACCCGCTGCTGGGCGCGGCGGTGCAGCTGCCGCAGTCCGACGGGCTGCTCCTCACCTCGCGGCTGTCGCTGCGGACGCACCCCTGGCTGGCCGATCACGCGATCAGCGGTGCAGTGATCGTCCCCGCCGCGGTGTACGTCGATCTCGCGGTGCGCGCCGGCGATGAGTTCGGTTACGGCGTGCTGGAAGAGCTGGTGATCGAGTCGCCGCTGGTGGTGCCCGAGCAGGGCGGGGTGCGTGTCCAGGTCGCGGTGGGTGGTCCGGGTGAGTCCGGCTCGCGGACGGTGGAGGTGTACTC
>NZ_JBIXJQ010000030.1:0-13259 GCF_052871255.1 Streptomyces sp. LARHCF249
GGGTTGACGCGCTGGAAGTTGACGGTGGGTACCAGTTCGCCGTGGTAGACGCAGAGGGCTGCCTTGACCAGTCCGGCCAGGCCCGCGGCCACGTCGGTGTGGCCGATGTTGGACTTCACCGATCCGAGCGCGCACGGCTCGTCGCGGTCGGGGGTGAAGACCTCCTGCAGGGCCTGGATCTCGATGAGGTCACCCATCGCGGTGGCCGTGCCGTGGGCCTCGACGTAGCCGATGTCGGCGGGCGACAGTCCGGCGTCGGCGAGGGCGTCGGTGATGACGGTGGCCTGCCCGCTCACGCTGGGCGCGGTGAATCCGACCTTGTCCGAGCCGTCGTTGTTGATGGCGCTGCCGCGGATGACGGAGTAGATCCGGTCTCCGGCCTCGACCGCGTCCGACAGCCGCCGCAGCACCACCGCCACCACGCCGTTGCCCACCACGGTGCCCTTGCGGTCGGCGTCGAACGCACGACAGGAACCGTCCGGTGAGAAGACGAAGCCTTCCTGGTGGTAGTAGCCGTACTCGAGGGGGAAGGTGAGGGCGGAGGCGCCGACGAGTGCCACGTCGGATTCCCCGCGCAGCAGGCTCTGCCTGGCCAGGTGGGCGACCACCAGCCCCGTGGAGCACGCCGTCTGGACCGTCAGCGCGGGACCCCGCAGGTTCAGCTTGTGCGCCACCCTGGTGGACACGAAGTCGGACTTGTTCCCGAGGAGATTGCGGTAGAACTCGTGGAGTTCGGTGATCTCGTCGCCACGGACGCTTCCGCTGTTGTATCCGCCGAATCCGGCGCCGGCGAAGACTCCGATGCGGCCGGGGAAGGCGTCGGGCAGGATGCCGGCGTTCTCCAGGCCCTCCCAGGCCGTTTCCAGGAAGAGCCGGTGCTGCGGATCCATGTTCTCCGCTTCGGACCGCGAGTATCCGAAGAACTCGGCGTCGAAGAGGTCGGCGTCCGCCACGTAGCCCTTGGCCGGGACGAACCCGGGATCTTCCAGTACGTTGCGGGGCACCCCGGCGTCCGACAACTCCTGGTCGGTGAAGCGGCGGATCGACTCCACGCCGCCCCGGAGATTGGCCCAGAACTGCTCCGGGCCGGTCGCGCCCGGCAGGCGCAGGGCGATGCCCACGATCGCCACCGCGTCCTCGTCCGAACGCTCTGCGGCCGGCGCCGTGGCCGCGGTCACCGCAGGAGCGGTGTCGCCGCGCAGGAACGTGGTCAGCTGGCGCACCGTGGAGTGGCGGAACAGCGTCGCGAGCGGAAACTCGATGTCCAGGCCGGCGCGGACCAGCTCGTGGACCCGCACCGCTGTCAACGACGTTCCGCCCAGATCGAAGAATCCGCTGTCCGGGTCGACCTCGGCCGGCTCCAGCTCCAGCACCTGCGACCAGGCCGAGAGCACCGTCTCCCACACTCGGTCATCGCCGGCGGCCGGATCCGCGGGCTCCGGCTGCGGCGCGGGCAGCGCGGCCGGCTCCGGCGTCGGCTCCGGCGTCGCGTCGTCGCCGTGCCGCCGCCGGAACCAGCCCTCGTCCTCGGGGTAGCGCAAGGACAGCCGGCTGACCGGCAGACCGCCGTCCCGGACGAAGGAGTTCAGCAGGGTCTCGAAGTTCGCGACCATGCGCTGTGCGGATTCCTCATCCAGTACGTGTGACTGGAACTCAAGCTCCCCGCGCAGTCCCTCAGCGGCCGGTGCAAGGCTCATGGTCAGCTCGAACTTGGCGGTTCCCGCGACGTTGCCGGTGAAGCACCCGGCGAACGGCTGCCACGTGTCGTCCTGCGGCTCCGCACCCAGGCCGTAGTTGAACACCGCCCGGAACAACGGGTTCTCCTCGCCGTTGCGCTCGGCGCCGACGGCCTTGACCACTTCGGACAGCGGCACGTTCTGGTGTTCCATCACGCCGAGCACGCGGGACTTCATCGCCGACAGCAGATCGGGCACGTTCGGGTCAGCGGAGAGATCACAGCGCAACGGCAGGGTGTTGGCGAGGAAACCGACGATCTCCGCCGTCCCGGACAGTCCGCGCCCGGACCACACCGTGCCGATGCCGAAGTCCCGCTGGTCGCTGTACCGGGCGAGCAGCACCGCGAAGGCGCCGGCCAGCACCGTGTACAGCGTGACTCCCGCATCGGAGGCGAGGGCCTCCAGCTCGCCCCGAAGAGCGTCGGGCACCGCGAATCCGACCTTGCCCGCACCGGAGTCCGGGCCGCTCCGGGGCAGTTCCAGACGCGGGACCCCGGCCAGTTCGTTCCGGAAGAAGCCGAGTCCCGCCTCGAAGGCGCCCTGCTCGATGGAGTCCCGCTCCCAGCCGGCGTAGTCGCCGAGGTGCACGAGCGACTCGCTCCCGCTGTCGGGAACGAGGCCCGCGCGGAACTCCCCGTACACGGCGAACAACTCGTGCAGCACCATGACCAGCGACCAGGCGTCGACGATCGCGTGGTGCAGGGTGAAGCAGACCACCTGTTCGTCCGCGCCGGTCAGCACCAGGCAGCGCAGCAGCACGGGGCCGGACAGGTCGAAGGGCGTCTGCGCCTCGCCCCGGATCCGGTCGGCCAGCTCCTCGGAATCGGCCACCTCCTCGAAGCGCAGCGGGGTGTCGAACTCCTCGTACACCACCTGGACCAGCTCACCGTCGCGGCTCTCCAGGCCCGTGCGCAGTGCCTCGTGCCGCCGCACCACGCACTCGACGGCGGAGGCGAACGCCGCGCGGTCCAAGGGTTCGGGGACCCGGACCGGCATCGTCACGTTGTACTCGGCCGTGCCGGGACGCATCTGCTCCAGGAACCACAGCCTGCGCTGCCCCTCCGTCGCCGGATGGACATCGCGCCGCTCCACGCGTTCCACGCGCGCACGACCCGGGTCGTCGCCCCGGTCTCGCAGGCAGCCGCCCAGGTACTCCGCCAGGCCGGCGGGCGTCGGGTGATCGAAGACGGCCGTCGCGGGCAGGGACAGTCCGGTCTCGGCGGACAGCCTTCGACGCAGTTCCACAGCCATCAGGGAGTCCAGCCCGAGTTCGGTGAACTCCGCCTCGGGGCGGATCTCGTCGGAGCGGCCCAGCGCCGCGGCCGCTTCGCGCCGCACGAGATCGGTCAGTGCGCGGATTCTCTGCGGTTCCGGCAGATCGGACCAACCGGTGTCGACGCCGTCCGTCCGGGTGTCCGCCAGCCTCCGTATCCGGGTCCTGCCGCGCAGCAGCGGCGAACGGGCGTTCTCGGCCCCGGACAGATCGATCCGAAGGGGAACGAGATGCGCTCGCCGGCTGGCCAAGGCGGTGTCAAGAGCCCCCAGCGCCTGCGCGCTGGTCAGCGCGGTCACTCCCTGCCTGCGCATCCTTGCCAGTTCCGCCTGGCCGAGGTGCGCGGTCAGCCCCGTACCGGCCTGCTCCCACAGTCCCCAGGACAGGCTCAGTCCCGGAAGTCCCTGCCGGCGCCGCTCGAGCACGACCGCGTCCGCGAACGCGTTCGCCGCGGCGTAGACGCTCTGCCCAGCGCTTCCGAGTACACCCGCGGCGGACGAGAACACCACGAACCAGGTCAGTGGGCGGTCTGCGGTCAGCTCGTGCAGCCACCATGCCGCGCGTGCCTTCGGCGCCCAGACCCGTTCCAGACGCTCCGGGGTCTGGTCCGTGAGCAGCCCGTCGTCGAGTACGCCGGCCAGATGCCACACGCCGATGAGATCCGTGACGGACTCCACGAGTCCGTCCACCTGGTCGCGGCGGGTGACATCGCAGGCCACCACGCGCACGCTGTCGGCCCCGGCGGCGGTCAGCTCGGCGACCAGCTCGCCGGAACCGTCCGCTCCGTCACCCCGGCGGGAAGCCAGGACCAGCTTGCGCACTCCCCATGCGCTCACGAGGTGCAGTGCGACCTGCCGCCCCAGTTCACCGGTGCCGCCGGTGATCAGCACCGTGCCCCGGGCCCGTTCCGCATCCGGGGTGTCAGCGGCGGACGCCGCGCCACCATCCGCGGGTGCCGTGTCGCGCGGGGAGAACCGGACCAGCCGGGGAACCCGGACATCACCGCCGCGGACCACCAGCTCCGGCTCGGGGATGGTCAGGGCTGCCCGCACCGTGTCCGGATCGGCGTCCCTGTCCACGTCGACCAGCCGAACCGGATGTCCCTCGGCGCGTGCCGCACGAAGCAGACCCCACAGGGGCGCCGAGGTCAGGTCGACGCTCTCGCCCTCGTCCACGGACACCGCCTGACGGGTCACCCAGACGAGTTCGGTGCCGGCCAGCCGTGGATCGGCCAGCATGTCACGCGCACGGACCAGTGCCGCCGCGGTGAATTCCTCGGGTGAGCCCGTGGTTTCCGTGGCATCCACCACGATACGAGAAGGAGCCGGACCGGTTTCGGCGTCCACCACGGGCAGAGTGAGCGCGGCCGCGAGGGGGCCACCGGTGATCGCGGTGTCCGCCGGCTCGGCAGCGGGCGACAGGCACTCCTGGAACTCCAGCCGGTACAGGTGCCGCTGCGCCGCCGTCCGCAGGCCCTGCGCACTGGCCTCCCGGAGACGAAGGCTCGCGGTGACGACCAGGTCCCCGTTCTCGTCCGTCACACACAGCTCGGCCTGCTCGCACGTGCTGTCGAGGCGTACGCGCACCCGCACGACCGACGCCCCGGTCGCATACAGCCGGGCGTCCTTCCACTCGAACGGCAGCAGGACCCGCTTCCCGCGCTTCGGACCGGCGCCGTCGGCTTCCTCGGCGGTGAGGATCGTGTGGAGCGCGGCATCCAGGAGGGCAGGGTGGATCCCGAACCCTTCGGGCCGCAGGTCCTCCGGAAGGCGAAGGACGGCGTAGAGCTCGTTGCCCTGTCGCCACAGGGCGCTGAGGCCCTGGAACGCGGGGCCGTAATCGAGTCCGCGCTCGCGGAAGCGCTCGTAGAACCCGTCCAGGGACACGTGTTCCGCGGACTCGACCACCGCTGCCCAGTCGACGGATCCGGGGTCGCGCACGGGTGTGCCGGGGGTGAGCTGGGCGGTGGCGTGGGTGGTCCAGGGTATGCCGGGGTGGGCGTCGGGGTCGGGGTGGGTGTAGACGGTGGCCTGGTGGTACCCGTTGCCGTCGATGCCGGTGACGGCGATCTGGATGCGCAGCGGCCCGGTCTCGGGCAGGACCAGCGGGGTGGTGAGGGTCAGGGTGTCCACCGTGCCGGCTCCGACCCGCTCGGCGGCGGTGAGGACCATGTCCAGGATCCCGGTGCCGGGCATCAGCGCCGTGCCGAACACGCGGTGGTCGCCCAGCCAGCCCTGCGCGCCGTCGGCTGCACCGATCGTGCCGGTGAGGATCAGTCCGTCGCCGGAGGCCAGCGGTGTCGACAGCGTGAGCCACGGGTGGTCCACCCCGTCCACGCCCCGACCCGGGGCATCCGCCGAAGTGGTGCTGTGGGCGGCGAGCCAGTAGCGCTGACGGTCAAAGGCATAGGTGGGCAACTCGCTCGCCATCGGTGCCCGGCGGACCAGCCGGTGCCACGGCCATGCGTCTGCGTGGGCGAGTCCGGCGCGGACCCATGAGGAGAGGACGTCGGTGGTGTCGGCCTGGTCCCGGTGGGCGGTGGCGACGGTGGTTCCCCCGTGGTGCCGGGTGATCTCGTCGAGGACCATGGCCATGACGGGGTGGGGGCTGATCTCGATCCAGGTGTGGTGGCCGTCGGCGGTGGCCGCCTGGCTGGCCTGGTCGAAACGGACCGGCCGGCGCAGGTTGGCGCACCAGTAGTCCGCGTCCAGCTCGCCGTCCTGGACCGTGCGGCCGTGGACGGTGGAGTACATCGGGATCCGTCCGGCCTGGAGTTGCAGGCCGGCCAGTTCCTCGGCCAGAGCGGGCAGGAGCGGGTCCATGTGTGCGCTGTGGGAGGCGTAGTCCACCTGCACCCGGCGGGCGAACACTGCCTCGGTCCGCAGCTGGGCCAGCAGTGTGTCCAGGGCGTGGCCGTCCCCGGAGATCACCGTGGATGTGGGTGTGTTGACCGCGGCGATCGACAGGCCGGTGCCTGCCAGGCGTTCGGTGATCCACTCATGGCCGCGTTCGACGACGGCCATGCCTCCCCGGCCCTGGCAGGTGGCCACGGCCCGGGAGCGGGCGGCCACGATCTTCGCGCCCTGTTCGACGGTGAGGATGCCCGCCACCACGGCGGCGGCCACTTCGCCCTGCGAATGCCCGATCACGGCCTGCGGGGTGATGCCCATGGACTCCCACCACGCGGCCAGGCCGAGGCTCATCGTGAACAGCGCCGGCTGTACTTCCTCCACCCCGGACAGCGGCCGCCGTCCGGTGAGGACCTCGGTGACCGACCACCCCGTCCAGGGCAGCAGGGCCGCATCGCAAGCGGCCACGGCTTGGGCGAACGCGGGCGAGTGCTCACACAGGACCCGGCCCATGCCCTCCCACTGCGACCCCTGCCCCGGGAACACCCACACGCCGCCGGAACCAGCCCCTTGGAGGGCCTCTTCGCCCAGTCCCTCGACGGGGGCGATCACGCCGGCCGCGTCGGTTCCCTCGGCGAGTGCTTCCAGCCGGTCGATGGCCTCTTCGCGGGTGGTGGCCAGTACGGCGCCCCGGTGGTCGAACCAGCTGCGGTGCCACAGCGCGGTGGACGCCACCCGGTCCAGCGAGACCTCCGGGTGCCGGCGCCACCACGCGGCCCACCGCCGGGCCTGCGCCCGCACCACACCCGCGTCCCGGCCCGACACCACCACCGGGAACACGCCCTCCGGCAGCGCCTGCTCGGTGACGGCCCCTACGGCAGGGGCCTCCTCGAGGACGAGGTGGGCGTTGGTCCCGCTCAGGCCGAACGACGACACGCCCGCGCGCCGTACCCGGGACTCCTCCCGCGGCCAGGAGCGTGCCTCGCCCAACAGCTCGAGCCCGCTGTTCTCCCATGCGATGTGGGGGCTCGGCTCCTCCGCGTGCAGCGTCGCGGGCAGCTGTTCGTGCTGCAGCGCCAGCACCATCTTCATCACGCCGATCACGCCCGAGGCGGCCTGGGCATGACCGATGTTCGACTTCGACGACCCCAGCCACACCGGGCGTTCCGCGGGACGACCCGGACCGAAGACCTCCGCCAGCGCGCCCGCCTCGATCGGGTCGCCGAGCGGAGTACCGGTGCCGTGCGCCTCGATCGCGTCCACGTCCGAGGGGGACAGGCCCGCACGCGACAGGGCCTGCTGGATCACCCGCTGCTGCGAGGGCCCGTTCGGAGCGGTCAGCCCCTGGGACCGGCCGTCCTGGTTGACGGCCGATCCGCGGATCACGGCCAGCACCCGGTCCCCGGCCGCCTGCGCGGCCGACAGCCGCTTGAGCACCAGTACGCCGCAGCCCTCGGACCAGCCGGCACCATCCGCGTCGGCGGAGAAGCTCTTGCACCGGCCGTCCGCGGCCATGCCCCGCAGCCGGGAGAACTCCACGAACAGGGACGGTGTCGACATCACCGTCACGCCGCCGGCCAGCGCGATGTCGCACTCGCGCTGGCGAAGCGCGTTCACCGCCAGGTGCAGGGCCACCAGCGACGACGAACACGCCGTGTCCACCGTCACCGCCGGGCCCTGCAACCCCAGCGCGTACGAGACCCGGCCCGACAGCACGCTGCCGGCGCTGCCCATCGAGCCGTACGCGTCGAGCGCACTCAGGTCGTGCTTGTGGAAACGGTCGTAGTCCGACCCCATCGCACCGAGGTACACGCCGGTGTTGCTGCCCTCGAGGGCTTCGGAGGGGTACCCGGCCCGTTCGAGGGCTTCCCAGGAGGTTTCCAGGACGACCCGCTGCTGCGGGTCCATCGCCTGTGCCTCACGCGGCGGGATCCCGAAGAACCCCGCGTCGAACTCCTCGACGTCCCGCAGGAATCCGCCCGTACGCGCATAGCTCTTGCCCACGGCCTCCGGATCCGGGTCGTACACGTCCCAGCCGTCCCACCGCGACGGGAACCCCTCGATCGCGTCCCCGCCCGAGGACAACAGCTCCCAGAACTCCTCAGGCGTCCCCACCCCGCCCGGCAGCCGGCACGCCATCGACACGATCGCGACCGGATCGTCGTCCTCGTCCGCAGCCCGGACGGCAGCCCCGGCGGGCAGCACCGCCTGTGACAGGTCCATCCGTTCCAGGAGGAACTCGGCCATGCGGGCCGGGGTCGGGTAGTCGAACGCCAGCGTCGCGGGCAGCTGAACCTCGGTCTCCTGCGAGACCCGGCGGCGCAGTTCCACGGCCATCAGCGAATCGAGGCCGAGGTCCCTGAGCACCTGCTGTGCCGGCACCGCGTCCTCGTCCGGAAGGCCGAGCACGCTCGCCGCCGCGGACCGCACCAGCAGCGTGACCGACTCCCGCCGCTGGTCGGGGGTGAGCGCCGCGAGCCTGCCGCGCAGGCCCGATGGGGCCTCACCAGCGTTCGCCCGCCGCAGGCGCGTCCTGACCATGCCGCGAAGCAGCGCCGGCACCTCGTCCGTGCCACGCTGCAACGAGGCCAGCCCGAGCCGCACGGGAACCAGATGTCCCCCCGAACCCGTCGCCAGTGCCGCGTCCAGTGTCCGCAGCCCCTCATCCACGGACAACGGCTCGACGCCCATGCGCCGGATCCGGGTCAGCTCGGCCTGGCCGAGATGCGCGGTCAACCCCGTGCCGGCCTGCTCCCACAGTCCCCAGGACAGACTCCTGGCGGGCAGGCCCGCGTGCACACGCCATACGGCGAAGGCGTCGAGGAACGCGTTGCCCGCGGCGTACGTGCTCTGACCGGCACTTCCGAACACTCCGGCGAGCGATGAGAACAGGACGAACTCGGACAGCGAGTGCTCTCGGGTGAGTTCGTGCAGATGCAGCGCGGCGTCCAGCTTCGGGGCGAGTACGCGTTCCAGCCGCTCCGTGTTCTGGTCCGGCAGCAATCCGTCGTCCAGCACGCCGGCCAGGTGCCATACCGAGTCCAGATCGTCGATGGAACCGATCAGACCGGCGAGGGCTTCCCTGTCGGCGACGTCACAGGCCGCGATCCGTACGCTGTCGGCCCCGGCCCCCGTGAGTTCGGCGGCGAGCCCGGCGGCTCCCGGGGCCCGCTCGCCCTGACGCGAGGTCAGTACGAGACGCCGGACGCCACGGGTGCGCACCAGATGCCGGGCGAGCTCCCTGCCCAGCTCACCGGTTCCTCCGGTGATCAGTGCCGTTCCCTCCGGCGCCGGAGTTCCCGCGGTGACGCCTTCCGGCTCCGGTTCGACCGCGACCAGCCGCGCGACCCGGATCTCTCCTGCCCGTACCGCGATCTCGGGCTCGTCCGTGACGGACACGGCCCTGGCGAGCGCGGCGGCGTCCTCGGCTCCGGAACCGGTGTCCACCAGGCGCAGCGACCGCTGCGGGTACTCGGCGCGCGCGGCACGGACCAGACCCCACAGCGGGGCGTGCACCAGGCCGTCGATGCCCTTCCCCGGCTCGGCCGGTACGGCCTCCCGGGTCACCCAGACCAGTTCGGTCCCGTCCAGCCGGGACTCGGCCAGCAGACCCTGCACCACGTCCAGTGCGGTGGCGGTGGCCGTGCGCACCGCGTCCGCCAGATCACCCGGGTCCTGCGCGGTGCTGTCGACGACGAGGCGAGCCGGGGGCTCGTCGCCGGCGTCGAGCCGGGCGCGCAGCCCGTCCACGTCGATGACGGGCCGTCCGCCGATCACCTGCGCGAGATCACCGGAGCCGCCGAGGACCCAGGTCTCGGCCGGTACCTCGCGGGTCGCGGGGGGAAGCCGGAAGTCGAGCCGGTAGAGGTGGTTGCTCGTGCGCTGCCGCAGCTGCTGTTCGGTCGCCGAACGCAGAACGAGCGAGTCCACGTAGGCCACCGGATCGCCGTGGGCATCCGTCATCCACAGGCGGGCCTCGGATGACGCGGGGTCCCGCTCGACCCGGACGCGGAGTTCGGTCGCCCCGGTGGCGTACAGCTCCACCCCGGTCCACTCGAAGGGGAGCGACACCCGTCCGGTGCCGGCGTCCAGCACGGAGATCGCGTGCAGCGCCGCGTCCAGCAGTGCCGGATGCGCCGCGAAGCCGCCTGCCGCCGTGCTCTCGGCCTCGGCCTCGGGCAGGCGGACCACGGCGTAGGCGGTGTCGCCGTTTCGGGAGAGCTCCACCAGCCCCTGGAAGGCGGGGCCGTAGTCGATTCCCCGCTCGCGCAGCCGGTCGTAGAACCCGTCCAGGTCCACTGCCGTGGTGCCCGCCACGGGCCGGCTCCGGAGTTCCCGGAAGCCGTGGTCGTCGGTGTCGCCGGCCGGCCGGTGGGTGAGGCGGGCGGTGGCGTGGGTGGTCCAGGGCGTGTCGGGGTGGGTGTCGGGGTCGGGGTGGGTGTGGACGGTGGCCTGGCGGCACCCGTCGGCGTCGGTGCCGGTGACCGCGACCTGGACGCGCAGCGCGCCGGTGTCGGGGAGGACGAGGGGGGTGGTCAGGGTGAGGGTGTCGATCCCGGTGGCGCCCACGCGTTCGGCGGCGGTGAGGACCATGTCGAGGATCCCGGTGCCGGGCAGGAGCACGGTGTCGAACACCTTGTGGTCGCTCAGCCAGCGCTGTCCGGGTGCGGTGGCGTCGAGCCTGCCGGTGAGGACGAGGCCGTCGTCGTCGGCCAGGGGGGTGGAGAGCGTGAGCCAGGGGTGGTCGAGCCCGTCCACGCCCCAGGCCGAGGGGTCGGTGGGGGTGCCGCCGGGGGTGGGCAGCCAGTACCGCCGGCGGTCGAAGGCGTAGGTGGGGAGGGCGGTCTCCACCGGCGTCCGCGGCACCGCGCGCTCCCACGGCCACCCGTTCCCCCGGGCCAGTCCGGCGCGGACCCATGAGGAGAGGACGTCGGTGGTGTCGGCCTGGTCCCGGTGGGCGGTGGCGACGGTGGTTCCCCCGTGGTGCCGGGTGATCTCGTCGAGGGCCATGGCCATGACGGGGTGGGGGCTGATCTCGATCCAGGTGTGGTGGCCGTCGGCGGTGGCCGCCTGGCTGGCCTGGTCGAAACGGACCGGCCGGCGCAGGTTGGCGCACCAGTAGTCGGCGTTCATTTCGGTGCCGTGGATGAGGCGGCCGTGGACGGTGGAGTAGAGCGGGATCCGTCCGGCTGCCGGCTGGAGGCCGGCGAGTTCATCGGCCAGGGCGGGCAGGAGGGGGTCCATGTGTGCGCTGTGGGAGGCGTAGTCGACCTGCACCCGGCGGGCGAACACGTCCTCGGCCCGCAGCTGGGCGAGGAGGGTGTCGAGGGCTTCGCCGTCTCCGGAGATCACGGTGGATCCCGGGGTGTTGACCGCGGCCACGGACAGTTCGGTGCCGGTGAGGCGTTCGGTGATCCAGTCCACGCCGCGTTCGACGACGGCCATGCCGCCCTGCCCGCGGCAGGTGGCCACGGCCCGCGAGCGGGCGGCGACGATCTTCGCGCCCTGTTCGACGGTGAGGATGCCCGCGACGACCGAGGCGGCCACTTCGCCCTGCGAATGCCCGATCACGGCCTGCGGGGTGATGCCCATGGACTGCCACCACGCGGCCAGGCCGAGGCTCATCGTGAACAGCGCCGGCTGTACTTCCTCCACCCCGGACAGCGGCCGCCGCCCGGTGAGGACCTCGGTGACCGACCACCCCGTCCAGGGCAGCAGGGCCGCATCGCAAGCGGCCACGGCTTGGGCGAACGCGGGCGAGTGCTCGTACAGGGCCCGGCCCATGCCCTCCCACTGCGACCCCTGGCCGGGGAACACCCATACGCCCCCGGGGCCGGCCTCCTGGAGGGCCTCTTCGCCCGGCGTCTCGAGGGGAGCGATCACTCCGATGGCATCGGTGCCTTCGGCGAGTGCTTCCAGCCGGTCGATGGCCTCTTCGCGGGTGGTGGCCAGTACGGCGCCGCGGCAGTCGAACCAGCTGCGGTGCCACAGGGCCGTGGAGGCGACCCGGTCCGGGGACACCTCCGGGTGCCGGCGCCACCACTGGGCCCAGCGCCGGGCCTGCGCCCGCACCACGCCCGCGTCCCGGCCCGACAGCACCACCGGGAACACCCCACCGGTGGCGGCGCCGGCCTCGGGCCCGGAGACCTCCGCGGGCTCCTCGGGGGATCCCGTGCGCGCCGGTGCCTCTTCGAGGATCAGATGGGCGTTGGTCCCGGACAGGCCGAACGACGACACACCCGCGCGCCGCGGCCGGGACTCCTCCCGCGACCAGGAGCGTGCCTCGCCCAACAGCCGGAGCCCGCTGCCCTCCCATTCGATGTGCTCGCTGGGCCGCTCGGCGTGCAGACTCGGGGGCAGCTGCTCGTGCTGCAGCGCGAGCACCATCTTGATCACGCCGGCCACGCCCGCGGCGGCCTGGGCGTGACCGATGTTCGACTTCGACGACCCCAGCCATACCGGCCGCTCCGCGGACCGTTCAGGCCCGAAGACCTCGGCCAGCGCGCCGGCTTCGACCGGGTCGCCCAAGGGAGTCCCGGTGCCGTGTGCCTCGATCGCGTCCACGTCCGAGGGGGACAGGCCCGCACGCGACAGTGCTTCCCGGATCACCCGCTGCTGCGAGGGCCCGTTCGGAGCGGTCAGCCCCTGGGACCGGCCGTCCTGGTTGACGGCCGATCCGCGGATCACGGCCAGTACCCGGTCCCCGGCCGCCTGCGCGGCCGACAGCCGCTTCAGTACGAGCACGCCGCAGCCCTCGGACCAGCCCGCCCCATCGGCATCGGCGGAGAAGCTCTTGCACCGCCCATCGGCGGCGGTGCCCCGCAGCCGGGAGAACTCCACGAACACCGAGGGCGTCGACATCACGGTCACGCCGCCGGCCAGCGCGACGTCGCACTCCCGCTGCCGCAGCGCCGTCACCGCCAGGTGCAGGGCCACCAGCGACGAGGAGCACGCCGTGTCCACCGTCACGGCCGGTCCCCGCAGCCCCAGCGCGTACGACACCCGACCCGACAGCACACTGCTCGCCCTGCCGGTGTTGACGTATCCGTCCTGGTCCCCGAGACCGTGTCCCAGGCTGCCGTAGTCGCCGTTCATCGTGCCCAGGTACACACCGGTGTTGCTGTTCTCGAGGGCTTCGGAGGGGTACCCGGCCCGTTCGAGGGCTTCCCAGGAGGTTTCCAGGACGACCCGCTGCTGCGGGTCCATCGCCCGCGCCTCACGCGGCGGGATCCCGAAGAACCCCGCGTCGAACTCCTCGACGTCCCGCAGGAATCCGCCCGTACGCGCATAGCTCTTGCCCACGGCCTCCGGATCCGGGTCGTACACGTCCCAGCCGTCCCACCGCGACGGGAACCCCTCGATCGCGTCCCCGCCCGAGGACAACAGCTCCCAGAACTCCTC
>NZ_JBIXJQ010000031.1:0-11719 GCF_052871255.1 Streptomyces sp. LARHCF249
ATCCGCGCCCCCGGAGAGCAGACCCTCCGCGTTGACCTGGTACGCGTCACGGATCTTGTCGTACGTGATGTGGCCGAGCGTCGGCAGCTTCGTACCCGGACCCATCGAGCCCAGCACCCAGCGCTGCTGCCCGGTGGAAGCGGTGAACTCGTCGGCGACCTCGCGGGCGATCCGCGCACCCGCCTCCGACAGTTCGAAGTTGCGCTCGGCGATGTCGTACTCGGCGAGCGCCGCGAGGTTCGTACCGAAGGTGTTCGTCTCCACGCAGTCCACACCCACGGCGAAGTACGCCTCGTGGACCGTGCGCACGATGTCCGGACGGGTGACGTTGAGGACCTCGTTGCAGCCCTCGAGCTGCTGGAAGTCCTCCATCGAGGGGTCCTGCGCCTGGAGCATCGTCCCCATGGCCCCGTCGGCGACGACCACGCGGGTCGCGAGCGCCTCACGAAGGGCATCGGCCCGGGTCCCGCTCATGCCAGCGCCCGCAGCGCCGGGCCCAGCAGCCGGGCCGGCTCGGGACCGTAGACCGACTCGACGGTGGCCAGCAGCCGCTCGCCGTCGACCTCGTAGTCCTGCGAGCCCACGGCCTCCAGCACCAGGGCGGCCATCGCGCAGCCCAGCTGCGCGGCCGTCTCCAGCGGCAGGTACCAGCTGACGGCCGCGAGGAACCCGGCCCGGAAGGCGTCGCCGACGCCCGTCGGGTCCTTGGGCAGGACGTCGGGGACGGCCGGCACGGTGAGGGCGGGTTCACCCTTGCGCTCGATGCGGACGCCGTCGGCGCCCAGGGTGGTCACCCAGATGCCGACGCGCTCGAGGACCTCCTCCGCGTCCCAGCCGGTCCGCTCGCGCAGCAGCGCGGCCTCGTAGGCGTTGGTGAACAGCCAGCGCGCCCCCGTCACCAGCTCCCGCACCTCGTCGCCGTCGAGGCGGGCGAGCTGCTGGGAGGGGTCGGCGGCGAACGGGATGCCCAGGCCCCGGCACTGGCGGGTGTGCCGGACCATCGCGGCCGGGTCGTTGGGCGAGACCAGGACCAGGTCGACGGGCGGATCCCCGGGGCCGGTGAGGGAGCGCAGGTCGATCTCGGCCGCCTCCGCCATCGCGCCGGCGTAGAAGGACGCGATCTGGTTGGAGTCCTCGTCGGTCATGCACATGAAGCGCGCGGTCTGGCAGGTGTCGGAGACGTACACCCCGCCGGTGTCGACTCCGTGCTCCTTGAGCCAGACCTCGTACTCGTGGAAGTCGACGCCCACCGCCCCGGCGAGGACCGGGGCCAGGCCCAGTCCGCCGAGGCCGTAGGCGATGTTGGCCGCCACTCCGCCCCGCCGCACCTCGAGCGAGTCGACGAGGAACGAGAGCGAGACGTGCTCCAGCTGGTCGGGGAGGAGCTGGTCGACAAACCGGCCTGGGAAGGCCATGAGGTGATCCGTGGCGATGGATCCAGTCACCGCGATACGCACGTGGTCTCCTGATCGGGACGGAGTGGGCCGGGCTCCCGCCGTCGGCGGGGCGGTTGGGTGGCGGTCGTTCGGGCGTCAGCGGGCGACCGCTGCCTTGAGCTGCTCGGCCCGGTCGGTGCGCTCCCAGGTGAAGTCGGGCAGCTCGCGGCCGAAGTGGCCGTAGGCGGCGGTCTGGGCGTAGATCGGGCGCAGCAGGTCGAGGTCGCGGATGATCGCGGCCGGGCGCAGGTCGAACACCTCCGTGATGGCGTCCTCGATCTTCTGGGTGTCGACCTTGGCGGTGCCGAAGGTCTCGACGAACAGGCCGACGGGCTCGGCCTTGCCGATCGCGTACGCGACCTGGACCTCGCAGCGCGAGGCGAGACCGGCGGCGACCACGTTCTTGGCGACCCAGCGCATCGCGTACGCGGCCGAACGGTCCACCTTCGACGGGTCCTTGCCCGAGAAGGCGCCGCCGCCGTGGCGGGCCATGCCGCCGTACGTGTCGATGATGATCTTGCGGCCGGTGAGGCCGGCGTCGCCCATCGGGCCGCCGATCTCGAAGCGGCCGGTCGGGTTCACCAGCAGCCGGTAGCCCTCGGTGTCCAGCTTGATGCCGTCCTCGGCCAGCTGGGCCAGCACGTACTCGACCACGTGCTCCTGGATGTCGGGGGCCAGCAGGCCCTCCAGGTCGATGTCGGAGGCGTGCTGCGAGGAGACGACCACGGTGTCCAGGCGCACCGCCGTGTCGCCGTCGTACTCGATGGTGACCTGGGTCTTGCCGTCCGGGCGCAGGTACGGGAGCGTGCCGTTCTTGCGGACCTCGGACAGGCGGCGGGAGAGCCGGTGCGCGAGGTGGATCGGGAGCGGCATCAGCTCGGGGGTCTCGTCGGTGGCGTAGCCGAACATCAGGCCCTGGTCGCCGGCGCCCTGCTTGTCGAGCTCGTCACCTTCCTCACCTGCGGCGGCACCCTCGACCCGCTTCTCGTAGGCGGTGTCGACACCCTGCGCGATGTCCGGGGACTGCGCGCCGATGGACACCGAGACGCCGCAGGAGGCGCCGTCGAAGCCCTTCGCGGACGAGTCGTAGCCGATCTCGAGGATCTTGTCGCGGACGAGCTGCGGGATCGGCGCGTAGGCCTTCGTCGTCACCTCGCCCGCGATGTGCACGAGGCCCGTGGTGATGAGGGTTTCGACGGCGACGCGGGAGGTCGGGTCCTGGCTGAGGAGCGCGTCGAGGATCGTGTCGCTGATCTGGTCGGCGATCTTGTCGGGGTGGCCTTCGGTGACGGACTCGGAGGTGAACAGTCGGCGGGACATAGTGCTCCAGGGTGGGAGGGGACGCTCGGCCCATGGCAGAGCGGCGGTGGGAGACCGCGGGCGGACGAGGTGCGCGCGCCCGCGTCAGCAGGCGGCTGCCGCAGGGCTCATCCGGGCCTCGCGGTCGCGGAGGTGAGCGCCCGGGTGAGGGCGCGGGCGGAGTCCGGGCCGCCGTCGGCGGTGCCCGCGATCACGACGAACGGCGGGTACCAGCCGTGCGCGGCGATCCGGTCGGCGATCTCGCAGGCGAGGGTGCCCGCGCCGGAGAAGCAGGCCAGGACGAGGGGCTCCCCGGTGGCGAGCGCGGGGCGCAGCCCGGTCAGGAAGTCCGCCGCGTCCGCCGGAGCGGGCAGCGTGGCCAGCGCCTCCGGGCCCGCGTGGAGATCGGCGAGCCGGGCGTAGCAGTCCGGCGCGGCGTCCGGCGGCGGGATCAGGCAGATCGTGCCGGCGCCCGGGTGGGCGGCTTCGCGCAACAGCCGCAGCGCGCCGGTCGGACGGATGGTGACCGGGGGCACGCGGGCTCCGGAGAGCAGCCCGAGCGCCTGGGCGACGGTCGTGAACCCGTCGGCGGAGAAGGGCAGTTCGCGCAGCAGGTCCGCGGTCTGCGACAGGATCAGCGCGGCCGCGTTGTCGGAGAAGCGGGTCCGGTCGTGTACGGCGGTCAGCACGAGGGAGCCGTCCGCCTGGTGCTGCGCGGTGAGCGTGAAGGGCACACCGGTGAGCGGGCCGAGGGCCTCGGGCGGGTCCACCCGGACGCCCTCGGCGGCGAGTTCCTCGCGGTAGGCGTCCTCGCGGTACCTGTACTCCCCGTGCGCGTGCTCCCCGTAGCCGTTCTCGCGCCGCGCCGGGGGCTCGAACACGATCAGGGATTCGGTGAGCCGGCCCGCGTCCGGGGAGGTGCCCGCCCACGCCTGGATCTGTCCGGCCGACACCCATTCGTAGGCGGCGGAGTCCAGTGCCCGGCAGGTCAGGTCGTCGAGCAGCCGCGGCACGGTCGCCGCCGGATCGACGACGAGCTGCAGGGGCAGCGGGTTGCGCAGCGGGCCCGGCAGCGTCTCGACGCCCTCCAGGAAGATGCCGCGGCCCGAGACGGTGACGGCGAAGGCGACCGGGCGCGGTTTCGCGTCGAGGTCGGCGGCGGGCCGGTAGAGCTGCAGGGCCCAGGCGGCGTACAGCGCGGTGCTCTCGGTCGCACCCCACTGGGCGGCCCATTCGCGCAGCCGGACCGCCTCGGCGGTGGTGAGGGTGTACCGGGTCCGGCCGTGGCCGAGCCGGCCGGTGGTGCGGGCGGCGGGCCGGGCCGGCAGGGTCGCGGCCTCGGGCGACGGAGCGGCCCGCGACCAGAACGAGCGGGCGGGTCCCGGGTCCTGGGCGTGCAGCCAGTGCAGGTGGTCCCGTACGTCGGGGCGGCGCTCCCCGCCGGGCACCCGGCCGTCGGCGAGGTAGGCCCGGTAGAAGGCGCCGAGCAGGGTGCGGACGCTGCGGTGGTCCAGCAGCGCCTGGTGATAGGTGATCAGGATCCGTGTGGAGCGGGCGCCGCCCTCCCCGGACGGCGGATCGTCCAGCAGGGCGATGCGCAGCGGCCCGGGGTGGCGCAGGTCGAAGGAGCGGGCGCGCTCGGCGGCCAGCAGGGTGTTCCAGTCGGTCGCGTCGTGCCGGTGGCTCAGGATCTCCACGGCGGCGTACGGATGGACGGCGATCTGCGGGCCGGCGTCGCGCACGGGCCGGGCCACGGCGGCGCGCAGCACCGCTTCGCGGTCGGCGAGCGACTGCCAGGCCGCGGTGAAGCGGGCGACGTCCAGCGGGCCGTGCCAGCGCCAGTACACCTGCCCGACGTGCATCCCGGCGCCGGGCCGGGCCAGCGCGTCGAGCAGCACGTCGTGCTGGAGCGGCGCGGCGGGGGCCGCGGCCGGGGCCGGTTCGGGCGCTTCGGCCGCGCCGGGCACGGCGGGGTCCGGTGCGCCGGCCCTGCGGGGGCCGGGCGCGGCGTCCTCGGACCACGGCGCGGCCAGCAGGTCCGCGAGGGTGCCCGCGGGGAACGGCGGCGGGGGCACCTCGAGCGTGTGGTGGTTCTCGGTGTGCCGGTGCAGCGTCGGGGTGCACGGCGGCAGCGCCGCGAGCGCCGCCTCCAGGGCCCGGGGGGTGAGCGGTCCGTGGAGGTCGAGCGAAGGCGGCGGGCCGGGAGTGACGATCACCGTCACGGGCGCGGCCATCTGCTCCCTCCTCGGTCGGCTGCGTGCATCGGGCATGGAAAGGTCTCGGAGTGTGCGGGCGGCGGCCACGCGGCGCTGACGTGCCGCTGACACGGCCTGCTCATCCGCTTCACGCGCGCGCCAGACCTTCCTCGACCGCGCCCATGAAGCCCTCGTCGAGCATGGTGTGGACGGCGGTGTCGCGGGCGGCGTCCAGTCCGGTGTCGTGGCAGGCCACGCTCACCAGGTAGCGGTCGGCGAGCACCGGGAAGGTCGCGAAGGCCCATTCCCCGCGGGAGGCGGGGGAGCCGTCGGGGGCGAGCAGGTCACCGCTCTCCAGACCGAAGCCGAATTCGGTGAAGCCCAGGCGCAGTCCCTGCCCCAGTGCCTTGGTGTAGGCCTCTTTCAGGGTCCACAGCCGCAGCAGCTCGGAGGTCTGGCGGTCCTGGGACATGCGCGTCAGCTCCGCGTGTTCCGCGGGGGTGCACATGTGGTCGTGGAACAGCTCGAAGGAGATCTTGCGCTGGGCTGATTCGGTGTCGACACCGATCCGTCCCGTCCTGCTGACGCCGACCACGATCAGGTCGTCGGTGTGGCTCAGGCTGATGTCGATCTGGTCGAATCCGCGGATGTAGGGCCGTCCACCGATCTTGTACGCGAGGTCGAGCGCGGCGGGTTCAGTCCTCAAGGCCGCGGCGGCCGTGTACTTCACGACCATGCGGGACGCGACGAAGCAGTAGCGCATCGCCGCGTTCTCGGTACGCCGGTAGCGCTGCCAGTCGCGGCCGAGCAGCGGGCGCAGCTCGGAGTCCGAGAGGGCCGCGGTCAGCCATTCCCCCCAGGTGGCGAACACGACGGCGCTGCCGTCGCGTTCGAGGTTCTCGCACACCGTGTTCCAGGGCCCGCCGGGCCCGGAGACGTGGATGGGCGGCGCGATGGTCCGCTCTCCCAGTGCGATCTGGTGAGGCATGGAGTGGTTCCCTCTCTGATTCTCCTGGCTCGCCCGCCGGTTCCCTGTCACTGGGTCAGCTCGCTGCCGTCGAGATCACAGCTGAGGCCCCCGCGGTAGCGGCGGATGAGTTCGTCCAGCACCTGGCGCAGACAGCTCTCGGGCAGGTCCGGGACGACGATGCCCAGCCGCCCGGCGAGCCGGGACAGCGCCAGGACCGCCCAGGCCGGGTCGGCGAGGAAGGCGTCCGCGCCGTCCTGCCCCTCCCAGATGCCGAGTACGGCGGCGGCGGCCTGCACGATCGCGTACCGGTCGCTGAGGATCACGACGGCGGGGTCCGTCAGGGCGGTCCGGGAGGCGGGCAGGGCCGCGCACTCGGTGCGCAGCGCGCGCAGTTCGCCCACGAAGCCCTCGGCGAGGTCGCTGAGGACGGCCATCTGGCCGCCGACGCCGCGGGTCGCGGCGAGGCGCGCGGCCGAGCCGATGAGCGAGGCGGACAGGAAGTCCTCGCCGCTGGCGATGCCCAGCAGCCGGTAGTCGAGCACGGGCAGGGCCGCCCCGCTGCGGAACAGCTCGGGCGGCGGCTCCTCGGCGAGGAACCAGGAGCGCTCGGCGAGGCTGCGCAGCTGGGGGACGATGACGGCATGGCAGGCGGCCGTGCCGGCGTGGCCGAGGCCCGCGACCGGCAGGTCGCGCACGAGCTTGTCGACGGAGCCGTAACTCGGGCTCCCGTGTTCGTAGCCGTGCGCGCCCAGGACGGTGGCGAGTTCCTCCAGGCTCTCGCGCAGCAGGTCCGGCACCACGTACTTGACGGCCGCGGCCAGGATGTGGGCGCGCTCGGGCAGCAGGCTGAGCGAGCGCAGTGCGACGGTGGCCATGCTGTCGCAGGCCAGGAGGTCGGCGAAGACCCCGGCGAGCGGCTTGTGCCAGCGCTTGGCCACGGGGGTGCTGCGTCCGGTGGACGCGGCGCGCACGGCCGAGCGCAGCACGGTGTCGGCGGCCGCGATGGCGACGCCGGGGATGAGGCAGCGGTTGACCTGGAAGGTGCGCAGGGCCAGCGAGACGCCTTCGCCGGGGCTGCCGACCAGGGCGTCCTCGGGGACCGGGCACCCGGTGAACTCCAGGCCGGAGAAGAGGCCGCCGCGCATGCCGGGGGTGGGCACGCGGGGCAGGTGCCGGATGCTTTCGGCGGGCAGCTCCGCGGGGTCCAGGAGCAGGACGGAGTGGCTGCGGGGGCCGCGTTCGGCCGCGGTGCGGGCGTAGACCACGTACGCGCCCGCCCGCGACGCGTTCATGATCACGTCCTTGCGGCCGTCGAGGGTGTAGCCGCCGCGCGGGTCCGGGGCGGCGACGAGCTCGTCGCGCAGGATGGCGTTGGCGTGGGCGAGTTCGTGGTGGACGATCGAGGCCCGTCCGCCCCCGAGCAGCAGGTCCGCGGTCCGCTCGCGCTGGCGTGCGGTGCCGGCGGCCCAGACCGCGGCGCTCGCGAAGAGCGAGGTGATGCCGAAGCCGAAGCCGAGGGCCAGGTCGCGGCGGAAGACCGGGCGCAGCACCTTGGCGAGCAGGTCTGCGCGGGTGAGGCGGCCGCCGAACTCGGCCGGGACGAACTCGGCCGCGAGTCCGGTCCCGGTCAGCAGCCGTTCGGTGGCGGCCGGAAGCTCCCCGCGGGAGTCGGCGGCGCACAGTGCGGCGATGCCGTGCGGGTTGGCGGGGTCCTGGGGGGCGCCGAGGAGGGCCTCCAGCCGGGCGGCCCGGCGCAGCGCAGCCGCCTCGTGGGAGGCGGAGGCGGTGGCGGCCGAGACCGGCGCGGTGTTCGGGGCGTGCAGGGAGGTGGTCATGATGGCGTTGATCAACTCCCGGGTCAGAGGGTTCTGATGGTGGATTCCGCGTGCTGTTTGGCGAGGCCCAGGACGGTGGCGCTCTGCCCGCCGAGGAGTTCGCGTACGTGGCGACGCGCGTCCTCGATTCCGGCGCCCCGGCCGAGGACCGCCTGGACGGCCTCCTCGCGCAGCAGCACGTTGTGCCGGGCGACGGCCGTGACGCCCGTCTCGTCGGGGATCACCGACCACTCCCCGGTGTGCGCTTCCAGCAGCACCGGCGTCCGGGTCTGCTTGTGGACGATCCGCAGCGCGTGCGGGAAGCAGATCCGGACCTCTTGCGTGGTCTGCGCCGCCGGGCCCGTTCCGGACACGGTGTCCAAGCGGACCACCTGCACGCCCGGCTGGTCCTCGGCGACCTCGGCGCGCGCGACGTGCGGGACCTGGCCGGGCCAGTCTCCGATGCCGCACAGGAAGTCGTAGACGAGTTCGGCCGGTCCCTTGACGCGTACGGACTCCTCGAAGGACAGGAGCAGGGAGTCCAGGGAGGTCCAGCGTTCGGCCGTCTCCTTCAGCCGCGCCAGCTCGGCACGGCTGTTGGTGTCCGTCGCCCGTTCCACCCAGGACAGGTCCTCGGGCCGGTCGTCGGCGACGGTGAACTCGTGGTCCAGCGTCAGCCGGGAGCGTGCGGCGCCCTGCGCCTCGACCGTCCAGCGGCCGCCCAGGGACAGGGCGGGCCCGGCCGGGACCTCCTGGTGGAAGTCGATGCGGTGGGCCTGCGCGTCCAGGGTGCGGCGCGACAGCCAGGACGTGACGGTGCCGTTGGCGGTGACCCACATCTGGAACCGGTCCCGGATCCCGTCGAAGTCGAGCCGTTCGACATGGATGCTCGGCGGCACGAACAGCGGCCACTGGGTGGTGTCCGCGATCAACCCGTAGACCACGCCTGCCGGCGCTGCCACGTCCACCGCGTACGTCCTGCGGTGCACTCGCTCACCCGTCATCGGCTCAACCTCTCTCGCCCTGGCTCTCGAGATTGACAAGATCCACCGGAGAGCCGCTTGAATCCTTCTCGACCTCTCCAGGGCCTCTCGAGGCTCCGGCGGCCCGGGCGCGCCGTACGAAACGATCCGAGGCCGTCGCTCCTCGTCAGGAGGGGCGACGGCCTCGGATCTGGTGCAGCGCGCCGGCCGGGCGCTGCGAACCGTACGACCGGGACGGGGGTGGGCCGGGTCGCACGGATCACGGCGGGTTCGGTGACACCCGCTGGTCGACAGGGTTTCCCGGACGGCCGGAGGCGCGCCGGAGATCCGGTCGAGGTGCTGTCGAGCGGGCGGCCGCCGGGGCCGGTCCGGGGTTTCGCGCAGCCGCCCCGCCCTGCACCCTGGAACCCGGTCATCAAGAGTGATCAAGAACGATCAAGAGCGGCGAGCGGAGAAGCAGATGAACGGGCCCAGCGGCGATCCGGAGTGGTTCCGCGTCTTCAGTCCGGCCCCCGACGCGGCCGTACGCCTCCTCTGCCTGCCGCACGCGGGCGGCTCCGCCAGCTTCTACTTCCCCGTGGCCCAGGCGCTTTCGCCCTCGGTCGAGGTGCTGGCCGTGCAGTATCCGGGCCGTCAGGACCGGCGCATGGAGCCGCTGGTCGAGGACATCACCGCCCTCGCCGACCAGATCGCCGGGGAGCTCTCGGCGTACCGGGACAAGCCGCTCGCCCTCTTCGGGCACAGCATGGGAGCCGTCATCGGCTTCGAGGTCGCCCAGCGCCTCGAGGAGCGGGGGGACGGTCCCGTCGAGCTGTTCGTCTCGGGCCGCCGCGCCCCCTCGGTCAGCCGCGGCGAGCGCTGGCACGACGCGAGCGACGCCGAGCTGGTCGCCGAGATCAAGTCCCACCAGGCGGCGGGTTCCGAGCTGCTGGACGACCCCGAGATGCGGGCGATGCTGCTGCCGACGATCCGCGCCGACTACAAGGCGGTGGAGACGCACGTCTACCGGCCCGGAGCCGCGGTGCGCTGCCCGGTGACGGCGTTCACCGGGGACGCCGACCCCAAGGTCACCGTCGAGGAGGCGCTGGCCTGGGAGCGGCACACGTCGGGCGGCTTCCACTCGGAGGTCTTCACGGGCGGGCACTTCTACCTGAGCGACCACACGGACGCCGTCCTGCGCACCGTCTCGGCGCGGCTGACCGCCTCGCTCGCCGGCGCCGTCTGACCGCCGGGGGGCGGTTCAGCGGGCGCCGACGGGCCGGCGTACCCCTACGGCCTCGGGGCCCAGCGGGGCCAGTGCCCGGCGCAGGATCCCGCCGGTCAGCGAGGCGCCGCTGGCGGCGAAGTACCCGTCGGGCCGGATGAGCACCCAGCCGCCGGGGACCAGGCCCAGCGCCTGGCGCAGCCGGCCGTGCGGGTCGGCCAGCGCTCCGGTGGCCTCGCCCGGGGTCCCGCCGACGGTCCGTACCGACAGCCACGGCCCGTACTCGGCAGCGGCTTCGGCCGCCGCCGCCGCGGCCGCGCCGGGGCCGCCCGCTGCGCACAGCAACGACCAGCGGGTGTCGCGCAGTTCCTCCTGGAGCGCGTCGGTGCCCGGGTCGCCGGGGAAGCGGGCGGCGGCGGCCGACGCACGGCTGCCCGCCGGGGTCCCGATGCCCAGGTCCGGGGTGGTCAGCGAGGACTCGGGGTAGGCCAGGCGCAGCCCGGACATGCCGCCGAGCACCTTGCGCTGGATGGCCCGGCGCAGCGGCGGGACATTGCGTACGACACCCATCACGACCGGCAGCATCAGCCCGGCCATCACGTTCTTGAACTGGACCAGGAAGGTGGCCGTGCGGGTGCTGCCGAGCAGCGCCTTGCCGACCGGCACGCGCTCCTCGCCGTAGGTGTCGAGCAGTTCGCGCCCGGCCCGGCCCTGCTCGACCTGGGCGAGCTTCCACGCCAGGTTGTACGCCTCCTGCACACCGGTGTTCATGCCCTGGCCGGAGGCGGGGCTGTGCACGTGGGCGGCGTCACCGGCCACGAAGCAGCGGCCCTCGTGCATCCGCGGCACCATGCGCTGCTGGAAGGTGAAGACGGAGGTCCACTGCGGCTCGCCCACGCTCACGCCCTGTCCGAGCCCCGCGCTGAGCTTGGCGCCGAAGCGGCTCGCGACGCTGCCCGCCGCGTCGCCGGCGGGCGCGGTGTCCAGCAGCCGCCAGTGCCCCTCCCGGCTGTACGGCACCATCATCATCGCCTGCCGGCCGGTGTGCACCCAGTAGATGCTGTCCTGTGCGAGGCCGGTGACCACCGGCGCGTCGGCCAGCTCCCAGGTCTCGCTGGACTCGCCGAGCAGCGGCAGCCCCAGCTGCTTGCGGACCGTGCTGTGGCCGCCGTCGCAGCCGACCAGCCAGGGGACCTCGTACTCCTCGCGCGTGCCGTCGGCCCGTTCCAGGCGGGCCCGCACCCCGGAGGGGTCCTGGGTGAAGTCGCCCAGCCGTACGCCCCATTCGACGCGGACGCCGAGCCGGGCCACCGCCTCGCGCAGCACCGCCTCGGTGCGGGTCTGCTCGATGATGACGGTGTACGGGTACCGGGTGGGCATGGAGGAGTAGTCGGCGTCCAGCCGCACGAGCTTGCGCCCGCGGGCGAACATCGTGAAGGCGCGGTTGTGCCGCCCGGCCTCGATCACCGGCGCCACGACGCCCATCTGGTCGAAGGTCTCCAGGGTGCGCGGGTGCACGGCCACCGCGCGGCTGGTGCGCGCGGGCCCGTCGGCGCCGTCGATCAGCCGCACCCGCAGGCCCCTGCGGGCCAGTTCGTGGGCGGCCGTCAGCCCGACCGGCCCGGCGCCGACGACCAGCACCTGGTCGGCCCCGGTCCGCGTCCGGGCCTGGGTCCGGGCCTGATCAGGCATAGGTGCCGTCCGCCTGCAGGCGCTCGCCCTCGGGGAGGGTCGTCCACGTGGCCGGCTCGGACTTCACCAGCGCGGCCAGCGGCGCGGCCAGGGCGCTGTACTCCTCGCTGCCCACGGCGGCCTCGA
>NZ_JBIXJQ010000032.1:0-5068 GCF_052871255.1 Streptomyces sp. LARHCF249
TTCAGAACTAACACAGTGGACGCGAGCAACTGAGGACAAGCCCTCGGCCTATTAGTACCAGTCAGCTTCACCCGTTACCGGGCTTCCACATCTGGCCTATCAACCCAGTCGTCTACTGGGAGCCTTACCCTCTCAAGGAGGTGGGAATACTCATCTCGAAGCAGGCTTCCCGCTTAGATGCTTTCAGCGGTTATCCCTCCCGAACGTAGCCAACCAGCCATGCCCTTGGCAGGACAACTGGCACACCAGAGGTTCGTCCGTCCCGGTCCTCTCGTACTAGGGACAGCCCTTCTCAATATTCCTACGCGCACAGCGGATAGGGACCGAACTGTCTCACGACGTTCTAAACCCAGCTCGCGTACCGCTTTAATGGGCGAACAGCCCAACCCTTGGGACCGACTCCAGCCCCAGGATGCGACGAGCCGACATCGAGGTGCCAAACCATCCCGTCGATATGGACTCTTGGGGAAGATCAGCCTGTTATCCCCGGGGTACCTTTTATCCGTTGAGCGACGGCGCTTCCACAAGCCACCGCCGGATCACTAGTCCCGACTTTCGTCCCTGCTCGACCCGTCGGTCTCACAGTCAAGCTCCCTTGTGCACTTACACTCAACACCTGATTGCCAACCAGGCTGAGGGAACCTTTGGGCGCCTCCGTTACCCTTTGGGAGGCAACCGCCCCAGTTAAACTACCCATCAGACACTGTCCCTGATCCGGATCACGGACCGAGGTTAGACATCCAGCACGACCAGAGTGGTATTTCAACGACGACTCCACCCCAACTGGCGTTGGGGCTTCAAAGTCTCCCACCTATCCTACACAAGCCGAACCGAACACCAATATCAAACTGTAGTAAAGGTCCCGGGGTCTTTCCGTCCTGCTGCGCGAAACGAGCATCTTTACTCGTAGTGCAATTTCACCGGGCCTATGGTTGAGACAGTCGAGAAGTCGTTACGCCATTCGTGCAGGTCGGAACTTACCCGACAAGGAATTTCGCTACCTTAGGATGGTTATAGTTACCACCGCCGTTTACTGGCGCTTAAGTTCTCAGCTTCGCACGCCCGAAAGCGCACTAACCGGTCCCCTTAACGTTCCAGCACCGGGCAGGCGTCAGTCCGTATACATCGCCTTACGGCTTCGCACGGACCTGTGTTTTTAGTAAACAGTCGCTTCTCGCTGGTCTCTGCGGCCACCCCCAGCTCACGGAGCAAGTCCGATCACCAGTGATGGCCCCCCTTCTCCCGAAGTTACGGGGGCATTTTGCCGAGTTCCTTAACCATAGTTCACCCGAACGCCTCGGTATTCTCTACCTGACCACCTGAGTCGGTTTAGGGTACGGGCCGCCATGAAACTCGCTAGAGGCTTTTCTCGACAGCATAGGATCATCCACTTCACCACAATCGGCTCGGCATCAGGTCTCAGCCTTAACGAGGGACGGATTTACCTACCCCTCGGCCTACACCCTTACCCCGGGACAACCACCGCCCGGGCTGGACTACCTTCCTGCGTCACCCCATCGCTTACCTACTACAAGTCTGGTTCGTCGGCTCCACCACTTTCCTTTCCCCGAAGGGTCCGGAACGGCTTCACGGACTTAGCATCGCCTGATTCGATATTGGGCGTTTCAAAGCGGGTACCGGAATATCAACCGGTTGTCCATCGACTACGCCTGTCGGCCTCGCCTTAGGTCCCGACTTACCCTGGGCAGATCAGCTTGACCCAGGAACCCTTAGTCAATCGGCGCACACGTTTCTCACGTGTGTATCGCTACTCATGCCTGCATTCTCACTCGTGAACCGTCCACAACTAGCTTCCGCTGCTGCTTCACCCGGCACACGACGCTCCCCTACCCATCACAGCGGGCGTTGGCCCTATTGCTGCAATGACACGACTTCGGCGGTACGCTTGAGCCCCGCTACATTGTCGGCGCGGAATCACTTGACCAGTGAGCTATTACGCACTCTTTCAAGGGTGGCTGCTTCTAAGCCAACCTCCTGGTTGTCTCTGCGACTCCACATCCTTTCCCACTTAGCGTACGCTTAGGGGCCTTAGTCGATGCTCTGGGCTGTTTCCCTCTCGACCATGGAGCTTATCCCCCACAGTCTCACTGCCGTGCTCTCACTTACCGGCATTCGGAGTTTGGCTAAGGTCAGTAACCCGGTAGGGCCCATCGCCTATCCAGTGCTCTACCTCCGGCAAGAAACACACGACGCTGCACCTAAATGCATTTCGGGGAGAACCAGCTATCACGGAGTTTGATTGGCCTTTCACCCCTAACCACAGGTCATCCCCCAGGTTTTCAACCCTGGTGGGTTCGGTCCTCCACGAAGTCTTACCTCCGCTTCAACCTGCCCATGGCTAGATCACTCCGCTTCGGGTCTAGAGCGTGCAACTCAATCGCCCTATTCGGACTCGCTTTCGCTACGGCTTCCCCACACGGGTTAACCTCGCTACACACCGCTAACTCGCAGGCTCATTCTTCAAAAGGCACGCAGTCACGACTGTATGTGCAAGCACATACAGCGACGCTCCCACGGCTTGTAGGCACACGGTTTCAGGTACTATTTCACTCCGCTCCCGCGGTACTTTTCACCATTCCCTCACGGTACTATCCGCTATCGGTCACCAGGGAATATTTAGGCTTAGCGGGTGGTCCCGCCAGATTCACACGGGATTTCTCGGGCCCCGTGCTACTTGGGAGATGAGCAAGCAAGCCGCTGATGTTTCGTCTACGGGGGTCTTACCCTCTACGCCGGACCTTTCGCATGTCCTTCGACTACATCAACGGTTTCTGACTCGCCGACCGGCCGGCAGACCGATCAAGCTCATTCCCACAACCCCGCATGCGCAACCCCTGCCGGGTATCACACGCATACGGTTTGGCCTCATCCGGTTTCGCTCGCCACTACTCCCGGAATCACGGTTGTTTTCTCTTCCTGAGGGTACTGAGATGTTTCACTTCCCCTCGTTCCCTCCACATGCCCTATGTGTTCAGGCATGGGTGACAGCCCATGACGACTGCCGGGTTTCCCCATTCGGACACCCCCGGATCAAAGCTCAGTTGGCAGCTCCCCGGGGCCTATCGCGGCCTCTCACGTCCTTCATCGGTTCCTGGTGCCAAGGCATCCACCGTGCGCCCTTAAAAACTTGGCCACAGATGCTCGCGTCCACTGTGTAGTTCTCAAACAACGACCAGCCACCCATCACCCTGATCCGAAGACCAAGTTCACTGGGGCCGGCACTGAAGATCAGACCATCACGGCCGTACCTTCAGGACCCAACAACGTGCCAAGCACCAGACATCCTCCGTCTCCTCTTTCCACGCCGAAGCAGTACTCGAGAACCATCAGACAATCCGGTGCCAACTAATCAACGTTCCACCCATGAGCTGACCGTGCAGAACATTTGCCTGCAATCGGTACTGTGCTCCTTAGAAAGGAGGTGATCCAGCCGCACCTTCCGGTACGGCTACCTTGTTACGACTTCGTCCCAATCGCCAGTCCCACCTTCGACAGCTCCCTCCCTTACGGGTTGGGCCACCGGCTTCGGGTGTTACCGACTTTCGTGACGTGACGGGCGGTGTGTACAAGGCCCGGGAACGTATTCACCGCAGCAATGCTGATCTGCGATTACTAGCAACTCCGACTTCATGGGGTCGAGTTGCAGACCCCAATCCGAACTGAGACCGGCTTTTTGAGATTCGCTCCACCTCACGGTATCGCAGCTCATTGTACCGGCCATTGTAGCACGTGTGCAGCCCAAGACATAAGGGGCATGATGACTTGACGTCGTCCCCACCTTCCTCCGAGTTGACCCCGGCGGTCTCCTGTGAGTCCCCATCACCCCGAAGGGCATGCTGGCAACACAGGACAAGGGTTGCGCTCGTTGCGGGACTTAACCCAACATCTCACGACACGAGCTGACGACAGCCATGCACCACCTGTATACCGACCACAAGGGGGGCACTATCTCTAATGCTTTCCGGTATATGTCAAGCCTTGGTAAGGTTCTTCGCGTTGCGTCGAATTAAGCCACATGCTCCGCTGCTTGTGCGGGCCCCCGTCAATTCCTTTGAGTTTTAGCCTTGCGGCCGTACTCCCCAGGCGGGGAACTTAATGCGTTAGCTGCGGCACCGACGACGTGGAATGTCGCCAACACCTAGTTCCCAACGTTTACGGCGTGGACTACCAGGGTATCTAATCCTGTTCGCTCCCCACGCTTTCGCTCCTCAGCGTCAGTAATGGCCCAGAGATCCGCCTTCGCCACCGGTGTTCCTCCTGATATCTGCGCATTTCACCGCTACACCAGGAATTCCGATCTCCCCTACCACACTCTAGCTAGCCCGTATCGAATGCAGACCCGAGGTTAAGCCTCGGGCTTTCACATCCGACGTGACAAGCCGCCTACGAGCTCTTTACGCCCAATAATTCCGGACAACGCTTGCGCCCTACGTATTACCGCGGCTGCTGGCACGTAGTTAGCCGGCGCTTCTTCTGCAGGTACCGTCACTTTCGCTTCTTCCCTGCTGAAAGAGGTTTACAACCCGAAGGCCGTCATCCCTCACGCGGCGTCGCTGCATCAGGCTTTCGCCCATTGTGCAATATTCCCCACTGCTGCCTCCCGTAGGAGTCTGGGCCGTGTCTCAGTCCCAGTGTGGCCGGTCGCCCTCTCAGGCCGGCTACCCGTCGTCGCCTTGGTGGGCCATTACCCCACCAACAAGCTGATAGGCCGCGGGCTCATCCTTCACCGCCGGAGCTTTCAACCCCCGCCCATGCAGGCAGGAGTGGTATCCGGTATTAGACCCCGTTTCCAGGGCTTGTCCCAGAGTGAAGGGCAGATTGCCCACGTGTTACTCACCCGTTCGCCACTAATCCACCCCGAAGGGCTTCATCGTTCGACTTGCATGTGTTAAGCACGCCGCCAGCGTTCGTCCTGAGCCAGGATCAAACTCTCCATGAATGTTTACCCGTAATCGGGTGCACACACACGCAGAGCGGGACGATCATGTCGGAATAAGACCGACCGTCCACTGCGTCCTCGCTGTGTAATTGCCTGCAAGCACTCCAC
>NZ_JBIXJQ010000033.1:0-4197 GCF_052871255.1 Streptomyces sp. LARHCF249
ATCAACTCGGTGAACTACGAGGACGGCGACGGACCGGAGTCCCGCTTCGCGAAGGTCACCCGCCTGGCCCAGGAGCACGGCGCCGCGCTGATCGCGCTGACCATCGACGAGGAGGGCCAGGCCCGCAGCGTCGAGCACAAGGTCGCCATCGCCGAGCGCCTGATCGAGGACCTCACGGGGAACTGGGGGATCCGCGAGTCGGACATTCTCATCGACACCCTCACCTTCACCATCTGCACGGGTCAGGAGGAGTCGCGCAAGGACGGCATCGCGACGATCGAGTCGATCCGTGAGCTCAAGCGGCGTCATCCGGACGTCCAGACGACGCTGGGTCTGTCGAACATTTCGTTCGGTTTGAATCCGGCCGCGCGTGTGCTGTTGAACTCGGTGTTCCTGGACGAGTGTGTGAAGGCGGGTCTGGACTCGGCGATCGTGCACGCGTCGAAGATCCTGCCGATCGCCCGTTTCGACGAGGAGCAGGTCACCACGGCGCTGGATCTGATCTACGACCGGCGCAGTGAGGGTTATGACCCGCTGCAGAAGCTGATGGCGCTGTTCGAGGGTGTCAACACCACGTCGTTGAAGGCCGGCCGTGCGCAGGAGCTGCTGGCCCTGCCGCTGGACGAGCGGCTGCAGCGGCGGATCATCGACGGCGAGAAGAACGGGCTGGAGGCCGATCTCGATGAGGCCCTCGGTTCGCGTCCGGCGCTGGAGATCGTCAATGACACGCTGCTGGAGGGCATGAAGGTCGTCGGTGAGCTGTTCGGGTCGGGTCAGATGCAGCTGCCGTTCGTGCTGCAGTCCGCCGAGGTGATGAAGACGGCCGTGGCCTATCTCGAGCCGCACATGGAGAAGACCGACGACGAGGGCAAGGGCACGATCGTCCTGGCCACCGTCCGCGGTGACGTCCACGACATCGGCAAGAACCTCGTCGACATCATCCTGACCAACAACGGCTACAACGTCGTCAACATCGGCATCAAACAGCCCGTCTCCGCGATCCTGGAGGCCGCGCAGGAGCACAAGGCCGACGTCATCGGCATGTCCGGCCTGCTGGTGAAGTCGACGGTGATCATGAAGGAGAACCTGGAGGAGCTCAACCAGCGCAAGCTGGCCGCCGACTACCCGGTCATCCTCGGCGGCGCCGCCCTCACCCGCGCCTACGTCGAACAGGACCTCCACGAGATCTACGAAGGCGAAGTCCGCTACGCCCGCGACGCCTTCGAAGGCCTGCGCCTGATGGACGCCCTGATGGGCGTCAAGCGCGGAGTCCCCGGAGTCGAGCTGCCGCCCCTGAAGCAGCGCCGCGTCCCCAAGCGGGACACCCCCCTCCTGCCGGCGGAAGCCGAGGAGGGCGGCCGGTCCGATGTGGCCGTCGACAATCCGGTGCCCGCCCCGCCGTTCTGGGGCACCCGCGTGGTCAAGGGCATCCCGCTCAAGGACTACGCCTCCTGGCTCGACGAGAACGCCCTGTTCAAGGGCCAGTGGGGCCTGAAGGATGCCGACACCATCGAAACGGACGGCCGGCCCCGGCTGCGCGGCTGGCTCGACCGGCTGCACACCGACGGACTGCTCGAAGCGGCCGTCGTGCACGGCTACTTCCCCTGCGTGTCCAAGGGCGACGACTTGATCATCCTCGACGAGTTCGGCGCGGAGCGGACCCGCTTCACCTTCCCGCGCCAGCGCCGCGGCCGCCGCCTGTGCCTCGCGGACTTCTTCCGCCCCGAGGAGTCCGGCGAGACCGACGTCGTCGGCCTCCAGGTCGTCACCGTCGGCAGCCGCATCGGGGAGGAGACGGCCCGGCTCTTCGCCGCCGACGCCTACCGCGAGTACATGGAACTGCACGGGCTCTCCGTCCAGCTGGCCGAGGCCCTCGCCGAGTACTGGCACGCCCGCGTCCGCGCCGAGCTGGGCATCGCCGGGACGGACCCCGCCTCCATGGACGGCATGTTCCGCACCGAGTACCAGGGCTGCCGCTACTCGCTCGGCTACCCCGCCTGCCCCGACCTGGAGGACCGCGCGAAGATCGCCGACCTCCTGCGGCCGGAGCGGATCGGCGTCCACCTGTCCGAGGAGTTCCAGCTCCACCCCGAGCAGTCCACCGACGCGATCGTCATCCACCACCCCGCGGCCACGTACTTCAACGCACGCTGACACCGGAAGGAACGATCCCTTGGCAGCCGTCATCGCAGAACGCCCCACCCTGGTCCGGCTCCGCCCGGCCGCACGGCCCGGGGTGCGCGAGATCCTGGCCAGCGGCCGGCGCTCGTACTCCTTCGAGTTCTTCCCGCCCAAGACCGAGGCGGGCGAACGCACCCTGTGGAACGCGATCCGCCGCATCGAGGCCTTCGCCCCCTCCTTCGTCTCCGTCACCTACGGGGCGGGCGGCTCCTCCCGGGACCGCACCGTCGAGGTCACCAAGCGGATCGCCGCCGAAACCACCCTGCGCCCGGTCGCGCACCTGACGGCGGTCGGCCACTCCCGGGCCGAGCTGCGCCACATCATCGGCCAGTACGCCGACGCGGGCATCCGCGACGTGCTCGCCCTGCGCGGCGACCCGCCGGGCGACCCGAAGGGCACGTGGACCCCGCATCCGCAGGGCTTCACGCACGCCCACGAGCTGGTCAGCATGATCCGCAAGCTGGGCGACTTCAGCGTGGGCGTGGCCGCGTTCCCCGAACGGCACCCGCGCTCCCCGGGCTGGACCGAGGACGTCCGGCACTTCGCCGCCAAGTGCAGGGCGGGCGCCGACTACGCCATCACGCAGATGTTCTTCCACGTCGAGGACTACCTGCGGCTGCGCGACCGGCTGGACTCGGTCGGCTGCCTGACCCCGGTGATCCCCGAGATCATGCCCGCCACCGACGCGCGCCAGATCCGCCGCTTCGCCGAACTGAGCGACGCCCGCTTCCCCGACGCCCTGGCCCGCCGCCTGGAGGCCGTGCAGGACAACCCGGCCGACGGCCACAAGGTGGGCGTGGAGTACGCGACCGCGATGGCCCAGCGCCTGCTGGCCGAAGGCGCCCCGGGCCTCCACTACATCACCCTCAACCGTTCCACCGCGACGCTCGAGATCCACCAGAACCTGGGCGTCACCGCCTAGCCCCGTCATCCACCACCGGAGTAAGTCACCATGACCAGCCAGACCCCTGCCGATTTCACCGACTACAAGGTCGCCGACCTCAGCCTCGCGGAGTTCGGCCGCAAGGAGATCACGCTGGCCGAGCACGAGATGCCCGGCCTGATGTCGATCCGCGCCGAGTACGCGGCCGCGCAGCCGCTCGCCGGCGCGCGGATCACCGGCTCCCTGCACATGACCGTGCAGACCGCCGTCCTGATCGAGACCCTGGTCGCCCTCGGCGCGGAGGTCCGCTGGGTCTCCTGCAACATCTACTCCACCCAGGACCACGCCGCCGCCGCGATCGCCGCCGCGGGCATCCCCGTCTTCGCCTGGAAGGGCGAGACGCTGGAGGAGTACTGGTGGTGCACGGAGCAGGCGCTGACCTGGCCCGGCGCCGACGGCCCCAACATGATCCTCGACGACGGCGGTGACGCCACCCTCCTGGTCCACAAGGGCGTCGAGTACCAGAAGGCCGGCGCCGTCCCGGACCCGGCCACCGCCGACAACGAGGAAATGGCCCTCGTCCTGCGCCTGCTGGCCGACAGCACGATCGACTGGGTCAAGCTCGCCGCCGGCATCCGCGGTGTCACCGAGGAGACCACCACGGGCGTGCACCGCCTGTACGAGATGCACCAGGCGGGCGAGCTCCTCTTCCCGGCGATCAACGTGAACGATGCCGTGACGAAGTCGAAGTTCGACAACAAGTACGGCTGCCGCCACTCCCTGATCGACGGCATCAACCGGGCGACGGACGTCCTGATCGGCGGCAAGGTCGCAGTCGTGTGCGGGTACGGCGATGTCGGCAAGGGGTGTGCGGAGTCGCTGCGCGGCCAGGGCGCGCGGGTGATCGTCACGGAGATCGACCCGATCTGCGCGCTGCAGGCGGCGATGGACGGCTACCAGGTCGCCACGCTGGACGATGTGGTGGAGACGGCGGACATCTTCATCACCACGACCGGCAACAAGGACATCATCATGGCCGCGGACATGGCCAAGATGAAGCACCAGGCGATCGTGGGCAACATCGGCCACTTCGACAACGAGATCGACATGGCGGGTCTGGCGAAGATCGAGGG
>NZ_JBIXJQ010000034.1:0-3489 GCF_052871255.1 Streptomyces sp. LARHCF249
GGATCAAACTCTCCATGAATGTTTACCCGTAATCGGGTGCACACACACGCAGAGCGGGACGATCATGTCGGAATAAGACCGACCGTCCACTGCGTCCTCGCTGTGTAATTGCCTGCAAGCACTCCACAAGGAAGCCTCACAGGTCTTTTTCAAAGGAACCTCATCCACCGAAGTGGACGGGGTATCAACTTTTGGCGTTGATTTTTGGCACGCTGTTGAGTTCTCAAGGAACGGACGCTTCCTTTGTACTCACCCTCGCGGGCTTTCCTCCGGGCTTTCGTTCTGTGTTCTTGCGTTTCCGACTCTATCAGACTCTTTCGGGCCCGATTTCCTCGGTGCTTTCGAGGTTGCGCGCTTTCGCGCTTTCCCTTTTCGGCGATTCCGACTCTATCAGAAGGTTTCCACCGGATTTACCGGCTTCGGATTCCTGAATGTGGAGTCGATGCGTGCCCCGCTGGAATTCCATTCCCTGCAGGGGCGAGAGAGATTCTAATCCGTCACTGCCGGACTGTCCAGTCCGTGGCAACCGTTAAAATCTACCTCCCCGTTCGCTCCGTGTCAACAGGGCTTCCGGGCCGACGAGGAGACTAGCAGCTCAGCGGGCCTGTACGCACATCAGGCCGCGGTGGGAAGCGTCGCCGTGCGGTCTGCGGCCTCCACGTCGCCCGCCTCGCCGGCGCGGGAGGCCCGGCCGCCGAGGACGAAGACGTAGAGCAGGAAGGCCGCCTCGGCCACGACGCCGATGGTGATGCGGGCCCAGGTGGGCAGGCCGGACGGGGTCACGAAACCTTCGATCAGGCCCGACACGAAGAGGACCACCGCGAGGCCGATGGCCATGCCGAGGGCCGCGCGGCCCCGTTCGGCGAGGGCGGTGCGGCGGGTGCGGGGGCCCGGGTCGATGACCGTCCAGCCCAGGCGCAGGCCGGTGCCCGCGGCGACGAAGACCGCCGTCAGTTCGAGCAGGCCGTGCGGGAGGATCAGGCCGAGGAACACGTCCAGGCGGCCGGCGGAGGCCATCAGCCCGAGGCCGACGCCCAGGTTGGCCATGTTCAGGAAGAGGATCCAGAGCACGGGGAGGCCGAGGAAGGCGCCGAGGACGAGGCAGATCGCCGCCGCCTGTGCGTTGTTCGTCCAGACCTGGGCGGCGAAGGAGCCCGCGGGATGGCTGGAGTAGTACGTCTCGTACTGGCCGCCCGGCTTCGTGAGCTCCTTGAGGTGCTCGGGGGCGGCGATGGCGCCCTGGACCTCCGGGTGCGTGGCTATCCACCAGCCGATGAGCACCCCGAGCGCCGTGGAGAGCAGCGCGGTCGGTATCCACCAGCGCCGGCTGCGGTACACCGCGGCGGGGAAGCCCACCGTGAAGAACAGGACCGCGTCGCGCCAGCCGGCCCGGCGGGTGCCCGTGACCGTGGCGCGGGCGCGGGCGACCAGCTGGGTGAGGCGCCCCGTGAGCATGGGGTCGGGGGCGCTGGACTGGACGAGCGAGAGATGGGTGGAGGTGCGCTGGTAGAGGGCGACGAGTTCGTCGGCCTCGGCGCCGGTCAGTTTGCGGCCGCGGCCCAGGAGCTGTTCCAGGCGGTCCCATTCCGCGCGGTGTGCCGTCACGAAGACGTCGAGATCCATCCGGTTGCCGCTCCCCTGCCCCAGTGCCCCTGCTGCTGGCTATTCCTCGTGTGGTCAGCTTGGCAGACTGGAAGCCTCAGGGGCGGGGCAGGTCACGTGAAAGGTGCTGTGGTGAGCGATCTGGTGACGGGGGACGCGGTCGTCCTGGGGTTGAGGCCGGCGAGGCTGCCGAGCCGGGCGCTGGCGATCGTCCTCGACCTGGTCGTGTACGTCGCCGGATACGTGATCCTGTCGATCGGGCTGGCCTTCGCCATCGCCTCGCTCGACGCAGCCGCGCAGGCGGCCGTGACGGTGGCGTCGTTCCTCCTGCTGCTGGTCGGTGTGCCGATCGCGGTGGAGACGCTCAGCCACGGCCGGTCGCTGGGCAAGCTGGCGTGCGGACTGCGGGTGGTGCGGGACGACGGCGGGCCGATCCGGTTCCGGCACGCGCTGGTGCGCGGGGCCATGGGGGTCGTGGAGCTGCTGATGACCTTCGGGGCCGTGGCGTGCATCGCCTCGCTGGTGTCGGCGCGCGGGCGGCGGCTCGGCGACGTGTTCGCGGGGACCCTGGTCATCCGGGAGCGGGTGCCGGGGGCGCGGGTGATGCCGGTGCCTGCGCCGCCGCCGTGGCTGGCCGGGCGGTTCGCCGGGCTGGACCTGTCGGCGGTGCCGGACGGGCTGTGGCTGGCGATACGGCAGTACCTGACGCGGATGAACCAGCTGGATCCCCGGGTCGGCGCGGCGATGGCGGCGCGGCTCGCGGACGATGTGGTCGCGCGGACGGGGGCGCCCGCGCCGGTAGGGGTGCCGGCCGCCGCGTTCCTGATGGCCGTGGTGCACGAGCGGCAGTCGCGGGATGCGGCCCGGGCCTTCCGCCCGGCGGCTTCGGCTCCGGCCGGCGCCGGGTACGCCGCGGCTCCCGCCGCCGGATTCGGCCCGGTGCCCGGGGCCGGGTACGCGCCCGCGGCCGGTCCCGTACCGGTACCCGTCCCGCACGTCGCCCCCGCGCCGGCGGCGCCCGTGGACGCGCCGCGCGCCGGTGGGTTCGCGCCGCCCGCCTGAGGGGTTACTCCCCGAAGGTCGAGGGCGGGGTCTCCAGGTGTTCCAGTTCGATGCCCGGGGCGGACAGGACCACGTCGCCCGCGATGTGGACCGTGTGGACCTCGCCGGTGTCCAGTGCGCTGACCTGGTACTCGTCCACCAGGAGCGGGCCGCTGTCGGTGGGGTGCTCCTCGCGGCGCAGCAGGGCCCAGGCCTGATCGACCGTACGGGGGGCCAGTACCGGGTCGGTGAGGGCGAGGAGCCGGACGCGCGTGGCGGGGGCGCCGGGGGTCAGGCGCAGCAGGCGGGCCGTCGCGACGAGGAAGGCCGGTGAGGTGCCGGTGAAGCCGGGGGCGTGGACGTTGCCCTCGGTGGCCTCGGCGCCCGTGGGGTCGGTGCGGACCCAGGTGACGCCGTCGATGGCGGCCCCGCGGACCTGCCAGCTCGACGCGTTCACCTCGAGGCGGATGGGGCGGCCCAGTTCGTCGATGGCCAGGTCGACGGAGCCGCGGTGGTCGCCGTTCGGGGCGGTCAGCTGGGAGACGTAGCGCCAGCCGGAGGGGCCGGGGGCGCAGTGGAAGTGCTCCTCGCCGAGGGGGGTGTGGTCGTGCGGGTCGTGCAGGGAGTAGCGGCCGCGGGGCATCGTGTCGGTCCTTGGATGGGTACGGGGCAGGCCCCCGGCATCTCGCCGGGGGCCTGCGTGACGTGCTGCTGCTACTGCCGTGCGGGGATCAGTAGCGGTAGTGGTCGGGCTTGTACGGGCCCTCGACCTTGACGCCGATGTAGTCGGCCTGCTCGGGACGCAGGGTGGTGAGCCTGACGCCCAGCGCGTCCAGGTGCAGGCGG
>NZ_JBIXJQ010000035.1:0-2961 GCF_052871255.1 Streptomyces sp. LARHCF249
GGAACGACGCGACGACACCCACGAAGCCTTCCTCGGACTCGCCACCTGCCTCATCACCCACCGACACGTCCAACACCTTTGTTAGGGACCTCTAAAGGTCGCGGTGGTGGTGCTCGCGGGTCATCGGCATGTCCTTCGTTCTCTCGGGATGGGCGGGAGCGGCCGGCACCGGGTGGGTTCGATGCCGGGAGCCGTGGTGAGGGCCCGGTTCAGCGGTGGCCGGGGTTCGGCCCGGGTAGCTCGCGCCTGGGCCTGGCGCCAGGACTTGGCCAGGTGCAGAACGGCCTGCTCCGGGCGTAAGCCACAGGCGTGGGCCGACGGACCTCGTTTGCAGGCCAGGGGGCGAGGGACGGCAATCACCACCCGCCCGGCCTATCGCGGGAGATGCCGACGTGACCCTGGCGGGATCTCTTCGTTGGGTCGGCTGCGGCAACCGTACGGTGCCGCGCCCCGAGGAAAGGTGGCGTGATGAAGCGTGCTCTGCAATCCGTGCTCGTCGTCGTGTCGATCGTTGGCTCCGCTGCATTCGGCAACCTCGCGCAGGCCGACCAGCGCGATTCGATCCACGTCGGCGACTTCATCAACAACTCCCAGACCCACACCGCGCACCACAACTGCGGCCCGTTCAAGAACGGTTTCTGCAACCAGGAGAACGTCTTCCGCCCGCAGGTGGAACTGAACATCCGCAGGTTGCTCCTCGGCAACGGAGACGACGACGGCGGCACGTCCGGTACCTCGGGCGGTACATCCGGTACGTCGGGCGGCTCGTCCGGTACCTCGGGCGGCTCGTCCGGTACGTCCGGTACGTCCGGGAGCACCTCGGGCGGCACGTCCGGTACCTCGGGCGGCGCCGACACGCTGAGCCTTCCCGGCGGAGGCACGCTGCTCGGCGGCCTCGGCCTCTGACAGCGGAACCGGACGCGCGGTCAGGGCCAGGACGAATCAAGGACGTAGGCGATGACGAGCATTCAGGAAGACGCTCCCCGGGCTTGGTCCGCCCCTGCCCGCGCGGCTCTGCTGGCAGGGGCCTTGCTCCTGTCCGGTGCCGCCCTCTGGCACGGCGCCATGCTGTTTCTTGCCGTCGCCCCCTCGAACGGCATCTCCCGGGCGTACGAAGAACAGATCATCGGCCACACCAGTGCCGAGTTCGGGCAGGACTGGAAGCTCTTCGCGCCGAACCCGATGCAGGTGAATGTGGCGATCTCCGCCCGCGTGAGGACGGATGCGGGTGACGGCAGCAGCCGGGTCGGGCCGTGGGTCGACCTCACGGCCCAGGACATCGACGCCATCCGCGGCAATCCGTGGCCCAGCCACGCGCACCAGAACATGCTCCGGCGCGCCTGGGACTTCTACGCGGCCACTCACCGGGGCGAGAACGGCACCGCCACCGACCCACGGGCGGACCTGTCCGAGCAGTACCTCCAGCGGGTCGTACTACAGCGCATCGGCCCGGACGAGGGGGGCCGGCGGGCGGACGGAATCCAACTCAGAAGGCGGATGACGCTCGTGGAGCCGCCCAGCTGGCGCGTGCATCCCGTTGACCCCCCTCCCGGCGACCTCGTCCTGCCGTGGTGGCCCGTAGCCCCGAAGGACGTGCAGGCCCTGTGACCGCGAACCGCACGGAGGCCGGGACGGTCCTGCTCGTCCCCGCACCGTCACCTGCGCCCGATGCCGCAGGGCCGAATGCCCACGGACCCGGGGACCTTCCCTCTGCCCTCTCCCCGGCGCCGGCCGCCACAGCCCGGCGGTCCATCCGCGAGCGCGCGGCCGACTTGGTCGAATCGGCAGGGCGGATCCGGTTCCCCTACCAGGCTGCGACGATCCGGATCGGCTTCGCCCTCGTCTTCGCTCTCTTCCTCGTCCGTGAATGGCCGCACCGTCGCCAGCTGTTCGGCGACCTCAACCCCTGGTCACTGGACATGGCCATCCGTGTGGTCGGCGAGGACCACGCCTTCACCGTGCTGACCTGGTGGCCGGGCCGGTTGTGGTTCGAGATCGTCTATCACGGCACCCTGGCGGCCGCGCTCCTGCTGATGGCGGGCTGGCGCACTCGCGCCACCTCCGCGTTCTTCATGGTCGGTGTGCTCTCCCTGGAATTGCGCTCGCCGTTCCTGGGCGACGGCGGTGACAACGTCCTCCGGATCATGGCGATCTACCTGGTCGCCGTACGCTGCGGCGATGTCTGGTCGCTGGACGCGCGCCGACGCCGTCGCCAGGAGCAGGCCGGCGGCGCAGACCGGTCCGGCCTGCTCCTGTGGCAAGGAACCGGCGTACTCCTCGGAGTGCTGCTCGGCTTCCCCCAATGGGGCTGGAGTATGGTCCTGTGGTCGCTGTGGGCGGCGCACGGCGCACACTTCGCAGCCGAACGGTGGTTCCCGCGCCACGAGGCACGCGCGGTGCTGGACCGCCTGACCGCCATGCTGCACAACTGCGCGATGGCCGTGGTGGCCCTGCAGGTCTGCTTCATCTACGCCACTGCCGGCTGGTACAAGATCCAGGGCTCGCGCTGGCAGGAGGGCAGTGCTCTGCATTACGCCATGCACCTCGACTACTTCCGCCCGTTGCCGTGGCTGTCTGACCTGCTCGCCGCCGGAATGGTCCCGCTCGTCGTAATGGCGTACGCCACGGTCATCATCCAGGTGGCCTTCCCCTTCACACTGGGCAATCGGAGGGTCAAGAACGTCCTACTCGCCGTGATGATGGCCGAGCATGCGGGGATCGCCCTGGTGCTCGCCCTGCCCTTCCTCTCCCTAGCCATGATCGTCTGTGACGCGCTCTTTCTTCCCACGGCGTTTCTGCTCTCCCTGGACAAGCGCGTCAAGCGCACCTTGTCCGGCCGGGTGCGCAGAGGCTCAGTCCCGGCGCCTTAGAGGTCCCTAACAAAGGTGTTGGACGTGTCGGTGGGTGATGAGGCAGGTGGCGAGTCCGAGGAAGGCTTCGTGGGTGTCGTCGCGTCGTTCC
>NZ_JBIXJQ010000036.1:0-2740 GCF_052871255.1 Streptomyces sp. LARHCF249
GGATCAAACTCTCCATGAATGTTTACCCGTAATCGGGTGCACACACACGCAGAGCGGGACGATCATGTCGGAATAAGACCGACCGTCCACTGCGTCCTCGCTGTGTAATTGCCTGCAAGCACTCCACAAGGAAGCCTCACAGGTCTTTTTCAAAGGAACCTCATCCACCGAAGTGGACGGGGTATCAACTTTTGGCGTTGATTTTTGGCACGCTGTTGAGTTCTCAAGGAACGGACGCTTCCTTTGTACTCACCCTCGCGGGCTTTCCTCCGGGCTTTCGTTCTGTGTTCTTGCGTTTCCGACTCTATCAGACTCTTTCGGGCCCGATTTCCTCGGCGCTTTCCAGGTTCTGCGCTTTCGCGCTTTCCCTTTCCGGCGGTTCCGACTCTATCAGAAGATTTCCACCGGATTTCCCCGGCTTCGATTCCCGAATGAAGAGTCGAGTGTCCCCACGCGCAAACCTTCCTCGTGGGGGCCGCTGCCGAACTGGTTCAGCTCCAGGCAACTGCTCAACTCTACAACCGTGCCAGTGGAGTGTCAAAACGGGTGCTGGCCGGCCCCCGGCCGGTCCAGGGATCCGTCAGACGAGACCCCCAGGTCGTGACGCATCGCGGCTCGCATGGCCCGGAGCTTGTCCCAGACCCCCTGCCCGTTCCGTTCCGCGGTCTCCATCGTCTCGCCCGCGTCGGGCTCACCTCGCTCGAGGCGTTTGACCTGGCCGTAGACCTTGTTCAGGGCCTGGTTGACGGCACTCGCTCGCACGAGCACCTCGTCCGGGGCGATCATCTGCGCTTCGGAGTACCGATCGCGGTGAGCGGCCTTCGCTTCTTCGAGCGCGGCTCGGTCGGCCTCCTCCACGCCCCGTTCCCTCAGGACGTGGAGGTGCCGGTTGAGCGCCGTGGTGAACTGGCGGGCATCCCGGTTGAGCTCCACGTAGCAGGTTCGTCGGAGTACGCGGTTCTCGTGGATGTCTTCCTGGCCGCGGACGAGCTCTATCTCCCGGAGCTTCGTACGTTCGGAACCGCGTTGGGTGAGGAGCGACCCGCCCAGCGTGCCGGCGACACCCGCCACCGCGATGATCACTGCACTGAGATCCACCGACGCACTCCCCCACACCACTCGGCTCAGCACCGCGGTTCGCTCCCACGGCCCAGACCACCAAGTCTGCCCCCAGACCCCGAGCACCGGGCCGCCGACTGTCATTGATCTCAGTGGAGGGGCTATTGGCCTGGCGGGCGGTGGTGCTCGCTTCAACGGTGGCGCCGCCGCCCATGCCGCCGGCGTCGGCGTCCCGGACCTGCCGCCGGAGGGATCTCGGGTTGTGGATCACGGTGTCGTGGTAGGCCGCCATGAACTGTCCGATGCCGAGTGGGAACCCGTGCACCCGTTGTTGCCCGGCCGCGGCTGGACGACCGGACGGTCCTCAACCGGCGGACGGAACCTTCGAGCGGATGCGCCAGGCCGCACAGGCGCGAGCGCATGCGGCAGGCAAAATCGACTGGCCGGTGGCGGTGGACTCCAGCGTCGTCCGCGCTCACCAGCACGCGGCCGGGCCCCTAGATGAAGACGAGTTGTTTGAGACCGCCCGCGCCTGGCGCTGGTCGGGACATCGCGGCAGGAACGGGGAAAGGCCGTAGAGCGATCTGCGCATGCGGCAGCCGCCAGCCGTGGCCTGGTTCTCACCGCCGGTGGCAAGAAGGCCGTCTCCATCGAGCTGGTCCGGATGGAGGGCAGGCAGGCGGTCAGCCGTGCCGTGCTCACCGAGGACGTTCCCGCGACGCCATCGAGCCTGCCAGTGACCGTGTCCGAACTCCGCGAGCGGGCGGCAGCGGCGGTCGGCGGGGAGGTGGATCTTCGTGGTCAGTCCGCCGGAGACGGCATCGGCCCAGGGCAGTTGAGGTTGAGCGGCGGGCTCAGAGGTTGACCCGCTTCAGGTAGACGCGGCGGCGGTGCGGGATCGTCTGGTACCAGACCATCAGGTGCTCGTCCTCGTACGTACGCAGCCGCATGGGGTTGGGGTCTTCGTAGAGGCTGCCGTCCTTGGGGTCGATGGCCATCGCAGCCAGGTCGACCAGGCCGTCCATGACGGCACCGACGAGGCTCTGTTGCTCCGCCGGCATGTCGCCGAGCACCCACAGCCGACTCGGGTCGCACTCCCACGCCCAGCCGGTGTCGCTCTCCACGCCTTCGCCGCGCGGAGTCACTGCCCGATCTCGCGCTGCGCCTCGGCCAGGATGCGGCTGCTCGTTTCCATCGCGGCCCGGAACTCCTCTTCCGTGGCCGCCGGGTCTCCCGCGACACGTTCCGCTTCGTGCAGCGCGGCCGCTCTGGCCGGCCAGCGGTGAATCGCCACGTGCGTGGCCCACTTGATCAGGAAGAACCGCAGCGGGTTGATGGCACCGGTCTCCGCGGCCCGGTCGAACGCCTCGTTGCATTCCTTGTCGAGGACGGCCAGGTTGGCCATGTCGATCCGGCGCACGGCGTCCCGCAGGGCTTCCCGCGTCATGGCCGGCTGGGGAATGAGCGGCCCGCCGTCTTCCAGCTGCTGTGCTGTCATCACGTCCTCCAGGGGAACGCGGCCAGGATACCCAGCCGGCCACGCCGATCCGGTGGTGAACGCAGAAAAGCCCCGCACCGAACCCCGAAGGGTTTGGTGCGGGGCTTCCGCAATGATTGTTCGGCGGCGTCCTACTCTCCCACAGGGTCCCCCCTGCAGTACCATCGGCGCTGAAAGGCTTAG
>NZ_JBIXJQ010000037.1:0-1403 GCF_052871255.1 Streptomyces sp. LARHCF249
GCGAACAGCTGGTCCGCTTCCGGAGCCTGGTAGAAGGCCTGGATACCGCCGAAGCTGGTGTGGACGTCCGACGTCTTCGTCGCGACCGCCGCCCCGCCCGACGAGATCGCCTTGACCTTCTCGTCCAGCACGGCCAGATCCCCGGTGAAGACCGGTATCTCAGCCGGATCGACCGGCGCGTCCCCGCTCACTTCTTGCCCCCCGGCTTCTCACGCAGCACTTCAAGGTTCACGGCGCGGGCGGCGTCCTGGGCGGCCTTGGCCTGGTCCAGGTCGCCTTCCAGGTACTCGTTCGTCGCCTTCACCGCGCCGAGGATGCACGCCTCGATCCGCTCCGCCATCGACTTGAACTCCGGCTTGCGCACCGTCAGGTACTCGCCCAGTGCCGCCGCGACCGGGCCCAGCGCCTTCTGCGGCGCCAGGTAGGCCTGACCGGGAGCCGGGGCCGCACCCGGGGCCAGCGGACCCTGCGGGGTCATCCCCGACTGCGAGCCCGGAACGGCCGTACCCGCGGCCTGCGCCGCCTCCGACATGGCCGTCAGCAGCGCGTTCAACGCCTTCTCCAGCTCACCCGCATTCGTGCCGACCGTCTTCAACTGGCCCTGCACACCCTGCGGCTTGATGTCCCACGACGTCATCGACGACCCCCCGTACAACCCACCAACTGTCCTACCTCACACCGGCCTTCTCAGCCGATGTTGTCGACCGCCGCCTTCGCCCGCTGCAGCGTCTGCCGCGCCGTCGCGTCGTTCTTCTCCAGCGTCGTGTTCAACAGCTGGATGATGTTCTTGACCTCCTGCGACGCGTTCTTCCACCGCAGCTCCTTGGCGTGGTAGTCATCCGCCACACCATCCGCCGCGAAGTCCGTCATCGCCGCAGCCACCTGCGCCTCACGCGCAGCGATCACCTGCTCCAGCTGGCCGATCACCGCCTTGATACCGCCCTGCACCTCAGTCGAGGCACCCACGTCGTACGCACGACGGTCCGTCCCACCTGCCATCACAACCACACTCCCCGTGAACGTAAAGAAAGAAGAAGAAGGAGGCCTAGCGGCCGCGGAAGCGGGCCGCGTCGAAGTTCGCCGAACCCTGCGTCTGCCGCGCGTTCTCGCCCTGCTCCTGGTCACCCGACCCGAACGCCTGCTCCATCCCCGACTGACCACCCAAAATGGCCGCCAGCGAAGCGTTCAGCTCCTTCGCGATCCCGTCCGCACGCAGCTTGAACGAGTCGAACGCGACCTTGCCCTGCCCCTGGAACTTGCCCTCCAACGGCTGCGCCGCAGCCACCAGCTGCTTGATCAGCGAACCCAGATCCGTATTCGAGGTCCGCGACCCCGACATCAGGTTCGACAGAACCTGCGTCCCCATGTCGAACTTCATCCCACTCCCCCGCACATCAGAACGA
>NZ_JBIXJQ010000038.1:0-893 GCF_052871255.1 Streptomyces sp. LARHCF249
CTTAGAGGTCCTAACAGAAGCTGTTGATCATGTGGCCTTCAGTCCGGATGGTCGTTGGTCTGGCCGTGGGGAAACGTCAGTCGCGGCCGTGGATCGTGTCGGATGAACTGTGGTCGCTCATCGAGCCGTTGTTGCCTGAGCCGGCGGCGAAGCAGGTGGAGGGGCGCCCTCGGGTACCGGACCGGCAGGCACTCTGCGGGATCCTGTTCGTGCTGCATACCGGGATCCAGTGGGAGTACCTGCCGCAGGAGCTGGGCTTCGGATCAGACATGACCTGCTGGCGGCGTCTGGCCGCGTGGAACGATGCCGGCGTGTGGGACCAACTACATCTGGTGCTGCTGAAGCAGCTGCGGGTCGCGAAGAAGCTGGACTGGTCACGGGCGGTGATCGACTCCTCCCACGTCAGGGCCGCTCGACGGGGCCCAAAAGCGGCCCCAGCCCGCTCGACCGTGCACGTCCGGGCAGCAAGCACCACCTCATCGTCGACGGCCAGGGCATCCCGCTCGGCGTCTCGCTGACCGGCGGCAACCGCAACGACGTCACCCAGCTGATACCCCTGCTGAAGAAGATCCCGTCGGTCGCCGGCCTGGTCGGACGGCCACGCAACCGACCCGACACCCTGCTCGGCGACCGCGGCTACGACCACGACAAATACCGCCGTCTCGTCTGGGCGCTGGGCATCAAACCGGTGATCGCCCGCCGAGGTGTCCCGCACGGCTCCGGCCTCGGCGTCTACCGGTGGGTCGTGGAGCGGACCATCGCCTGGCTCCACGGCTTCCGCAGGCTACGGATCCGATGGGAACGACGCGACGACACCCACGAAGCCTTCCTCGGACTCGCCACCTGCCTCATCACCCACCGACACGTCCAACACCTTTGTTAGGGACCTCTAA
>NZ_JBIXJQ010000039.1:0-844 GCF_052871255.1 Streptomyces sp. LARHCF249
AGGCCATCGCGGTCGCGGGCAGCCCCTCGGCGTGGCGGTGCGCGGCGAGGGCATCGAGGAAGACGTTCGCCGCCGCGTAATTGCCCTGCCCAGCCGCCAGAACCAGCCCACCGGCAGACGAGAACATCACGAACGCCGACAGATCCATGTGCGCCGTCAGCTCGTGCAGATGCCACGCCGCATCCGCCTTCGGCCGCAACACCGCATCCATCCGCTCCGGCGTCAACGAACCCACCACACCGTTGTCCGCCACACCCGCCACATGCACCACACCCGACAACGGGCGCTCCAGACCGTCCAACACGGCCGCCAGCGCCTCCCGATCGGCCACATCACACGCCACGACCACAACCCGCGCACCCAAACCCACCAGGTCATCGACGAGCTCGCCGACACCCGGCGCATCCGCACCCCGCCGGCCCGCCAACACCAGATGACGCACACCGTGCTCGACCACCAGATGACGGGCCACCAACGCACCCAGACCACCCGTACCACCCGTGATCAGCACCGACCCCGAGCCATCCCACACCGGGCCACCGGCATCCGCACCGACGGCCAGCCGAGCCAGCCGCGGCACCAACACCCCACCACCACGAACCGCCAACTCCGGCTCACCCAAAGCCAAAAGCAGCCCCAGCTCCTCCACCGACCCATCCGAGTCGATCAACACGAACCGGCCCGGATTCTCCGCCTGCGCCGCACGCACCACACCCCACACCGGCGCCTGCCGCACATCAACCCGATCGCCGTCCCCGACAGCCACCGCACCCCGCGTCACCACCGCCAACACCGAGCCCTCACGCTCGTCCGCCAACCAGTCCTGCACCGCCGCCAACACCCG
>NZ_JBIXJQ010000040.1:0-795 GCF_052871255.1 Streptomyces sp. LARHCF249
GCCGTGCGGGGATCAGTAGCGGTAGTGGTCGGGCTTGTACGGGCCCTCGACCTTGACGCCGATGTAGTCGGCCTGCTCGGGACGCAGGGTGGTGAGCCTGACGCCCAGCGCGTCCAGGTGCAGGCGGGCGACCTTCTCGTCGAGGTGCTTGGGAAGCACGTACACGTCGGTCGGGTACTCGGACGGCTTGGTGAACAGCTCGATCTGGGCCAGGGTCTGGTCCGCGAAGGAGTTCGACATCACGAACGAGGGGTGGCCGGTCGCGTTGCCCAGGTTCAGCAGACGCCCCTCGGACAGCACGATCAGGACCTTGCCGTCGGGGAACTTCCACGTGTGGACCTGCGGCTTGACCTCGTCCTTGACGATGCCCTCGATCTTCGCCAGACCCGCCATGTCGATCTCGTTGTCGAAGTGGCCGATGTTGCCCACGATCGCCTGGTGCTTCATCTTGGCCATGTCCGCGGCCATGATGATGTCCTTGTTGCCGGTCGTGGTGATGAAGATGTCCGCCGTCTCCACCACATCGTCCAGCGTGGCGACCTGGTAGCCGTCCATCGCCGCCTGCAGCGCGCAGATCGGGTCGATCTCCGTGACGATCACCCGCGCGCCCTGGCCGCGCAGCGACTCCGCACACCCCTTGCCGACATCGCCGTACCCGCACACGACTGCGACCTTGCCGCCGATCAGGACGTCCGTCGCCCGGTTGATGCCGTCGATCAGGGAGTGGCGGCAGCCGTACTTGTTGTCGAACTTCGACTTCGTCACGGCATCGTTCACGTTGATCGCCGGGAAGAG
>NZ_JBIXJQ010000041.1:0-646 GCF_052871255.1 Streptomyces sp. LARHCF249
GACGGACACCGGACGGGACACCACCGAGTCCACCGTCAGGACCGGGCCACCGGTCGCGTCGGCAGCCTCCACCGACAGCGCATCCGGACCGGCCGGTACCAGCCGCACCCGCAGGGCCGAAGCACCCACCGCATGCAGCACCAGCCCGTTCCAGTCCAACGGCTGCCGCACAGACTCCTCAACACCCGCGGAGTCGACCAACCCGGCGTGCAAAGCCGCATCCAACAACGCCGGATGGACACCGAACTTCTCGGCCTCCTTGCGCTGCTCCTCGGACAGGGCGACCTCGGCGAACACCTCCTCGCCGCGACGCCACACCGCCTGCACGCCCTGGAACGCCGGACCGTAGCCGAACCCGCTCTCGGCCAGACCGGCATAGAACTCCCCGACCTCGACCGGCTGCGCACCGGCCGGCGGCCAGGCAGCGAAGTCAAAGCCCGCACCACCCGCGTGGTCCGACCCCGACAGCACACCGGTCGCATGCCGCGTCCACACGTCCCCGCCCGCAGCGTCCTCCCGCAGCGAGTACACCTCCACCGTCCGCGAGCCGGACTCACCCGGACCACCCACCGCGACCTGGACACGCACCCCGCCCTGCTCGGGCACCACCAGCGGCGACTCGATCACCAGCTCTTCCAGCACGCCG